>NZ_JBVHLX010000004.1:0-662562 GCF_055558775.1 Streptomyces sp. NPDC025638 | reverse complement strand
AAACGCCCGGTTACATTCCGAACCCGGAAGCTAAGCCTCACAGCGCCGATGGTACTGCAGGGGGGACCCTGTGGGAGAGTAGGACACCGCCGAACTCCCTTTAGAGCTCCGGCTCTTGGGCATGAAGCCCAGGAGCCGGAGCTTTTTTGCGTTGAGGTAAGGTCAGGGGGCATCGTTGGTTCGTTTCCCAGGAGGCCCCCGGGTGGAGGTCCAGGAGACCCGTGTCCAGACGGACCGGGTCCTCACCATCCCGAACATCCTCAGCATGGCGCGTCTCCTCGGCGTGCCCGTCTTTCTGTGGCTGATCCTCCGGCCGGAGTTCGGGGGTCCCAAGAGTGATGGTTGGGCGCTGCTGGTGCTCGCGCTGAGCGGGATCAGCGACTACCTGGACGGGAAGCTCGCGCGGCGCTGGAATCAGATCAGCAGCCTCGGCCGGCTGCTCGATCCCGCTGCCGACCGGCTCTACATTCTCTCGACGCTGGTGGGCCTCACCTGGCGCGAGATCCTGCCGCTCTGGCTGACCGCCGTGCTGCTGGCGCGAGAGCTGGTTCTGCTGGTGATGGTGGGCATCCTCAGGCGCCATGGCTATCCGCCGCCGCAGGTGAACTTCTTGGGGAAGGCAGCCACCTTCAATCTGATGTACGCCTTCCCGTTGCTCCTGCTGAGTGACGGAAGTGGATGGATCTCGTCACTCGCTGCTATTTTCGGATGGGCGTTCGCCGGATGGGGTACAACGCTGTACTGGTGGGCAGGAGTGCTCTACGTGGTCCAAGTCCGCCGCCTGGTACGTGCGGACGCCATGGCCGATTGAGCTCGGCGATTGTCCGGACGTAGGGCTCGATGGCCCGCGGCGGAAAAGTGCGGGACAATCTTGACGGGTGAAGTCGGCTGGACCGTCGTCTCTAGAGGAGGACGCTTCCGACATGAAGGCCGTCGTGATGGCCGGTGGTGAAGGCACACGCCTTCGCCCTATGACCTCGAGCATGCCCAAGCCGCTCCTTCCGGTAGTGAACCGCCCGATCATGGAGCATGTGCTGCGGCTGCTCAAAAGGCATGGGCTCACTGAGACCGTCGTAACCGTGCAGTTCCTGGCCTCGCTCGTCAAGAACTACTTCGGTGACGGCGAGGAGCTCGGAATGGAGCTCACATATGCCAATGAGGAGAAGCCACTCGGTACCGCCGGAAGCGTCAAGAACGCCGAAGAGGCGTTGAAGGACGACGCTTTCCTTGTCATCTCCGGCGATGCCCTGACCGACTTCGACCTCACCGAGCTGATCAACTTCCACAAGGAAAAGGGCGCGCTGGTCACGGTCTGTCTGACGCGTGTGCCCAATCCGCTGGAGTTCGGCATCACCATCGTCGACGAAGAGGGCAAGGTCGAGCGTTTCCTCGAGAAGCCGACCTGGGGCCAGGTCTTCTCCGACACGGTGAACACGGGCATCTATGTCATGGAGCCCGAGGTGTTCGGCTATGTCGAGGCCGATGTTCCCGTGGACTGGTCGGGCGATGTCTTCCCGCAGCTCATGAAGGAAGGCAAGCCGGTGTACGGCTATGTCGCCGAGGGCTACTGGGAGGACGTCGGTACGCACGAGTCGTATGTGAAGGCCCAGGCCGACGTACTGGAGGGCAAGGTCGACGTCGACATCGACGGGTTCGAGATCTCCCCGGGTGTGTGGGTGGCAGAGGGCGCCGAGGTGCATCCGGACGCCGTTCTCCGGGGGCCGCTCTACATCGGTGACTACGCCAAGGTCGAGGCCGGCGCGGAAATCCGTGAGCACACCGTCGTCGGGTCGAACGTGGTCGTGAAGACGGGCGCATTCCTGCACAGGGCCGTCGTGCACGACAACGTGTACGTCGGGCAGCACTGCAATCTGCGGGGCTGTGTCATCGGAAAGAACACCGACATCATGCGGGCGGCCCGGATCGAGGACGGCGCGGTCATCGGCGATGAGTGCCTGATCGGCGAAGAATCGATCGTTCAGGGCAACGTTCGGGTCTATCCGTTCAAGACCATCGAGGCCGGTGCCTTCGTCAACACGTCGGTCATCTGGGAGTCCAGGGGCCAGGCGCATCTGTTCGGCGCGCGTGGGGTGACCGGCATCCTGAACGTCGAGATCACGCCGGAACTCGCCGTGCGGCTGGCAGGCGCCTACGCGACCATGCTCAAGAAGGGCTCCACGGTCACCACGGCCCGCGACCACTCCCGGGGTGCCCGTGCGCTGAAGCGTGCGGTGATCTCCGCACTGCAGGCCAGTGCGATCGACGTACGGGACCTGGAGAACGTACCGCTGCCCGTGGCCCGGCAGCAGACCGCTCGCGGCAGTGCCGGCGGGATCATGATCCGGACCTCACCGGGTGTGCCGGACTCCGTCGACATCATGTTCTTCGACGGGCAGGGTGCCGACCTCTCACAGGCGAGCCAGCGGAAGCTGGACCGGGTGTTCGCGCGGCAGGAGTACCGCCGAGCGTTCCCCGGTGAGATCGGTGACCTGTACTTCCCGGCGAGTGTCTTCGACTCGTACACCGGGTCGCTGCTGCGGAACATCGACACCACCGGGATCGCCGAGTCGGGGCTCAAGGTGGTCGTGGATGCCTCGAACGGCAGCGCCGGGCTCGTACTCCCCAGCCTGCTCGGAAAGCTCGGTGTGGACTCGCTGACCATCAATCCCGGCCTCGACGAGTCCAGGCCGACGGAGACGGCCGATGTCCGGCGGTCGGGGCTGGTGCGCCTCGGCGAGATCGTGGCGTCGTCCAGGGCCGCGTTCGGGGTGCGCTTCGACCCTGTGGGCGAGCGGCTGTCCCTGGTGGACGAGAAGGGGCGGATCATCGAGGACGACCGGGCTCTGCTCGTGATGCTGGACCTGGTGGCCGCGGAGCGGCGCAGCGGACGTGTGGCGCTGCCGGTGACCACGACCAGGATCGCCGAGCAGGTGGCCGCCTACCACGGCACCCAGGTCGAGTGGACCACCACTTCTCCGGACGACCTCACGCGCGTGGGGCGTGAGGAGGGGACGATCTTCGGCGGTGACGGCAAGGGCGGCTTCATCGTCCCGGAGTTCAGCGGTGTCTATGACGGTACGGCGGCCTTCGTACGGCTGATCGGGCTGGTGGCGCGCACACAGCTCACCCTCAGCCAGATCGACGCGCGGATCCCGCGGGCGCACGTCCTCAAGCGGGACCTGGCCACGCCATGGGCCGTGAAGGGACTGGTCATGCGGCGGGTCGTGGAGGCGGCCGGAGACCGCTCTGTCGACACGACGGACGGAGTGCGCGTCGTGGAGACCGACGGGCGCTGGGTGATGGTGCTGCCCGACCCCGCCGAGGCGGTCACGCATCTGTGGGCGGAAGGGCCGGACGACGCCTCCGCACAGGCCCTGCTCGATGAATGGTCGGCGATCGTAGACAGCGCCGGACGGTAAAACCCGCTGCACGCGCGCGTGCCGGACAAGTGTCCCCCAAGGGGGCCTGTCCGGCACGCCGGTGGGGCCATTCGGAGGTACTGGTCGCGACGTGCGACGATGTGCGGCATGCCGCAGCAACCCCCCGTTCGGAGCACGGCCTCGCGGCCGTCGCGCCCGGACGCCTCCATGTCGTTGATCACCAACGTCATGGATCACAGCCTCGACGACGGGTACGCCGAGGCCGCCGCCCGGAAGCAGTCCCAGGGCGAGGGCGGCATGCCGAAGACCCTGAGGGCGAAGCTCGGTCTCGCCGGCGGTCTGGTGCTCGCGGCGCTGGTCGTGACCGTCGGCGCGGCCCAGGCGCGGGTGGCGGCCCCGGTCGTCGCCAAGGAGCGGCAGGAGCTGATCGACCGCATCGACCGGGAGACCTCGTCGGCGGACAAGCTGGAGGGCACCGTCGACAAGCTGCGCGACGACGTGAGCGCGCGCCAGCGGGAGGCGCTGAAGCACAGCGGTGGCAGCGGCCAGGCGGACCTGGTGGGAATCCTGTCCGGCGCCACGGCGGTGCACGGCCCCGGTGTGAAGCTCGTCGTGAACGACGCGAAGGAAGCCACCACGGGCGGCAACGCCGGCAATCCACGCGAGACCACCGATTTCTCCGACACCGGCCGGGTGCGCGACCGCGACATGCAGCGCGTCGTGAACGGGCTGTGGGCCTCCGGGGCCGAGGCGATCTCCATCAACGGGCAGCGGCTGACCGCCCTGTCCGCGATCAGGGCCGCGGGTGACGCGATACTGGTCGACAACAAGCCGCTGGTGCCGCCCTACACGGTGCTCGCGGTGGGGGACGGGGACAGGTTGAGCACCACGTTCCAGAACAGCGCCGACGGGCTGTATCTGCATGCCCTTGAGGAGAACTACGGCATCCGGACCGGCATCTCCACGGAGAGTGACGTCCGGCTGCCCGCAGCACCGAGTGTGATCGTACGTACAGCACAGCCGAGCACTGAGAAGGGCACATCGTGATCGCCGTACTGGGCCTCATCGTGGGAGTCGTGGCCGGCCTGTTGGTCCGTCCTGAGGTTCCGGCGGTCGTCGAGCCTTATCTGCCGATCGCCGTCGTCGCGGCGCTCGACGCCGTCTTCGGTGGCCTGCGGGCCATGCTCGACGGGATCTTCGACGACAAGGTCTTCGTGGTGTCGTTCCTGTCGAACGTGGTCGTGGCCGCACTGATCGTGTTCCTGGGCGACAAGTTGGGCGTGGGGGCGCAGCTGTCCACGGGTGTCGTGGTGGTGCTCGGCATCCGGATCTTCTCCAACGCGGCGGCGATCCGGCGCCACGTGTTCCGGGCGTGAGAACGATGAGCAACGAGGACGAGCAGCCGGAGAACAGGCTGCGCAAGGAACTGCCCGCGGAAGTGCCCGCGCCGGCCCCCGACGCCGAGCAGGCGGCGGAGGAGCAGCCCGAGGCCCCGCTCACGGGCCGCCAGCGGTTGGTGAAGGGCTTGTGGCCGCCGCGGTTCAGCAGGGCCCAACTCATCGTCGCCCTGCTGCTGTTCGGCCTCGGCTTCGGTCTGGCCGTGCAGGTGGCGTCGAACAGCGACAGTGACAGCGCGCTGCGCGGTGCCCGTCAGGAAGATCTCGTTCGCATCCTCGATGAACTGGATGACCGTACTCAGCGTCTTGAGGACGAGAAGCAGGGACTCGAGAAGCAGCGGTCGGAACTGCAGAGCAGCTCCGACCAGGCGGCCGAGGCCCGCAAGCAGACCGCTGAGAAGGAGAAGCAACTCGGCATTCTGGCGGGCACGGTGGCCGCGCAGGGTCCCGGCATCACGATCACGATCGACGACACGAAGGGGACGGTCCAGGCGGACATGCTGCTCGACGCGATCCAGGAGCTGCGCGCGGCCGGTGCGGAGGCGATCGAGGTGAACGGCGTTCGGGTCGTCGCCAACACGTATCTGACGGCCTCCGGCAAGAGTGTGAGCGTCGACGGGAACAAGATCAACGCCCCCTATCGTTTCAAGGTCATCGGCAAGCCGCAGGACCTCGAACCGGCGCTCAACATCCCCGGAGGCGTGGTGCAGACCCTTGAGAAGGAGCAGGCCGTCGTGACCGTCGAGCGGTCGACCAAGATCGTGGTTGACGCCTTGCGGGCGGCGAAGCGGCCTGACTACGCTCGGTCGTCCTCCCAGTGAACCGGTGGTGCATGGGGGCCGTCCGGCAGGGGCATGAGGTTGCGGGGGGTCGGCGCACCGAAGAGGTGGCGCGTGGTGGAAACTGTCTGGTGGATACGGACGTTGTGAAGGTGTCCGGGTCGACCGGTGTATGCAATCAGGGTTCGTCCTGCCCCACGGGCGGGTCTGTTTCGGTCAAGGGGAATCGCCCGTGAAGTTGTTTGCGAAGTTGTTCGGCAAGAGCGCGCGAGAGGGCAGCGACAACGCGACCGCTCGCCATCGCGCACAGCCTGACGCAGAGGGCCAGCGCCCGCTGTTCCGTGACCAGGTCCCTGGTCCGGGCGGTGACATTTCCGGCGGCCAGGGCGCGCCGTCTGTTGACCCTGCCCAGTCCGGCGGCATAGGTTTCGGGCAACCGTCAACCTCAAGTACGGGTGGAGGGTTTGCCCCCGACCCGTATGCGTCCAATGCCCCCGCGGGGCAGCCGCGGCAGGAGGATCCGTCCATGTCGGTCCTGGTGTGTACGAGGTGCGGTAACCGGAACGCGGAGAACGCCCGGTTCTGTTCCAACTGTGGTGCCCCGCTGCGTGCCGGCGTGGCGCCGGAGCGTGCGTCCGAGACGACGTCCACGATCTCCATCTCCGGTCTTGAGGCCTACGACGCCGAGGTCACCGGTCAGACGCAGATGCCGGCGCTCTCTCCCGAGGCGCAGGCGGCCGTGGACGCGCTGCCGATGGGCTCGGCGCTGCTGGTGGTGCGTCGTGGGCCGAACTCCGGCAGCCGCTTCCTGCTGGACGGCGAGCTGACCACGGCCGGGCGTCACCCGCAGAGCGACATCTTCCTGGACGACGTGACGGTCTCGCGCCGCCACGTCGAGTTCCGGCGCTCTCCGGACGGTTCCTTCACGGTGGCCGACGTGGGCAGTCTGAACGGCACGTACGTCAACCGCGAGCGGATCGACCAGGTCGCCCTGTCGAACGGTGACGAGGTGCAGATCGGCAAGTACCGGCTGGTCTTCTACTCGAGCCGGCAGGGCATCTGACCCGTCAGGGAAGATCCATGCTTCAAACACCGAGCGGCGGTGCCGGTCACGGTGCCGCCGCCGCGGACAGTGGGCTGATGAGCATCGGCACGGTGCTGAACGTGCTGCGCGGCGAGTTCCCCGAAGTCACCATCTCCAAGATCCGTTTCCTGGAGTCGGAGGGGCTCATCGAGCCGCAGCGGACGCCGTCGGGGTACCGCAAGTTCAGCGCCGGTGACGTCGAGCGTCTGGGCCACGTCCTGAGGATGCAGCGGGACCACTATCTGCCGCTCAAGGTGATCCGGGAGCACCTGGACGCCGTGGAGCGCGGCGAGGCCGTGCCGCTGCCCGTCGTGGGACGTCAGCGGGACGGCGAGACCGTCTTGGAGCCGTGCGACACGCCCACGGCGGCCCGGATCGGCCGGGCCGAACTGCTGGCGGCCGCGGAGATCGACGAGAGCGCGCTGCAGGAGTGGGAGTCGTACGGGCTCATCGCCCCGCTCGAGGACGGCGTGTACGACGCGGAGACGGTCACCGTGGCCTCACTCGTCGCCGAGCTGGGCCGGCACGGGATCGAGCCGCGCCACCTGCGGGTGATGAAGGCCGCGGCGGACCGCGAGGCAGGCCTGGTGGACCAGGTGGTGGCCCCGTTGAAGCGGCATCGCAACCCGCAGACCAGGGCCCACGCAGAAGCGCGTACGAAGGAGCTGGCGGCGCTCACCGTGCGGCTGCACGCCGCCCTGGTGAAGACCGCTCTCGGGGTGCGTCTGCCGTGAGCGGCGGCGGTGCTCGACAGGCCGTATCGGCCACCCGTTCCCGGCCCGACTACCCAAACGTCCCGGGCACGGCCTAGGGTTGCTGTGTGAACGAGCTCGATGTCGTAGGTGTCCGGGTCGAAATGCCCTCCAACCAACCGATCGTGCTCCTGCGCGAAGTGGGAGGCGACAGGTACCTCCCCATCTGGATCGGGCCGGGGGAGGCGACGGCGATCGCCTTCGCCCAGCAGGGCATGGCCCCCGCGCGACCGCTGACCCACGACCTGTTCAAGGACGTGCTGGAGGCCGTCGGCCAGGAGCTCACGGAAGTGCGCATCACCGACCTGCGTGAAGGCGTCTTCTACGCGGAGCTGGTCTTCGCCAGCGGGGTCGAGGTGAGTGCCCGCCCCTCCGATGCCATAGCGCTGGCCCTGCGCACCGGAACGCCGATCTACGGCAGTGACACGGTGCTCGACGACGCGGGCATCGCGATTCCGGACGAGCAGGAGGACGAGGTCGAGAAGTTCCGCGAGTTCCTCGACCAGATCTCACCCGAGGACTTCGGCACCAGCAGCCAGTGAGGGGGCGGCCGATCCGGCGGACGCGGTCCGTGACGGCTCGGTCGGCGCCCTGTTACGGGCGGGATGTCGGCAAATGCCACCGGCCATTGAGAGCGTCCTACGGACCCCCGCGAGAGCATTCGGCTAGCCTTTCCCCGCGGTGGGGCACGGGAAACCACTCCTAGGGTGATTATCACTCGGCGTGCCGAGTGTGGCGATCGTTGACGCACCCCTGGTGACTGCCTACCGTCGAGAAGGCAGGTCAAGGACGGAGGTCGGCGTGAGAAGCAGCGGCGACGGTACGGCTGGGGGTGCCCCCGGACGCGGTTTCGGGGAGAGCGGTCCGTACCCTCCCTCAAGCTCTCAGCTGCGTTCGAGCAGGGGGTACGCCCATCCCAACGGCGCGGTCGGCCCCGTTCCCCAGCGGCCCTCGGCCGTGCCGAACAGCGGAGGGGCGGGGCCCATGGCGTCCGAGGAGATCGGCTACCGCGGTCCGACGGCCTGCGCGGCCGCCGGCATCACCTACCGGCAGCTCGACTACTGGGCCCGCACGGGTCTGGTCGAGCCGAGCGTGCGGCCCGCGTACGGGTCGGGCACGCAGCGTCTGTACAGCTTCCGGGACGTCGTCGTCCTGAAGATCGTCAAGCGCTTCCTGGACACCGGGGTCTCGCTGCAGAACATCCGTACCGCCGTCGTGCACCTCAGAGAACGCGGTTTCCGCGACCTGGAGCGCATGACGCTGATGAGCGACGGCGCCACGGTCTACGAGTGCACCTCGCCGGACGAGGTACACGCCCTGCTCCAGGGCGGTCAGGGCATCTTCGGCATCGCGGTGGGCGTGGTGTGGCGGGACGTGGAAAGCGCGCTCTCACAGCTGCACGGTGAGCGTATCGACACGGGCGAGACCCTCGTCGGGCACAACCCCGCCGACGAACTGGCGCGGCGGCGCAACCGGGCCGTCTGAGGCGAGTCCCCCCGGGGCGCGGTCGACCGCGCCCCCGTCCCGCTCCGGGGCAATGTCAGTGGCGTGGTGCAGCATCGGAGTTGTGAGAAACGCGCCCACGATCCTGCATCTCGACATGGATGCCTTCTTCGCCTCGGTGGAGCAGGCGTCCAAGCCGAGCCTGCGCGGGAAGGCCGTCGTCGTGGGCGGGCTCGGACCTCGCGGAGTGGTCGCCACGGCGTCGTACGAGGCGCGGGTCTTCGGGGTCCACTCGGCGATGCCCATGGCCCAGGCGCGCCGGCTGGCTCCGAACGCGGCGTATCTCGTGCCGCGCTTCGGCCTGTACCGGACGGTCAGCGAGCAGGTGATGGGGCTGCTGCGGGAGCTGTCCCCCCTGGTGGAGCCGCTGAGTCTGGACGAGGCGTTCATCGATCTGGAGGCCGGGGGAGCGGCCTGGGACGAGGAGTCCGCGCGGCTGGCCGGGGCCAAGCTGCGCACGGACATACGGGCCGTCACGGGGCTCACCGGGTCGGTGGGGCTCGCGGCATCGAAGATGCTCGCCAAGATCGCCTCCGAGCAGGCCAAGCCGGACGGGCTGGTGCTGATCGAACCGGGGACCGAGCGGGCGCTGCTGGGCCCCATGTCGGTGCGGACGCTGCCGGGGGTCGGCCCGGCGACGGGGGACCACCTCCGCAGAGCCGGGATCACCACGGTCGACGAGATCGCCGAGGCGGGTGAGGACGAGCTCGTACGGCTGCTGGGCAAGGCTCATGGGCACGGGCTGTACGCCATGGCGCTGGCGCACGACGAGCGGCCCGTGGTGGCCGAGCGGGAGACCAAGTCGGTCTCGGTCGAGGACACGTACGACGTGGACATCCACGACCGGCTCAGAGTGGGTCTTGAGGTGCAGCGGCTCGCCGAGCGGTGCGTGCGGCGGCTGCGCGGGGCCGGGCTGTCGGGGCGGACCATCGTGCTGAAGGTGCGGCGGTACGACTTCTCCACGCTCACCCGGTCCGAGACGCTCCGCGGGCCCACGAACGATCCGGCGGTGGTGCGGGAGGCCGCCGCGCGGCTCCTCGACTCGGTGGACACGACGGGCGGTGTACGGCTGCTCGGCGTGGGCGTCTCCGGGCTCGCCGACTACACACAGGAGGACCTCTTCGCGCAGGCGGCGGGCGAGCGGGCCGACGCGGCGCCGGAGGAGAGCGTGGGCGAGCCCGCGCCGGAAAGCCCGGCGCCCGTCGAGCGGCACTGGTCGCCCGGTCATGACGTGCGGCACACCGAGTACGGACACGGCTGGGTGCAGGGCAGCGGTCTTGGGCGGGTCACCGTGCGCTTCGAAACGCCGGACTCGGAGCCCGGGCGGGTGCGGACGTTCCGGGTCGACGACGCGGACCTGGAGCCGGCGGATCCGTTGCCGTTGGTCCAGGGAGTGGGGGAGGGAGAGCCGGAGCGGAGCACGGGCGAGCCTCGGGCCGCGACCACGCCGCTGTGAGGCGGCCGCCGGGACCCGGACGGGTTGCCGGAGCGTGGGACGGGCGCGGACAGGCCCGGAGGCTGCTCAGGCCCGCCGTGTCGCCTCCTCGGTCACCCCACTCGTTCGGCCTCAGTTCTCGTCCGTGCCTGCCAGGTTGCCGAAGTCGTGGTCGGGGAGGCGGGGCGGTGGGGCCACGTCCAGGCCGTAGTGGTGGTAGAGCTGGAGCTCCTGCTCCGGGGAGAGATGGCGGCCGACGCCGAAGTCGGGCGCGTCCTTGATGAGGGCTCGGTCGAACGGGACGTGGAGGGTGCCCTCGACCAGTTCACTGGGCTCCAGCGGCACGAAGGCGTCCCGCGAGAACAGGCCGGTGCGTATGGCCGCCCACTCCGGCACGCCGGTCGCGTCGTCGAGGTACACCTCGTCGATCGTGCCGATCTTGGTGCCATTGCGGTCGAACGCCTTGCGGCCGATCAGGTTGCGCGGATCGATGTCGGTCTGCACGGGCCCTCCACATGGTCGCAACTCATCCGTAAGCACTACAAAAGAGCACAATCAAGGAGGCGGCCACTCGAAGGCCCGGGCGTTGACCTCGCTGGTAGTCTTGCAAGCGGCTGCTGACCCCGTGCGGGAGAGTCCTCCGGACATCACCGGAGGCGCCGAAGGAGCAAATCCTCCCCGGAATCTCTCAGGCTCACGTACCGCACGGACGAGGTCACTCTGGAAAGCAGGGCGGGTGTCGACGGCTTCCGCTCTCACCGACGGTGAAAGCCGGTGCCTTCGGGCGACCCGGTGAAGCTCTCAGGTTGAGATGACAGAGGGGGAGGCCGTCGGGGTACCCGTGCCGGGGTGCCCCTCGAAGGTCGCGTCAGACCAGGAGGCCTCCGCAATGACCGCCCAGCGCATTCCGCTCACCGAGCTCGAACAGGGCATCCCCTTCGAACAGCGCCACATCGGGCCCGACCAGGAGGCGCGGGCCAAGATGCTCGCGCACGTCGGTTACGGCTCGCTCGACGAGCTCACCGCCGCCGCGGTGCCGGATGTGATCAAGAACGCCGACGCGCTCGACCTGCCGGGTGCCCGGACCGAGGCCGAGGTGCTCGCCGAGCTGCGCTCGCTCGCCGACCGCAACCAGGTGCTCGGCTCGATGATCGGACTCGGGTACTACGGGACCTTCACCCCGCCCGTCATCCTGCGCAACGTCATGGAGAACCCCGCCTGGTACACGGCCTACACGCCCTACCAGCCGGAGATCTCCCAGGGGCGCCTCGAGGCCCTGCTGAACTTCCAGACCATGGTCGCCGACCTCACCGGCCTGCCGACCTCCGGCGCCTCGCTCCTCGACGAGGGCACGGCCGCCGCCGAGGCGATGGCGCTGTCCCGGCGCATGGGCAAGAACAAGAAGGGCCTGTTCCTGGTCGACGCGGACGCGCTGCCGCAGACCATCGCCGTGATCGAGACGCGTGCCGAGCCGGCCGGTGTCGAAGTCGTGGTCGCCGACCTCAGCGACGGCATCCCGGCCGAGATCGCCGAGCGCGAGATCAACGGCGTGCTCGTCCAGTACCCGGGTGCCTCCGGTGCCGTACGGGACATCAAGCCGGTCATCGACCAGGCACACGAGCTCGGCGCGCTCGTCACCGTCGCCGCCGACCTGCTCGCCCTGACCCTGCTGGTCTCGCCGGGCGAGCTCGGCGCGGACATCGCCGTCGGTACGACCCAGCGCTTCGGCGTGCCGATGGGCTTCGGCGGACCGCACGCGGGCTACATGGCCGTGCGCGAGAAGTTCGCGCGCAGCCTGCCCGGGCGCCTCGTCGGCGTCTCCGTCGACGCCGACGGCCACAAGGCCTACCGGCTCGCCCTGCAGACCCGTGAGCAGCACATCCGCCGCGAGAAGGCGACCAGCAACATCTGCACCGCGCAGGTGCTGCTGGCGGTGATGGCGGGCATGTACGCCGTCTACCACGGGCCGGAGGGCCTCAAGGCCATCGCGCGCCGCACCCACCGCTACGCCACGATCCTCGCCGAGGGCCTCAAGGCCGGCGGTGTCGAGATCGTCCATGGCGCCTACTTCGACACGCTGACCGTCAAGGTCACCGGCCGCGCCGACGAGATCGTCGCCGCCGCCCGGGACAACGGCGTCAACCTCCACCGGGCCGACGCCGACCACGTCTTCATCGCCTGCGACGAGACCACCAACCGGGCCCAGCTGGCCGCCGTGTGGTCGGCGTTCGGCGTCGAGGGCGACATCGAGGCGCTGGACGCGGCGACGGCGGAGGCCCTGCCGGGCGCGCTGCTGCGCTCCGACGCCTACCTCACCCACCCGGTCTTCCGCGAGCACCGCTCCGAGACCGCGATGCTGCGCTACCTGCGCAAGCTGGCCGACCGCGACTACGCGCTCGACCGCGGCATGATCCCGCTCGGCTCCTGCACCATGAAGCTGAACGCGACCACCGAGATGGAGCCGGTCACCTGGCCCGAGTTCGGTCAGCTGCACCCCTTCGTACCGGCCGAGCAGGCCGAGGGGTTCCTCACGCTCATCCGTGAGCTGGAGGAGCGCCTCGCCGAGGTCACCGGCTACGACAAGGTCTCCCTGCAGCCCAACGCCGGCTCCCAGGGCGAGCTGGCCGGTCTGCTGGCCGTCCGCGGCTACCACCGTGCCAACGGCGACGAGCAGCGCACCATCTGTCTGATCCCGTCCTCCGCGCACGGCACCAACGCCGCGAGCGCCGTGATGGCCGGGATGAAGGTCGTCGTCGTGAAGACCGCCGAGGACGGCGAGATCGACGTCGAGGACCTGCGGGCCAAGATCGAGCAGCATCGCGACGAGCTCGCCGTGCTCATGATCACGTACCCGTCCACCCACGGTGTGTTCGAGGAGCACGTCGCCGACATCTGCGCCCAGGTGCACGAGGCGGGCGGCCAGGTCTACGTGGACGGCGCCAACCTCAACGCCCTGGTCGGTCTCGCCAAGCCCGGCCACTTCGGCGGTGACGTCTCCCACCTCAACCTGCACAAGACCTTCTGCATCCCGCACGGCGGCGGTGGTCCCGGCGTCGGCCCCGTGGGCGTACGGGCGCACCTTGCGCCGTACCTGCCGAACCACCCGATGCAGCCCGCGGCCGGCCCGGAGACGGGCGTCGGACCGATCTCGGCGGCGCCGTGGGGTTCCGCCGGCATCCTGCCGATCTCGTGGGCCTACGTCCGGCTCATGGGCGGCGAGGGGCTCAAGCGGGCCACGCAGGTGGCCGTGCTGAGCGCCAACTACGTCGCCAAGCGTCTGGAGCCGCACTACCCGGTGCTCTACACCGGCCCCGGCGGCCTGGTCGCGCACGAGTGCATCATCGACCTGCGTCCGCTGACCAAGGCGACCGGCGTGAGCGTCGACGACGTCGCCAAGCGGCTGATCGACTACGGCTTCCACGCGCCGACGATGTCGTTCCCGGTGGCCGGCACGCTGATGATCGAGCCGACCGAGTCCGAGGACCTGGCCGAGCTGGACCGGTTCTGCGACGCGATGATCGCGATCCGCGCGGAGATCGAGAAGGTCGGCTCGGGCGAGTGGCCGGCCGAGGACAACCCGCTGGGCAACGCGCCGCACACGGCGGCCGCGCTGGGCGGGGAGTGGGCGCACGCCTACAGCCGCGAGGAGGCCGTCTTCCCGGCCGGGGTCTCGGCCGCCGACAAGTACTGGCCGCCGGTGCGCCGTATCGACCAGGCCTTCGGTGACCGGAACCTGGTCTGCTCGTGCCCGCCGATGGACGCGTACGAGGGCTGACCGGCCCCGGTGCAGGCGTGAGGGCTCCCATCCCGGCCGGGATGGGAGCCCTTCGTGTGTCACGCGGTGTCACGCGGGCCCTTCGTGTGTCACGCGGTGGCGAGGGACACCTCGGTCGCCTTGATCAGTGCGACGACGGAGGACCCGGCCGTCAGGGCGAGGTCGGCGACGGCGTCCCTGGTGACCGCGGCGGTCAGCGCACCGCCGTCGAAGGCCAGCTTGACCGAGGCCATCGCGCTGCCGGTGGCGATGTCGGTGACCGTGCCCGGGAGCTGGTTGCGGATCGAGACTCCCTCGACCGGGCCGGTGGCGAGGGCGACCTCGGTCGACTTCACCAGGGCCCGCACGGCCGAGCCCGGAGCGAGGCCGAGTTCGTGCACGGCCTCCAGGGTGATCGCCGCGGTGAGGGCCTGGCCACCGGCGAGACGGATCCCCACGGTGGCCATCACCTCGCCGGGGGTGATGGCGGTGACGGTGCCGGGGAGTTGATTGCGGATGCTCAGCGTCATGAGCACCCACCGTAGGGCTCCGGGTGCCTTATGCCGGGTATGCATGGGTCTGCGTCGCTTTGACCGTCGCCCAGACCGGTGCACCCGGGTGCAGGTCGAGTTCGGCGGCGGCGACCGTGGTGAGGTCGGCGGCCAGCGGGAGGTCGCCGGTGAGGTCGGCGCGGATCTGGTCACCGTGGGTCTCCAGACCGGCGACCTCGCAGCGCCACAGGTTGCGGGCGCTGGATCCGGTGGGGCGGTCCCGGTAGAGGGTGACCGCGCCCGGCGGGAACGCCACGAAGACCGACCCGGTGAGGTCTTCCGTGGTCGTGATGGCGGGACCGGCGTCCAGGCGGACCGTGTGGCCGTCGGCGGTGCCCTTGTAGAGGTTCAGACCGACCAGCTGCGCGATGTAGTCCGTGCGCGGACGGCGGGCGATGTCGGCGGGGGAGCCCTCCTGGACCACGCGGCCGTGCTCGATCACGACCAGCCGGTCGGCGAGCACCATCGCGTCCAGCGGATCGTGGGTCACCAGGACGGCAACCGCCTCGAAGTCGGCCAGATGGCGGCGGAGTTGGGCTCGCACCTCCAGGCGGGTGCGGGCGTCGAGGGCGGCGAGCGGCTCGTCCAGGAGCAGCAGCCGGGGGCGGGTGGCCAGGGCGCGGGCCAGGGCGACGCGCTGTGCCTGGCCGCCGGAGAGGCGGCGGGGCTTGGCACCGGCGTGCTCGGCCAGGCCCATGCGCTTCAGCCAGGCGGCGGCCTGCGCCCGGGCCTCGGCCTTGGTCGCGCCCTGGCAGCGCGGGCCGAAGGCCACGTTGTCCAGGGCGGACAGATGCGGGAAGAGCAGATAGTCCTGGAAGACGACGCCGACCGGGCGGGACTCCGGGGGCGTACGGTCCAGCGAAGTGCCGTCCAGCCGCAGATGACCGTCCGTGAGCCGCACGAGACCGGCGAGCGCCCGCAGGGCCGTGGTCTTGCCGGCGCCGTTCGGGCCCAGCAGCGCGACCACGTCGCCCGGGGTGGCGGCCAGCGTCACGTCGAGCCGGAAGGAACCCTGGTCGACGACGAGCCGTGCGTCGAGCCCGTCACCGCGGACGCCTTCGGCGACGAGCCCGGCGGTGGTGTCGTCGATGTCGGTCATGGGGCGCACATCCAGGGGTCGAGCGGGCTGACGGCCGCCCGTCGGGCGCGGTGCGGCGCGGGGACGGACGCGTTCGTGCGGGTGCCGGGGCCGACGGGGTCCGTGCCGGTGTGGCGCGCGGCCGTGGTGGTGCGTTCGGACACGATCGTACGGCGACCCGTGGTTCTCACGACGTCGTCAGCCAGCGGTCGCGCAGTCCCGCCAGGACCGCGATCGACACGGTCAGCAGCACCAGGCTGAGGGCGATCGCCGCCTCGGGGTCGTTCTGCAGGGCGAGGTAGACGGCCAGCGGCATGGTCTGGGTGCGGCCGGGGAAGTTGCCGGCGAAGGTGATGGTCGCACCGAACTCGCCGAGCGCGCGCGCCCAGGCCAGGACGGAGCCCGCGGCGATGCCGGGGGCGATCAGCGGCAGGGTGACGCGGCGGAACGCGGTGAAGCGGGAGGCGCCCAGCGTGGTGGCCGCCTCCTCGAAGCGCGGGTCGGCGGCGCGCAGGGTGCCCTCGACGCTGATCACGAGGAACGGCATCGCGACGAAGGCCTCCGCGACCACGACCCCCGCCGTCGTGAACGGCAGCGTGATCCCGAACCAGGAGTCCAGCCACTGGCCGACGACGCCGTTGCGGCCGAGCCCGAGGAGCAGGGCCACACCGCCCACCACCGGGGGGAGGACCAGGGGCAGGGTCACCAGCGCCCGTACGAAGCCGCGTCCCGGGAACTCCGTGCGGGCCAGCAGCCAGGCCAGCGGCACACCCAGGATCAGGCTCACCGCGGTCGCCGCGGTCGCGCTGATCAGGGAGAGCTGGAGCGCCTGCCACACCTCGGTGCTGGTCAGCTGGTCCGGAATGCTGCTCCAGGGGGCCCGGACGAGCAGGGCGACCAGGGGGAGCAGCAGGAACGCCAGGGCCACCACGCCGGGGAGCAGCAGCGGCAGCGGCACTCCGCGGCCGGCGCGGCCCGTCCTGCTCCGGCCGCGCCGACGCCGCGGCCCACCCGTCAGGGTGTCCGCGGCACCGGTCTTGTCCAGCGCGGTCACGGCTTGAGGAACCCGGCCGCGGACAGGACCTGCTGGCCCTCGGCGGACTGCACGAGCGCGATGAACTCCTTGGCCGCCGCGGCGTTGTCGGCGTTCTTCAGCAGGGCGATCGGGTAGTCGTTGATGGCCTTGGCCGACTCGGGGAACTCCACGCCCTCAACCTTGTCACCTGCCGCCTTCACATCGGTCTTGTAGACCACCGCGGCGTCGGCCTCCTTCAGCACCACCTTGTTGAGGGCGGACTTGACGTCCTCCTCGTAGGAGACCGGGGTGAGCTTGAGGCTGCTGGCGTCCAGGGCCTTCTGTGCGGCGGCGCCGCACGGCACCGCCTTGTCGCACAGGACGACCTTGAGGTTCGACTTGGTGAGGTCCTTGAGGGAGGCGACCTTGTCGGGGTTGCCCGGCAGGGTGGCGATCTCCAGCTGGTTGCGGACGAAGGTGACGGGCGTGGTGGCCGCGTCCTTCTTGTCCGTCACGATCGCCATGGTCTTGGGGCTGGCGGCGGCGAAGACGTCGGCGGGGGCGCCGGAGGAGATGCTGGCGGCGAGGGTGTCGCTGCCGCCGAAGTTGAAGCTGACCTTGGTGCCCGGGTGCTGCTTCTCGAACTCCTTGCCCAGGGTCGTGAAGCTCTCCTTGAGCGAGGCGGCGGCGAAGACGGTGACCGTGCCGGACAGCTTGGGTGAGGCGGACGCCGAGGAGTCCGACTTGGCCGACGAGTCGGAGGAGGCGGAGGAGTCGTCGGAGGAGGAGCAGGCGCTCAGCGCTATCAGGGCTGCGACTCCTGCACCGGCCACCTGCAGCATCCGCCGGGTCCGGCGCGCGGAACGGGACATCACGATCTGCACCTCTGTTCTTTCGGGAAAAGCGGTCGCGCCCTTCCACGGCCGCCGATCGACGGCCGTGCGGCGATGATACTGCCGCATATGCAAGGTGTACGTCTCCTGTTGCATCGCATGAGCTGGGATCATCGCGGAGTGTGGTATGCATGTGCGTTTGTACGGGGGACCTGGCAGGGTACGGTCATGCCGGAGGTGGTCGCACGTGACGTCCGCGGAACTCGCCCTCACCGGTGACCTGGCCCGGCCGGCCCGGCTGACCGTGTCCGACCTGCACCTGTGGCCGCAGCACCAGGCGCGGGTCAGCTTCGAGTGCGCGACGAGCGGGACGCAGCACCACCGGTTCACCGGTCCGCGTCTGTACGACGTCCTGGCCGACGCGGGGCCCGAGTACGACCCGGTCCGGCGCAAGGACCGGCTGCGCTTCCTCATCGCCGTCAGCGGTACGGACGGCCATCACGCCCTGCTGTCCTGGGCCGAGATCGACCCCGATTTCGCCCACGCACCGGTTCTGCTCGCCGTCAGCATCGACGACACCCCGCTGGACCGGGCCGGACCTCAACTGGTGCTTCCCCAGGACCGGTGCGGGGGCCGGCACATCAGCGGCATCAACGCGATACGGGTGGACGGGGGCTACCACCGCTGGGGGTCGGCGCCGGTCGTACCCGGCCGCGCGCCGGCGTCGGCCTGGTGAAGCGGACGCCCGCCGCTGTTCAGACGCGGTCGATGTGCACGTTCGTCGACTTCACGCGGGCCGTGGCCTCCATGCCGACCTCCAGGCCGAGTTCCTCGACGGCCTCCCGGGTCAGCAGGGAGACGAGTCGGTGCGGGCCCGCCTGGATCTCCACCTGAGCCGCGACGTCGCCCAGCTTGATCGCGGTGACGATCCCGGGGAAGGCGTTGCGGGCCGAGGTGTACGGGGTGTCCTCCTCGGTCGCTCCCGCCTTGGCGAGTTCGACCGAGAACGCGGCCAGGTCCCCGCCGTCGATGAGCCGACGTCCGGCCTCGTCGCGGTGGGTGGTCATCCGGCCGGCGTCGGCCCAGCGGCGGGCGGTGTCCGGGCTCACGCCGAGCAGCCGTGCCGCCTGGCCGATCGTGTAGGACTGCATGCGGATCACGATAGGGCTACGGGCGGGAACGGTGGACGTGGGGTTGGCCGTTGGGTATAACGCGATATAGCGTTAGTTCGCGTGGGCGTGTCCGTACGGTCTGATCGGGGTGAGGGAATGTCGGCTGAGCTCTTGCGCAGCAAGGTTGCGTCGCCCGAGGTGCGGGCCTCGCACGCGGACCGGGACCGGGTGGTGGACGTGCTGACCGTCGCCGCGGGGGACGGCAGACTCACCGCCGAGGAGCTCGACGAGCGAGTGGAGGCCGCCCTGTCGGCCCGGACACTGGGCGAGCTGGCGGCGTTGACGACGGACCTGCCCCATGCGGACGAGCCCGCCCCGGTCAAGGACGTCGTCCGGATCGAGCAACAGGGCGGCTCGGCCTCTCGCCAGGACGACTGGGTGGTGCCGCGGCGGATGGAGGTCGAGTCTGCCTGGGGCGATGTGACGCTCGACTTCACCCGGGCGGTCATCACGCACGACACCCTGCGCATCGACCT
Organism: Streptomyces sp. NPDC025638; assembly: GCF_055558775.1. Classification (NCBI taxonomy): domain Bacteria; kingdom Bacillati; phylum Actinomycetota; class Actinomycetes; order Kitasatosporales; family Streptomycetaceae; genus Streptomyces; species Streptomyces sp. NPDC025638. The sequence goes on along the minus strand of NZ_JBVHLX010000004.1, from coordinate 643,353 downwards.
GGACATGCGCGGCGGCACGCTGCGGCTGGTGACCCGGCCCGGCGTCGTCGTGGACACCGACTCCCTGGTGCTCGGCTACGCCAAGATCAAGACACGTCCGGCTGGTGACCCGGGGACGCCGGTCGTCCTGCGCGTGGAGGTGTGTGGCCGTATGAGCTACGGCCGGGTCGTGACGCGCCCGCCGCGCAGGGGATGGGTCAGGAGAGCCCCGACGCCTTGAGGACCGCCCGTGTGGTCGAGTCGTCTATTTCGTGGCCCAGCCGTTTCAGCACCTCTGTGCCTTCGCGGAGCGTGCCGTGTTCCAGTGAGCGGCGTGCGCCTGTGTCCAGTTCGTGCCAGAGCAGGGGGTTCGCGATGAGGACGCGTGGGTCGACCTCCAGGCGGTGGCCGTGGGTGTCCCGCAGGACGAGGTGCGCGGAGACGTCGCCGTACTGGCGTACGGTCACCAGCGCGTCAGTGTGGATCGTGTGTCGCCGTGCGAGACCGTGCACCGACAGTCGGCCGGGGCCGGCGGTGACGCGATGTGGCAGCAGGACGCAGAAGGCCGCGGCGGACAGGGCGATCCACAACAGGGCCCGCAGGCGTGTCAGGGTGCCCGCGTCCCAGTCGACCAGCAGGGTCATGCCGAGGAAGGCGAGGGCGCACCCCAGAGCGAACCGGGCGCTGCCGCGCCAGTGGCGGTCGCCGGTCGGGCTCGGACGTCCGCTCCGTCGCATGAGTCGACGCTAAGGTCCCGGGCGTGCCGGGACTCGGGTCGCTGACGGAGCTCTGACGTCGTGGGGCCGGATCTTGACGCGATCCTGACGGCCGGGTGGATGGGATCCCGCGGCCTGGCGGGTGGGCCGGGCCGTCGGGATCCACCTTGGTCCGACTCAGCCGGTGTGGACGCGCGGGCGCCGTGCGCGGTTGGGCTCCGCCTCGCGCAGCACCTCGCGGGTGACCGGGGCGACCTCGCCCTGGCCGAAGAGGAAGAACCGCAGGAAGTTGGCGAAGGGGTTGCCCTCGGTCCACTCGAAATAGATGTGCGGGGTGCAGCCCGTCGAGTCGCGGACGTGCAGGAGCAGCGCCGCCAGGGCGTTGGGGATGGAGGAGGACTCCAGGGTCAGGACGCGGTAGCGGTTGTGGAGCACCTCGCCGCGTACGGTCAGGCCCGCCTCGAACTCGGAGGGGTCGGTGACCGTCACCTCGACGAAGACGAAGTCCTCGTGCTCCGGGAACTCGTTGTCCTCCCGGATCTGCTCGATCTTGTCCCGGTACTCGGCCTTGTCCCGCCGGTCGGGCTCATTGGCGATGAACCGCATCTTGCGGCTGGCCATGTCCCGGACGAATCGTTCCGCCATGCTGTCCAGCTCGACATGGGTGACGCGAAGCTCGAAGGCCCGCGCCAGCCGGGACAGCAGCGAGACCAGGATGATGCCGGCGATGAAGCAGGCACCGATCTTCACACCGTCCGGACGCTCGATGACGTTCACGACGGTCGTGTAGAGGAACACCGCGGAGATCACCGCGAACGCGATCGACCAGTTCCGCTGCCCGGCCTTGCGCGCGGCGATGGTCACCGCGATCGCCGCGGAGCTGATCAGCACCAGCACACCGGTGGCGTAGGCACCGCCCTGCGCGTCGACGTTCGCGTCGAAGAGCCAGGTGACCAGGAAGGCGATCAGGGTGAAGACGATGACCATGGGGCGCACGGCGCGCGCCCAGTGCGGGGCCATGCCGTAGCGGGGCAGATAGCGCGGCATCAGGTTGAGCAGACCCGCCATCGCGGAAGCACCGGCGAACCAGAGGATCGCGATGGTCGAGACGTCGTACACCGTGCCGAAGGAGTTGCCGAGGTACTCGTGCGCGAGGTAGGCCAGCGCACGGCCATTGGCCTGGCCGCCGGACTTGAACTCGTTCTCCGGGATGAGCAGCGTGGTGATGAAGCTGGTGGTGATCAGGAAGCCACTCATGATCACGGCGGCGGTGGTCAGCAGCTTCTTGGTGTCCCGGATCCGGCCGGTCGGCCGCTCCTCGGTGTCGCTCGGGTCGCCCTCGACGTGAGGCATGACGGCGACGCCGGTCTCGAAGCCGGACAGGCCCAGGGCGAGTTTCGGGAAGACGATCAGGGCCAGCCCGATCATGACGAAGACGTTCCCGTGTTCGGCGGTCAGGGCGGTCGTCCAGTCGGTGACCACGTGGCCGGCGGTGGCGACGTGCCACAGGCCGACGATCACGACGACGAGGTTCAGCGCCAGGTAGATGCCGACCAGGGCGACCGCGACGCCGATCGCCTCCAGGAAGCCCTTGAGGAAGACCGCGCCCAGCAGCGCCACGAGGATCAGCGTGATCACCATCTGCTTGCCCTGCAGGAAATCTGTCAGATGCGGGTTCTCCACCAGGTGGGTGGACGCGTCGGCGGCCGACAGGGTGATGGTGATCAGGAAGTCGGTGGCGGCGAAGCCGAGCAGTGTCAGGACGAACAGCTTGCCCTGCCAGAAGGACAGCAGCCGCTCCAGCATGGCGATGGAGCCCTCGCCGTGCGGGCTCTCCTCGGCCACTCGCCGGTAGACCGGCAGCGCGCCGGCCAGGGTGACTATGACGAGCACGATCGTGGCGATCGGCGACAGCAGGCCAGCCGCCAGGGCCGCGATGCCCGGCTGGTAGCCGAGGGTGGAGAAGTAGTCCACACCGGTCAGGCACATGACCCGCCACCAGCGCTGGCCCTTGTGAGCCGGCTCCGGTTCGGCCTCGGCTGCGCCGTGCTGGCCTGCCCCCTTGCCCATGTCGGACAGGCCCTCCAGCATCCAGGCCCGTAGGCGACTGGGCGGAGGGTGTTCGGTCGTGGCCATCGGCCTGCTCCTTGTGCGGCTCAGTGTGTTTCCGGCCATCACGCGGACGGCGGCACCAGCGTATGCAGAGCGTGACGCGTGGGCCCACGGATCACGGGGCCGTGGGCGTCAAGCTTGCGTTAAGAATGGCCTGGCGGGCGGCGGTCACGCATCAAGAAGCGGAGGCCGGGACGCGATCGTCCGGCATTGGACTGTATGGGGGAGGACCGGCTCGCGCGTCGGGGACGGACACCGAGCGTCATCGCGTGCAGCGGCCCCTGGGCAGCCCGGGATGTCCGGTGGCGGCCTCAGCACGTGCGTTTCCTTTCCCGTACGGGTGCGACTCATGTTCAGATCCGCTCGCAGGCGACCGGGCTGCCGACCGCCGCCCCGGCATGCCCGGCGGCGGGCGTCGGCAGGAATCGCGTGGGCGGCTCCGGACGGGACGGTCGGCCGCGAAGGGCCGTGCGGTGCCGGGGCCCCGGCACCGCACGGCGCGCACGTGCGCCGGCGATGGGACGACGACAGGACGACGTGCGCCGGTGCCCGTCGTTGGGAACGGGCGCCCCGGCCGCCTCGATCCGAATTCGGATTGGGGACTCCGGAGCCGTGGGCCGCTGACGCCTGCGGCCTCTTCGGGCGGCCGACGAAGAATCTATCCGCGGACGCCTCCGTAACAGCCCTGCTCAGCAAGGAATTTGCGCTTCTCGTACGGGCAGGGCGAGGGCACCGTCAAGGCCGCGTCAAAGCCGCCTGAGGAGGCGTCAGGGGAGCGTCAAGGGCGACCGCTGGTGGCCGTATCCGGTCGCAGACTGATCGGCACGGGGGACGGGCGACCGTCCGTGGCGTGTACGTGGGAGGGTCCGTGACGATCCCCAAGCTCTCGACTTCGCTCGAACAGGGGAGACCCCGATCGGCCGGTACGTCGCGCATATCTCGGACGGGAGCTGTGGGGCAGCCACCGCGACCGGCGGCCGTCCCGTCAGGGGGCAGCCCCGGACCGCGGCAAGGAGGGGGGCCGCGGACGCAGCGTCCGGGCCAGCGCCTGAGGCAGCAGGCCGTGGCCGCGCGGGCCGCCCTGCGCCGCCGTTACTGGGCCACCGTGCCCGCCCGGCTGCGCCTTATGCGGATGGCCACGGTCCTGCTCGGCGCCGCCCTGACCGTGGTCCTGGCCGTCGCCGGGCTCGCCGCGGGCGGGTCCTGGAACGGCGTGGCCGACCGCGACGCGCCCCGCACCACCAGCGCCGCCGACCTCGACCTCGCCCTCAACGACATGGACGCGCAGGCCGCCAACATCCTGCTGTCCAGCGGAAACGCGGGCCGGGGCGAGCTGGAGACACCGCATGCCAAGGCCGTGGGCAACTACGCCGACGCCCGGCGTGAGATCGGCCACGATCTGCGCACCCTCGCGGTGGCCGCCCAGGGCGACCGGGCCGACGAGAAGACCGTGGAGTCCCTCACCGACGACTTCGCCGAGTACCAGGAACTCGTCGGCCGGGCCTTGGAGAACGACGGCCGCACCGGCGGCAAGCCCGACGCGCTCACCGACTACCGCGACGCCACCGACCTCCTGCAGAACAAACTCCTGCCCGAGTCACGCACCTTGGTGGCCTCCAACAACGCGGCCTTCAACGACCAGTACTCGGCTGCCCGTTCGGCCCTCGCCGCCCAGCTCGCCGCCGTCCTCGCCCTCGGCCTGCTGCTCCTCGGCGCGCTCGGCGTCCTGCAGTGGTACCTCGGCCGGCGCTTCCACCGCATCATCAACCCCGGTGTCCTGGCCGCCACGCTCTGCACGCTCGTCTCGGTCGGCCTCGGCTGCCAGGTGCTCGCCGCCTCCGCGGAGCACCTGCGCGGCGCCCGCCGCGACGCCTTCGACTCCGTTGTCGCGCTCTCCCGCGCCCGCGCGATCGCCTACGACGCCAACGCCGACGAGAGCCGGTATCTCCTCGACCCCAAGCGCCGCACCCGGTACGAGCAGTCCTTCCTGGCCAAGTCGCAGCAGCTGTACGGCCTGAAGGCCGCGACCCTCGCGACGTACGACGCCGATCTCGCCACCACCTGGAAGGCTTACCGGGCAGACCCCGAGGACCTGCGCTTCACCGGCGAGTTCCGGCGCGAGCTGGACAACGTCACCTTCCCCGGGGAGCGGGCCGCGGCCGAGAGGACGGTGGAGACGTACACCGTCTACGAGCGCGACGACCGGAAGATCCGCTCACTGCTCGCGGCGGGCAAGGAGCGTCAGGCGGTCGAGTTCTGCATGGGCTGGGAGTCGGGCACGTCCAACGCCCACTTCGGGGCGTGGATGGCCGCGCTGGACGACGTGACGGACATCAACCGCGCTCACTTCAGGTCTTCCGTGGCGGCCGGCCGCTCCGAGCTCACCGGGCCACTGCCCTGGGCTGCGGGCCTGCTGCCGGCCGCGATGCTCCTCACCGGGCTCGGCCTGCGGCCGCGGCTGGCCGAGTTCCGCTGACCACTCGGCCCGAGTCCGTCAGGCGTCCGCCAGCCGGGCCTCTTCGAGGTCCAGGGAGCGCTGCAGGCGCCTGCGCGTCGTGTCGCTGATCGCGTGCTCGTCGTACAGCCGCTGCAGCTCCGTGCTCTCCACGGCTATCAGGTCGCGGCGCAGCTGCCGGTAGACCAGGTCGGCGGATTCGGCGGGCACGCCGTTGCCGTTGCCGTCGGCCAGCCGGTCGCGGGCGTCGTCGAGACGGGCGTTGAGGCCGCGGCGGAGGCGGTCCAGGACCACGTCGGGTACGGCCTCCAGCTCGGACAGTTCCTCCAGGCGCCGGATGCCCGCGTCGGCGAGGCGGCAGCGGGCGGAGGCCTCCTCGCGTTCCGTGTGGTCGGGTTCCAGGGCGATGCCGGAGCGGCGGACCACCGGGGCCAGCGTGAAGCCCTGCACGACGAGGGTGACCACCACGACCGAGGTGGTCAGCACCAGCACCAGCGGCCGGTCCACCAGGGCGGCACCGCTCTTCGTGGTCTCGGGGATCGACAGGGCCGCCGCCAGCGGCACCACCCCACGGGTGCCCGCCCAGGTCAGCACCATCGGCACCCGCCAGTTCAGGCGCTGGATACCGCCCTTGCGCTGCACCACCGCCGACAGCGGCGCCAGCCACAGCAGCCGTACCGCGATCAGCGTTCCGGCCACCGCTAGGGCGTACAGCGGCCACGCCCGGTCGCCGTCGGCCAGCGCCCGCACCTGCGCGGGCAGCGCAAGCCCGATCAGGCTGAAGACGACGCTCTCCAGCAGGAACACCAGCGTGCCGTAGACGGCGTGCAGCTGGAGCCGTATGCGGGCATTGGTGAGCCGGTCGCCACGGCCGCCCAGGACGACGCCCGCGACCACCACGGACGTGACGCCCGAGGTGTGGGCCGCCTCCGCGAGGACGTAGGACGCATACGGAGTCACCAGGGAGATCACCGTCTCCAGCACCGGGTCCTCGGTGCGCCGCCGGATCACGGTGACCACGGCCGCGACCGCCGCGCCGATGACCGTGCCGCCACCCGCGAGCAGCAGGAACTCACCACCGGCCGAGCCCCAGTTCGCCGCCGCCGAGGCCACGGCGACGCTCACCGCGACCCGGAAGAGCACCAGCGAGGTCGCGTCGTTGAACAGACTCTCCGCCTGGACCAGGACCTGCACCTTCGGCGGCAGCGCCAGCCGCCGGCCGAGCGCGGTCACCGCGACCGGGTCGGTGCTGGCCAGGACCGCGCCGAGCACCAGCGCCATCGGCCAGGACAGCGGGGTCACCAGGGACGCGACCGCGCCCACCGCCGCCGCCGAGGCCAGCACCAGGCCCACCGCGAGAATGCCGACCGGCTTCCACACCACGCGCAGCTCGCGCCAGGACAGTTCCTCGGCACTGGCGTACAGCAGCGGCGGGAGGACGACGAGACCGATGATCTCGGGGCTGATCCCGATCTCCGGGGTGCCCGGCAGCAGGGCCACGGCGAGGCCGGCGACGACCAGCAGCGAGGGGGCCGGAATGCGCCACCGGCGCGCGAAGGTCGCCACCACCGTGGCCAGTACCACGAGTGCGAGAACCGTACCCACGCCGCGCATGCCGTCCCCCTGGGGCCCTGAACGGAGCCACCGTGGCTCCCAGCCGACCAGACTTCCCGGCACACCGCCTTCACCTTATCCGGCCAGGGCCCGTCAAGACAGTGTCAACGTCCCTCGTCGGCGGTGGCCAGGAGTTCGGTCCATCTCCTCGAACTCCCCGCCACGGTAGGCGCAGCAACGCTCTGTGCCGAGGACACACCGGGCGGCTGGTGCGCGCGGGCTGACGGGCTGCCCTTGGCATGTTCTTGACGCATTCTTGGGGCCGGTCCGGTGCCCGGCCGGAACCGGCCCCGCGACCTGCGCCGTTCAGCCTGATGTGACATCGACCCTCCCCATACACACGGAGCCCGGGCAGAGAGCGCAGCACATGGTGATCTGCGGCGACGACGGACTCGCCCACCGGCTCGCCCTCGAACTGGACGCCGTGTGCGGTGAGATCGTCACCGTCGTGCTGCCCTCCGGGAGCGACGAGTACGGCGCGGGTATCGCCGCGCTGCACCGCGACCCGGACTCACCGGTCGAACTGCTCGTCTCCGCCCGCCCCGACGAGCGGACCCTACGGGCCGCGGGCGTCGAGCGTGCCGCCGCGCTCGCCCTCACCTACCGCGACGACCAGGTCAACATGACGGCGGCCCTGCTGGCCCGCACCATCAACCCCGCCATCCGGCTGGTGGTCCGCATGTTCGACCGTGAGCGCGGCCGGCACCTGGAGCGGCTGCTGGACCGTGCGGCGGGACTGTGCGACGACCTGGCACAGGACACCTCCACCACGGTGCTCTCCGACGCCGACACCGCGGTGCCCGAACTGGTCGCGGCCGCCGCCGTGGGACACGGTCACACCCTCCAGGTCGAGGGCAAGGTCTTCCGCGGTGTCGTACGGCCCGCGGGGACGCCGCCGCACGCCACCGACCTGGCCGCTCTCGCCGTGCTGTCCGGCGCCCACCAGGACGACCCGGCCAGCCAGGACAGCGCGGAGACGCCCGGCGAGGAGGGCACCCAGCTGCTGCCGGACAGACAGACCGCCGACGACAGGCAGGTCACGCACGGCCGGCTGATGCTGGAGGAGGTCGTCCACCACACCCCCGAACCGGCGGCCCGCACCCGGCGCCGGCACCTGCGCAGCTGGCTGCGGGCGCGGCTCGCCCATCTGCCGTGGAAGGTCTTCCTCTCTCATCAACTCGCTTCCGTCTACGGGTCCTTGGCGGCCATCGTGGTGGGGCTCTCGACCGCCACCGCGCTCTTCGCGGACGAGCACCCGTGGTGGAAGAACGTCTACCTGCCGCTGCTGGACATCTTCACCATGGGCGACCCGGCCACCGAGGAGTCGGTCGCCCGCCGTGTGCTTCAGCTGATCGCCGGATTCGTGGGCCTGGCCGTGCTCCCGCTCGTGGTCGCCGCGACCATGAACGCCACGGAGGCCTTCCGCACCGCCTCCGCGAGCCATCCGCCCGACGACGACGTGAACGGCCACATCGTGCTGGTCGGGCTGGGCTTGGTCGGCACCCGGGTGCTGGCCCGGCTGCGCAGCACCGGCCACCAGGTGGTGGCCATCGAGCGAGACCCACAGGCGCGCGGCATCTCGCTCGCCCGCGAACTCGGCATCCCGCTCGTCCTGGAGGACGCCGCCGCCCCGGGCGTGCTCGAACTGGCCCGCGTCGGAGACAGCCGGTCACTGCTCGTCCTCACCCGCGACGACGGACAGAACCTGGACATCGTGATGGCGGTCCGGGAGACCAACCCCGACGTACGGGTGGTGATGCGGCTGTACGACGACGACTTCGCCGCGACCGTGCAGCGCACCCTGCGCGCCTCCTATCCGGACGCGCTCACCCGCAGCCGAAGCGTTTCCGCGCTGGCCGCGCCCTCCTTCGCGGCCGCGATGATGGGCCGCCACGTGCTGGGCGTGATGCCGGTGGAGCGGGGCTCGCTGTTGTTCACCTGCGTGGACGTGGCCGGGCACCCCGAGCTCGAGGGGCGGTCCGTGCACGACGCGTTCCGGGAGAACGAGTGGCGGGTGCTGGCCGTCGGGGCGGCCGCCGGGCCGGTGCCGTCGTCCGCCATGGACACCCTCACCGGACTGCGCCCGGACCGGCCGGGCTTCGACTGGCGCCCCGCGCAGGGGCGGGTGCTGCGGGCGGGAGACCGGGTGGTCCTGGCGACCACACGGCGCGGCCTGGACATCCTGATGACGGGGGTGCAGCCGCATCCGGCGGGCCGGCGGGGGTGAGGAGCGCCCCTCTTGACGTCGCGCAGCTCGGACGGGGCGTTGCCCGCGTCACACGCCAGTCAAGGGCACGTCAAGGTCGCGGGGTTCGGCGCGAAGAACGCGCAAGGAGCCGCCGGGGGGCGGCCGGATCGGGACAGAACCTTGGTGCACCGCGCGGGGCCTCCGCGCGCGGCCGTTCGTCCTCCGGTGACGCGGCCGTTCGTCCCGTCCCGAGGAGCACCCGCCCATGTCCGTACTGACCGTCGAACCGGGCGCCGTTCCCGCAGGTGAGGAGCCGCCCGATACCGGCGAGCGGCACCGTCTGACCGCAGTCACCGGCCTCGCCGCGCTGTCGCTGGACGCGATGGCCTCGGTGGCGTACGGCCCCGAGGCGATCGCGCTCGTGCCGGCGGCGGCGGGCGCCCACGGCCTGGGCTTCACGCTCCCCGTCACCCTGGCCATCGCCGCCCTGCTCGCGGTGCTGGTCGCCTCCTACCGGCAGGTGATCGTGGCCTTCCCGGACGGCGGCTGCTCCTACGCCGTCGCCAAGACGCATCTGGGCGCGCGCACCAGCCTGGTGGCGGCCGCCTCCCCGGTGCTGGACTACGTCCTGAATGTCGCTGTCGCCGTCACGGCCGGCGTGGCCGCCCTGACCTCCGCCTTCCCGGCACTGTACGGCGACCGGCTGTGGCTGTGCCTGGCCGTCCTCGTACTGATCACGGCGGTCAATCTGCGCGGCATCGTGGAATCGGCCAGGGCGTTCATCGTGCCGACCGTCGTGTTCGTCGGCTCCGTCTTCGTGCTGATCGTCGTCGGACTGTTCCGGTCCGCGCCGGTGAGCACCGCCACGGCGGCCGGTCACGCCTCGGTCCTGGCCGACAACGCGACCACCGTGGGCGCCGTGCTCCTGCTGAAGGTGTTCGCCTCCGGGTGCTCCGCCCTGACCGGCGTCGAGGCCATCGCCAACGCCGTCCCGTCCTTCCGGGTCCCGCGCGCCAGGCGCGACCAGCGGGCCGAGGTCGCGCTCGGCGGTGTCCTCGGCGCGATGCTGATCGGCCTGTCGGTACTGATCTCCCGCTTCCATCTCCAGCCGGTCGAGGGCGTCACCGTCCTCGCCCAGCTCGCGGACGCCTCGCTCGGCCACAACTGGGCCTTCTACGTGATCCAGTTCGCCACGATGATCCTGCTGGCGCTGTCGGCGAACACCTCCTTCGGCGGCCTTCCGGTCCTGCTGAAGCTGCTCGCCCGGCTGCGGGCCGCCGTGCGCCGGACCGCGGAGGCGCCCCCGGCCCCCGGGACGACCCGGGTGGAGACGGACGAGTTCACCCTCGACCTGCTCGCCAAGAAGGCCGTACGCAACGGACGGGACGTACGTCTCACCCCACCGAGTGGCATCTGCTGGAGATCCTGGTCACCAACCCGGGCCGCCTCGTCACGCAGAAGCACCTGCTGCGGGAGGTGTGGGGGGTGTCCCAGAGCAACAAGAGCAACTATCTGCGGGTTTACATGGCCCAGCTCCGCCGCAAACTCGAGGCGGACGCCGAGGACGGTGAGCGACGGGCCGCCAGTTCTCCGCCGGGCGGCACCCAGGCCAGCACGGGCCAGAGCTCGGCGTCCCTGCGCCCGGCCTCCGTGGCGGCCCACCGCAGGGCCGTGATGCTGCCGAGGGATCCGCTCACGCCGACCACGACACGAGCGGTCGCCGAGGCGTCGTAACCGGACATCGCTCCACCGTTCTTCGCGCCTGCCCACGGAGGCTTCCCGTGGGCGGTCCCGCTTGCGGAACCCCTTCCATGACACTCCCGGGCGAGCCCCCCGACCAGTCCGGCGACCACTTCTTGGCGCGCCTCTGACGGCCCGTACCAGCGCTGTTGGCCCTCGCCGTCAGCATCGCGTCAGGGTGGCCCCGATCGGCGTCAGCATCCCGTCATGAGGGGTCGGAACGCCGGGTCACCCGGGCATAGCGTCAAACGGAGAGCCCCGGTCCGCCTCCCCGCGTCCGGGGCCTCTCAGGTCCCTTGCACCCATCAGTTCCCTTGCACGCACCACCCGGATCCTCCAGGAGGCATCCCATGGCAGAACTCTCGTGCGGTGAAGACCCGGAGCCTTCCGAACGCCACCCGGCCGGACCACTGTTCGTACCGGTCCGGCCGGGACCGACGGGGTGCACGGCGAGACTGTTCCGCACCCCCCTCGGCGACCGCACCGCGGTCGGCTTCACCTCCGCCCGCGGACTCGCCGCGACCCTCGGCCCCGACCAGGCGTGGATCCGGCTCGCCGAGCCCGCGCTGCGCGCGCTGACCGCACCGCTCGGCGTCACCACCGTCACGATCGACCCTCCGTTCTCGGCTCCGGCCCCGTCGCCGGTCGAGCCCGTCCAGGCCGCCGCACCCGCCGTGGTCCTGCGGATCGCATGAGATCGCATGAGCATGAGAGAGGGCAGCCCGCGATGACGACTCTGCACGAACCCACCGTCACCACCACCCCGGCCGAACTGTCGGTGTGGCCCGCCTCCACCACGGAACCCCGACCGGGTGACCTGGCCGTGGGCGGCGTACCCCTCGCCGAGGTCGCGGACCGCTTCGGCACCCCCGTCTACGTCCTGGACGAGACCGAGGTCCGCGAACGCTGCCGCACCTACCGGCACGTCTTCCCCGAGGCCGAAGTCCTCTACGCGGCCAAGGCGTTCCTGTGCCGGGCCATGGTCCACTGGACGGCGGAGGAAGGCCTCGGCCTGGACGTCTGCTCGGCCGGAGAGCTGGAGCTCGCGGTCACCACGGGCTTCCCGCCCGAGAGGATCGTGCTGCACGGGAACGCCAAGTCCCCGCGCGATCTGGAGACCGCCCTGCGCCTGGGCGTGGGCCGGATCGTGATCGACAGCCCGTCGGAGATCGCGCGACTGGCCGCCGCCGTCGGCCCCGAGGGCCACCAGAAGGTCATGGTGCGCGTGGTGCCCGGCATCAGCGCCGGCGGTCACGACAAGATCCGCACCGGCACCGAGGACCAGAAGTTCGGCCTGTCCATCCGCGACGGCTACGCCCAGCACGCCATTACCCGGATCCTGGACCAGCCACAGCTCGAACTCACCGGCCTGCACTGCCACTTGGGCTCGCAGATCACCAGCGTCAAGCCGTACCTGGCCGCCGTGCGCCGCATGGTCGGCCTGATGGCCCGGCTCCACGAACAGCACGGACTGGTCCTGCCCGAACTCGATCTCGGCGGCGGCCACGGCATCGCCTACCGCCCCGGCGAGGAGGCGCTCAACCTGACCACCCTGGCCCGCAAGGTGCGCGACGAGCTGACCGGTGCGTGCGCGGCGGCGGGGATCCCCGTGCCCCGCCTGATCATCGAGCCGGGCCGGGCCATCGCGGGCCCGGCGGGCATCGCCCTGTATCACGTGCTCGCCGTCAAACGCACCGGCGACCACACCTTCGTGGCGGTCGACGGCGGCATGAGCGACAACCCGCGGCCCGCGCTGTACGGCGTCCGCTATGCGCCCCGCCTGATCGGCCGGCCCAGCGCGGCGCCCCTGGCCCCGGTGACCGTCGTGGGCCGGCACTGCGAGGCCGGCGACGTCCTCGCCACCGACGTCGAGGTCCCGGACGACGTACGCCCCGGAGACCTGCTTGCCGTCCCCGTGGCCGGCGCCTACCACCTGTCCATGGCCTCCGGCTACAACCTGGTCGGCCGCCCGCCGGTGACCGCCGTGCGCGCGGGCCGGGCCCGCCTGCTGGTGCGCCGCGAGTCCCTGGACGACATCCGCAACAGGGACGTGGGGTTGTAACCCGCCCTCGCCCTCGCGCTCGCCGAGTGCGGTCACCGTGGGGATTCGCCAGGCCCGCGGCGCCGGCCGGCCGACCCGCCCGGGCCCTGCCGGAGGGCGCGCGGACGGCTCCCCGCTGAGACTGGTGCCGATCGTCCGACCCGGCCGTGGTGAGGTCCCGATGGCATATGGCCTGGCACATCGTCAGCTGAGACCCAGGGTTCCGCTGCGCCCCGGCGAAGGGGAGAAGCACCACCTCACCAGCCTGGAGGGCCTGGCCGCGCTGTCCCTGGACGCGCTCAGTTCCGTGGCGTACGGTCCCGAGGCGATCGTGCTGGCGCTGGTGGTCGCGGGGACCGGGGCCCTGACGGCCACGCTGCCGATCACGCTGGCGATCGTCTTCCTGCTCATGGTCCTCGTGATCTCCTACGCCCAGGTGATCGCCGTACACCCGGACGGCGGCGGCGCCTACGCCGTGGCCAAGAAGGACCTCGGCCCGACCACCAGTCTGCTCGCCGCGGCCAGTCTGGTCGTCGACTACGTCCTCACCGTCGCCGTCAGCCTCACCGCCGGAGCGGACGCCCTCGCCTCCGCGTTCCCCGCCCTCGCCGGGGACAAGCTCTGGGTGTGCCTGGCGGGCCTCGCCGTGCTGACGGCCGTGAACCTGCGGGGCATCACCGACAGCGCCCGGGTGCTCATGCTCCCCACCGCGCTGTTCATCGTGGCCATCCTCGGTGTCATCGTCCTCGGACTCCTGCGCACGCACCCGGTGGCCGTCGTCGGCACCGCGGAGTCCTTCCCGGCTCAGGAGTCGCTCGGTCTGCTTCTGATCCTCAAGGCGTTCTCGTCCGGCTGTTCCGCCCTGACGGGCGTCGAGGCCATCGCCAACGCCGTGCCGACCTTCCGCACCCCGCGTGTCAGGCGCGCCCAGAGCACCGAACTCATGCTCGGCGCGCTGCTGGGGACGATGCTCATCGGCATCGCCGTACTGATCCGCCGCGACCAGGTTGCCCCGCGCGGAGACGTCACCGTCCTGGCCCAGCTCACGGCCGGGGCCTACGGCGACGGCTGGGCGTACTACGCCACGAACATCCTCGTCACCGTCGTCCTGGGGCTCGCCGCCAACACCAGCTTCGGCGGGCTGCCGGTGCTGATGGGCCTGCTCGCCCGCGACCACCGTCTGCCGCATCTGTTCGGGCTGCGCGCCGAGCGTCCCGTCTACCGGTACGGCGTGCTGGCCCTGGCCCTGCTCGCCGCGCTGCTGCTGCTCGCCACCGGCGCCGACACCCACCGGCTGATCCCGCTGTTCGCGATCGGTGTGTTCATCGGCTTCACCCTCAGCCAGCTCGGTCTCGTCCGGCACTGGGCCACCGAGAGACCCGCCGGTTGGAAGCGCCGTGCCCTGATCAACGGCACCGGGGCGGTGCTGACCACCCTGGCCGGGCTCATCCTGCTCACCACCAAGTTCCTGGAAGGGGCCTGGGTGGTCGTGGTCGCCGTACCGCTGATGATGCTGCTGTTCGCCCGCATCGAGCGCTACTACGCGACCGTCGGCCGGGAACTCGGACTGGGCCGGGTCCCCGAACCGCCCGACCGGCGCACCGGCAGCCTGGTGATCGTGCCGCTCGGCGAGGTCAGCAAACTCGCCCGACACGCCATCACCGCCGCCCTGGCGCTGGGCGACGAGGTGGTCGCGGTCGCGGTGCACGCGGACCCGGAGAAGAGCCGTGCGCTGGAGGAGGCCTGGGACCGCTGGAACCCCGGGGTACGACTCGATGTCATCGACAGCCCGCACCGCTCGCTCGTCCAGCCGATCGTCGACTACGTGCAGCGCGTCGCCGGGGACGGACGCCAGGTCGCCGTCCTCATCCCGGAGGTGGAACCGCTGCACCGCCGTTACGAGATCCTCCAGAACCAGCGCGGTCTGCTGCTGGCGACCGTGCTGCGGGCCCGTACCGATGTGGTGGTGTGCATGCTCCCGTACCGGCTGAGTGTCTGAGGCGTCCGAGGCGTCCGAGGCGTCCGAGGTGTTCCGATAGGATTCGCTGTCGAATTCGAAACTTTCGACTTCGCGGCTCGGGGGGCTGTATGCGGACCTACTCCAACCCTGTCATCCCCGGATTTCACCCCGACCCCAGCGTGTGCCGGGTCGGCGCGGACCACTACCTCGTGTGCTCCAGCTTCGAGTACTTCCCCGGCGTCCCGCTCTTCCACAGCCGTGACCTGGTGCACTGGCGCCAGCTCGGCAATGTCCTCGACCGGCCGGGGCAGTTGGAGCTGCCCGACGACACCCCGGCCTCCGGCGGCATCTACGCCCCGACGATCCGCCACCACGACGGCCGCTTCCATGTGATCACCACGAACATCGGCGGGCTCGGCACCTTCCTCGTCACCGCCGACCGGCCCGAGGGCCCCTGGTCGGACCCCGTCCCGATCGACCTCCCCGGCATCGATCCCGACCTCGCCTGGGACGACGACGGGAACTGCTGGTGTGCCGTGGCCGGATGCCGGGTGGCCCGGATCGATCCGCTGACGGGCAAGGTGCTGGAGGGGCCGTTCCCGGTGTGGTCGGGGACGGGGCTGCGGGACCCGGAGGCGCCCCACCTCTACCGGATCGGCGCGTGGTGGTACCTGCTGCTGGCCGAGGGCGGCACGGCGCTCGGTCACGGGGTCTCGGCCGCCCGTGCCCGCTCCCCGCGCGGCCCCTGGGAGCCGGCGCCCGGCAATCCGGTCCTCTCCCACCGGGGCACCGGCCTGCCGATCCAGTGCACCGGCCATGCCGACCTGGTCGAGGCCGCCGACGGCAGCTGGTGGATGGTTCTGCTCGGCACCCGGCCGCACGGCTACTTCCCGGAATTCCACGTTCTCGGCCGGGAGACCTTCCTGGCACCGGTCGAGTGGGTGGACGGCTGGCCCCGGGTCGGGCCGGTGCGGGAGCGGCATCCCGCGCCCGCCGTCTGGTACCCCGTCGAACCGCCGCCGGTGCGGGACGACTTCGACGCCGTGACGCCGGCGCCGTACTGGATATCGCCGCGCCGCCGGCCCGAGGACTCGTGGTCCCTGACCGACCGGCCCGGATGGCTGACGCTGACGGCCACGGGGGACAGCCTCGACCGTCCCGGGCACACCTTCCTGGGGCGGCGCCAGCAGCATCCCGACTGCCGGGCGGCGGTCCTGGTCGATCCGGGCCCGGCGCGGGCCGGGCTGTCGGTCCGCATGGACGAGGCCCACCACTACGACATCGAGGTGTGCGGGGGAGCGGTGAGCGTGACCGCACGGATCGGGCCGGTGCGGCAGCGGCTCGCGGAACATCCCGTACCACCCGGGCCGGTCACCCTCGTCGTCGACATCCGGACCACGGACGCGCAACCGCCCACGACCGCGACGGGCGGTCCCGACACGATCGCCTTCCTGGTGGAAACCCCCGACGGGCCGGTGCGGCTGGCCGAACTCGACGGCCGCTATCTGTCCACCCAGGTCGCGACCGGGTTCACCGGACGCGTGATCGGAATGTATGTGACCGAGGGGCGTGCGGACTTCGACTGGTTCGAGTACCGCGGCACCGGGCCGGCGCATTCGACCGACTACGAGGAGTAGTCACCTCCTGACACGCGTCGGGGCCGGTGCGCACCAAGGGCGTGCGGGCCGGCCCCTCATGTCGCCGGGCGGAGCGGCGGACCGCCCGGGGTGGTGCTCAGGCGGCCGTCATCACCCGGTCGGCACCCAGCGGGCGGTGCGGGGCGATGATCTGGCCGTCCGGCAGGAGCTCACCGGTGTCCTCGAAGAGCAGAACGCCGTTGCACAGCAGGCTCCATCCCTGCTCCGGGTGGTGCGCCATGAGGCGGGCGGACTCCCGGTCGGCGGATTCGGCTGTCGGGCACGGCGGCTGGTGCTGGCACATTGATGGGATCTTTCGCTGTGTCGTGGTCATGTTTGTCCCCCGTTGCGATTAAGTCGGTCGGAACCCAGTGTTGCTCTCCGGGCGTCAATCCGCAGGGATTTCGCAGCACCGCTTTCTCACAGGTTGATGACGCATCGGCCACGCGTCTGGTTCATCCCAACTGGGCAGCCACTTCGGGTGGTTCGGGATGGCCGGATGGGGCTAGTCCGGTCGGACCGGATGCCCTTTTCAGCTCGTCGGAGCGCATTATTGCTCGTACGA
Organism: Streptomyces sp. NPDC025638; assembly: GCF_055558775.1. Lineage (NCBI taxonomy): Bacteria > Bacillati > Actinomycetota > Actinomycetes > Kitasatosporales > Streptomycetaceae > Streptomyces > Streptomyces sp. NPDC025638. The sequence goes on along the minus strand of NZ_JBVHLX010000004.1, from coordinate 626,346 downwards.
GCGCAGGGGTGAGTAATAGCCGCAGGAAATGCAGTCGTACCCCGCCTCCGGAAATTGGAAACGGGGTACGAAAGGGGTGTGTCAGGCGGGTGAGCCGAGCAGTGGCACGGGAGTCACCCGATGGGTCAGCACCGGAAGCAGCTCGGCGACCCGGTGCGGGCGGTGCGCCGCGATGCCCGGTGGTGCCGGCGCCAGCGGGACGAGCAGGTCCGCGGCCGCCGGATGGCCCTCGGCACCGTCCGCCGCGCAGTCGCCGTGCAGCCACAGGGTGAGCATGTACAGGCCGGGCACGGAGAGCAGACGGGGCTGGTAGGGCTGTTGCATCGTCTCGGCCTGGCGCAGGGCGTGTTCCGTGGCGGCGATGTAGGGGCCCTCGAAGAAGTGCGAGAACGCCCAGCCGTCCGGCATCAGCCTGGTCTCGGCGGCGGCCACCGCGCGATCGCCGCACCGGATCAGGAAACGCCACCCGGTGAGCCGGGTGGCGGACACGCCCTCGGGGGTGATCCGGTCCAGCACATGTACGGGCAGCGGGAGTTCGGGTGTGGCGGGTCCCTGGGCGTTGCGCAGGGAGGGAGTTCGGGCCTCGCGGACCGCGGTGGGGGAACCGAGGGCCGTGAGCACGGAGCGAAGTGCGGGCGCGGGGGCAGGGGGGACTTGCAGCGGCATGGTGGGTCGCCTCTCATTCGACAGGCGCGACGGCGCGAGGGAGGGGGGCGGACGGCGCTGTCAGCTCGATGGGGTCAGAGAGGCGGGGGCCCGGGCCGGTGAGCGAGGGTGCGGATGAGGTCTGCCGCAGGTCACCTTGACGGCAGGAACCAGGACCGTGGGCGCCAACCTTCTGCCTTGTTCGCGGAGTTTATACGACAGCTGTTCATATGATGTTTCCACTAGCCGTTTCCGGCGTCACGAACAAGGCGCTATTCAGCCGCTGATTCGCGGGAATCATCCCGATTCCCCGCCCGGTGGATACCCGCTGACCTCGGAATACGCTTCAGGAGCGGTCGGCTGAATGTCGTCGGCGTTTTTCACGAGGCTCTCGGGGCACCCGAAGTTGCGTGATGCCCCATGCCCCGTGAATGTGCCCCGGGGCACATTCCAACAGAGTAGCGGGCCCCGGGTCCCTGTGGGACGTTATCGATCGCTTCGGCTGGGCATCATCCCACCTGACCCGGGACATCCGGCGGCCGGATCCTCGGCCCGCCCGATCGAGGAGGGACGCTTCGATGGGGGAGAAGGTCGCGGCAGGTGCGTTCGACCTGTCCGATCGCCAGCACTACCGGGAAAAGCTCCGGCAGTGTCTGACGGGACTGGAGCGGCTGCTGGTGGAGAAACGGTTCGACCGCCCGAAGAATCTCATGGGCGTCGAGATCGAATTGAATCTCGCCGGTTCCGACGGTATGCCGAGAATGTTGAACGGACAGGTACTGGAACGTATCGCGAGCCGCGATTTCCAAACAGAACTCGCCATGTTCAATCTGGAAGTCAACATAGCCCCACACCGCCTGGGCGGCCGGGTATTCGACCGGCTGGCCGAGGAACTGCGGACCTCGCTGGCGTACGCCGACCGCAAGGCCGGCGAACTGGACGCCGGAATAGTGATGATCGGCATTCTGCCCACGCTCGACCGGGACGACCTGGTCTCCTCCAACCTCTCCGAGGTGGACCGCTACACCCTGCTCAACGACCAGATCGTGGCCGCCCGCGGCGAGGACTTCGTGCTCGACATCGAGGGGGTGGAACACCTCACCTGCACCTCGAAGTCCATCGTGCCCGAGGCCGCGTGCACCTCCGTCCAACTGCACCTCCAGGTCACCCCCGGCCGCTTCGCCGACGTGTGGAACGCGGCGCAGGCCGCCTGCGCGGCCCAGATCGCCGTCGGCGCCAACTCGCCCTTCCTGTTCGGCCACGAGCTGTGGCGTGAGTCGAGACCGCCGCTGTTCCTGCAGTCCACCGACACCCGCCCGCCCGAACTGCAGGCCCAGGGCGTGCGGCCGCGCACCTGGTTCGGCGAACGGTGGATCTCCTCCGCCCATGAGCTGTTCGAGGAGAACCTGCGCTTCTTCCCGGCCCTGCTCCCGATCTGCGACGAGGAGGACCCGCTGCGGGTGCTCGACGAGGGAGGCGTGCCCAAGCTCGCCGAACTCGTCCTGCACAACGGCACGGTGTACCGCTGGAACCGTCCGGTCTACGGCATCGCCGACGGCGTTCCGCACCTGCGCGTGGAGAACCGGGTCCTGCCCGCCGGCCCGACCATCACCGACGTCATCGCGAACGCCGCCTTCTACTACGGCGTCGTCCGCGCCCTCGCCGAGGAGTCCCGCCCGGTGTGGACCCGGCTGCCCTTCGCGACGGCCGAGGCCAACTTCGACGCCGCGTGCCGGCACGGCATCGACGCCCGCTTCATCTGGCCCCGGCGCGGACGCTACGGCGGTACGGCCGAGGTCGACGCCGTCACCCTCGTACGCGACGAACTCCTGCCGCTGGCCGAGGCGGGCCTGGACGCGTGGGGTGTCGAAGCCGCCGACCGGGACCACTTTCTGGGCGTCATCGAGGAGCGCTGCCGCCGCCGCGTCAACGGCGCGAGCTGGCAGTCGGCCACCTTCCACCGCGCCCTGGAACAGGGGCTGTCCCGGCAGGCCGCCCTGGCCGCCACCACCAGGCGCTACCGCGAGCTGATGCACATCGGGGAGCCGGTGCACACCTGGCCGGTGGGCCTGCCGGAGCCGGTGCCGTTGGGGTGAGGGCGGCACGGCCGCGCACCTAGGGGGTGCCGTTTGGATCAGGCCGGCCGTGACGAGGGGTGCGGTCCGGCCGACCCCGGGCGGGGTCATGGGGGTGCCCCCTGCTCGAACAGCTTGGGGGAGTGCGTGCCAGGGCCCGCGACGCCGGGATGATCCAAACGACACCCCCTCGGGAGGGCCGTCGGTCAGCCCGAGGCGTTCCGTGCCCCCGCCGCCACGATGGCCTGCAGAATGACCGAGTGGATCTGGGCGGGGTCGCTGACCTCGTGGCCGGAGCCGCCGGTGGCCCGCGCGATCTCCTGGGCCTCCTTCCGGGAGCCCTCCGGACCGACGGCGATGACGATGAGGGGCACCGGGCGCTCGGGGTTGCTGAGCTTCTGCAGTTCGGAGACGAGCCCGGCGCGGGAGATGCTGCCGGGATCCTGGTTCACCCCGTCGGTCAGCACGACCAACGCGTTGAACTTGCCCTTCGCATACGACGAGGTGGCCGCCCGGTACGCGGCGAGGGTGGTGTCGTACAGACCGGTGGCACCTCCGGGGACCGGCTCCAGTCCGCCGAACGCCGCCGACAGCCGGTCCCGCTGGGTGCCGCTGCCCCTGCGGTCGCCCAGCCGCTCGGTCGGCACCAGCACGCGGTAGTCCTTGTCGCCGTCCAGCCTGGTGGCGAACTCCCACAGACCGATCTCGTCCTCCGGGGTGAAGGTGGCGAGAGCCTGGAGCAGAGAGGCCTTGGTGACGTCCATACGGGACCGGCCCGTGTCCGCCACCGGCTCCGACATGGAGGCGGAGGCGTCGACGACCGTGGTGATCCGGGCGCTCTGCACCGTGATCGTCCACGTCCCCAGCGCTTCCTGGAGCGCGGTGTCGGAGGCCGGCTCCGGGGACGGCTCCGCGTAGGGTTGCGGGCTGCGGCCGCCCGCCGTGGCGACGACCGACGGCGCCACGGAGCCGTCGTCCGCGCGGAAGCCGTACTTCTCCAGGAGCTTGTGCTGTGGGGGTTCCCGCAGATACGTCATGAACCGGATCGCGGCCCGGCTCTCGTCGGTGGTCAGCTCCGGCTCGTCGACGAGCGTGTAGGGGTAGTCGAGCGTCGGCGAACCGTCCGTGGGATAGAAGAGGTCCAGGTCCGTGCCGCCGCCGGCCGTCGAGTTGTGGGTGAACGCCGCCTGCTCGCTGAGGATCAGTGCCTGGTTGCGCCTGGGGTTGCCCTGCTCGGTGCCCGAGGAGTCGTGGGGCAGGGTGTCCAGGACCTGGCCGTCGGCCGCGGAGACGCGCTGGGACAGCGCCTTCATCATGGCCGCGGCGTGGGTGGCCCCGCCCTTCGCCTCGGCGGCGGCCGCGCTCAGCCGGGTGAGCGCCAGCAGCCCGGTCGCACTGCGCGCCGGGTCCGCCGCGCCCAGCCTGAGCGAGTCGTCCGAGAGGGTGGCTCCGGCCAGTTCCGTCCAGGTGTACGTCTTCTTCGGCCAACCCAGCGACTTCGCGGCGGTGTGCAGCATCGCCACACCCACCGGCGTCGCGGCCACATTGCCCTCCGGCGTCACCTGCGTCGCCTTGCCGTCCGCGGTGACCCGCTGCACCCATACGTCCGAATCGGGCACCCAGACCTGCGCGTCGGGCTTCCGGCCCGCGCTCAGGATGTCCGTGACCTCGGCGGAGTCCTGCGCCCTCACCGTGACGGCCACGCAGTTCCCGTCGGAGGTGAGGTTCTCCTTCCGGGCCCGCCCGGCCGCCGCCTCCAGGGCGGGGGCGACGTCGGGGGAGGCGGCGAGCGTCAGCCGTACCGGGTCGTCCTGGCAGGAGGAGCCGAAGGAGAGCAGCCCGCTCTGCACGGCGGCGGCCGTGCCGCCCGCGACGGTGAGGACGAGGGCGGTCGCGATGGCCACGCTGCGGCGACGGGCGCGAGGGCGGGGGTCGGCCGTGCCCGCCCCGTACCGATCGGGCAAGCTGTGACGTCCCATGACGGTGGTGCCCCTCCCTGTCCCCCCGACAGTCCGTGGCGCACGTTCTTCGTAACTGCTTTCGAGACACTAGCGGGGCGAAGATGGGCATGGGGCGGGATTACCCAACCCTGGAGGCAGGTGTGCAGGTGGAGGCGGACCCGGTGGCCGATTCTTATCCGCTGGAGCGGCCCTCGCGCCGGATGTTCCGGGACGAGACGCTGCTCGTGCTGGGGCTTTCGCTGGGCGCGAGCGGAGTGTCCGCCCTGATCAGCTTTGTCGGATCGGTCACGAAACCGGGCGGCCTCAAGGACCAGGCGGCCACCCTCAATGCCTCGGCCGCGCCGGGCCGTCCCTGGCTCGATCTCGCCTGGCAGCTCTTCGGTATCGCGTCGGCACTCGTGCCCGTCCTGCTCGTCGCCCACCTGCTGATGCGAGAGGGCGAGGGCCTGCGCACCCTCGGCTTCGACCGCACCCGCCCCTGGCCCGACCTCGGCCGCGGGGCGGGCGTCGCGGCCGTGATCGGCAGCACCGGGATCGCCTTCTACCTGGCCGCCCGCGGCCTCGGCTTCAATCTCACCGTGGTGCCCGAGGCGCTGCCCGACGTGTGGTGGAAGTACCCGGTGCTGATCCTCTCGGCGCTGCAGAACGCGATCCTCGAAGAGGTGATCGTCGTCGGCTATCTGCTGCGCAGGCTGGGCCAGTTGGGCTGGACCCCCGGCACCGCGCTGGTGGCCAGTTCCGTGCTGCGCGGCTCGTACCACCTGTACCAGGGCATCGGCGGCTTCGTCGGCAACATGGTCATGGGCGTGGTGTTCGTCCACCTGTACCGGCGCTGGGGCCGGGTCGGTCCCCTGGTGGTGGCCCATTCCCTGCTCGACATCGGGGCGTTCGTGGGATACGCGGTGCTGGCGGGAAAGGTGGGCTGGCTGCCTACGGCGTGAGCAGCTCGCCCTCGATGGTGGTGACCGCTCGGCCCGTCAGCAGGGTGCGGTCGCCGCGCAGTCCGGTGCGGACGAGGCCGGAGCGCCGGGAGGCCTGGAGGCCGGTCAGATCGGGGCGGGCCAGGCGCTCGGACCAGTAGGGGGCCAGCGCGGTGTGGGCGCTGCCGGTGACCGGGTCCTCGTCGATGCCGACGTTGGGGAAGAAGCACCGCGAGACGAAGTCGTATCCCCGGGCCGGGTCCTCGGCGCGGGCCGTGGCGATGATGCCGCGCGCGGAGTAGGCGCCGAGCGCCTTGTGGTCGGGGGTGAGTCCGAGGACGGTCTTCTCGTCGGCCAGCTCCACCACCAGGTCCCCGACGTTCGGCCCGGTGTCGAACGCCGCGAGCGGCTCCGCGCCGAGCGCCTCGGCGACCCCGGCCGGGATCTCGACCGCGGTGAGCGGCGCGGTCGGGAAGTCCATGGTGATCCAGCCGCCCTCGCCGGGCGTGGCGACGAGCACACCACTGCGGGTCGCGAACCGCACCGGGCCCTCGTGGGCGCCGCTGGTGTGCAGGACGTGGGCCGTGGCGAGCGTGGCGTGCCCGCACATCGCGACCTCGGCGACGGGAGTGAACCAGCGCAGCGCCCAGTCCGCCGCACCGCCCTTCGGCAGCGGGTGCGCGAACGCCGTCTCGGCGTGATTGACCTCCATGGCGACGCTCTGGAGCCAGTCGTCGTCCGGGAAGGCGTCGAGGAGCAGAACCCCGGCCGGGTTGCCGGCGAAGGGACGGTCGGTGAAGGCATCGACGATACGAATCCGCATGCGCCGACGCTAAACGCCCCGCGCACCCGGGCACCAAGGCCAATTCGGGGATGCTGGACCGATGTCGCGGTGCGTCCCGGGGGAGCCGGCAGAGCGGCCGGGACGCGGGCTTCACCGCGCAGCGTGTGTTCCGGAGGGGGCGGGGGACGGGGGAGGGGACGGGGGTGCGGGGGGTCAGCGTGTGGCGTGGTCGGTGGTTTCCAGTTGGTCCAGGTGGGAGGCGAGGACCGCGGCCTGGACGCGGCGCTGTACGCCGAGCTTGGCCAGGAGACGGGAGATGTGGTTCTTGACCGTCTTCTCGGAGAGGTAGAGCTTCTTGCCGATCTCGCGGTTGGTCAGGCCGTCGCCGATCAGGGCGAGAATGTCGCGCTCGCGCGGCGACAGGCTCGCGAGTTCGGCCGGCATGGCCGGAGTGTCCGCGGGGTCGGCGCGCAGCGAGCGCATCAGGCGGGCCGTGGTCGCGGGGTCCAGCATCGACTGGCCCGAGGCGACGGTGCGCACCGCCGAGATCAGGTCCGAGCCCTTGATCTGCTTGAGGACATAGCCCGAGGCCCCGGCCATGATCGCGTCCAGCAGCGCGTCCTCGTCGTCGAACGACGTGAGCATCAGACACGCGAGCTCCGGCATCCGGCTGCGCAGCTCCCGGCAGACCGTGATGCCGTCGCCGTCGGGGAGACGGACGTCCAGCACGGCGACATTCGGGCGCAGCGCGGGACCGCGGACCAGCGCCTGCTCGACGCTGTCCGCGTCGCCGACCACGGAGATGTCGGGCTCGCCGTCGAGCAGGTCTGTCAGACCGCGCCGTACGACCTCGTGATCGTCGAGCAGAAACACGCGGATCGGATTCCGCTCGTCGAAAGTGCCTGTGTCGGCCATGGCGATCCCTCGCTCCCCGGTGGCGGACGGCCTGTGGGCAGTCCGTGAGGCCGATCATCACTCGCCGGGACCGGTCGTACTAGGGCCGACCGGCCCCACTCACCGGGGCCCACCGGGTCGTCGTCGGTGCCGGTCCGGTCCGGGCCGGTCAGACGAGGCTGCCGGCGCCGTACGGGGCGTACAGGTCCAGGAGCCGGCCCCGGGCGGAACGCAGCCGGTGGGCCAGTACCTCGCCGACCCACTGCGCGACGGCGTTGCCCAGCTCCGCATCCTCCCGGCACATGGTGCGCACGGTCTCGGCGTCGAACTCGTACGCACGCACCGGCGTCACCGCCTCGGCGCCCAGGTGCCAGACATGCGGCGAGAACAGCCAGGACCAGCCGACCAGCTCGTTCGGCCGGAGCATCTCGATGACGGCGGCCTTGCGGCCGGGCACATGCATGTCGAGTTCGATGCTGCCGGTGCGGAGGATCCAGAACCGGTCGGCGCGCCCACCCTCCTCGAACAGGCGTGTCCCCTGCGGGAAGGACACCTCCCGGGCGACGCTCATCAGCTGCTGCCGGTACTCGGCGGGCAGGGCCTGCAGCATGCTGGGCGTACGAGTAGTGATCATGGCGTGCCTCCCGGCGGCGCGTAGGAACTGCCGAGGCCAGCGTGTGTCCGTCGGGCGCGGCGGGCCATGGGCCACCCGGCCCGTCGGTCGGGCCACTCGGCTCTCGTCGGTTCCCACGACGGTCGCACCCGCGCCGAGGGCCCCGCCGGCCATGCTTGGCGGGGCCGCTGAAGAACGACTTGAGGATCGGTTCAGCCGCGGTCGTTCCCATCCGGAGCGCCGTCCCCGCCCGGAGCGCCGTCTCCACCGGGAGCGCCGTCCCCACCCGGAGCCCGGCCCTCGCGCCACCTCCGGTAGGCGGCCACGGCGGTCGGCAGCGTCGGGAAGATGAGATCCGACCCGACGGACTTCTCCAGGCCGTACGCCCGCAGGTCGTCCAGGAGGTCCTGCTTGACCCGGGCGAGGGCGAACACGACGCCCCGCCCGACGAGTTCACGGCGCAGTTCGTCGACCGCGTCCAGGGCCGTGATGTCGACCTCGACGTTGGCCTCCGTGTTCAGGACGAACCAGCGCACGGGATCGGTCTGTTCGTCGACCGAGGCCAGCGCCCGGCGCCGGAAGTCCTCCGCGTTGGCGAAGAACAGCGGGGAGTCGTAGCGGTAGACCAGCAGGCCGGGGATCGTACGGGCCGCGGGGTAGTCGTCCACGTCGTGCATGCCGGCCATCCCGGGCACCAGCCCCTCGACCGCGTCGTGCGGCCGGGCCACCCGCGTCAGCAGCTCGGCCACCGACAGCCCGACGGCGACCAGCACGCCGTACAGGATGTCCAGGGCGAGCACCCCGGCCAGGCAGCCGAGGGCCAGCATGAGTTCCCGGCGGCGGAAGGACGCCAGCCGGCGGAAACCCGCGAAGTCGATCATGCGGGCCGCCGCGTAGACGACGAGCGCACCGAGCACGGCCGAGGGGGTGCGGGAGAGCAGCGGGCTGAGGAACAGCAGGACGGCGAGCACCGCGGCCCCCGCCACCAGGGAGTACGCCTGGCTGCGGGCCCCCGCCGAGGAGGCGAGCGCGGTGCGGCTGGCGCTGCTGCTCACCGGGAAGCCGTGCAGCACACCGGCGCCGAGGTTGGCCGTCCCCAGCGCGAGGAACTCCTGGTTGGCGTCCAGGCCGGGGCCCTCGTCGGCGCCGCCGGTGAACGCCCGCGCGGTGAGGATGAAGTCCGTGTACGCGACGATCAGCACACCGAGCGCGGGCAGGACCAGACGCGGCAGGTCGCTCAGGTCGGGCAGGGCGAGGTCCGGCACTCCCGACGGGACCTCGCCGATCACCTTGATGCCGTACCGGTCGTCGAGGTCGAACGCCACCACCGCGGCCGTGCCGAGGACCACCGCGAGCAGGGGGCCCGGCACCACGCGGGCATACCGCGCCACCACGAACAGGAACACGAGCACCGTGGCCGAGAAGACGACCGTGGCCGCGTGGGCGTCGGACAGGTGCGTGACGAACGACCAGACCTGAGGGAAGAACTCGGTGCCCGTCGTGGCGACTCCGGTGAGCTTCGTCAGCTGATCCACGGTCATGATCAGCGCCACGCCCGCGAGATAGCCGATCAGGACCGGCCGGGAGAGCAGATCGGCGAGGAATCCCAGCCGCACCGCCCACGCCACCACGCACAGCAGCCCGACCGTGACCGCGAGCGCGGCCGCCAGCGTCGCGTACCGCCCGGAGTCGCCCGCCGCCAGCGGACCGACCACGGTGGCCGTCATCAGGGCGGTCGTGGACTCGGGGCCGACCGAGAGCAGCCGGGAGGAGCCGAACAGTGCGTACAGCGCGAGCGCGGGCAGGATCGCCCACAGCCCGGCGACCGGCGGCAGCCCGGCCACTCCGGCGTAGGCCATGACCTGCGGCACGAGATACGCGGCGACGGTCGCGCCGGCCAGCAGGTCGCCCCTCAGCCACGAGCGGCGATAGCGGAGCAGGACCGCGAGCCCCGGTACCGGACGGCGCCACCACGAAGCCTGTGCGGCCGAGCCCTGGGACATGCGCCACCCTTCTCCGTGCCTGACCTCATGATCCACCGACGTACGACCCGTTGCGAGACGTATCCGCGAACTCGTCCGCCACGCCCGCGCCGTCGAGCCCGACGAGCCCCGCGTGCGGGACCGTTCAACCCCGTGGCCACCGGCCTTCGGCATCGGACCTGCCCTGGTCGGAGGTATCGCGCTGCGGATCGCGGCAGTCATGGGCACCATGATGAGGGCGTTGATGAGGCGCGCCGTCCTCCTGATCGTCCTGGCCGCCGTGTCCGCCGCCGACCCCCTCCACGGCGGCGGACCGCGGGCCCCGGCTCCCCGAGGGCCCATCGGCCTTTCTCCGGGACCTGCGGCCCCTGCCCCCCGCCCGGTCCCTGCACGAGGCTCGAATCGCGAACCCCACTCAGGAGGTGGAGATCATGACCCGCACCGTCACGGTCGGCCTGGACGGCTCGGCAGAGAGCCGCGCCGCGGCCGAATGGGCGGCCCGCGAGGCAGAACTGCTAGGTCTGCCGCTGAAGCTGCTCCAGGTGTGGGAGCCGGTACCGGAGCCCATGGCACAGGCCCCGCTGCTCGGGTCCGAGACCCACCAGCACTGGACCGACCGGATCACCCGCGAGGCGGCCGCAGACATCGCCCGGCGCCACCCCGGCCTCGAAGTGACCACCGAGCAGCTGTCCGGCACCCCCGGCGAGGTCCTCGCGAACGCGGCGAAGGACGCCGAACTGCTGGTCCTCGGTTCGCGCGGGCTGGGCGGCGCGGCCGGTTTCATGGTCGGCTCGGTCGGACTCTCGGTCGTCGCCCACGCCGAACGACCCGTCGTGCTGGTCAGGGCGGGGAAGCAGGCCGCCGACGAGCACGAGACGGACCCGACGGGCAGCCCGTCCGCCGCGACACCGTTCCGCCCCGTGGTCCTGGGCCTGGACGTGGACTCCCCGGACGAGGAGCTGATCGGGTTCGCGTTCCAGGCGGCGGCCCGGCGCGGTACGACCCTGCGTGTCGTCCACGGCTGGACCCCACCGCCGTACTACACGGAAGCCGTCACCGCGGACCTCGTGATCCAGGCGCCCGAGGCGCCCGAGACGCTCGGCGAAGAGACCCCCCTGGCCGAGACCCTCCTGCCGTGGCGGCAGAAGTTCCCGGGCGTCGAGGTCACCACCGAGTGCCACTGCGGAACCCCCGCCGACCATCTGGTCGACGCCGCCCGCGAAGCCTCCCTGCTGGTCGTGGGCCGGCGGATCCGCCGCAGCCCGTTCGGCACGCACATCGGTCCCGTCACCCACGCCGCCCTGCACCACGCCACCGCTCCGGTCGCCGTGGTCGCGCACGACTGACCCAGCGATTCGACCGACCCACCCCGGAGGAGAGGAAACCCATGAAGGCAGCGGTTGTTCGGGCCTTTGGTGAGCCCCTGGCGATCGGGGCGGGGCGGTGAGCGCGGTGGACCTGCCCCTGGTCGTAGGGGTCGACGGGTCGGAGCCGAGTCTGCGCGCGGTGGACTGGGCGGCGGACGAGGCGGTGCTGCGCGGGGTGCCGCTGCGGCTGGTGTACGCCTCGCTGTGGGAGCGCTACGAGGGCACCTCGCCGGCGCAGGACGTGGGCAGGCCGTCCGAGCAGGTGATGGCCGAGGACATCGTTGCCGCCGCGGCCCGGCGCGCGGCGCGGCGTCAGGCCGGTGTGAAGGTCTCCACCGACGTTCTGCCCGAGGAACCCGAATACGCGCTGGTCCGTGAGAGCCGCGTCGCGTCCGCGCTGGTGATGGGCGCACGGGGCCGTAGTGGAGTCGCCGAGATGCTGCTCGGCTCGGTCAGCCTGGCCGTGGCCGCCCATGCCGACTGCCCGGTGATCGTGCTCCGCGGCGGCCAGGACCAGCACGGCGGGCCGGAGACGCACGGCCGGATCGTGGTGGGCGTGGCGGAAGGGCCGGCCGGTTCTGCGGCGGTGCGCTTCGCCGCCGCGGAGGCGGAGCTGCGCGGGGTGCCCCTGGAGGCCGTACGCGCCTGGCGGCACCCGGCACATCCGGCCGGCGGTGAGTCCGCCCGGTTGCACGAGGAGCGGGCCGCCGAGACCCTGGAAGCGGCCGTGAGCGAGGCGGCCGAGCAGCACCCTGGCGTCGACCTGCGACGGCGTACCGTCGAGGGCCACGCACGCCGGGTGCTGCTGGACGTCTCGCGCGACGCGGGCCTGCTGGTCGTGGGTGCCCAGCGCACGCAGGGCGCCGTCGGGCTCCAGCTCGGTCGCGTCACTCACGGCGTTCTGCACCACGCCGCCTGCCCCGTCGCGGTCGTACCCCATCGGTCGTGAACGCGGTGGGCGGTGGTTCAGAGGCTCGCCGCGTGGTCCGGGACGTATGTCTGCAGATCCCGCGGCGGGCGCTCGTAGCCGGTCGGCGGCGGTCGCTCCGGCAGCTTCAGCACCGGCGGCTTCACCTCGTGGTACGGGACGGAGTCCAGCAGATGGGCGATCATGTTCAGCCGGGCGCGGCGCTTGTCGTCGCTCTCGACGACGTACCAGGGCGCCTCGGAGACGTCGGTGTGGACCAGCATCTCGTCCTTGGCCCGGGAGTAGGCCTCCCAGCGGGTGATCGACTCCAGGTCCATCGGCGACAGCTTCCAGCGCCGCACCGGATCGTGGAGGCGCCGCCGGAACCGCTCCTGCTGCTCGGTGTCGCTCACCGAGAACCAGTACTTGCGCAGCAGGATCCCGTCCTCCACCAGCATCCGCTCGAAGATCGGGCACTGGCGCAGGAAGCGCTGGTACTCCTGCTGCGTACAGAAGCCCATCACATGCTCGACACCGGCCCGGTTGTACCAGGACCGGTCGAACAGCACCATCTCCCCGGCGGCCGGCAGGTGCTCCACATACCGCTGGAAGTACCACTGCGTGCGCTCGCGCTCGGTCGGCTTGGGCAGCGCCGCGACGCGGGCCACGCGCGGATTGAGGAACTGGGTCACCCGCTTGATCGCGCCGCCCTTGCCCGCCGCGTCCCGCCCCTCGAAGACGACGACCAGCCGGGCGCCCTCCGCCCGCACCCACTCCTGCAGCTTCACCAACTCGGTCTGCAGGCGCAGCAGTTCCTTCTCGTACACCTTCCGCGGCAGCTCCGCCGCTTTTTGGTCGGCCATGCCGCCTCCACCGCCCGATGACCTCTACGTCGACGACTTCCGGAGTCTCACCCATGTCCAAGGTCGAACACCAGGACGCCACCGTACTTTCCGACGACGAACTGCGCACCCTGGACGCGCACTGGCGCGCCGCCAACTACCTTGCGGCGGGCCAGATCTATCTGATGGCCAACCCGCTGCTGACCGAGCCGCTGAGGCCGGAGCACATCAAGCCGCGGCTGCTCGGTCACTGGGGCACCTCGCCCGGCCTCAACCTCGTGTACACCCATCTCAACCGTGTGATCAGGACGCGCGGCCTCGACGCGCTGGCCATCTGGGGGCCGGGGCACGGCGGGCCCTCGGTGGTGGCCAACTCCTGGCTGGAGGGCAGCTACAGCGAGACCTACCCGGACGTGTCGCGTGACGGGGCGGGCATGGAGCGGCTGTTCCGGCAGTTCTCGTTCCCGGGCGGGGTGCCCAGCCATGTGGCCCCGGAGACACCCGGTTCGATCCACGAGGGCGGCGAACTCGGCTACTCGCTCGCCCATGCCTACGGCGCCGCCCTCGACAACCCGGACCTGCTGGTCGCCTGTGTGATCGGCGACGGCGAGGCGGAGACCGGACCGCTGGCCGCCTCCTGGCACTCGAACAAGTTCCTGGACCCGGTGTACGACGGAGCGGTCCTGCCGATCCTGCACCTCAACGGGTACAAGATCGCCAACCCGACGGTGCTCGCCCGTCTTCCCGAGTCCGAACTCGACGAGCTCCTGCGGGGATACGGCCATGAGCCGATCCATGTGACCGGCGACGTCCCGGCCGAGGTGCACCGGGCGATGGCCGCGGCGCTCGACGAGGCGCTGGACCGTATCGCGGTGGCACAGCGGACCGCCCGCGAGGACGGCGTCGGCGAGCGCGTGCACTGGCCGGTGATCGTGCTGCGCACGCCGAAGGGCTGGACCGGTCCGGCCGAGGTGGACGGCAAGCCGGTCGAGGGCACCTGGCGCGCCCACCAGGTCCCGCTGGCCGGTGTCCGCGAGAACCCCGAGCATCTGCGGCAGTTGGAGGCCTGGCTGCGCTCGTACCGGCCCGAGGAGCTCTTCGGCTCCGACGGCAGGCCCGTCCCCGATGTCCTGGCCTGCCTTCCCGAGGGCAACAAGCGGCTCGGTGCCACGCCGCACGCCAACGGCGGCCTCCTCGTACGGGACCTGCCGATCCGCGGCCTCGACGACTTCGCGGTCCCGGTCGACAAGCCGGGGACGACGCTGCACGAGCCGACCCGGGTCCTCGGCGACCTGCTCGAACAGGTCATGAAGGACACCAGCGGGCGCCGGGACTTCCGCGTGGTGGGTCCCGACGAGACCGCCTCCAACCGGCTGCAGGCCGTCTTCGACGCCAGCGGAAAGGCCTGGCAGGCACAGATCCTTCCGGTCGACGAACACCTGGAGCGGCACGGCCGGGTGATGGAGATCCTCTCCGAACACCTCTGCCAGGGCTGGCTGGAGGGCTATCTCCTCACCGGCAGGCACGGACTGTTCTCCTGCTACGAGGCCTTCGTGCACATCGTCGACTCGATGGTCAACCAGCACATCAAGTGGCTGAAGACCTCCAGGGACCTGCCCTGGCGCGCGCCCATCGCCTCCCTCAACTACCTGCTGACCTCGCATGTGTGGCGCCAGGACCACAACGGCTTCTCCCACCAGGACCCCGGCTTCGTCGACCACGTCCTCAACAAGAGCCCCGAGGTCGTGCGCGTGTACATGCCGCCGGACGCCAACACGCTCCTGTCGGTCGCGGACCACGCCCTGCGCAGCCGGGACTACGTGAACGTGATCGTGGCCGGGAAGCAGCCGTGCTTCGACTGGCTGTCCATGGACCAGGCCCGGGTCCACTGTGCGCGGGGAGCCGGCATCTGGGAGTGGGCCGGCACGGAGAACGGCGGCGAACCGGACGTGGTGCTGGCCTGCGCCGGGGACGTGCCCACCCAGGAGGTCCTGGCCGCGGCCCAGCTGCTGCGCAGGCATCTGCCCCAGCTCGCGGTGCGCGTCGTCAACGTGGTCGACATGACACGGCTGATGCCGCGCGAGGAGCATCCGCACGGCATGACCGACTTCGAGTTCGACGGTCTCTTCACCACCGACAAGCCGGTGATCTTCGCCTACCACGGCTACCCGTGGCTGATCCACCGCCTCGCCTACCGCCGCGCCGGGCACCGGAACCTGCACGTCCGCGGCTACAAGGAGTCCGGCACCACGACCACGCCGTTCGACATGGTCGTGCGCAACGATCTCGACCGCTACCGCCTGGTGATGGACGTCATCGACCGCGTCCCGGACCTCGCGGCGGGCGCCGCCCGCGTGCGCCAGCAGATGGCCGACGCCCGCACCCGCCACCACGCCTGGATCCGCGAGCACGGCGTTGACCTGCCCGAAGTCGCCGAGTGGAGCTGGAACGCCTGATTCAGGAAACGGCGGAGCCGCCGTAGGTGCCGAAGAGGCTTGTCATCCGATCGCTTCCGATATATCGTTGACGCATCGCGATAGATCAACGATGAAATGGAGTGATGGCGATGCGTTCCCACGGATACGAGCACGGACATCGACACGACGGCGGCTCCCGGCGCGACCGGGGCGGTTTCGAGGGGCTGCGGGCGGCCTTCGGGCCCTTCGGCCCGGGCGGCGGCCCCGGCTTCGGTCCCGGCGGACCCGGTTTCGGGCCGGGCCCCTGGGGTCATCGAGGGCGCGGCGGCCCCAGGGGAAGGGCGCGGCGCGGTGACGTACGGGCCTCGATCCTGGCCCTGCTCAAGGACCGGCCGATGCACGGTTACGAGATGATCCAGGAGATCGCCGAGCGCAGCGGCGGCGCGTGGAAGCCGAGCCCCGGCTCGGTGTACCCCACCCTGCAACTGCTGGAGGACGAGGGCCTGATCGCCAGCGAGTCCGAGGGTGGCAAGAAGCTGTTCTCGCTCACCGAGGACGGCCGCACCGCGGCGGACGAGGGGCCCGACGCGCCCTGGGAGGAGGCCTCGCGCGGGGTCGACTGGGAAGCCCTCGGTGAGATCCGGCAGGCCGGTTTCGGTCTGATGGAGGCCTTCGGGCAGGTCTGGAAGACCGGCAGCAAGGAACAGCGCGAGAAGGCGCTGGCCGTCATCAACGACGCCCGCAAGAAGCTGTATCTGATCCTCGCCGACGAAGGCTGAGCCTCCTCCTCACGAGGAGCGAGGGCACTGACCGAGGCGCCCCGCGGAGCAATCCGCGGGGCGCCTTCCGTCATGCCTTCTGTCCTGCTGTCTCAGGCCACCAGCCCGCCCAGCTTGCGCAGCGACTCGTTCAGGGCCGCCGTCGCCGAGTCCTTGAGCTTGCCCGCCATCAGCGACACGGCGGCGCCGGTGAACTCGCCGTCGATGCGCACCGTCGTGGCGTCGCCGTCCGGGGTGAGCGTGTAGCGCGTGGCGACGGTCACCGCCATCGGGCCCTTGCCGCGAATGGCGAGCACCCGGGCCGGATCCAGCTCCTCGATGGTCCACTCGACCTCGGCCGGGAACCCCATCAGCTTCATGTTCTCCTGGAAGGTGCCGCCCACCGCCAGGGTCTCGGGGCCGCCCTTGGGGAAGTTGGTGTGGGTCGCGTTCCACTCCCCGTACGCCGGCCAGTCCGTGAGCTGCGCCCACACCTTCTCGGCCGGTGCCCCGATGCGTGCCTCCGCGCTGACTTCGGCCATGCGACCACCTCTCAGTGTCGGGCTGTGGTGTCGCGGAACGTAGCCGCAGGGCCCGGAACATTCAATACTGATGAACTGTCAGAAAGTGTGGAGAGCGCGCGCTCCCGCAGGCGCATCGGCCTGATCTCCTCCGTAAGGAGGAGATTCCGGCCGGGGTTGTCCACTCACCGTGGGACGCGAAAATGCTTCCCCTCGGCGATGACCTCGGCCCGAGAGGCTGATGGGGTAGGGGATGTGCAACCCCGTATTCCCCACCAGTCCGCCCATGACCAGGGAATCCTCCGCGCGGATGCCGATGCCGGGCTCAGTGCCGAGCTGGCAGCGGTGGTCGCCGGTGCCCGCCGCAGGGCTGTTCGGGACGGGGACCGGCAGATCGACACCGCCCATCTGCTGCACTCGCTCCTGGAGTCCGATCCCGACGTACGGGCCGTGATCGGCGCCCCTCCGCAGATCGCCCGCCTGCTCGGCTACCTCGTGCAGCGCAGCATCGGCTACGGCCTGCGCTGGCAGAGCACCGTGGAGGACTCGGGCGCGATGCCCACCCCGAAGGGGGCCGAGGGCTGGTCGCCGCTGGCCTCCGCCGCCATGGTCCACGCCGTCGAGCGGGCCCGGCTGCGCGGCGGCGAACGGGCGGGCGGCACCGATCTGCTCGTCGCGCTCGTCCGGGACCCGCAGGCCCGGGCCGTCGAGGTGCTCGCGCGCGCCGGGATCGAGGTGACCGGCCTGCCGGCCCGGATCGCCGGCTGGGGGGAGTACGCGGGGGACGGCGGCGCGGCCTGCTGAGCGCGCGCCCCGTCCAGCCGCTGAGACAGGTGCCATTGGGGGTGACGCTCATGTCATCGCCTGTCATCATGTGCCGGTGCATACGTCTGAAAGCAGCCAGGGCAGCCATGGGAAGGGCGTCGGGCTCGGCCTCGCGCTCGCCTCGGCGCTCGCCTTCGGGGGATCCGGTGTCGCGGCCAAGCCGCTGATCGAGGCGGGGCTCGACCCGCTGCACGTGGTGTGGCTGCGGGTGGCCGGTGCCGCGCTGGTGATGCTGCCGCTCGCCGTGCGCCACCGGGGGCTCGTGCGCCGTCGCCCCGCGCTGCTCGCCGGGTTCGGACTGCTCGCCGTGGCCGGTGTCCAGGCCTGCTACTTCGCCGCGATCTCACGCATCCCGGTCGGGGTCGCGCTGCTCGTGGAGTACCTCGCCCCCGCCCTCGTGCTCGGCTGGGTGCGATTCGTGCAGCGCCGGCCGGTCACACGGGCCGCCGCACTCGGTGTGGTGCTCGCGGCCGGCGGCCTCGCCTGCGTCGTCGAGGTCTGGTCGGGGCTGGGCTTCGACGCGCTCGGGCTGCTGCTCGCCCTGTGCGCGGCCTGCTGCCAGGTCGGCTACTTCGTCCTGTCCGAACAGGGCAGCGAAGCGGGCGAGGAGGCGCCGGATCCGCTCGGTGTCATCGCGTACGGACTGCTCATCGGCGCCCTCGTGCTGACCGCCGTGGCCCGCCCCTGGGCCATGGACTGGTCCGTCCTCTCCGGCACCGCCCACATGAACGGCACCCCGGTCCCGGCGGCCGCGCTGCTGGCGTGGATCGTCCTGGTCGCCACGGTCATCGCCTATGTCACCGGTGTGGTGTCCGTGCGGCGGCTCTCCCCGCAGGTCGCGGGCGTCGTGGCCTGCCTTGAGGCGGTCGTCGCGACCGTGCTGGCCTGGGTGCTCCTCGGCGAACACCTCTCCGCGCCCCAGGTCGTCGGCGGTGCGGTCGTCCTGGTCGGCGCGTTCATCGCCCAGTCCTCGACGCCCGCCAAGGGCTCCGCGGACCCGGTGGCGAGCGGCGCACCCCCGCGCGAACTCGCCGCCAGGGGAACGGCGGCACACTCCGCCGAGTGAACCGGGCCGAACCGGCCCGTCCGCTCACGCCCCGCGCCTGCGCACCATGTGCTCCCGTGCCGCCGCGTCCCCCGGCCCGCTCCGCCCCGCCAGCGCGTCGGCGATCCGCTCCCGCACCTCCTCCGGCTTCTTGCCCGCGTACTTGAATTTCGCGCGTACGTCGGTCACCACGAGCCGCAGCCCGCGGATGCCGGACAGCAGGCGGCCGTACGGAGCCTCCTCCGGTGTCGCCCGCGACGAGCCGCCCTCCGGCTGGAAGTGGCCGAGCTGGCGGTTGAGCAGGTCGGCCTTCTCCGCCGGGTCGTCCACGACCTGGGCCGTGCAGCGGAGCTGGACGGCGGCGTAGAAGCTCGTCGGGACGCCGTGCTCGGGCGGGCCGTCCGGCGCGGCCTGCCAGGGGCCGGGCACATAGACGTAGTCGTCGACCACGCTCAGCAGCACCTGCGGGTTCGCCTCCAGGGCGGGCCACAGCGGATTGGGGCGGGCGAGGTGGGTGACCGCCTCGCCGCGGGCGGCGTCGAAGGCGAAGTGGAGCGGCTGCACGAAGGGCGGCTCACCGGACAGTCCGTTGACCGCGAGCTGGCCGAAGTCATGGGCGGCCAGCCAGGTCTGCCACTCGGTGTCGTCGCGGGGCGCGTCCCAGGGGTGGATCAGCATCACAGCGCCCTGAGGTAGTCGGGGAGCTCGATGCCGGGGACGAGGTCGGCGTTCGCGACCGGCGCGTCGTACCCCTTGCGCAGCGGGACGACCCCGGCCCAGTGGGCGAGGGCCAGGTCCTCGGGCTCGTCGTTCGCGCCGCCGGTACGGACCTTGGCGGAGACCTCGTCCAGGTCGAGCCGGATGACCGCGGTGGCCGCCAGCTCCTTCTTGTTGGCGGGCCGGGAGTCGGCGGAGCGCCCCGGTACGACGTGGTCGACCAGCGCGTCCAGGGCCAGTCGCCGCTCCTCGGGGTCGGTGACCTGGTGGGCGATGCCGTGCACCACGACCGAGCGGTAGTTGATCGAGTGGTGGAAGGCGGAGCGGGCCAGGACCAGTCCGTCGACATGGGTGACCGTCAGGCACACCGCGAGCCCCGGGTCGCTCCCGCCCGTCATCAGCAGCGGGCGCGACCCCGTGGAGCCGTGCACATAGAGCCGCTCGCCGACCCGGCCGTACAGCGTGGGGAGCACCACCGGCGCGCCGTCGCGGACGAAGCCGAGGTGGCAGACGTAGCCCTCGTCGAGTATCGAGTGCACCAGCTCCTTGTCGTACGACGCCTTCTCGGCGGCGCGCGTCGGGACGGTGCGGTCGGTCGGGGTGTAGGCGGCCGACGACGGCGGCGTCTGCTGGGTCCCCTGCATGGCGTTCTCCATTGCACTAATGCATAATCTCTTTTGTGCTAGGAGAGTATCCGATCGAAGGCCGCGGCGCAGCAGAGATCGCGGCGAGCGTCGAGCGCGCGGTGGGAGCCGGTGGCCTGCAGCCGGGCCAACTGCTGCCACCCATGCGAGAGTTGGCCGCCCGGCTGGGGGTGAATCCCAATACGGTCGCGGCCGCCTACCGCACCCTGCGGGAGCGCGGGGTCATCGAGACGGCGGGTCGCCGCGGCAGCCGTATCCGGCCCAAGCCGGCCACGACGGGCCGCGAGCAGCTGCATGTGGCCGTGCCGGCCGGGGTGCGGGACCTGTCCAGCGGCAACCCCGACCCGGCACTGCTGCCTCCGCTCACGCCCGCCCTCGCGGCGGTGGCGGCGGAGGGGGACCGGGACCCGGTGCTCTACGGAGCCGAGCCCGTCGAGCCGGAACTGGCCCGGATCGCGCGGGCCGAACTCGACACCGACGGGGTGCCCGACGGGCCGCTCACCGTGACCTCCGGTTCGCTGGACGCCGTGGAGCGCGTCCTCGCGGCCCACCTCAAGCCGGGGGACGCCGTCGCCGTCGAGGACCCCGGCTGGGGCCGGACCCTCGACCTCGTGCCGGCGCTGGGGCTGCGCACGGTCCCCGTGGGCGTCGACGACGAGGGCCCGCGCCCCGAGGACCTGCGCGCGGCCCTCGCCTCCGGAGCGCGCGCCCTGATCGTCACCGACCGCGCGCAGAACCCCACCGGAGCCTCCGTGAGCGCCACGCGCGCGCGTGCCCTGCGGTCCGTGCTGCGTGAGTACCCGCAGACCCTGCTGATCGAGGACGACCACGGCCACGGCATCGTCGACCTGCCCCTGCACCCCCTGGCCGGTGTCACCCACCACTGGGCCTTCGTCCGCTCCGTCGCCAAGGCATACGGCCCCGACCTGCGCCTCGCCGTCCTCACCGGCGACTCCGTCACGGTCGACCGGGTGCGCGGGAGACAGCGGCTGGGGCCGGGATGGGTGAGCCGTCTGCTGCAACGTGCCGTGGTCCACCTCTGGAAGGACGGCGCGGTGGACGGACCGGCGGTGGCGACGGCGTACCGGTCCCGCCGGGACCTGCTGATCGACGCGCTCGCGGAGCGCGGGGTCCCCTCGCACGGCCGCAGCGGCATGAACGTCTGGGTACCGGTCCCCGACGAGACGGGCGCGGTCGCCCGCCTCCTTCACGCCGGCTGGGCCGTCTCCCCGGGCGCCCGCTTCCGCCTGAGCGCCCCACCCGGAATCCGCATCACGATCTCGACCCTGACTCCGGAGGAGACCGGACCTTTGGCGGAAGCGGTGGCGGCAGCGGTGGGCCCGATGCCGGTGAGGACTTATGTCTAGGTGCTTACGGCCTTACGAGGCGTCCTCCTTGGACCTCACCTGAGTGAGCGCCGCCCCGGCAAGAACGATCACCGCCCCCACCGGAGTGGTCCACCGAAGCGACTCCCCCAGAAGGGCAACCCCCGCCGCGGTCGCGATCACTGGGATGAAGTAGGTCACCATCTGCGCCGTGGTGGGCCCGACCTCGGCAACCAACCCGTACTGGATGAGAACAGCCAGCCCGGTCCCCAGCGCACCCAACGCGGCAACGGCAAACAGCGGAACAAGAGAGAAGTGCCCCGGAACCGAGGTGAACAGCGGGGTCACAATGGCCAGTTGCCCGGTGGCCATCAACAACTGCGCCCCGGTCATCGCCAGATGCGAATGCCCCGTCCCGGCCAGCGTCCGCCGGACATAGATCCACCCGATCGGATAGCTCAGCGAAGCCAGCAGAGCCATCGCCGTACCCGTGGCATCCAGGCCGTGGAATCCCTGCCACGCGCCGAGCACCGTCAACACCCCGAGGAAACCGATGCCGAGGCCGGCGAAGCGAACCCGGGTCGGGCGGTCCTCCGAGAGGGCGACCAGGGACAGCACCATGCCCCACAGTGGCGAGGTGGCGTTGCAGATGCCCGCCAGCGTGGACGGGATGGTGAGCTCCGAGTAGGCGAAGAGAGAGAAGGGCAGGGCGTTCAGCAGGAACGCGGCGACCGCCAAGTGGCCCCAGGTGCGTGCCCCGCGCGGGAGCCGCTCCCGCTTCACCGCCATTGCCGCCGCGAGCACCGCCGTACCGAACACCAGCCGTCCCAGGGTGACTTGGAAGGGCGCATACCCCTGCGTGCCCACCTTGATGAGCAGGAAGCTGAAGCCCCATATCAGGGACAGGGCGCCGAAGCGCAGGCGCCAGTCGAGGCGGGCGCGCGGCTGCCGGACGGTGGCGGCCTCGGTGCGGGGGGTCGTGACGGTGGTCATGGACCGTACGATGCCGGAGGCAACCTCGTAGCACAATCGAGAATTCTCGCGCGATACGTCGTAGCATTGCTTACATGTTGAATCTGGAGCGCCTGCGCACCCTGGATGCCCTCGCCCGGCACGGCTCGGTCAGTGGCGCGGCCGAGGCGCTGCACGTCACCACGTCCGCGGTCTCGCAGCAGATGGGCAAGCTGGAGCGGGAGGTGGGACAGCGGCTCCTCGCCAAGAACGGGCGGGGGGTGCGCCTCACGGACGCGGGACGGCTGCTCTCCGAGCACGCGGCTCGGATTCTGTCCCAGGTGGAGCTCGCCCAGTCCGACCTGGAGGCGCATCGCGGGCAGGTCGTCGGCGAGCTGCGGCTGTCCGCGTTCCCCACCGCCGCCCGTGGTCTGTTTCCCGCCGCGCTCACGGCTCTGCGCGCCCGGCACCCGGCGCTGCGGGTGCGCTCCAGCGAGTTGGAGCCGGAGAACGGCGTCGCCGGAGTCGTCCGCGGCGATCTCGACCTCGCGGTGGTCCTGGACTGGTACAACAAGCCGATGCCGGTCCCGGACGGCCTGGTGAAGGCGCCCCTCCTCGACGACCCGGCCGATGTGGCCATGCTGGCCGGTCACCGGCTCGCGGACCGGGACGAGGTGGACCTCGGGGAGTTCGCCGAGGACGAGTGGATCACCTGGGGCGAGGGCGAGTTCTGCCACGAGTGGCTGATGTTCACGCTGCGCTCGCGCGGCATCGAGCCGAACATCGGCCATCGCGCCGCCGAGACCCACACCCAACTCGCCCTGGTGGCAGCGGGGTTGGGGGTGTGCATCGCGCCGCTGCTGGGACGGCACCCGGTGCCCCCGGGCGTCGTCATGGTCCCGCTCAAGCAGCGCGTGCGCCGTCATGTGTACGTCGTCTGGCGGGCCGACGCCGACCGCCGCCCCTCCATCCGCGCGGCGGTGGAGGCGCTGCAGGCGGCGGCCGCGACAGTCGGCTGAACCGAGTCGGCGCCTCGGCCGAACGGAGCCGGTCTCGGCCCAACAGCCCTACATCGAGCCCAGCTTGCGGAAGTCCCAGGAGACGACCTTCTCCGGGGTCAGCCGCGCCCAGGCATGCCGACCGTCGTGCGGCATCTCGTCCAGACCGAAGTTCTTGCGGGCGAACAGCGTCTCCGCGGTGTCGAGTTCGGCGCACAGCTCGCCGGTGCGCGGGACCTCGCCCACGAACTCCACGGTTCCGGACAGCTCGACGCCGCGCAACTGGTCGTACTCCTCGCCCGAGTCCACCACGACCGCCACCCGCGGATCACGGCTCAGATCGGCCCACCGCTTGCTGCGCACCACCGAGTACAGCCACAGCGACTTGCCGTCCCAGGCGAACCACAGCGCGCTGACGTGCGGGGCGCCGTCCGCGGACACGGTGGCGACCCGGCAGGTGCGCTGAGTGGTCAGGAATTCGTCCAGCTCGCCCGGCGTCATCATGATCTTCCGGCCCCGGCGCTGAGTGACGGTCATGCGGCCCCCTCTTCTCCCACGTCGTGTCAGAGGAGGTGGTCCAGGTCCCGTCGTCGCCCAGATCCTCTGACATCACGTCAGAAAAGAATGAGTCGTCTTCCGTTCATGCGCAATGGTGGTTAGTCTCGCCCGCCCCGCATCCCGGCGAAAGGGGGCCTCATGGCGTCGTACGAAGAGCTCGGAGAACTCCTCGACCCCGCGAGCACCGTGCTGCTCACCGTCGAGTGCCAGCAGGGGGTCGTCGGCCCCGACAGCGCGCTGCCCGAACTCGCCCGGGAGGCCCGTGCCTCGGGTGCCCTCGGCAATGTCGCCCGGCTGGTCGCCGCCGCGCACGAGAGCGGCCTCCAGGTGATCCACGCCGTCGCCGAGCGCCGCCCGGACGGCCGGGGCGCCAACCGCAACGCCCGGCTGTTCCGCGCCGCCGAACGGCTCCCCGTCCAGCAGCTGTCCGGCACCACGGCGGTGCGCATCGCGCCCCCGATCGAGGTCACCGAGGAGGACTTCGTCGTACGGCGGCTGCACGGGCTGTCGCCCGTCCAGGGCACCGACGTCGACGCGCTGCTGCGCAACCTCGGCTGCCGCACGCTGATCGTCACCGGTGTCTCGGCCAACGTCGCGATACCCAACGCCGTGTTCGACGCGGTGAACCGCGGCTACACCGTCGTCGTGCCGCGCGACGCCATCGCGGGGGTGCCCTCCGACTACACCCCCGCGATGATCCGCAACACGCTCGCCCTGGTCGCCACGGTCGCGACCACGGACGAGGTGCTCGGCTGCCTCAAGCGTCCGCGCCGAAGGCCCTGACCCTCACGCGAGCTTGATCTCGTCCCCGGACACGGTGATGTTCGCGGCCGTGAGCCCCGTGGTCGCGGGACCCGCCTTCCGGCTGCCGTCCGTGACGGAGAACTGGCTGTTGTGGCACGGACAGACGATCACACCGTTCGCGACGCTGCCCACCGCGCACCCGGCGTGCGGGCACTTCGACGAGAACGCCTTGTACGTGCCCGCCGCGGGCTGTGTGACCACGACACCCTGGTCCTTGAAGATCTTGCCGCCGCCCTCGGGGATGTCCGCGGTCTTGGCGAGCGCGGTGCCGCCCGCCGCGGCATTGTCGCCGCCGCCCGAGCCGCCGGTGCCCGAACCGCTGCCGTCCTGCGTCCCGGTGGAACCGGTCGCCCCGGTGCTGCCGGAAGACCCGGACGCATTGGAGGAGTTCGACGAATCGTCGCCCGATCCGCAGGCGGTCAGCGCGGCGGCGAGCCCCGCCGCTCCGGCCGCGGCCACGACCGTACGGCGGGCCGGTCCCGTTGCGGGCTTGGGCGATGCGCTGCTCATGTGGGGATTCCCTTCCGCGAAGCCTTTTCGGTGATCCGTCCAGGGGTACGGCCGCTGGGCACGACCCGTTCAGACGGTGTCGAGATCCTGACGCCGGCGCGGTCGGAGCGCCGTAAGCCAGAGCTGTCGTTCCGCTGTCGGCCGGAGGGCCGGCGACTCCCCAGTAACCTGGGGCGATGCTCAAGGAAGTCATCGCGACCCGCTACATCACGCCCCTGCGTGAGGGCGGCTCGCTGCCCGGGCTCGTCGAGGCCGACGACTTCGGGACGTACGTCATGAAGTTCACCGGCGCGGGACAGGGCCGCAAGACACTGGTGGCCGAGGTCGTCTGCGGGGAGCTGGCCCGCCGCCTGGGCTTCAGGATGCCCCGCCTCGTGACCATCGAGCTCGATCCGGTGCTGGGGCTCGGCGAACCCGATCAGCAGGTGCAGGAGCTGCTGAGGTCCAGCGGGGGCACCAACCTCGGCATGGACTTCCTCTCCGGCGCCCTCGGCTTCGATCCGCTGGCCTTCACGGTGAGTCCGGAGGAGGCCGGACGGATCGTCTGGTTCGACGCGCTGATCAACAACGTGGACCGTTCCTGGCGCAACCCCAACCTGCTGATGCACCGGGGCGACCTGTGGCTCATCGACCACGGCGCGACCATGATCTGGCACCACAACTGGCCCGGCGCCGAGGCCTCCGCGGCCCGGCCCTACGACGCCTCGGACCACGCACTCGCCGGCTTCGGCCCCGATGTCGCGGGCGCCGCGGCCGAGCTGGCCCCCCTGGTCACCGAGGACCTCCTCGCCGAGGTCACCGCCGAGATCCCGGACGCGTGGCTGGCGGGCGAGCGCGGCTTCGACAGCCCGGACGACGTGCGGCGGGCCTACGCGCGGCCCCTGCTCGCGCGAGCCGCCGTGGTCCACGAGCGCATCACCGGCATCGAGGGGGACCAGTGAGCGAGCACCACATCCACATGGCAGGCCATGTGGCCGAGCGCCACATCACCCGGGCCGGCCAGGGTGGTGGCCGGGACGTCTTCGAGTACGCGCTGCTACGGGTCGTACCCCGCGTCGAGCGCGGTGAGTGCATCAACGCGGGCGTGGTCGTGTACTGCCGCGCCCAGGGCTACGTCGGCGCCCGCACCCACCTCGACGAGGCCCGGCTGCTGGCCCTCGACCCGGACGCGGACGTCGCGGGCGTGCGGGCCGCGCTCGGCGCCGTCGAGGGCGTGTGCGGCGGCGGCGCGGCTGCGGGACCCGCGGCCCAGGACGACGCGGGGCGGCGTTTCCGCTGGCTGATCGCGCCGCGGTCGACCATCGTGCAGCCCGGGCCCGTCCACACGGGGCTCACCACCGATCCGGCGGCCGAGGCGCTGCGGTTGCTGGACCTCCTGGTGAGGTAATGGATCACACGGACCCGGTGTGCCGTTGACACCGGGTGCCAGGGCTTCTAGCGTCACGTCTGTCGAAGGTACTAAGCGGTCGCTCACCGCGGCTGGGGAATTCTCAAGGGCGAGGAGAAGCAGCAATGTCCACCACTGACCAGCGGGTCGCCATCGTCACCGGAGGTGCGCGCGGCATCGGCGCCGCCACCGCCGTACGACTGGCCGCCGAGGGCCGCGCCGTCGCCGTCATCGACCTCGACGAGGCCGCCTGCAAGGAAACCGTGGAGCGGATCACCGCGGCCGGCGGCCGGGCGATCGCGGTCGGCGCCGACGTCTCCGACGAAGCGCAGGTCGAGGCCGCGGTCGCCCGCGTGGCCGAGGAGCTCGGCGCGCCGACGATCCTGGTCAACAACGCCGGTGTGCTCCGCGACAACCTGCTGTTCAAGATGACGGCCTCCGACTGGGACACCGTCATGAACGTGCACCTGCGCGGCTCGTTCCTGATGACCAAGGCCGTCCAGAAGCACATGGTCGACGCCGGTTTCGGCCGGGTCGTCAACCTGTCCTCCTCCTCGGCCCTCGGCAACCGCGGCCAGGCCAACTACTCCGCCGCCAAGGCCGGTCTGCAGGGCTTCACCAAGACCCTCGCCATCGAGCTCGGCAAGTTCGGCATCACCGCCAACGCCGTCGCCCCCGGCTTCATCGCCACCGAGATGACCAAGGCCACCGCCGATCGCGTCAAGATGGGCTTCGAGGAGTTCAAGGCCGCCGCCGCCACCCAGATCCCCGTGCAGCGCGTCGGCGAGCCCGAGGACATCGCCAACGCGATCGCCTTCTTCACGGGCGAGGCGGCCGGCTTCGTCTCCGGCCAGGTGCTGTACGTCGCCGGCGGACCGCTCGACTAGTAGGCACCCGGAAATCTGAGGAACACGGACATGACTGAACTGCCTGAACTCTCCGGCAAGGTCGCCCTCGTCACGGGCGCCAGCCGCGGTATCGGCTACGGCGTCGCCGAGGCGCTCGTCGCGCGCGGTGACCGCGTGGTCATCACCGGCCGCAACGAGGACGCCCTCAAGGAGGCCGTCGAGAAGCTCGGCTCCGACCGGGTCGTCGGTGTCGCGGGCAAGGCGCACGACCTGACGCACCAGACCGAGGCCGTCGGGCGCGCCATGGAGGCCTTCGGCCGCGTCGACTTCCTGGTCAACAACGCCGGGACGAACCCGGTGTTCGGGCCGATGGCCGACCTCGACCTGGACGTCGCGCGCAAGGTGTTCGAGACCAACGTGATCTCGGCGCTCGGCTTCGCCCAGAAGACCTGGCACGCCTGGCAGAAGGACAACGGCGGCGCCATCGTCAACATCGCCTCCGTCGCGGGCCTCGCGCCCTCGCCGTTCATCGGCGCCTACGGCGTCAGCAAAGCCGCGATGATCAACCTGACCCAGCAGCTCGCGCACGAGTTCGCGCCCAAGGTGCGGGTGAACGCGATCGCCCCGGCCGTCGTGAAGACCAAGTTCGCGCAGGCCCTGTACGAGGGCCGGGAGGCGGAGGCCGCCGCGGCCTACCCGCTCGCCCGGCTCGGCGTGCCCTCGGACATCGGCGGCGCCGCCGCGTTCCTCACCTCGGAGCAGTCCGACTGGGTCACCGGACAGACGCTTGTCGTCGACGGCGGGATCTTCCTGAACGCCGGCGTCGCCTGACCTCGTTCGGGCATAACGATCGGGCGCACAAGGGCGCCGTTTCCTTGACGTAAACGGCGCCCTTGTCATTGTTCGGGAGGGGCCCGGAGCGATGACAACGTAGTCATGAGTAAGCCGATCAAGACCCATGTACGAAGCAGGTTCGCCCGGCGTGTCACTGCGGTATCGTCTGCCGACCCTTGGTATGGCGGATCGAGGAGCGTGCGCGTGTTCAACCGGAACCGATGCCTACAGAGAATGGCGGCGGTTGCGTCCATATCCCTGGTGGCCGGGTGCAGCGTCTTTTCAGACGGCAACCAGGACAGCGGTGGACCGATCGTGGTGGGTACGACCAGTGCCCCGAGCACGCTGGACCCGGCCGCTTCCTGGGACCAGTCCTGGGAACTTTTCCGCAACATCTACCAGACCCTGCTCAGTTACCCCGACGGCGCGACCTCACCGCAGCCCGACGCGGCCGAGAGCTGCAAGTTCTCCGAGTCGAACACCGTCTACACGTGCGAGCTCCGCTCGGGCCTGACCTTCTCCAACGGGCACAAGCTGGACGCACAGGCTGTCAAGTACTCGATCGACCGCATCGAGAAGATCAACGTCAACAGCGGTCCGGCCGGGCTGCTGGGCAGTCTCGACCGGGTCCAGGCGGTGAGCGAGCGCGAGGTCGTCTTCCACCTGAACAAGCCGGACGCCACGTTCCCGTTCGTGCTGGCCACACCCGGTATGTCGATCGTGGATCCCGCGGAGTACCCGGACAAAGCGCTGCGCAAGGACGGCAAGGTGCTCGGGTCCGGCCCGTACACCCTGGAGTCCTACCAGGAGGGCAAGCAGGCCGTCCTGGTCGGCAACAAGCACTACGAGGGCGCCGCGGACCGCAGAAACGATGCGGTGACCATCCGCTACTACCAGGACTCGCGTTCGCTGGCCGACGACCTGCGTGCCAAGAAGCTCGACCTCACCTTCCGCGGCCTCGCCGCCGATGACGTCATCTCCTTCCAGGGCCAGGGCTCCAAGGACATCGACCTCATCGACGGGCCGAGCAACGAGATCGAGTACCTGGTGTTCAACCCGAAGGACCCCTGGGCGCGCAAGACCGCCGTCCGCAGGGCCGTCGCCCAGATCATCAACCGGAGCGAGATCGCCCACCGGATCTACAAGGACACCGTGGAGCCGCTGTACTCCATGGTCCCGGCCGGCCTGACCGGGCACAGCACCGCCTTCTTCGACGACTTCGGAGACCCCGACGTCGGCAAGGCCGCCAAGATCCTCAGCCAGGCGGGCATCAACCAGAAGGTGCCGCTCACCCTCTGGTACACCACCGACCGCTACGGCTCGGCGACGGCGAAGGAGTTCCAGGAGATCAAGCGCCAGCTGGAGGCGTCCGGCCTGTTCACCGTCACCGTGCACGGCCGTCCCTGGAACAAGTACGTGGTGGGCTACCAGAAGGGCGAGTATCCGGTGTTCGGGCGCGGTTGGTCCCCCGACTTCCCCGACGCCGACAACTTCATCGCCCCGTTCGTCGGCCAGAACAACGCCGTCGGCACGCCCTACCCGTCACCCAAGATCACCGATGATCTGCTGCCCGCCTCCCGCCGCGAGAGCGACCGCTCCCGCGTGGTGAAGGAGTTCCGGGAGGCGCAGACGATCCTGGCGAACGACGCACGGCTGCTGCCGCTGTGGCAGGGCAAGCAGTACCTGGCCGCGAGCGCCGACATCTCCGGCGCGGAACGGTCGCTGGACCCGTCGGCGATCATGATGATGTGGGAGCTGCACCGCAAGACGAGCTGGTGATGCCGACTCACGGCACCGATTGTCAGTGGGCGCCTGTAGGTTCTGAGCACTGCACGACCTGCAAGTGACCGCACACCGTGAGGACGTTGACGTGACCGACATCGCCATGCTGCCCGAGTCCTGGCGCGGGGTTCTGGGCGACGAACTGCAGCAGCCCTACTTCAAGGAGCTGACGGAGTTCGTGGAGGAGGAGCGGGCGAAGGGTGCCGTCTACCCGCCGCGCGAGGAGGTCTTCGCGGCCCTGGACGCGACACCGTTCGAGAAGGTCAAGGTGCTGATCCTGGGCCAGGACCCCTATCACGGCGAGGGCCAGGGCCACGGCCTGTGCTTCTCGGTCCGGCCCGGGGTGAAGACCCCGCCCTCGCTGCGCAACATCTACAAGGAGATGAAGGAGGAGCTGGGCACGCCCGTCCCGGACAACGGATATCTGATGCCGTGGGCCCAGCAGGGCGTGCTGCTGCTCAACGCGGTGCTCACGGTCCGCTCCGGTGAGGCCAACTCGCACAAGGGCAAGGGCTGGGAGAAGTTCACGGACGCGGTGATCAGCGCGGTGGCCGACCGGCCCGACCCGGCGGTCTTCGTCCTGTGGGGGAACTACGCGCAGAAGAAGCTGCCCCTGATCGACGAGACCCGGCACGTCGTGGTGAAGGGCGCGCACCCCTCGCCGCTGTCCGCCAAGAAGTTCTTCGGCTCCCGCCCGTTCACACAGATCAACGAGGCGGTCGCCGCGCAGGGCCACGAGGCGATCGACTGGACGATCCCGGACCTGGGCTGATCCGCCCCGCGGGCGGTCCCGTGTCGTACGGGGCCGCCTGACCGGGTTTGTCCGTGCCGCCGGTTAGCGTCGGAGGGACAGCCGACTGGGCCTGTCGTGCGGATCAGCCTGGAGGACTCGGTGGCGGAGCGGCAGGAGCGGACGGCGCCGGACGCCGTGCTGACCCGGATCGGGCAGGTCGTCATGCTGCATCACGGCGGAGACCGCGAGGAGGCAAGGAGCCGTCTGCTGGACCTGTGGGCGGAGGTCGGGCAGGACGGGGACCCGGTGCACCGCTGCACGCTCGCGCACTACCTGGCCGACACCCAGGACGATCCCTCGGACGAACTGGCCTGGGATCTGAGGGCGTTGTCGGCGGCGGAGGAAGTCTCGGCAGGGGCGACGGACCCGGCGGCGCTGCGCACCTTCTACCCCTCCCTGCACCTGAATCTCGCCACCGACTACATGAAGCTGGGCCGCTCCGAGGCCGCCCGCGCCTATCTGCATCGCGCCCGCGGCGCGGCCGGCGCCCTCACCGACGACAGCTACGGGGACGGCGTCAGGGCGGCGATCACCCGGCTGGAACACCGACTGCGCGAGGAGGACCCCCCGGGAGGAGACCCCTGGGGCCCACCACGCCAACGACCGACCTAGACCTCGCCCGCACTACCGCCTCACTGTCCGTACGTCCGGCGGCAGATCACTGCCTCGGGACTGTCCTGCCGCCAGCCGCCGTATTCCGTCCCCAGCGAGCACACGTCGGGGGCCTTGGGGACGGACCGGGGCACGTCCGGGATGACGGCGGGGGGCTGGTGCCGGGGCACACCGTGTGGCTGGGGGGCCAGGGGCGCGGCAGAGCGGTGGGGCCCGGGCGGCTGTGGGGGAGGAGCCGCGTCGCCGGAGCGCTTCGGGCGGCGGGACGGGCCGACCATTTCCAGCGCCTCCCGGGCCGGTGCCTGTACGACCCTCGGCTTCGCGCTGCCGTCCGTCCGGGGCGCCGAGGACCGCGACGGCGCCCCCGCCGGTGGTGGCCCGGGCGTCGGCGGCCGCTGGACGGTCACACAGCCGGAGAGGGCCGAGACGGCCACGGTGACCAGGAGCGCTGCGGAGGTCGTCGATCGATACACCCGCGCAACTCTGCTGCGTCGGCTGCGGCGTTGGAACAGGGTGAGGGCGGATGATCCCTCACAAGGGTGGTCTCCCGCCCCGTACGAGGGGCATGGGAGGACCCGAGCTGACGTCGGCCCCCCCGAGGGGGGCGGCTTCAGCGGCCCAGCATGCCCCTGAGCAGCTCCCGCAGCCCCGCCCGCACCTCGTCCAGATCCGGCACCTCCGCGTTGAACGTCCCGGCCACGCAGGAGAACATCAGCCCGTCCGCCCACGCGACCAGCGACAGCACATGCCGGGCCGGGTCGGGCGAGCCCACGGCGGTGAGAAGGGCGGTCAGCTGCTCGCGGAAGACGGCGCCCGTCGCGTCGTAGAAGGCGCGCAGCTCGGGGCGGCGGGTGGCCTCCAGGGCCAGTTCGTAGCGGGCGACGAGCAATGCGCGGTTCTGGGTCAGCGAACGGTGCACCGCCAGGGCCAGCCCTTCGGTCAGCGCGTCGAGCCCGCCGCGCGCATCCGGCATCTCGCTCACCGCCAGTACCCGCGCCTCCCGCTCGGCGTGCCGCCGCACGGCGAGCTCCAGCAGTGCCTGCCGGGTGCGCGCCAGATTGGACGTCGAGCCCTGCGGCAGCCCGGCCGCCTCGTCGACCGCCCGGTGCGTCAGCCCGCGCATACCGCGCTCGGCGAGCAGGGCCAGGGCGGTGTCGGCGATCAGATCGGCACGGGAGGCGCTCGGGGTGCGTACGGACATGGGACGACCCTACCCGCGCAACTACGCCTGTAGTACAGTCGAGGAGTCGCTCAACTACATCTGTAGTGCGCCGGGTCCGTCGCGGCGCGCCCGGCATCAGGAGGAGCCATGGCACAGTCGCCACGCGCCGTCGTCATCGGCGGCGGGATCGGGGGCCTGACCGCCGCCGCGGCCCTGCACCGCCGGGACTGGCAGGTCACCGTCCTGGAGCGGGCCCGCTCCCTGGAGCCGGTCGGCGCGGCCATCTCGCTGGCCCCCAACGCCCTGCGCGCCCTGGACGTCATCGGCATCGGTGACGAGATCCGCGACCTCGCCGCCTGGCAGGGCGACGGCGGACTGCGCACCCCGCGCGGCCGCTGGCTCTCGCGCACCAGCGCCGACGCCGCCGCGGCCCGCTTCGGCGGCCCCCTCGTCCTGCTGCACCGGGCCACCCTCGTCAACAGCCT
This sequence comes from Streptomyces sp. NPDC025638, assembly GCF_055558775.1. Lineage (NCBI taxonomy): Bacteria > Bacillati > Actinomycetota > Actinomycetes > Kitasatosporales > Streptomycetaceae > Streptomyces > Streptomyces sp. NPDC025638. Next base: position 593,380 of record NZ_JBVHLX010000004.1, on the reverse strand, counting down.
CGCCGCGCAACTCCCGCCCGGCACCGTCCGCACGACCGCGGCCGCCACCGTCACCGACCCCGGCGACACCGACCGGCCCGCCCGAGTCACCACCGCCGACGGCGAACTGGAGGCCGACCTGGTGGTCGCCGCCGACGGCATCAACTCCGCCGCACGCCGCGTGCTCTTCCCCGGGCATCCCGGTCCGGTCTACGCCGGGTTCACCACCTGGCGTGTCGTGATCCCGGTCCCCGGCACCGAGTTCGCCTCGCACGAGACCTGGGGCCGGGGCCGGATCTGGGGCACACACCCCCTCAAGGACGGCCGGGTGTATGCGTACGCCGCCGCCATGGCCCCCGCCGGGCAACACGCGCCGGACGACGAGCGGGCCGAACTCACCCGCCGGTTCGGCGACTGGCACGACCCGATCCCCGCCGTCCTCGCGGCCGCCCGCCCCGAGGACGTGCTGCGCCACGACGTCCACCACCTCGCCGACCCGCTGCCCGCCTTCCACCGCGGCCGGGTGGCCCTGCTCGGTGACGCCGCGCACGCCATGCCGCCGACCCTCGGGCAGGGCGGCAACCAGGCCGTAGAGGACGCCGTCGTCCTCGCCCATCACGCCCGCGACCTGCCCGCCTACACGGCCGCCCGGCTGCCCCGTACGACGGCGATCGCCCGCCGGGCCGTCAAGGTCGCCCGGCTCGACATGACCCGCAATCGCGCCGTCATCGCCGTACGCAACACCACGCTCGCCGCACTGTCGCTCGCCGGACCGGCGCTGCTGCTGCGCGGCTTCGACGACATCGCCGACTGGCGGCCGCCGTATGCTTCCGGGAGGGCACCGGTAGGCAACCGCTAGGGGAGAGCACGTGAAGGTCGGCTGCATCGGACTCGGCGACATCGCGCAGAAGGCATACCTGCCGGTGCTCGGCATGCGGCCCGGCATCGAACTGCACCTGCAGACCCGCACGCCCGAGACCCTCGCCCGGGTCGCCGACGGCCTCCACCTCCCCGCCGGCCGGCGGCACACGACCCTGGACTCGCTGCTCGCCCAGGACCTCGACGCTGCCTTCGTGCACGCGCCCACCCCCGCGCACCCCGAGATCGTCACCCGGCTCCTGGAGGCGGGCGTACCGACCTACGTCGACAAGCCGCTCGCCTATGAACTCGCCGACTCCGAGCGCCTGGTGAAGCTCGCCGAGGAGCGCGACGTCTCCCTCGCCGTCGGCTTCAACCGGCGCTACGCCCCCGGGTACGCACAGTGCGCCGACCACCCGCGCGAGCTGATCCTGATGCAGAAGAACCGCATCGGGCTGCCGGAGAAGCCCCGCACGATGATCCTCGACGACTTCATCCACGTCGTGGACACGCTGCGCTTCCTGGTGCCGGGCGCGGTCGACGATGTGACCGTGCGCGCCCGCCTGGAGGACGGGCTGCTCCACCACGTCGTGCTCCAGCTCGCCGGGGACGGCTTCACCGCGCTCGGCGTGATGAACCGGCTCAGCGGCTCGGCCGAGGAGATCCTCGAGGTCTCCGGGCAGGACACCAAGCGCCAGGTGGTCAACCTCGCCGAGGTGATCGACCACAAGGGGCAGCCGACGATGCGGCGGCGCGGGGACTGGGTGCCGGTCGCCCGGCAGCGCGGCATCGAGCAGGCCGTGCTCGCGTTCCTCGACGCCGTGCGCGCCGGCAAGGTCCTCAGTGCCCGTGACGCACTGGCGACTCACGAACTGTGCGAGCAGGTCGTACATGCGGTCCAGGAGCGCTCCGGCGCAGCCTGACCGCCCGTACGCCCTCGGTCACGCCCAGGGCGGCCAGCGCGAGCAGGGCGCCCTTCACCGGCCAGTCGCCGTAGCGGACATACGGAGTGATGCCATGGGCCAGGGGCACCTCGTACACCTGGGCGGTGCTCGCCTCGGTGCCGAGCCACGGACCCAGACGCTGTCCGCTCGGGCCGTAGACGGCCGAGACGCCGGTCAGCGTCGAGTGCACCATGGGACGGCCGGTCTCGGCGGCACGCAGCGCGGCCAGTGAGGCATGCTGCTCGGGGGCCCAGCTGTGCTGGAACGTCGACGTCGCGGACTGGCCGAGCAGCACGTCGGCGCCGTCCTGAGCGAGGTGACGGCTCATGTCCGGGAACGCGGTCTCGAAGCACACCATGGGGCCGATGCTCAGGCCGTGCCCGACGTCCATCACCACCTGCTCGGTGCCGCGCCGGCGGTCCTCGCCCGCCGCCTTGCCGACCGAGGTGGCCCAGCCCAGGACCGAGCGGGCCGGGATGTACTCACCGAACGGGACGAGCCGCATCTTGTCGTACCGGGCGCCGGTCGGGCCGTCCGGGCCGATCAGGACCGAGCTCTTGTAGATGCCGGGCCGGTCGGAGCGGCGGGCATCCACGTTGACCAGGATGTCCGCGCCGGTCTGCCGGGACAGGGCCGCGACCCGTTTCGCCAGGTCCGGCCGGTCGCCCAGATCGAAGCCGATGCTGCTCTCGCCCCAGACGATCAGGTCGAGGCGCTGCCCGACGAGCCCCCGGGTGAGCTGCTCCTCGCGGTCGAAGCGCTGGTCGGCGCCGTTGATCACACCGGGCTGTACGACGGCGATCCTGACCCGTCCGTCGACGTCCGGGCGGGGCGACCACGCCCAGGCCGCCGAGGTCGCGGCGGCCGTGGCGACCAGCGAGGCGAGGGCGGGTACACGGACCGCGCGTATCGCCACCAGCATGGTGACCGCGACATTGACGGCCACCACCAGGAAGCTGAGCAGCCACACCCCGCCCACCGAGGCGAGCCGGAGCGCCGGTTCCACCTGCCACTGGCTGGAGCCGAGCAGGCCCCAGGGACCGCCGAGCCCCTGCCAGGACCGGACGAGCTCCACCGCCAGCCAGCCGGACGGCAGCACCACCAGGGCGGCCGCGCCCCGGCCCGGCGAGGGCACCCCGCCCAGGAACCGGCGCACCAGCCATCCCCAGGGCGCCCAGAGCGCGCCCAGCAGCCCCGCGATCAGGAAGAGGAAGACATTCAGACTGGGCAGCAGCCAGTGGTGCACCGCCACCATGAACCCGAGCCCGCCCAGCCAGCCGTCGTACGCCGCCCGCTTCCCGGTCGGGGCCGAGCGGACGAGCAGGATCCAGGGGACCAGCGCGACGTACGCGAACCACCACAGCGCGGGCGCCAGGAAGGCGAACACGGGCAGGGCTCCGGCGAGGACGGCGGAGACGGAGCGACGCCACGGGGAGGCGAGCCAGCGATCGGTCGTCTTCATACGTCGCCTCCTACCCAGCCGCTCCTTCCAGTGTGGCCGCCGGGGAGCCCTCCCGGACAGAGGGCCTCGGCTCAGCCGGTCACGGGAGCCGGACGGGGGTCGGGCAGACGGCGCCACTTCTCCTGGACGACGACCTCGCGCAGCCGCCAGCCCTCGGCCGTCCGCAGCAGCCCGAAGGAGTACCGGCCGCCGCACACGAAGTCCGGCGCCGTGGAACCGCCGTCGCCGCCCGCGAAGCGCATCGGATTGACGTAGTCGGCCTGCACCCGCGCGGTGTCCCCGGCGTCCTGCTCCAGGACCCCGAACCGTATCCGGCGGTTGACGATGAGATGCTGCCGCATCGAGAACAGCCCCAGACTCTCGGCCAGCCACCCGGCGACCTGGCCGGCGTCCCCCTCGATCCCGCCGGCGGAACGGTAGTCCGCCCGTCCGTCCCTCGTGAAAAGTGTCCGGTACGCCGCCCAGTCACCGTCGTCCACGGCCACCGCGTACTCGGTGACCACGCCGTCCACGGCCAGCCGGTCCATCACGGTCGCGAGCTCCACGCGCTGCGTCATCGGCACAGTGTTGAGCACGGGACGGGCGGAGCCAAGAGGTGCGCGGGGACATCTTCCGCTCCGTCTACTGCGAGCTACGAGCCTTGTAGGCGAGCTTGAGTCGATTGCGTCGGGCGAGCGCGCTGGGGTGGTCGGGTCCGAGCACGCGCTCGGTATCGGCCAGTGTGGACTCGAACAGGGCGATCGCGCGCTTCAGTTCCCCGGCGTGCTGGTAGGCGGTCGCGAGGTTCTGGCGAATCGTGAGGGTGTCGGGGTGGTCGGGTCCGAGAACCCGCTCCGAACCGGCGAGTGCGGACTCGAAGAGGGGGATCGCGCGCTTCAGGTCGCAGGTGCGCTCGTAGGCGTTTGCGAGGTTGTTGCGGCGCATGAGGGTGTCGGGGTGGTCGGGTCCCAGAACGCGCTCGGTATCGGCGAGAGTGGACTCGAACAGTGAGATCGCGCGCTCTGGATCACCGGCGTGCTGGTAGGCCGCCGCGAGGTTGCTGCGGCAGGTGAGGGTGTCGGGGTGGTCGGGTCCGAGATCGCGCTCGGCATCGACGAGAGCGGTTTCGAACAGAGGAGTGGCGCGCTCCAGATCACCAGCGATCTTGTACGCGAGCGCGAGGTTGTTGCGGCGCAGCAGGTTGGTGGGGTGCGCGGGGCCGAAGATGCGCTCGTTGTCGGCGAGAGCAGACTCGAACAGGGGGATCGCGCGCTTCAGATCGCCGGCGTCCTGGTAGGCGCTGGCGAGGTTATTTCGGCTGGCCAGTGTGTCGGGGTGGTCAGGGCCGACGATGCGTTCGGTGTCCGCGAGATTGGACTCGAGCAGCTCGACGGCACGCTTGAAGTCCCCGGCCGCGCGGAGGGCGTTCGCGAGGCTGTTGCGACTGTTCAAAGTGGCGTGATGTGTCTTTCCCAGCAGTCGTTCGTGAATGTGGGCCGCCCGGATTCCAGCGGCTGTGCCCCGGGCCACAGCGCCCCGCCGCGAGTAGAACGTCGAGGCTTCTCTCAGGAGTCGGGCAGCGGTGAGCGATTCCGACTCCGGCGGTATGTGATCGGTGTGAGCGGACACATGAGGCAACAGTGTGTGCCATGTCGGCCAGGTCTCGGGATCGTGCGAATCTGCGGGGAGCAGGCGCTCCAAGGTGTTCGCCGCGATCTGCTGTGCGTGTGCGATGTCCTTGGCGCGGCGGTGCGGATCCTTGGGGTCGGGCGTCCGAGCGAAGGCCTGTACGAGCCGGTGCACCGTGATGATGCCGTCCTGTTGGCTGATCATGCTGTAGGCGGCCAGTTTGCCGATCGCCGTGTTCAGCGCCAGCGGATCGGCTGTCCTTTCCACGTAGGTGCGGGCGAGTTGGTGAAGCCGGACACGCAACGCACCGACGTTGTCCGCGGGCCGAGAACGTATCTTTGCGAGCCTTGGCCGAAGCGGGGACGGGTAGGCAAGGTCGTCGAGAAGGTTGCGCGGGATGCCGTCGGGGGCGTACCAGGCCAGCACCCGCAGAACCTCCCCTGCCAGAGGCAGGTCTCTGAGGCGGTCGAGTGTGATGCTCCAGATCCGGGCGATCGTGCGCTCCGCGTCCCCGCCTTCCGCGGCGGTGGCGAACATCTCGGCCGGCCTGCTGGTCAGCAGGTCCAGGTAGGCCCTGGGCGAATCCCCGGTCTCGGCGCAGTACGCGGCTGCCTGTTCCACGGCCAGCGGCAGATGGCCCACTGCCGCGCAGACCTCGGCCGCACCGTCACTGTCCCGCTCCCCGCCGTGGTTCAGGATGCGGGTGAACAGCTCAACCGCTTCCCCTTCGTCCAGGACGTCCAGGGACACCGTGGAGGACATGTGGTGCCAGCCGGTCGCGCGGCGGCTGGTGATGAGGAAGCGTCCACCGCGACCGGCCCGGTCGATGACCGGACGGACATGCTCGGGGTCGTTGACATTGTCCAGCACGATCAACCAGCCCCGATGGGCGGCAAGCCACGACAGAGCCCACTCCCGTAGCTCGTCGGCTCCGGTCTCCACGCTCCTGAACGTGGGTTGCAGGGAGACCGCGAAGTCCGCCAGCCCGGAATCCAGGGAGTCGGGCGACTCGGCCGTGATCCACCACTGCGGGGAGGTGCGTGACCGTGTCCTGGCCCAGTGGGCGGCCAGCGTGGACTTGCCGACTCCGCCCAGGCCATGGAGCGCCTGCACAACCACTTCTCCGGACGTGGCGAACGCGGCATCCAGCGCGGCCAGTTGACGCTCACGGCCGACGAAGCCGTGCGGACGCGGCACGTTGCTGCAGTCGCGCGGCGCCTTCACCTTCGACGGGCTCTTCAGCGCTCCGGCGGGCAGTACCGTGGTGTGCGCATGGATGGACGTGGCGTTCTTGATGTCACGGCCCGCCACGATCGAGCCCCGGTCGGCAGACAGGCCCGATGCCTCACGACCGGCCTTCGCACGGGGCTTGCGGCGACTCATCACGAACCCCGCCGTGCCTCGGAGTCGTCGACGTCACCGCGAGCCGCGATCGACCCCTGGTCGGCCGACGGTCCTCCGCCCGGCGGCGTGGTCCATGAACCGGACGGAGCACCACCCGAACCGGTGTCGACGGCCCTCGAACCGCGCACGCTGCCGCCCGATGCGATCGACCCTGCACGCGCAACCGGCGATGGCCCGTTCGCGGGCCTCTGCTGCAGATGGCCGATGACGGCCAGCACGAACCCGGCCACCGTGAAGAACAGACTCAACACGCTGCTCAACTGATCTGCCCGATCCAGCCCCACCAAGGCGAAGAACGCAATCAGGGCAGCCAGACCGACAGCGGCCCCCACCCAGCGCAATACCTTCCAGACCGTCATACGGGCATCATTCCGAAGCGCCCGTGCCCCCAAGCCCCTTTTCGGGCAACTGACGTGCAACAGAACAGATGCACCCAGTGCGCGGCCCGAACCGCAGGGTCCGCGCACGAGGTGCCTGACGCCTCACCAGTGGAGCTCCGGCACGCGGTCGGCCACCGTGCACTGTGACAGCCACAGGGCGACCGCCTCCGACACCGGCTGTCCCGTCTCCAGCTCGATGAAGCCGAACTGGCCGCCCTGGTTGCACTCCAGGAACCACCAGATGCCGTCCTCGTCCTCGGCGAAGTCGAAGGCGGCGTAAGCCAGTCCGCCGAGGGCGAGGTACTCGCGCACGGACCGGCCGATGCGTTCGGGTACGGGGACCGCCTCCCAGGCGTGCTCGGTGTCGCCGTAGCGCCCGTCGACCTGGTCCGGCTCGGCCGTCTTCCGTGCGGCGAACAGCCGTGTGCCGACACAGGTCAGACGGATGTCGGCGCGCTTGGGGATGTAACGCTGCAGCAGCGCGGGGCCGGCCGCGACGGCCGAGAAGTCGGCGTCGGGCCCGATCAGGGTGGTGGGCAGGGCCACGCCGGGGTCTCCGGGCGGCGGCCCCGAGGCGGACTTCACCACCACGTGCCGGTGCTCCTCCGCGAACTGCCGTGCCAGCCGCGGGGCCGTGGTGAAGACGGTCGGCGGTACGGCGAAGCCACTGAGGTGAGCCGTCTTCAACTGCCAGGGCTTCAGGCGGGCCCGGTCGGCGTTGCGCGGATGGTTCATCCACCGGGTGGAGGCGGAGAAGAGCATCCCGAACAGCGCCTGACGGGCCTCGGCGGTCAGCCACGGCGAGGGGTGCGTCGCGTGCGCCGCCGGTTCGCCGGGCCTGCGCACCCATACGGAGCGCAGGCCTCCCATGCTGAGCACATGTCCGTTCACGGACAGGTGACCGTCGAAGTCGCCGTGGGCGTAGTGGGCGGACAACACGACCTTGTCCGGCAGGTCCGCAGGGTCCAGCCGCACGAAAGGGGTCCCCTTCTCGTGCAGCTTGGCCACCACCATGTCGGCGGTCACGTCCTCCTCGGACGTAAGGATCAATACTGTCATTCGGTTACGAAGCGTCAGTCATCGAAGTGGGTCTGGGAACCGGCGGTGGACGTGGTCGTGCCGACAGCCAGCAGCAGGTCCGGGTCGCTGACGGCGGGGCGGCCGTCGGGAAGCACGTTCAACTGACGGGTCTCGTCGAAGTGGTACGGCGTCACCACGGTCGGAAACGCCTTGGGCAGGGCGTAGTTGAGGGTGAATGGTCGCACTCGGAACCTCCACGGGTGCAAAGGGGTTGTACGCAGCACTTACGCGCCCTTGCGTAAGGAACTGCCTCTTTCGGTCACATCGTGGCGAAGGTCATCACATTCACACCGCATGCTTCGCATCGTCTGCAACAACAGCATCACTGTTCTCACCTTCCCCACAAGTCACACATCGGATGGAGCATCAGATCTGTCACTGGGGCACGAACGGTGACTGGGTCGTCACTCCGGGAAGATCTTGTGGCCCCTGGCGGAAAGGGCGACGTCAGCCGTCGAACCGGTCTCATTCGACCGAGGCGTCGGCCGGCGGGGCGAGGGCGCCGCGGTGGGTGGCGCCCGCCCAGAAGTCCTTCGGTGAGCCGCTCGACCTGTTGCGCAGTGAGCCGGTTGCGGAGTGCAAGGCAGCCGGCGCCCACGGCGGCCTCGTAGAGCGAGAACTGGATGAGGAAGCCGCGGAGCGGTTCCTGCTCGGCGACGGGAGGTTCGTCGTACTCACGGAGCCAGACCGTCGGATCGGCCTGGGGGCCGTCCAGCGTCCACAACAGCGCCCAGAAGAACCCTCCCTGCCGCCGCCCGTCCGGCAGGTCGAGGGCGGGCCCGTGCCCCGTATCCGGAGCCCACCCACAAGTCTCTCCGTGACCGGCGTTGGCGCTTCGCCGAGAAGACGGACCTCGGGACCGTGGCGCTGTCAAAGGTGTAGCGCTCGGTGGCTGCCGTGGCACCGGCGAGCGCGGGTGCCTGCAAGTCGCACGCCACCGCCACCGCCCCGCTGATGCCGCCGAAGGATCAGGCCGCCTCGATGATCTCGTCGCGGATCGCCTCGGCCCACTCGACCACCAACAGCTCGTACTCCGCGCGGTCCTGGGCCGACAGGTATCCGCCCGCACGCAGCCACAGCGCCCGGATCTGCTCGTTCACCTCTGCAGCAGACCGCACGGAACCATGGGTCACGGAATCGGGGGGCATGCGGACAAGCCTAGGGGCAAGTACTGACACTGCGCTACCGGACCGCTACTCAGACCGTATGCGGTTGGTCACGGCCGCGACGGCGAAGGCATGCGCGAGCCACGGCTTTTGCGTGACCGCACGCCGCGGCGCGGTGAGGGCCGTACGGCGCCGTGGGCGCCTTCGCCCTTGCCACGCCCGGGTACGACGCGCCCAAAGTCCCGCAGCCCGCTGGTCTTTGGGGGATGGCCGAGATGAATCTGCTTCGGCTGGGGGTGTTGTTTGGATCAGGTCGGCTGTGACGAACGGTGCGGGTTGGCCGACCCCGAGCGGGGTCATGGGGGTGCCTGCTGCTCGAGCGAAGCCGAGAGCTTGGGGGAGTGCGTGCCAGGGCCCGCGACGCCGGGATGGTCCGAACGACACCCCCTAGCCCCCCTAGCCCGTGGACTCCGCCGCATCCGGGCTGAGTGCCCCCGTCGCCACCAGCGCGATGATGACGATGCCCAAAGCGATCCGGTACCAGACGAACGGCATGAAGCTCTTCGACGAGATGAACTTCATGAACCACGCGATGACCGCATAGCCGGACGCGAACGCGATCACCGTCGCGAAGAGCGTCGGCCCCCACGCCACGTGCCCGCTTCCCGCGGCGTCCTTCAGCTCGAACACCCCGGAGGCGAGCACCGCCGGAATGGCGAGCAGGAACGAATAGCGGGCCGCGGCCTCGCGCTTGTAGCCCATGAACAGGCCGCCGCTGATCGTGGCGCCGGAGCGGGAGACGCCCGGGATGAGGGCGCAGGCCTGGCAGAGGCCGAAGATCAGGCCGTCCTTGACACGGAGGTTCTCCAGGGTCTTGCGCTGCTTCGGCGCCCGGTGCCGGCCGCCCGTCTCGTCGCGCGCGGCCAGCCGGTCGGCGATGCCGATGACGACGCCGACCACGATCAGCATGGTCGCCGTGATCCGCAGATCGCGGAACGGCCCCTCGATCTGGTCCTTCAGCGTCACGCCCAGCACACCGATGGGGATGGACCCGACGATCACCAGCCAGCCCATCTGGGCGTCGTGGTCCTGGCGCATCGCCTTGTCGAACAGCGAGCGGAACCAGGCCGAGATGATCCTCCCGATGTCCTTGCGGAAGTAGATCAGCACCGCGGCCTCCGTACCGATCTGGGTGATCGCCGTGAAGGCCGCACCCGGATCCTTCCAGCCCGAGAAGGCCGCGGTCAGCCGCAGATGCGCGCTGGAGGAGACGGGGAGGAACTCGGTCAGCCCCTGGACGAGTCCGAGGACGAGCGATTCAAACCAAGACATGGAGTTAGGGCGTCCCAGCGCTGATCGGGAAAAGTCCGGTGAAGGTGATCATCATTCGAGTGGTGATCATGTGTACCGAAGGCAGCGTAGCGCCCCGCGACGACGGCCCGGACACAGGGGGTTTGGGCAGTCCTTTGCCAGCCGCTTACCGACTTGGGGTGTTGACCGTCCACTGGGCCGCCGCTTACTTTGCAGCGTGAGAAAGCGCTTGCTGCACGGCTTGCCGCACCGCGTGCCGTATCGCTTGCCACCCCGCTCGCCCTACGTGCCCGCCGTCCCGGAGGAGTGCTGATCACGTCCATGCCCCGCTCCACAGCCCCGCTCACCGGCAGGCGCATCAGGGCCGCCGTCATCGGCACCGGCGCCATAGGACGCGGTTCCCATCTGCCGGCGCTCGCCCGGCTCGCCGAGGAGGGCGAGACGGAGGTCGTGGCCGCCGTCGACATCGACGCGGGCGCGGCCGGGGCCTTCTGCGCGGAGGCCGGCATCCCGCACGCCTACACCGACCTGGACCGCATGCTCCAGGAGCAGCGGCCCGACCTGGTCACCATCTGCACGCCGCCGACGCTGCACCGCGAGCAGACCGTGGCCGCGCTGCGCGCCGGGGCCTGGGTGTGGTGCGAGAAGCCGCCGGTGCCGACGCTGGCCGACTTCGACGCGGTCGAGGCGGAGGAGGGCGCGGTCGGCGGCCCGTACGCGGCGATCGTCTTCCAGCACCGCTTCGGCTCCGGCTCCCGGCACGTACGCCGGCTGCTCGCCGAGGGGGCGCTGGGGCGGCCGCTGGTGGCGCACTGCCAGACCACCTGGTACCGGGACAGCGCGTACTACGCCGTGCCCTGGCGCGGCCGCTGGCACACCGAGGGCGGCGGCCCGGCCATGGGGCACGGCATCCATCAGATGGACCTCCTGCTCGATCTGCTCGGCCCGTGGAGCGAGGTGCGGGCCATGGCCGGACGACTGGTCCACGACGTGGAGACGGAGGACGTCTCGACCGCCCTGGTCCGCTTCGCGAGCGGCGCCCTCGCGACCGTCGTGAACAGCGTTCTGAGCCCCGACGAGGTCAGCCGTATCCGCATCGACTGCGAGCGCGCCACCGTCGAACTGACCCACCTCTACGGCCACAGCAACGGCAACTGGCGCATCACCCCGGCCCCGGACGTGCCCGGCGAGCAGGCGGCGGCCTGGCGGGACTTCGGTCCGGACGTGCCCAGCTCGCATCTGGCCCAGCTGCGCGAGCTGGTCGCGAGCATGCGCGCCGGGGAGCGGCCGCGCAGCAGCGGCCCGGACGGGCGCACCAGCCTGGAGCTGATCACCGCGCTGTACAAGTCGGCGTTCACCGACGCGACCGTACGCGCGGGGGAGATCGGACCGGGGGATCCGTACTACACCGCCCTGCACGGCGGCGCCCCCGGCTGGGCGCCGGCCGGGCGCGAGGAGGTGTCCGCGTGAGCGGCGAGCTGCGCGTCGTCCACGCACACGGCGACTGGATCACGGTGACCGAACCCGTCACCGGCGTCGAGCTGCTCGCCTATGTCTACCGGCCGGAGGCGGCCTGGGAGGCGCCGAAGCCGTACCTCCACCCGATGCGCACCCTGGCGGGCGGCGTCGTCACCGACTACCGGCCCAATGACCACCGCTGGCACAAGGGCCTGTCGCTGACCGCCTCGCATCTGTCCGACGCGAATCTGTGGGGCGGCAACTCGTATGTGCACGGGGAGGGATATCTCGAACTCCCGGAGCGGGTCGGCTCGATGAGGCATGCCGGCTTCGACGAGGTGGCCTCGGACGGCGGGCGGTTCGTCATCGCCGAGCGGCTGACCTGGCACCCGTACGACGGCACGCTGTGGGCGGACGAGGAGCGCCGGATCGAGGTGCACGACGTCGACCCCGGGGCCGGATCATGGGCACTGACCTGGACCAGCGCCGTGACCAACCGCAGGGACGAGCCGCTGCGGTTCGGCAGCCCGACCACCGCCGGGCGTGAGATGGCCGGCTACACGGGCCTGTTCTGGCGCGGTCCGCGAGCCTTCCGGGGCGGGCGGATCATCGGTCCGGACGGCGAAGGACCGGGGTTGATGGGTACCCGGTCGCCGTGGCTCGCCGTCACCGGCGAACACGACGGCACCGACGGCCACGCGACCCTCGTCTTCGCGCACGCCCCCGAGAACGACCACTCCGGCGCGGGCGGCGCCCACCCCGCCCACTGGTTCGTGCGCAACGACCCGTTCGCCGGGGTCGCACCCTCCTGGGCGTTCTTCGACGAACTGGAACTCGCCCCCGGCGACACGCTCCGGCGGCGCTACCGGGTCGTCGTCGCGGACGGCGCCTGGGAGCGGGCGGACATCGCCAAGTATCTGGACGCCCATCCGTGGTGAGCGGAGGGGAGTTCACGGGTCTGCCGGGCGGCGTCGCGGTCTCGCGCCTGTGCGTCTACGACTGGCCCGCGCCCGACGCCACCCGGGGCGGAACTCCCCATCTGCACCTGGCCTGTTCGGAGGCGTACGTCGTCACCGCGGGGCGGGGTGCCGTACAGACGCTCACCACGTCCGGGTACGAGGTGACGCCCCTGGAGCCCGGCACGCTGGCCTGGTTCACGCCGGGCACCATCCACCGGCTCGTCAACGAGGACGATCTGCGCATCACCGTCCTCATGCAGAACAGCGGGCTGCCCGAGGCGGGCGACGCGGTGCTCACGCTGCCCCCGCAGTATCTGGCCGACCCACAGAGGTACGCCGCCGCCACCACGATCCCGGCGGACGCGCCGGAAGCCGAACGGGCGCGGGCCGCCCGCGCCCGGCGCGACCTCGCGCTGCAGGGCTACCGGGCGCTGCGCGAGGCCTCCGGCCCCGAGGCGCTGGCCGCCTTCCACCGGGCCGCCGCCGCGCTCGTACGGCCCCGGCTCGCCGAGTGGCGCGAGCGCTGGCGGCGCGGCGCCGAGGCCGCGGCGGCGGCCACGGGGGAGCAGCTCGACCGCCTCGGACGGGGCGATGTCTCCCATCTGGCCGAGGCCGTCGTACGGGCCGAACGGCCTTCGTTCTACGGGAAGTTCGGGATGTGCGGGCGGCTCGACGTATATGGACTCGACGTGTATGGGCAGGGGTTCGTAGGGCCGCCTACGCCGCCGACGGTCCCGTGAGCGTCCAGCCCGGGGCCTGCGGGTGGGCCGTGAGGTCCTCGTGGCGCACGGGGTCGCCACAGGTCGAGCAGGTGACGACCGCGACGAGCTCGTTGCCGCAGATGTGCTCGATCACCATGGGGCGGTCGTTGTCCCCGCGGAGATGGCGGTCGCCCCATGCCATGAGGGTCATCAGGACCGGCTCCAGCTCCAGGCCCGCCTGTGTGGGCCGGTACTCGAAGCGCTGCGGGCGCTCGCTGTAGGCGCGCTTGGTGAGGATGCCGGCGTCGACGAGCCGGCGCAGCCGGGTGGCCAGGACGTCGCGCGGGGCCCCGATGTTGCGGACCAGCTGGTCGAAGCGGCCGTTGCCCAGGCACACCTCCCGCAGCACGAGCAGGGAGTACTTCTCGCCCACGAGCGCGAGGGCGTCGGCGATGGAGCAGGGGCGCGGGTCTTTCGTGGCGGCCATGACGCCCAGTCTAGGTGAGGGTTTGATTTTCCAACTCGGCGAGCTATGGTGAGTTTGGATTTCCTACTCACCGGTAATCGCGCCGGTTATCGCCCCGGCGGCCAAGGAGGCCCGCACCATGCGTGACGCAGTCATCGTCGAAGCCGTACGCACCCCCATAGGGAAGGGCAAGCCGAACGGCTCCCTGGCCCACGTCCACCCCGTGGAGCTCCTAGCCCACACCCTCCGCACCCTCGTCGAGCGCTCCGGCGTCGACCCGGCCCTGATCGACGACGTCATCGGCGGCACCGTCGACCAGGTCGGCGAGCAGGCCATGAACACCACCCGCTACGCCGTCCTCTCGGCGGGCTTCCCCGAATCGGTCCCGGCGACCACGGTGGACCGCCAGTGCGGCTCCTCCCAGCAGGCCGTCCACTTCGCCGCCCAGGGCGTGATCTCCGGCGCCTACGACCTCGTCGTCGCCTGTGGCGTCGAGTCGATGAGCCGCGTGCCGATGTGGTCGAACGTGCCGCCCGGCAAGGACCCCTTCGGCCCCGGAGTCGCCGAGCGCTACCCCGAGGGGCTCCTCCCGCAGGGCATCAGTGCCGAGCTGATCGCGGCCAAGTGGTCCCTCACGCGCGAGCGGATGGACGCCTTCGCCGTCTCCTCGCACCACAAGGCGGCCGCCGCCTGGGACGCGGGCCTGTTCGACGCCGAGGTCGCCCCCCTGCAGGGCGTCAGCCGCGACGAGTGCGTACGGCCCGGCAGCACCCGCGAGATCCTCGGCGGTCTCAAGCCCGCCTACCACGACCCCGCGTTCGCCGAGCGCTTCCCGCAGATCGAGTGGAACGTCACCGCGGGCAACGCCAGCCCGATCAACGACGGCGCGTCCGCCGTGCTGATCACCTCCAGCGAGACCGCGGCCCGCCTCGGCCTGCGCCCGATCGCCCGTCTGCACAGCTTCGCCGTCACCGGCTCCGACCCGCTGCTGATGCTCACCGGGGTCATCCCGGCGACCGAGAAGGTGCTCCGCAGGGCGCACCTCACCCTCGACGACATCGACCTGTTCGAGGTCAACGAGGCCTTCTCCAGCGTGGTCCTGGCCTGGCAGCAGGAGACCGGCGCCGACCTCGCCAAGGTCAACGTGCACGGCGGCGCGATCGCCATCGGCCACCCCCTGGGTGCCAGCGGTACCCGCCTGACCACGACCCTCGTCCACGCGATGCGCGAGCGCGGCGCCCGCTACGCCCTGCAGACGATGTGCGAGGCGGGCGGACTCGCCAACGCGATGATCCTGGAAGCCGCGTAACGGCATGTAACGGCGCGTCAGGGCGATTCAGGGTGCGTCAAGGCGCTTCAGGGTGCGCGCAGGTGGTGGCGCTTGCGCCAGGCCACCACCGCGCCCACCAGGGCCGGTACGGCGATGCACGCCATCGCGAGCAGGAAGGCCGGGGACGTCGGCGCCGAGGCACGGGCCCCGGCGACGGCGTACGCGGCGGTGTTCGGCACCGAGCCGAGCGCCGTCGCGAACAGGAACGGCAGCCAGCCCATGCGGGAGACGGCGGCGCAGTAGTTCGCCGCCCAGAACGGCACGCCGGGGAACAGCCGCGCCGCCATCATCGAACGGAAGCCGTGCCGGCTGAGCTGGCCGTCGGCGGCCTTCAGCCAGCGGCCGCGCAGCAGCGGACGCAGCGCGTCCTGGCCGAGCACCCGGCCCAGGCCGAAGGCGACCCCGGCGCCGAGCACCGTACCGGCCAGCGCCGTGCCGAGCCCCATCTGGGAGCCGAACAGGGCACCCGCCGCCAGGTTCAGCAGCGGCCGCGGCACGAACGCCACCGTGCACAGCCCGTACGCCGCCGCGAAGACCACCGTCGCCGCGGCGCCACCGACCTGGGGCGGCCAGCCGTGGGTGATCAGTCTCTGTGGCTCGAACAGCAGCATGGTCGAGGCGGCGGCCGCGAGCAGCGCCACGAGAAGGGACAGCCGCGACCAGGGCGAGAGCAGCACGCGCGTGCAGCGCGCGACGAAACCCGCGCGCGTGAGCGGCGGGACCGTGACGGCCGTGGGGACGGCGACGGCGAGCTCCGTGGCGGCGGCCCGGGGAGAGGCCGTGGCGGTGCCAGAGCGGTTGGCATCGAGCATCCGGTGACACTAACCGACGCATGTGTGTGATCGCCGTATGGTTCGTCTCATGACCGTCACAGGTGCCCGCCCGGCGGACGTGCCGCCCAGCGAGCTCGCCGACACCGTGCTGGAGCGGGTCACCGCCGTCTACGCCGCCGCGGCCGACCCGGAGCGGGCCGCGGCTATGCGGGCCTACATGAAGGACGTGGCCCCCTTCCTGGGCATTCCCACCCCGGCCCGCCGCGCCCTGTCCCGCACCGTCCTCGCGGGCACCCCGCGCCCCGACGAGGCCGACTGCACGGCGATCGCCCTGCGCTGCTGGGTGTTGCCACAGCGGGAGTACCACTACTTCGCCGCCGACTATCTGCGCCGCCACGCCGGGCGCTGCTCGTCGGCCTTCCTGCCGGTGGCCCGGCACCTCGTCACCACCGTCTCCTGGTGGGACACGGTCGACCTGCTCGCCGCCCATGTCGTCGGCGCGCTCGTCGCCGCCGACCCGCGGCTGGCCGCCGAGATGGACCGGTGGATCGCGGACAAGGACCTGTGGGTCGCCCGCACCGCCCTGCTCCACCAGTTGCGCTACAAGGAGCACACCGACGCCGACCGTCTGTTCTCCTACTGCCTGCTCCAGTCCGGGCACTCCGAATTCTTCATCCGCAAGGCGATCGGCTGGTGCCTGCGTGAGTACGCCAAGACCGACCCGGAGGCCGTACGGTCCTTCCTCGCCCGTGAGCGGGGGAGGTTCGCGCCGCTGACGGTCCGGGAGGCGCTGAAGAACATCGGCGGCTGAAGCGGCCCGACGGCCGGACCCGCCCCGGGAAAACCATTCGACGCGGGACAGGGCGTCGGCGATGATCGTCGCATGTTCCGGTACGCCTTCGTTCTCGCAGCATCCGCGGTCGCGGATGCTCCGAAGGCTGCCGTCCCGATCTTCCTGGCCGCTGTCGACGGCGCCCGAAGCTGACCCTCCCCGGATCGTCCGGCGGACCCCGCAGGGGGAGGGTCGGCCAGTTCCTCGGGGTCCCATCACCACTTACGAGGCTTCGAGGTAGAGCCATGCCCAAGACGGCATACGTGCGCACCAAGCCGCATCTGAACATCGGCACGATGGGCCACGTCGACCACGGCAAGACCACCCTGACCGCGGCCATCACCAAGGTGCTGGCCGAGCGCGGCACCGGCACCTTCGTGCCGTTCGACCGCATCGACCGCGCCCCGGAGGAGGCCGCCCGCGGCATCACCATCAACATCGCGCACGTCGAGTACGAGACCGACACCCGGCACTACGCGCACGTGGACATGCCGGGCCACGCCGACTACGTCAAGAACATGGTCACCGGCGCCGCGCAGCTCGACGGGGCGATCCTCGTCGTCTCCGCGCTCGACGGGATCATGCCGCAGACCGCCGAACACGTCCTGCTCGCGCGGCAGGTGGGCGTCGACCACATCGTGGTGGCGCTGAACAAGGCCGACGCCGGCGACGAGGAGCTCACCGACCTGGTCGAGCTGGAGGTACGGGAGCTGCTCACCGCGCAGGGCTACGGCGGCGACTCCGTACCCGTCGTACGGGTCTCCGGGCTGAAGGCCCTGGAAGGGGACCCGCGCTGGACGGCGTCGATCGAGGCGCTGCTCGACGCCGTGGACACATATGTGCCCATGCCCGAGCGGTATCTGGACGCGCCGTTCCTGCTACCCGTGGAGAACGTGCTCACCATCACCGGGCGAGGCACGGTCGTGACGGGCGCGGTCGAGCGCGGCACGGTCCGGGTCGGTGACCGGGTCGAGGTGCTCGGCGCGGACATCGAGACCGTCGTGACCGGCCTGGAGACCTTCGGCAAGCCGATGGCGGAGGCCCAGGCCGGGGACAACGTGGCGCTGCTGCTGCGGGGCGTCCCCCGGGACGCGGTCCGTCGCGGGCACGTGGTGGCCGCGCCGGGCAGCGTGGTGCCCAGCCGGCGCTTCTCCGCGCGGGTGTATGTGCTGTCGGGGCGCGAGGGCGGACGTACGACGCCGGTGTCGAGCGGTTACCGGCCGCAGTTCTACATCCGTACCGCGGACGTGGTCGGGGACGTCGACCTCGGTGAGGTGGCGGTCGCCCGGCCCGGGGACACGGTGACCATGACCGTGGAGCTGGGGCGGGACGTACCGCTGGAGCCGGGGCTCGGGTTCGCCATCCGCGAGGGCGGACGGACGGTCGGAGCGGGGACGGTGACGTCCCTGGGCTGACGGGTGCGCCGGGGAGCTGCGTGGCTTGTGGAGCGCGGGCGACTGCGGGTCGTTCGTGGCTGGTCGCGCCCACGCGGCGGAGCCGCATGTCGGTACGGCCCCGCGCCCCTTCCAGGGACGCGGCAACCTCGGTGTCAACTCTCACCGGCACAATGGGGGACGTGAACGAAGCCATACCCGTCACCCGTGCCACCGATCACGGCACCGCCAAGCTGATGCCCGACGTCGACCGTGAGCGGGCCTGGTTGCTCACGGTCGACGGGGCGCCGCAGTCGTACGTGGACCTGGACGCGCCGACGCATCTGGAGTTCGAGTACGCGCGGCGGCTCGGGTACGTGCTGGACACCGTGGGGGAACCGGGGCGGCCGCTGGACGTCGTGCACCTGGGCGGGGGAGCGCTCACCCTGCCCAGGTACCTCGCGGCGACCCGGCCGGGCTCCCGGCAGGACGTCGTGGAGGCAGACCGGGGGCTGCTGGAACTGGTGGCGGAGCATCTGCCGCTGCCGGAGGGCGCCGGGATCGCCGTGCACTCCGCCGATGCCCGCGCCTGGCTGGAGTCCGCCCCGGACGACTCGGCCGACGTGCTGATCGCCGACGTCTTCGGCGGCTCCCGGGTCCCCGCCCATCTCACCTCGCTCGCCTACGCCCGCGAGGCCGAGCGGGTCCTACGGGCCGACGGCGTCTATCTGGCCAACCTCGCCGACGCAGCGCCGTTCGCCTTCCTCTGCTCCCAACTCGCCACGTTCGCCGCCGTGTTCGCGGAGCTGGCGCTGATCGCCGAGCCGGGCGTGCTGCGCGGCCGCCGGTTCGGCAACGCGGTGCTCGTCGCCTCGCACCACCCGGTCGACACGACCGCCCTGGCCCGCCGCACGGCCTCCGACGCCTTCCCGGCCCGGGTCGAACACGGCCCCGCGCTGCGCGAGTTCATCGGTGGCGCCCGTCCGGTACGCGACGAGGACGCAGTACCGTCCCCCGAGCCCCCCGACGGCGCGTTCGGCATCGGCTGAGCCGTTCGCGGTCGTGTGCGGCGGGCCGCCCGGTACGCGTGCCAGAGCTGGTGAGGGCACCGGGCGACCAGCCCCGCGGTCAGCTCCCGGTGGGGTCCCCGTGCAGTCGTACCGTGCTGAGGATCTTCATGATGGTCGCCGTGTCGACCTCCTCCTTCACGCCCTTGGCGCCGTAGAAGTTGAACGACACGATGTCTCCGGCCGAGTTCTCGAAGCCGAAGGTGAGCGACTTGCCGTCGGTGGCGCACTTGCCCTTGCGCGGGGTGTTCGTCGAACGCGCCCAGGCGTAGGCGCCCTTGACGCCCGACTTGGTCGTGAAGTCCGTGGCCTTCTTGTCGTAGGTGATGCTCTTCTTGTCCGGCTGTGTGTAGCCCCCGTACACCCACCAGGGCACTTCGCGGATCGCCGCGTCGCCGGCGCTCTTGGCGCTGCTCTCGCCCTTGGTGCCCACCACGGCCAGCGCCGTGTCGTCCGACCTGCCGTCCTTGTCGTCGTCGGACGTGCACCACTTGGACTTGTACTCGGCCGGTGCCGACATCATGATGAGGGCCTTGCCGTCGCTCGACTTGCGGTCCTCGAAGCCGATCAAGGTGCCCGGGCTGTCGATCTGCCAGTCCGCCGGCACGTCGAAGGCCGTGCCCCACTTGGGGTTGACGACGACCTTCCAGCCCGCGACGAGCGGCTTCTCGGTCTCGTCGCCCCGCGGGTTGTCGTTCGAACCGGACGAGGTGGCGGTGGGCTCCGGGCTCGGCGACTGACTGGTCTTCTTGCCCGAACCGCCGTCCGCCTTGTCGTCCTTGTTCCCACCGAGGACGAGGAATCCGGTCACACCGGCCGCGACGACCACGGCCACCGCCGCGACGATCGCTATCAGCTTGGTCCGGTTCCCGCCGCCACCGCCCTGCGGCGGCTGGGGTCCGCCCACCGGTCCTGGGGCGCCCCACTGCGGCTGCTGCCCATGGGGGTTCGGCTGCTGATACTGCTGGTAGCCGGGCTGCTGATACGGATTCGGCTGCTGGTAACCCGGCTGCTGATACGGGTTGTTCTGCGGGTTCTGCTCGCCCCCGGGCGGCTGCTGTCCTGGCCACATGGGCAGTTACCCTAACGGCGCCAGGGACACGATTCGGTCACCGCCCCTTGTCAGGGACGTACCGAATCAACCACTGCACCGAATCACCACACGTGCCGGCTCAGGAATCCGACCCGACGTCGTACAGCCGCACCGTACGCAGGATGCCGCGGACCGTGGTGTCCGGGACCTCACCGCTGACGCCCGTGGCGCCGACGAACGACCACGACAGCACACTCCCGTCCGGGTCCTTGAAGGCGAACGTCGTCGCCCTGCCGTCGGAGTCGCACTTGTGCTTCCTGACAACCCCGGACGACTTCGAGGTGGCGAGGCTGCCCGTGATGCCGGAGGCGGTGGTGTACGACGTCACCGGGCCGGTGGTGACCTTCTTGCGGTCGGGCTGGGTGTACCAGCCGTAGACCCAGTCCGCCGAATCGGAGCGGGCGGCCTCCTCGGTGCTCTTGTCGTCGTTGCCGCGTGTGCCCACGTTCGCCAGGGACGTGTTCTCGCTGCTGCCGTCCTTGTTGTCGTCGGAGCTGCACCACTTCTCCTTGTACACGGCCGGTGCCTTCATGCCGATGATCACCTTGTCGCCGGAACCGGCGTCGTCCGTGACATAGGTGATCCAGTCCTTCGAGCGCGGCGCCCAGTCCGGGGGCACGTCGAAGGCGATGCCCACATCCGGGTTGACCACGACCTTCCAGCCGGTGACGGTCGGCTTCAGCTCGCCTCCGGCGCGCGGGTTGTCCTGTGCGGAGGAGGCGGACGGCGAGGCGGAGGAGGCCGTCGGTGAGCCGGTGGGACCGGGGTCGGCCTTGTCGTCCTTGCCGCCGCCCAGGACCAGGAATCCGGTGACTCCGGTCGCGACGACGACGGCCGCCGCCGCGACGACCGCCACCAGCTTCGTGCGCCGGCCACCGCCGTCCGGCCCGGGTGCCGTCACGGTGGGCGGTGCGGGCCACTGGGCGGGCTGCTGTCCCAGGTACGGGTTCGGCTGCTGATAGCCGGGCTGCTGGTACGGATTTTGCTGCGGATTCGCCCCGCCACCGGGCGGCTGTTCCCCTGGCCACATGGGCCGTAACGATACAGCGATCATCGGACCGGCTCTGGTCAGGTACTGCTACTCGTGAGTAACATGGCGGCCATGAGCACAGACCAGATGTCGATCGGCGAATTGCTCGCCGCCACGGTTCCGATGGTGCGGACCCTGAACCTGGAGTACCTGGAGACCACTCCGGAGCGGGCCGTGCTGTCCCTGCCGGACCAGAGCGAGTACCGCAATCACGTGGGCGGGCCGCACGCGGGGGCGATGTTCACCCTCGGTGAGTCCGCCAGTGGTGCGATCGTCCTCGCCGCCTTCGGCGACCAGCTGGCGCGCGCCGTGCCGCTTCCGGTCACCGCCGAGATCGCGTTCAAGAAGATCGCCCTCGGTCCGGTCAAGGCCACCGCGACCCTCGGCCGCCCCATTGCCGACGTCGTCGCCGAGCTCGACGAGGGCAAGCGTCCCGAGTTCCCGGTGGCCGTCGCCATCCAGCGCGAGGACGGCGCCGTCACCGGTGAGATGACGGTGACCTGGACCCTCCGCCCCAACGGCTGACGTCCGCCTCGCGGATCTTGGGAGAGGCCCCGGCCGGATGGTGGATCCGACGGCCGGGGCCTCGGCGTGTGCGGCGTCGGCCGCCGTCCGCGTCTTGAGTGCTCAGGCGGCCCGGTTCCGCTCCGGCGGAAAGCGGGTGCCGAGTCCGGCGGCGGGGACGACCGCCTTGCGGACGGTGCGTGGGGGCGTGGGGGCGGTTGAGGAGCGCGGGGCGATCATGCGGCCCATGCCGGCGCACGGGGATGAGAGCACGCCGGGAGAAACATGGGAGCTTCCTGTGGGCGGGCGCGTTCCGCTTTCAGTGGGAAGGTTGAAGATTCGGTGCGCCATCTGGCTTTCTGTGTATGCAGGTTGAGCCTTGAGTGACGAACGCGTCGAATGCCGGTACGGATACCGCCGGTAACTCATCTTGAATTCCCCGGACCTTGCACTTGGGCGCTCGAACTTCTTGTTACTTGTGAGTTGGGTGTGCGAGGGTGAGCCTCCTCCTGGGAGGGCAGAGGCGGCACCGAAGGGACACTGCTTTCCGGCGGGGCGCCATTCCTTGTGTCGTCCTTCGGCTTGGAAAGGAAATGGTTCCGTGCAGTCCCGGTCCGATCGCAACCTCGTCGCACAGCTCGGCGCCAAGGGCGACGGCAGCCATCGTGCCGTCGCCCTTCTGCTGGCCCGGCACTGGCGGGCGACCTGTGACTACGCGGTCGTCTGCCTCGCCTCCGCCGGTGGTGCCGCCCAGTTCGTCGCCACCACGGCCTTCCATCGCGTCCTCGGCCGGCTCGCGGGCGGGGCGACCGGCGGCCCGCTGCGCCCGCAGTTCCTCGTGGCCGTGCGGGAGACCGTCCGGGAGTGGGCCGCCGACGAGGGCATCTGCGTGGTCCTGCCCGAACTGCGCAAACCGACCGGCGGCCGTGGTCTACGCGCGGTGAAGTCCGGCATCCCCGAAAGAAGACAACTCGCCGAGCGTGCTTTCCGCGCCCTTCCCGGAGCGTCCCAATGTCTGCTGTGGCACACCGAGGTCGAGGCGGAGCCGATATCAATTCCCGCCGGACTGCTGGGCGTGGACACTTCTGCCGCCGCGGCAACGCTGGAGCAGGCGCGTGAACAATTCCGGGCGGAACTGGTACGCGCCCACCGCGAACTCGCACCCACCGCGGAATGCCGTCACCACAACCGCCTCCTCGATATCTCCATTCGCCGCGGCGGTTCCCTGTTGCCCGACGCGCAACGGCATTTGACGGTGTGCCAGTACTGCCGTCGAGCCGCGGAACAACTCGGCCGTGTCGAGGGCGGACTGGAGATCCTGCTCGCCGAGACCGTGCTCGGCTGGGGCGCGCGCCGCTATCTCGACTCGCGCCCGGGACGCGGCGCCGTCGAGGAGCTGCCTCCCGCGCCGGAGGCCGTAGGCCCGGAGGGCGTACACCCGGAGGTCCCGCACTCGGAGGTCGTACGGTCGGCGTACGCGAGTCGAAAACGGACGCGGCGCATGGCGGTGGCCGTCGGAGTCGGGCTCACCTGCCTCGTGCTGCTCGCGACCGTGCTGGTGGTCAGGGGCTGGACCGACGGCATCCACGGTGTCTCCGTACCCGGTGACACCTGGGGAGCCGCCGGCCGCGGCTCCGTCCGGTCCGGCGCCACCCGCGAGCCGTCCGTCGTCGCCTCCCCGTCCGCCGCCTCCGCGAGCGAGCCCGTCGAGGTCGCGCACGGCAGACTGCGCAGCCCCGCCACCGGACTCTGCCTGGATGTCGAGGGCGGCCGGGTCGAGGCGGGTGCGGGGGCGGTGCTCGCGCCGTGCTCGTCCGCGGGGTCCCAGCAGTGGTCGTACCGGCGCGACGCAATGCTGCGCAGCGCCGCCGACCCCACCCTCTGCCTCGCCGCCGAACCGCAGGCCCGGAAAGTCCTGTTGTCCGGCTGTGTCGGGCACGCGGGCGAGGCGTCCTACGAACTGACCCTGCGCGGCGAACTCCTCCTGCGCCGGCACAGGGGACTCGTCGTCGCCCCGGGCTCGGGCAGGGCGAGCGCCCGTGTGGTCGTGACGAAGCGGGACGGTGACCGGCGGCAGCGGTGGACGCCGGAGGCCGGAGTCGGCCGGACGGAGCGGAAGGCGCCGGCGAAGAGCCGCCCCGAGCGGCCGCGACAAGTCCGGGCAGACCCAGGAGCGGTACGGCACTCGGATCGCGCAGGTCGGCTGCCGCGGCGACAGCGGTCCGGTGCCGGAGCGGGGCCGGGGGACCGGCGTTCCCCGGCCGTTTCTTCAAGGATTTACAAGATTTTTCCATGATTCACGTTTGACCTGAATGGAATTCAGTCGCCGACGGGTTCGATCGAGCCACGGCGCTGAAGTCATGCGGAATTTACAGAGCCCGGTCCGGCCGCCCGCCGCGTTGCGGAGGGGTGAGTGGGGGTGAATCCGCCGGACGCTTTGACGGGCTTGTGGCGTTGTGGTGCCTGGGGCTCGTGGTGCGGACGGCCGTACGGTGGATGGGACTTGCTCGGATTTTCGGCTCTTGCGTCGACTCTCGTCCGCTGGCCGAATTGATTCCACCGCAAGCGGAATTGCCGCATCGTTATTGACCCGCCAGTAATAAGTCGCTAGTTTCCGGTGGCCCCGACCAGCGCTTCCACGTCGCACAAACCCCCCACCGTGCTGTCTCGCCGATTATTCGGAGCATCATGACGTCTGCTGCGCGCGCTCTGGACCTGATCATTTGCATCACCCCTTTCGGAGAACCCGATGCCAGGCTCACCGCGGCCGTCTGCCGGGCCGGCGGACTCGGGATCCTGGACCTCGGCAACGGCGACCGAAGATCCCGTGAGGCCCTCGGGCGCCTGAGACATATGGCGCCGGGCCCGTTCGGGGTGCGGGTCACGGGCCGGTGCCGGATGCGGCCCGAGGACATCGAGGCGGTCGACACCGTGGTCCGCACGGCCGACGCCCCGTGGCCGCTCGCCGAAGTCGCCGCGAGCCACCGGGTGTTGGCCGAGGTCACCGACCTGGAGCAGGCGCGGGACGCGGTCCGTGCGGGAGCGTACGGACTCATCGCCCGCGGCAGCGAGAGCGGCGGCCGGATCGGACAGCTCAGCACCTTCGTACTGCTCCAACAGCTGCTCGCCGAGCCGGAGTTGGACGTGCCGGTCTGGGCGTGCGGCGGCATCGGGCCCCGTACGGCGGCCGCCGCCGTGGCCGGTGGGGCGGCCGGAGTCGTCCTCGACACGCAACTGGCCCTGCTGGCCGAGTCGACGCTGCCCGAGGCGGCCGCGGCCGCGCTCCGCTCCCTCGACGGCTCGGAGACCGTCGTCGTGGCCGGTCACCGGGTACTGCACCGCCGCGGCCCCGACGCTTTACGCCCGCCCGCCGACGACCCCGCCGCCGTCGCCGCGCTGCTGGGCGCCCAGGACCCGCACACCCAGCTGCTGCCGGTCGGCCAGGACGGCTTCCTCGCGACACGCTTCGCGGAGCGCTGGCAGGACGTGGGCCGCACGCTGCGCGGACTGACGACCGCGATCCGGGAGATCCTGCCCGGTCGGCCCGCCGACCCCGCGCCCGCCCGCGCGCTGCGGTCCGGCTCGGGCATGAGCCGGGCCCTCGGGACACGGCTGCCCGTGGCGCAGGGGCCGATGACCCGGGTCAGTGACCGGGCGGGATTCGCCGCGGCCGTCGCCGAGCACGGTGCGCTGCCCTTCCTGGCGCTGGCGCTGGCCGACGGAGCGCAGGCGCGGGCGATGCTGGAGGAGACGCGCGTAGCGCTGGACGGGCGGCCCTGGGGCGTCGGTGTGCTCGGGTTCGCGCCCGAGGACATCCGCGGCGCCCAGCTGGAGGCCGTACGGGAGCTGCGGCCCAGCCACGCCATCATCGCGGGCGGCCGGCCCGCCCAGGCCGAAGCGCTGGAGCGGGCCGGAATCAGCACCTTCCTGCATGTGCCCTCGCCCGGGCTGCTGCGGCAGTTCCTGGAGGCCGGAGCCCGCAGGTTCGTCTTCGAGGGCTCCGAGTGCGGCGGACACGTCGGACCGCGGGCCGGCTTCCCGTTGTGGGAGGCCCAACTGGCGGTGCTGGAGGACTTCCTGGCCGACGCCGGAGCTGACGACGACACGGTCCGGCGGATCGAGGTGTTCTTCGCGGGCGGCGTCCACGACGAGCGCTCCGCCGCGATGATCGCGGCGCTCGCCGCACCGCTCACGGAGCGCGGAGCCGCCGTCGGCGTCCTGATGGGAACCGCCTATCTGTTCACCGAGGAGGTGGTGGACCGAGGCGCGATACAGCCCCTCTTCCAGAGACAGGTCGTGGCGGCCGGGGCCACCGCCCTCCTGGAGACCGCCCCCGGCCATGCCACCCGCTGCGTGCCCAGCCCGTTCACCCTGAACTACCGGGACCGCGAAGCCGAGTTGCGCGCTCAGGGTGTGCCGGACCGGCGCGTCTGGGAGGAACTGGAGCGGCTCAACGTCGGACGGCTGCGCATCGCCAGCAAGGGCGTCGACCGGACCGACGGCGGCGTCCTGGCGCCCGTGGGCGAGCAACGCCAGATGGACGAGGGCATGTTCATGGCCGGGGAAGTGGCCGTGCTGCGCTCCGCGACGACCACCATCGAGGCCCTGCACCGTTCGGTGACCGACGGCGCGGCCGACTTCCTCGCCGCCCGTACCGGGGAGCTGAACCAACGGCTCGGCGCCGACCGGACCGCGGAACCGGCGCAGCCCGCACCCCTCGACATCGCGGTCGTCGGCATGGCCTGCATGTTCCCGCAGGCCCCCGACCTGGCCTCCTTCTGGGCGAACATCGTCGCCGGGCACGACGCCGTCACCGAGGTCCCACACGACCGCTGGGATCCCGACCTGCACCACGCCGACGGCAGCACCACCTCCAAGTGGGGCGGCTTCCTGCCGCGCATCCCCTTCGATCCGCTCGCCTACGGCATCCCGCCCGCCTCGCTCGGCAGTATCGAGCCCGTCCAGTTGCTCTCCCTGGAGGCCGCCCGGCGCGCCCTGGAGGACGCCGGATACGGCGACCGCGGGCGGGAGTTCGACCGCTCGCGCACCTCCGTCGTCTTCGGGGCCGAGGCGGGCAGCGACCTGTCCAACGCCGCCACCCTGCGCGCCGTACTGCCGTCGTACTACGGCAAGGTGCCCGACGGGATCGAGGAGCAGCTGCCCCGGCTGACCGAGGACTCCTTCCCCGGCATGCTCGCCAACGTCATCTCGGGCCGGATCGCCAACCGGCTGGACCTCGGCGGGGCCAACTACACCGTGGACGCGGCCTGCGCCTCCTCGCTGGCCGCGGTGGACGTGGCGTGCAAGGAACTCACGGCGGGCACCAGCGACGTCGTCCTGTGCGGCGGCGCCGACCTGCACAACGGCATCAATGACTACGTCCTGTTCTCGTCGGTCCACGCGCTCTCCCCGACGGGCCGGTCACGGGCCTTCGACGGGTCGGCCGACGGCATCGCGCTCGGCGAGGGCGTCGCCTGCGTCGTCCTCAAGCGGCTGGCGGACGCCGAACGCGACGGCGACCGGATCTACGGCGTGATCAAGGGGCTGGGCTCGTCCAGCGACGGCCGCTCCCTCGGCCTGACCGCGCCCCGGCCCGAGGGGCAGCGGGTCGCGCTGGAGCGGGCGTACCGCAACGCGGGCGTCTCACCGGCCACGGTCGGCCTGGTGGAGGCGCACGGCACCGGGACCGTCGTCGGCGACCGCACCGAACTCACCGTCCTCGGCGAGGTGTTCGCCAAGGCCGGGGCCCGGCCCGGCGGATGTGTGCTGGGCTCGGTCAAGTCGCAGATCGGGCACACCAAGTGCGCCGCCGGTCTCGCGGGCCTGATCAAGACCACCCTGGCGCTCTACACCGGCGTACGGCCGCCCACCCTGCACCTGAAGAGCCCCAACGCGGCGTGGGAGGAGGGCGCGGGCCCCTTCGCCTTCCACACGCGGGCCCAGCCGTGGGCGACTCCGGCCGGCGAACGCGTGGCCGGAGTGAGCGCGTTCGGCTTCGGCGGGACCAACTTCCATGTGGTGCTGGGGGCTTACGCCGACGCCGTACCGCCGGAGCAGGGTCTGGAGGAGTGGCCCGCCGAGCTGTTCACCTTCCGCGGGAGGGACGCGGCGAGTGCCGGTCGGGCGATCGAGGCGGTCCTGAAGGCCGCCGAGGCCGACGGCCGTCCCTGGCGGCTGCGTGACCTCGCGCTGAGCGCGGCCCGGCGCTCCGACGCCTCGCCGGAACCGGTGCGGGCCGCGGTCGTGGCCACGGACGTGGACGGTCTGATCCGGCAGCTGCGCAGGGCCCTGGCCGGGGAGCACGACCCGGCCGCGGGCATCCACCTGGCCGACGCGGCCGCGCACGGCGAGGACAAGGTCGCCTTCCTGTTCCCGGGCCAGGGCAGCCAGCGCCCCGGCATGCTCGCCGACCTCTTCATCGCCTTCCCCGAACTGCACCACTACCTTCGGCTCGGCCGGGCCCACGCCGACCGGCTGTACCCGCCCGCCGCCTTCGACGACGCGGCCCGCGAGTGCCGGCGGGCCGGGCTCACCGACACCCGGGCCGCCCAGCCCGCCCTCGGCATCACCGGCCTCGCCGCCCACGCCTTCCTCACCACGGCGGGGGTGAGACCGGACATGGCGGCCGGACACAGCTACGGCGAACTGGTCGCCCTGTGCGCGGCCGGCGCCCTCGACCCCGAGACGCTGCTGGAGCTGAGCACCGAGCGGGCCTCGGCCATCCTCGCGGCGGCGGGCGACGACCCCGGCAGCATGGCCGCCGTCTCCGCCGGCGCCGAGGACGTCGAAGCAGCTCTGCGCACGGCCGGGGTGCCCGCTTCGGTCGTCCTCGCCAACCGCAACTCGCCCCGGCAGACGGTGATTTCCGGCCCGACCGAGGAAGTCGCCGGCGCCGTACGGCTGTTGCGCGAGGCCGGGTTCGGCGCCAAGCGCATCCCGGTCGGCTGCGCCTTCCACAGCCCCTTGGTGGCGGGTGCGGGCGAGACGTTCGCGGAGGTCCTCCGGGACAGGACCGTACGCCCGGCCGAGTTCCCGGTCTGGTCCAACCGTACGGCCGCCCCGTACGCGGCGGACCCGGACGCGGTGCGCGCGGAGCTGGCCGCCCAGATCGGGGCGCCGGTCGCCTTCGCCGCGCAGATCGAGGCCATGTACGAGGCGGGAGCACGGATCTTCGTAGAGGCGGGACCCGGCACGGTCCTCACCCGGCTGGTCGAACAGATCCTGGGCGACCGCCCGCACCGCACCGTCGCCTGCGAGCCCCGCGACGGCAGCGGGCTGCGCGGCTGGCTCGACGCACTCGCCCAACTGGCCGTCGCGGGTCGGCCGGTGCGCACCGGCCGGCTCTTCCGGGGGCGCGATGCCGTCGACGCCGTCCGCACCCCGGCACCGAAGCGACCCGGCTGGACGGTCGACGGCCACCTGGTCCGCACCGCCGCCGGAGAACTCCTTCCCGGTGCCCTGGCACCGGCCCGACGAGTCGTGGAGACGACTGTGACGACGAACCACCCGTACGGCGTCCCGGCCGGCCAGGACGCGCTGATCTCCGAATTCCTGCGCACGAGCCGGGAGATGATCGCCGCCCAGCGCGATGTTCTGCTCACCTATCTGGGCGCGGTGCCGGGCCGGTCCGCTCCCGCACCCGCGGCGCCCGGCCCCCTGGTGGCGCCCCAGATCCAGCCCGCCGAGCTCGTCGCCGCCCCTCAGCCGGTCCCGGAGTCCGCCCCGGCCGACACCGGCACGGACCCGGCAGCCGATGTGGAACGCGTCGTCCTGGAGATCATCAGCGAGCGCACCGGCTACCCCGTCGACATGATCGAGCCCGACCTCGACCTGGAGGCGGACCTGAGCATCGACTCGATCAAGCGGGCCGAGATAGCGGGCGAACTCGCCAAGCGGCTGGGGATCGGCGCCGGGGCGGACGTCACGGCCCTGGACGACGCGGAGCTGGAGGAGCTGGCCAAGGCGCGTACGGCGGCGGCCGTGACGCGCTGGCTCGCGGCGCGGCTGCACGGGGCCGGGGAGCAGAGTGCCGTCCCGTCCGAAGTTGCTGGTTCCGCAGAGGAGTTGACGGAGCGGGTCGTCGGCGTCGCGCCGAAGAGACTTCAGCTCCGTCCGGTGCCTCCGAGGCAGCCGGACCGCCCGGCGGATCCGGCCACCGTCCTGTCCGGGAAGCGGTTCGTCGTGCTCGGCGACGGAGGCGGCGCGGCTGCGGAGATCGCGGCGCGGCTCGCTCCGTACGGCGCCGAGGTGGTGACCGTCGACGCGGAACACCTGCCGACCGAGGCGGACGACGTGGTGGACGGCGTGCTGTACATGGGGGCGCTGCCGGGCGCCGAGCCGCCGGTCCTGCCCGACGCCTTCCCCACGCTGAAGGCCGCCCTGGCGCACGGCCCGCGATGGCTGCTGGCCGTACGGCCCGCCGACGGCGACGACGCGCTGCGGGCGGCGGGGCTGGACGGCCTGTTCCGCACCATCGCCCGCGAATACCCGGAGACGGTCGCGCGGACCGTCGCCCTCGCCGACACGGGGCCGTCCGCCGTCGCGGACGCCCTGCTCGCCGAACTGCTCGCACCCGACCCGGCACCCGTCGTCCTGCGCACCGCCGCCGGCCGGCACGGTTTCGAGCTCGTCGAGGCACCCCTCGGCACGCTCGGCAGCACCGGCGCGGGACCGGCCGGCGACGGTGCCGCCGAGGCCGCCGCGCTCGGCCTGGACCGGGACTCCGTGGTGCTGCTGGTGGGCGGTGCCCGCGGGATCACGGCGAAGTTCGCGGCCTCGCTCGCCGCGGCCTGCCGCTGCCGCATCGAACTGCTCGGCAGAACGCCCGCGGCCACCGGCCCCGAGGACCCGCGGACCGCCGCCGCGCGCACCCCGGCCGAACTGCGGGCGGCCCTCGCCTCCGGCGGCTCGCTCGGACCCGCCGAGGTCAACCGGGCCGCCGAACTGATCCTCGCCCAGCGGGAGATCGCCGCGACACTCGCGGAACTCACCGCGCTCGGCAGCCGGGTCCGCTACCACGCCGTGGACTTCCGCGAGCAGGACGCCGCGCTCCAGGCGGTCAAGGAGATCCATGCGGAGCACGACCGCCTCGACGGGGTGGTGTTCGCGGCCGGGGTGATCGAGGACCGGCTGATCGCCGAGAAGACCGCCGAGTCCTTCCAGCGCGTGTACGGCACCAAGGCGGCCGGAGCCGCCACCCTGCTCACCGCGCTGGAGGAACTGCCCAACGGGCCGGGGTTCACGGTCCTGTTCGGCAGCATCTCCGCCGTACTCGGCAATCGCGGCCAGGCCGACTACGCGGCCGCCAACGACGCCCTGGAGACCCTGGGCACCGCCTGGGCCGCCCGCACCGGACACCGTGCGCTGACCGTGCACTGGGGGCCGTGGGCACCCACCGGCTCCCACGGCGGGATGGTCGGTCCGGAGCTCGGCCGGGAGTACGCCCGGCGCGGCATCCGGCTGATCGACCCCGACGAGGGCACCGCGGCTTTGCTGCGGGAACTCGCCTGGGGCGAGGAGTCGGCCCGCGCGGTCGTCTACACCGCCTCGGGGTGGTGACATGCGTCAGGACGCGGTCGCCATCGTGGGGATGGCGGTGCTGCTGCCCGGCGCCGCCGGTCTCGACGCCTACTGGCGCAATCTGCGGGACGGCGTGGACGCGATCGGGGAGGTGCCGGCGGGCCGCTGGGACACCGACTACTACCGCCCCGGCTCCGCGGCCGGACCTGCCGTGGCCGACCAGGTGTACTGCCGGCGCGGTGGCTTCGTGGACGGCCTGGCCGAGGTGGAGGTCACCCGCTACGGCATCATGCCCGCCTCGGTGCCCGGCACCGAGCCCGACCAGCTGATCGCGCTGAACGTGGCCGCCGAGGCGCTCGCCGACGCGGGGGCCGGAGAGCGGCTGCCCGACCGGCACCGCGTCGGGGTCGTCCTGGGCCGGGGCGGCTACCTCACCCCCGGCCTGGTCCGGCTCGACCAGCGGGTCCGCACCGCGGGTCAGCTCGTCCGCACCCTGGGCGAGCTGCTGCCCGACCTGACACCAGGTCAACTGGACCGGGTGCGCGAGGCGTTCACCGACCGTCTGGGGCCGACGAGCCCCGAGTCCGCGATCGGCCTGGTCCCCAACCTCGCCGCGTCCCGGATCGCCAACCGGCTCGACCTGCGCGGCCCGGCCTACACCGTCGACGCGGCCTGTGCCTCCTCGCTGGTCGCCGTCGACCAGGCCGTCGGCGAACTCACCTCCGGGCGCTGCGATCTGATGCTGGCCGGGGGAGTGCACCACTGCCACGACATCACCCTGTGGAGCGTCTTCTCCCAGCTGCGCGCGCTCTCCCCGAGCCAGCGCATCCGCCCCTTCCACCGCGACGCCGACGGCATCCTCATCGGCGAGGGCACCGGCATCGTCGTACTGAAGCGCCTCGCGGACGCCCAGCGCGACGGCGACCGTGTCTACGCGGTGATCCGGGGCACCGGCGTGGCCAGCGACGGCCGTACGGCCGGACTGGTCAACCCCGACCCCGGCGGTCAGGCACACGCCGTGCGCCAGGCGTGGCGGGCCGCCGGACTCGACCCCGCCGCGCCCGGCTCGGTCGGCCTCCTGGAGGCGCACGGCACCGCGACACCTGCCGGGGACGCCGCCGAACTGGCCACCCTCACCGCGGTGTTCGGGCCGGGCGAGGCGTACGGCGACGAACGCGCGGTGATCGGCTCGGTGAAGTCGATGATCGGCCACACCATGCCGGCCGCCGGAGTCGCGGGACTGGTCAAGGCCGCCCTCGCGCTCCACCACCGCACCCTGCTGCCCACCCTCCACTGCGACACCCCGCACCCCGCTCTCGCGGGCACCCGCTTCCGCCCGCTGGAGAAGGCGGTCCCCTGGGAGACCGGCCCCGAGCGGCCGGTACGGCGGGCAGCGGTGAACGCCTTCGGGTTCGGGGGGATCAACGCCCATGTGGTGCTGGAGGAAGCACCCGGCGCGGCCGCGCGGTCCACGGGGAGCCCAGGGCCCCGAGCCACGGTTGCCGTCGCCGAAGCCGAGCGTGTCCTCCTGCTCGCCGCCGACAGCCCCGAGCGGCTGGCCGCCGCCCTGGACACCGACGACTCCGCAGTCCTCGCCTCCGGGCTCGACGCCGCCCACACCCACCCGGACGCGGGCCCGGCCCGCCTCGGCATCGTCGAACCGACCGCCAAGCGGCTCGCCCTGGCCCGCCGGGCGGTCGCCAAGGGCCGGGCCTGGCAGGGCCGCAACGACGTATGGTTCCGCCCCCGGCCGCTCCTCGGCGGCGCGGACGGCAGGCTCGCCTTCGTCTTCCCCGGCCTCGAAGGCGACTTCGCGCCCCGCGTCGACGACATCGCCGCCCACTTCTGCCTCGCCGCGCTCGCTCCCGCCGACGAGGAGGTGCGGGTCGCGGACGTGGGCCGGCACGGATTCGGTGTCGTCGGCGTCGGGCGGCTCCTCGACGCCGCGCTGCGCCGCATGGGGGTCGTCCCCGACGCGGTGGCCGGGCACAGCGTCGGCGAGTGGACGGCGATGGCCGTGGCAGGGCTGTACTCCGGCGATCAGGTCGACGCGTTCATGGCGGACTTCGACCCGGACACGGTGACCGTGCCGGGCCTCACCTTCGGCGCGGTCGGCGCGTCCGCCGAGCGCGTCCGGGCGGCCCTGCGCGAGGACTGGGCGGGTGCCGGGATCGTGCTCTCTCACGACAACGCCCCCCACCAGTCGATGGTGTGCGGGCCGGACGGCGCGGTGGAGGAGTTCGTACGGTCCTTCCGGGCCCAGGGCGTGATCTGCCAGGTGCTGCCGTTCCGGTCCGGGTTCCACACGCCGATGCTGGAGCCGTACCTCTCGCCCATCAAGGAGGCGGCGGACCGGTTCCGGCTCCATCCGCCGACCGTGCCCGTGTGGTCGGGGACGACCGCGGCACCCTTCCCCGAGGGGGAGGCCGCGGTCCGCGAGCTGTTCGTCCGGCATCTGCTGGAACCCGTCCGCTTCCGGCAGCTCGTCGAGGCCCTGTACGCGGCCGGCCACCGCACCTTCGTCCAGACCGGCCCGGGCAGGCTCGCCTCCCTCATCGGCGACACGCTCGGCGACCGCGACCACCTGGCCGTTGCGGCCAACTCACCGCACCGCCCGGGACTGTCCCAACTCCGTTGCGTGGCGACGGCGTTGTGGACGGCGGGCGCGAGCGTGGCACCGGCACTGCCGACCCCGGCCGCCCGGGCGGCCGGTCGCGGTGTCCCCGAGCGCCGACCGGTCCGGCTCGATCTCGGGGGAGCCCTGGTCTCCCTCGACGACCGGGTCCTCGGCGGGCTCCGTACCGACCTGCGCACGGCATCCCCGGCGCCGTCGGGTGCCGTACGCGTCGGCGCGGCCGATCCCACCCCGTCGCCCCTCGACGCCGTGGCCGGACGCTTCCCCGTGGCCGCCGAGCTGAGCGCGCTGCTGCGCGACACCGCGGACATGGCGGCCGCGCTGATCGGCGCGGCCGACCGCCCACCGAGCAGGGCCTACGTTCCGACCGCGGTCCGGCCCGGGGCGCCCGCCAAGGCTGTGCACGGGGCGGTCACCACCCCGACCGCGCCCCACGGCAGCTCCACGCCCCATCAGCCACCGACCACCCCCGACACCTGGCAGACCACCCTCCACGTGTCCCCGCACACCATGCCCCACCTCCTCGACCACTGCTTCTTCCCGCAGCGCCCCGGCTGGCCGGACGTGGCCGACCGCTGGCCCGTCGTCCCGGCGACCACGATCGTGCGGCACATGATGGACGCGGCGGAACGGGCCGCACCGGGCATGCGGGCGGTCGCCGTGCACGGGGCGCGCTTCGACCGCTGGCTCACCGCGACGCCCGCCGTCGACGTCCCGGTCACCGTCACCCGGACCCCCCAAGACCCGAACCGGTGCACCGTCACCTTCGGCCCCACGGCCCGCG
The DNA here is from genome assembly GCF_055558775.1 of Streptomyces sp. NPDC025638. Lineage (NCBI taxonomy): Bacteria > Bacillati > Actinomycetota > Actinomycetes > Kitasatosporales > Streptomycetaceae > Streptomyces > Streptomyces sp. NPDC025638. Next base: position 558,724 of record NZ_JBVHLX010000004.1, on the reverse strand, counting down.
CGGTCGTCGAACTGGCCGCGGCCCACCCCACCCCGCCCCACGTCCGAACAGAGCCGCCCCGACCCGAACGCACCCCCGACCACACGGCCGCCCAGCTCTACGAAGAGCGCTGGATGTTCCACGGCCCGGCCTTCCAGGGCGTCACGGAACTCACCGCGATCGGCGAGAAGCACATACGCGGGGTGATCACCACACCCGCGGCCCCCGGCGCCCTGCTCGACAACGTGGGCCAGATCCTCGGCTACTGGATCATGGCCACGCGCACCGAACGGACCGTGGTCTTCCCCGTGCAGATGCGGCACATGCGCTTCTACGGGCCGCATCCGGCTCCGGGCACGCAGGTCGAATGCCTGGTGCGCATCACCTCGCTCGCCGACACCCTCCTTGAGGCGGACATCGAGCTGACCGTCGCGGGCCGGGTGTGGGCGCAGCTCACCGGCTGGCAGGACCGACGCTTCGACAACGACCCGCAGACCCGCCCGGTCGAACGCTTCCCCGAGCGCAACACCCTCTCCGAACCGCGCCCCGGCGGCTGGTCGTTGCTGCACGAGCGGTGGCCGGACCTCGCATCGCGCGAGCTGATCATGCGCAACTCACTCGGCGGAGCGGAGCGTTCCGAGTACGCCGCGCAGGCCCCGCGCGGCCGCCGGCAGTGGCTGCTCGGCCGGATCGCCGCCAAGGACGCGGTGCGCCGGTGGCTGTGGGAGCACGGCGAAGGGCCCTTGTTCCCGGCCGAACTGCGGGTCCGCAACGACGACTTGGGCCGCCCGTACGTCACCGGCGAGCACGGCCGCGCCCTGCCCCCGCTGGACGTTTCCCTTGCGCACCGCGCCGAGGCCGCCGTGGCGATCGTACGGCCCCACACCCCCGGTCCCGGCCCCGGTATCGACATCGAAGAGGTCAGCGAACGCGACCCGGCGGCCCTCGCCGCCGCCCTGGGCGCCGACGAACTCCGGCTCCTGCGCGCCCGGTGCGCGGACGGCGAGGACTCCGAGCCACTCTGGTTCACCCGGTTCTGGGCGGCGAAGGAGGCGGTGGCCAAGGCGGAGGGCACCGGATTCGGCGGACGGCCCCGGGACTTCGCAGTGTTCGACGCGGCCCCGGACGGCAGCCGCCTGCTGGTCTCGGGCCGTCTGGAACGCGCGTACACGGTGCACTGCCGATCCGTCCGCAACACCCCCGCACTGCCGGACCGGGAGTACGTCGTGGCCTGGACGACGGGACCGGTGGAGGCCGGAGAACTGCCCGCAGCGGCATCGGACGAAGAGGAGCACCGTCGATGAACCCCATCCAGCCGACCACCGAGCCCGCCGACGAGGAGGCCGTGCTCGCCGACATCAGAGGCATGCTCCTGATCCTCCTGGAGGAGTACGGCGAGGACGACGTGGAGATCGGCATGAGCACCACGTTCAACCGCGACCTGGAACTGGAGAGCATCGACCTGGTGACCCTGGCGGGCCTCCTGGAACAGCGGTACGGAGACCAGGTCAACTTCGCGGAGTTCCTCGCCGGTATGGACTTCGACGAGATCATCGAGCTCACCGTCGGCAGGCTCGTCGAGCACGTGGTGCAGAGCCTGAAGGCCGCGGAGGCGGGCTGACACATGGCGATCGTCGACACCGGTGACATCCGGCTGCACGTACAGAGAATGGGCCCCCGCCAGGGGCGCCCGAAGGTCGCGACCGCGGTGCTCGTGCACGGGCTGCTCACCGACAGCCTGGCCAGCTACTACTTCACCGTGGCCCCCGCCTTCGCCGTGGCGGGCATCGACGTGGTCATGTACGACCTGCGCGGTCACGGCCGCAGCGAACGCCCGCGGAGCGGCTACACCCTCGACCACAACATCGACGACCTGGAGGCGCTCCTCGACCGGCTGGACGTCACCGGCCCCGTCCACCTCGTCGGCAACTCCTACGGTGGCACCATCGCCTTCGGCTGGGCGGCCCGCCACCCCGGGCGCACGGCGAGCCTCACCCTGATCGAGTCCGAGCCGGCGACCGCGGCCTGGGCGGCGAAACTGGGCGGCATCCTGGACCGGGTGGTGACCGAGCTGGCGTACAACGAGCCCGACGCGATCGCCTGGATCACGTCCCACCGCAGCCACAACACGGCCCGTCTGGCCAAGGGCGCGGCGCGGCTCGCAAGGGAGACCACCCTCGGCCGGGACATCCCCGCCAGCCGCGTGCTGACCGAGGACGAGATCAGGTCCGTGCGCTGCCCGGTCCTCGGGGTCTACGGCGGTGACTCGGACCTGGTGGAGCTGGTGTCCCTGAAGGAGACGCTGCTCGGGGACTTCCGGTCCGTCGTACTGCCGGGGCACGAGCACTCGGTGCTGGTGGAGGCGCCGGGGGCCGTCGGCGGGCACATCCTGGAGCTGATCCGCACGGCGAGCGGGGGCCGGCCGGTGGGGGCCGAGGCCCGGTGAGCCGTTTCCTGTTCGTGGTGCCGCCCCTGGTCGGGCACATCAACCCGACGGTCGGCGTCGCGGCCGAACTCACCGCGCGCGGGCACCGGGTGGCGTGGGGGTGCGCCGATCCCGGGCTGGTGCGCAGGCTCGCGGGAGCGGACGCCGACGTGTTCCCGTGCGACGGCGTCACGGGGGTCGAGCGGCCGCCCGACCTGCGTGGCCCGGAGGCGCTGAAGTTCCTGTGGGAGGGGTACCTGGTGCCGCTCGCCGACGCGATGGCCCCGGGCGTGCGGGCGGCGGTGGACGGCTTCCGGCCGGACGTGGTCGTCGCCGACCAACAGGCTTTCGCCGGCGCCCTGGTGGCCGAGCGCCTGCGGCTTCCCTGGGCCACCTCCGCCACCACGTCGGCCGAGTTCACCGACGCGTACGACGGCATGCCGAGGGTCGCCGCCTGGCTGCGGGAGCGGCTGACCGAACTGCGGGGACGGATCGGCGACCCCTCCGGCACCGCCGATCCGCGGTTCTCACCTCACCTGGTCCTGGCCTTCACCACGCCCGAACTCGTCGGCCCCACGGGCGAGAAGGGGGAGGCGATCCGCTGTGTCGGCCCCTCGATCGCGGACCGTCCGGCCGAGCCCGGCTTCCCCTGGGAGTGGCTGGACCCGGGCCGGGCCAAGGTCCTGGTGACCCTCGGCACCGCCAACGCCGACGCCGGTGGCCGGTTTCTCGCCGAGTGCCTGACCGCGCTGCGCGAACGGGCCGACCGGGTACAGGCGGTGCTCGTCGATCCGGGCGGCACCCTGGCCGCGACCGGTGGCGACGAGGACGTACTGATCCTGCCCGCCGTGCCCCAACTCCCGCTCCTGGCAAGGGTCGACGCGGTGATCTGCCACGCCGGGCACAACACGGTCTGCGAGGCCCTGTGGCACGGGGTTCCGCTGGTCGTCGCCCCGATCCGTGACGACCAGCCCGTGGTGGCCGCGCAGGTGGTCGACGCGGGAGCCGGCATCAGGGTGAGGTTCGGCCGGGTCACCGCACCCCGGCTGGGCGCGGCCCTCGACACCGTCCTGCACGAACCCGCCCACCGCGAGGCGGCCGCCCGCCTGCGCACGGCGTTCCGCACCGCGGGCGGCGCCCACGCGGCGGCGACCCACCTCGAACGGCTCGGGACAGGCCGAGGGCACGACCGACAGCCATGAGCGGAGACGCGATGAGCGACAAGACACAGTCGAACGGCGGGAGCGAGCCCATGGACGCAACCGAATCCGTGGGCGACGGAGAGCTCGCGGACGCAACCGAACCCGTGGGTGGCACGGAGCCCGTGGGCGCCACGGAACCTGTGGACGCAACCGAGTCCGCCCACGCCCCCGACCGCGCCGCGCGCATCGCCGCCCTGCGCCCCCGCTACCAGGCCGATCTGGCCGACGGCGTGGGCCGGTTCTTCGAGCCGCGGCGCACCAGCTGCCCCTGGTGCGGCTCGGAGCGGCTGAGCACCCGGCTGCGCACCACGGATCTGCTCCAGCACAAGCCGGGCCGCTTCGAGCTCGACCGGTGCGAGGACTGCGGGCACACCTTCCAGAACCCGCGGCTGAACGAGGCCGGTCTGGAGTTCTACTACCGCGACTTCTACGACGGCCTCGGCGAGCAGAAGATGGGCGGCACCTTCGGCGGCCGGACCAAGATGTACCGAGGCCGCGCCGAATCCATGCTGCCGCACGACCCCACCCCGAAGAACTGGCTGGACGTCGGCACCGGCCACGGCCACTTCTGCGAGGCCGCCCGCGAGGTGCTGCCGGGCACGGTCTTCGACGGCCTGGACTTCACGGACGGCGTCGAGCTCGCCGAACGCGAGGGAAGGGTGGAGCACGGCCACCGCGGCTCCTTCCCGGAGCTCGCCCCGGAACTCACCGCCCGCTACGACGTGGTCAGCATGTTCCACTACCTGGAGCACAGCACCGACCCCGACCGCGAACTGCGGGCCGCGCACGAGGTCGTACGGCCCGGCGGCCATCTGCTCATCGAGGTCCCGGACCCGCAGAGCCGCTACGCCCGCCTCCTGGGCCGCTGGTGGCTGCCCTGGCTCCAGCCGCAGCATCTGCACTTCGTGCCCGTCGCCAATCTGCGCCGCCGCCTGACCGACCTGGGATTCACGGTGGTCGCGGAGCAGCACGCGCAGCCGCACGACCCGGTGGATCTGCTCGCCGCGGTCTGGCTGGCCCTGGACCACACCGCCCCGCGCGAGGACGCGCCGTGGCTGGCGCAACCGCCGGGCGCGGTCCGGCGCGGGCTGCGCACCGCCGTGGTCCTCGCGGGGGTGCCCGCCCTCGCCCTCGGCACGCTCCTGGACCGGTTCGCGGTACGGCCCCTCTCGCACCGTCTGGGGCTGTCCAACGCCTACCGGCTCGTGGCCCGGCGCGACTGAGCCGGGGCTCAGAGCACCTTGGCGCGGATCAGTGCCGACAGCACGAGGGCCCCCGGCAGCAACGGCAGCCAGTCCGTCAGCACCCGGAAGCCGATCACGGTCGCCGTGGCCAGGGCCACCGGGGAGCCGAAGGCCGCCAGCGTGAACACCAGCGCCGCGTCCACCGCGAGGCCCCCGGGTGCGGGCACCGCCCCCACCGCGGTGCCCGCGGCGAGGTAGGCGAGGACCACGTGCGCCCAGGGGACCGGCAGCTCCAGCGCGGCCCCGACCGAGGCGATCACGCACCCCTGGAGCAGCGGCATCGCGGCCGCCCCGCCCCACAGGGCGAGCACACGGCAGGGCCGGGTGTGCAGCAGGCGCGCGTCGGCCAGGGCGGTGCGCAGCAGCCCCGTCACCGGGCGGCGCAGCGGACGTACGACGGCCAGGGCCAGCCCGGCGACGGCGGCACCGGTGCCGACGACGGCGAGCACCGGTACGAGCGTCCGCCCGTCCGGGAGCAGCTCGCCCAGCCGCCGCCAGGCCGGGGAGGCCGCAAGGAACACCACGAGCACGATCGCCTTCGCGACGGACTTGGCCAGGGAGTACAGGGCGATCGAGGCGGTGGCGCGGTCGAGCGGTACCCCGCGGCCGCGCAGGAAGCGCACGGTGACCGCGTGCGCGCCGATGCCCCCGGGCAGCGCGTGGTTCGCGGCCCCGGCGGCGAACTGCGAGGCCAACAGCAGCCCCGGCGGCAGCCGGTCCGGCACGGCGCCCTGGCGGACACACGAGGCCGCGACCCAGCCCAGGCAGGTGAAGCCCCCGCCGGCCAGCAGCCACCAGGGGTCGGCCGCGACCAGCCGCGCGGCACCCTCGTGGACGAGGGACCGGTTGGTCAGTCCCCAGATCCCGGCCAGCAGGAGAGGGCTCAGGCACAGCGCCAGCCGGACGGGACGGGCGACCATCGGGTGCGCGGGCGCGTCGGAGCGGAGTGGGGACGTCGATGAGAGCGAGGACAGCGAGGACACGGGCACGTCGTCCTTCCGCATCGGGCCGCGCGGCGGGACCGGGAGATGCGAGGCGGCGGGGGGAACCGCGGGGGAGCCTTCCCGTTCCGTGTGACATGCGGATGTCCGAAAACCGAAGGACCGTCGGCGGGACGGTGCCGTGCTGCCGGGGCTTGCCCGGCTGCCGTCGCGCGGCGAGCAGGTAGCCTTCCTTGGGGCGCGCCTTACGGGTGACGTCCCGGAAAGCAAGGACGCGACAGGGGAGGAAACGGCGTTGCACGTCCAGGAATGGCTCGACACCGTGCCGGCGGCCGCCGTCTATGCCGTGGTGGCCCTGGTCATCGGTCTGGAGAGCCTGGGTATCCCGCTGCCGGGCGAGATCGTCCTGGTGTCGGCGGCCCTGCTCTCCTCGCAGCACTCGGGCATCAACCCGATCGTTCTCGGTGCCTGCGCGACCGTGGGCGCCGTCGTCGGCGACTCCATCGGCTACGCGATCGGCCGCAAGGGCGGGCGTCCGCTGCTGGCCTGGCTGGGCAAGAAGTTCCCCAGGCACTTCGGCGAGGGCCATATCGCCACCGCCGAGCGGTCCTTCGAGAAGTGGGGCATGTGGGCCGTCTTCTTCGGCCGCTTCGTCGCCCTGCTGCGGATCTTCGCCGGCCCGCTCGCGGGTGTGCTGCACATGCCGTACTGGAAGTTCCTGATCGCCAATGTCCTCGGCGGCATCTGCTGGGCGGGCGGCACCACGGCGGTCATCTACTACGTCGGCGTGGTCGCCGAGGACTGGCTCAAGCGCTTCTCGTATCTGGGCCTGGTGGTGGCCGCGCTGATCGGCCTGACGTCGGTGCTGGTGCTGAAGCGGAAGGCGAAGAAGGCGGCGGCCGAGCGGGCCGCGGAACAGGAACCCGTCCCGGCCGCCGACTAGGACCGGGAGCAGGAGCAGGAGCAGGACCAGGACGTCAGCAGGGCGTCACGCCTTGTCGTGCACGTCCTGGTGTGCCTTCGCCAGGTCCGCGTACAGCGTGCCGTTCAGGGTGACGCCCTCCCGCTCCTCGGCGGTCAGTTCCCGCTTCACCTTGGCCGGCACCCCTGCCACCAGTGAGCCCGGCGGCACCACCATCCCCTGCGGTACCAGCGCCTGAGCGGCGACCAAAGAGCCCGCGCCGATCACCGCCCCGTTGAGCACGGTCGCTCCCATGCCGATCAGACAGTCGTCCCCGACGGTCGCCCCGTGCACCACGGCGTTGTGCCCGATGGAGACCCGCTCGCCGACCGTGACCGGAAACCCGGGGTCCGCGTGAAGGGTGGCGTTGTCCTGGACATTGGCGCTCGCACCGACGGTGATCCGCTCGGTGTCGCCGCGCACCACCGCGCCGTACCAGACACTCGCTCCCGCGAGCAGGACCACGTCGCCGATCACACAGGCCGTGGGCGCGACGAACGACTCCGGGTCGATCTCGGGGTCCTTGCCGCCCATGCCCACGATCAGCGCCTTGTGCGTCATCACGGTCTCCCGGTCTTTGGTCGTGTTCGGTACCCCCGCACCGTACGCCAACGGTGGGGCGAAGATCACAGCGGTCCGGCCTCATGGGCACAGTCGGTGCTGAGTACCGTGAGTGGGTGCCCAAGCCCAAGAACACGTTCTCATCCTGGCGGCGCCGCATCGCCCAGCGGGCGGTCCACGCCGGCTGGGCCTGGGTGCAGCGCACGGGATCCGTCACCGCCGAGCGCCCGGGGCGCCTCCGCTTCGGCGCGATGGGAACAGGTACCAGACTCGCCTTCCCGCTCGGCACGGTCTTCGGCGAACCCTGGATCCATCTGGGCTCCCACTGCATCGTCGCCGAGCAGGTCACCCTGACCGCGGGCCTGATGCCCGATCTCGACCTCGGCCCCGACCCGATCCTGCGCATCGGCGACGGGGTCGTCCTGGGCCGCGGCAGCCATGTCATCGCCGACACCACGGTGACGATCGGCAGCGACTGCTACTTCGGTCCGTACGTCTATGTCACGTCCACGAACCACTCGTACGACGATCCGCACGAGCCCATCGGCAGGCAGTGGCCGCGGATGGAGCCGGTGGAGATCGGTCCGGGCTGCTGGATCGGCACGGGTGCGGTGATCCTGCCGGGCGCGCGGATCGGCCGGAACGTGGTCGTGGCGGCCGGTGCCGTGGTCCGCGGGACGGTGCCCGACCACGCCGTGGTGGCCGGGGCACCCGCCCGGGTCGTACGGCGCTGGACTCCCGGCGACGGCTGGCAGCCGCCGCTGCGCACACCCGCGCCGGTACCGATCCCGGACGGTGTCACCCCGGATCAGCTGCGGGCCCTCGCGGACCTCGACGAGGAGGGCGCCGAGCGGCTGGCCCGGCTGGAGGCCGACGGCTGACTCAGCCGGTCGCCAGCAGGAGCGTCCCGAGCAGGGCGAGTCCGGCACCCGCGGCCTGGACGGCCCGCAGCCGTTCGCTGAGGAAGCCGCGTGCGGCCAGGGCGGTCACCACCGGGTAGAGCGAGGCGAGGACCGCCGCCACGGTGACCGGGCCGTGCTGGGCGGCGACCGAGTAGGTGCCGTTGGCCGCGACGTCGGCGAGGCCGACGAAGGCGAGCGCGGGCAGCGAGGCCCAGGGGAAGCCGCCCTCGGGAAGGGCGGCGCCGCCCCGCCGGACCGACACGTACAGCGCGGCGCCACCGACCGCGACATTGGTCAGCCGCTGTACGAACAGGGCCAGGAACAGGCCGGTGACGGTGGTCGAGGCCTCGGTGATGAGCGCGAACACCGTGCCGAAGCCGAGCGCCGCGACGAGCGTGAGCACGATCGTCTGCCGCTGTACGGGGGCGCCCCTGAGCTGGGGACCGCCCGCGAGTACCACACCGGTCACGGCGACGGCGATGCCCGCGACCTGCAGCAGCCCCGGACGCTCGCCGAGGAACAGACCGACACCCACGGGAACGCCCACGCTGAGTGTGGCGAGCGGGGAGACCACGCCCATCGGGCCCAGGGCCAGCGCCTTGTAGAAGGCGAACAGGGCGACCGGACCCACCAGGCCCGCCGCGAAGGCGAACCACAGCCGTGGACCCGCCTCGGTCCAGCCGCTGGTCGCCACGACGACCGCGCCGAGGACGGCCGCCGCGATCCCCTGGGAGACGACCACCACCGTCAGGGCCGGAGTGCGCCGTGTCAGCAGCCCGCCGCCGAAGTCGGCCAGGCCCCACAGGAGACTGGTGGCCAGGGCGAAGAATGCTGTCACGGGCCGCCTCGCAGTACAGTTCGGTGAACGATCAGGTGCACCCCACCGTAGTTCATTCAATTAAACTATGTCATCCAGAATATTGGACGGAAAGTGTCGGACCTCGACCTGCTGACCCAGTCCCTGGCGCGCACCGTCAAGCACTGGCGCGCGGTGCGCGGCTTCACCCTGGACGTACTGGCCGCCCGGGCAGGCGTCAGCCGCGGCATGCTCATCCAGATCGAGCAGGCCCGCACCAACCCCAGCCTCGGCACCGTCGTCAAGATCGGCGACGCGCTCGGCATCAGCATCACCACACTGCTCGACTACGAGCAGGGCCCGAAGGTCCGGATCGTCCCCGCCGAGCAGGCCGTACGGCTCTGGCACACGGACGCCGGCAGCTACAACCGGCTGCTCGCGGGCACCGAGGCCCCCGGTCCGCTGGAGATGTGGGACTGGCGCCTGATGCCCGGCGAGCACAGCTCCTCCGACCCGCACCCCACCGGCACGGTCGAACTCGTCCATGTCACGGCCGGGGAGCTGACCCTCACCGTCGACGGCACGGACTACCGCGTCCCGGCCGGCGCGAGCGCCTCCTTCGAGGCCAACACACCCCACACCTACGGCAACACCGGCGACGTACCGATGGAGATGGTGATGGCGGTCTCGGTGCCGCCCGTCCCCTGAGACGTCCGGCCGCCCGCCGTTTCACGGCTGTTAGCGTGCGGCCATGCGCGCACCCATCGGACACTTCGACACCGCCGCACCGGCCCCCGACTGCCTGGACGAACTGACCCGCCCGGTCGCCGACGCCGTACGCCAGTGGCGCGGCAGCGTCCCCGCCGACCAGATCGTCTACGTCGAGACCGATCCGCAGTGGGCCGACACCGCCGTCTTCGTCGAGCACTACGGCCGCGAGCTGCTGGAGCGGTCGGCCAACTGCGTGGTGGTCGCGGGCAAGCGGGGCGGCGAGACCACCCTGGCCGCGTGCGTCGTGCTGTCCACCACCCGGGTCGACGTCAACGGCGTCGTGCGCCGGCAACTCGGTGCCCGCAAGGCCTCGTTCGCCTCGATGGACCTGGCGACGGGGGAGACCGGCATGGAGTACGGCGGCATCACCCCGGTCGGACTGCCGGGCGGCTGGCCCGTGCTGGTGGACTCCGCGGTCGTCGATCTGCCCTATGTCCTGGTCGGCAGCGGACGCCGGCGCGGCAAGCTGCTCGTGCCCGGCAAGGCGTTCGCCGAGCTGCCGGGCGCGGTGGTGCTGGAGGGGCTGGGGATCGCCTGACGCCGGACCGCGGCGAGCGGGGCGTCAGCCCGTCAGATGGTGGGCCAGGGCCAGATGCGGGTCCGCCTCGCCCGGCACGGGTGCCGGATCGGCGTGGACCAGCGCCGCGGTGAGCCTCGGGACGGCGTGCAGCAGGGCGTGCTCGGCCTCGACGGCGACGGCGTGCGCCTGCCGTACCGTCGCCTCGCCGTCCACCACGACCGCGACCTCGGCCCGCAGCCGGTGCCCGATCCAGCGCAGCCGCAGCTCGCCCACCTCGCGTACGCCCGGCACCTCCCGCAACGCCCGCTCGGCCCGGTCCACCAGTGCCGGGTCGACGGCGTCCATCACCCGCCGGAACACCTCGCGCGCCGCGTCCCGCAGCACCAGCACGATGGCGGCGGTGATCGCCAACCCCACGAGCGGGTCGGCCAGGTGCAGACCCAGCGCCGAACCCGCCGCGCCCACCAGCACGGCCAGCGAGGTGAATCCGTCCGTACGGGCGTGCAGACCGTCGGCGACCAGCGCGGCCGAGCCGATCGACCGGCCCACCCGGATCCGGTACCGGGCCACCCACTCGTTGCCCGCGAATCCGACCAGGGCGGCCATGGCCACGGCCGGTACCTGCGCCACGGGGCGCGGATCGAGGAGCCGTTCCACCGCCGCCCACGCCGCGAAGGCCGCGGACGCGGCGATCGTCAGCACGATCGCGATGCCCGCGAGGTCCTCCGCGCGTCCGTAGCCGTACGTGAAGCGCCGGGTCGCGGCGCGGCGGCCGAGCACGAAGGCGATGCCCAGCGGTACGGCGGTCAGCGCGTCCGCGGCGTTGTGCACCGTGTCGCCGAGCAGGGCCACCGACCCGGACACGACCACCACGACCGCCTGTATCAGCGCCGTCGCGCCCAGCACGGCCAGCGAGACCCAGAGCGCGCGCATGCCCCGGGCCGAGGACTCCAGGGCCGGGTCGAGCTTGTCGGCGGTCTCGTGGGAGTGGGGGGTGAACAGATGGGTGAGGCGGTGGCGGAGACCGGTCGAGGGATGGGTGTGGGCGTGGTCGTGCCCATGGTCATGGCCGTGCCCGTGGGCGTCCGCGTGCGCATGGCCATGGTCGTGGGAGTGGTGCCGGTCGCTCACATCGATCACCTTCCGGTGCGCGGGAGTGGACGGGGGACGCCCACGGAGCCCATTATGTGCGTATGAGCGCACGCATGCACCTATCACCTGCGCATCATGCGCATCCGCGTACCCCCGGCGACGAGCAGTTCGCGCTCGCCGCCGATCTCCTGGCCCTGCTCGGCGACCGCACCCGGCTCACGCTCCTGCACGCGCTCACCGCCGGGGAGGCCGATGTCACCACGCTCACCCAGGCGTGCGACGCGGCCCGGCCCGCCGTGAGCCAGCACCTGGCCCGACTGCGGCTCGCGGGCCTCGTGAACACCCGCAAGGAGGGCCGCCGGGTGGTCTACTCACTCAGCGACGGCCATCTGCGCCGCCTGGTCGACGAGGCACTGAAGGTCGCGGACCACCGGCTCGGCGAAGCGCAGCGCCGAGCCGCTCCTTCGTGAGGCGGGAAGGGGCTGCCGGCCGCACTGAGGAGCGTGCGGCGGCCGTCGCACGGGTCGGGTTCGGCCCTTCGCCTCGACGGTGCCTGACCTCGGGGCTGCGGGCCGTGTGACCGGCGAGGCCGCGCGGATGGCTGCCGAACCGCACACGGAAGACGGCGGCGCCTGGGCGAGCAGCGCCGGAGCCGGCGACAAGGTCGCAGTGCATCAGTCGGCGTTGCCCCGCCCTAGGGCAGAAGTACGACACCGCGGGCTGGTCCGTGTCCAGGTCGTGCAGCCGTACGTCCCGCACGCCGAAGCGGATGCCGCCGCCCTGTGCGTCGGCGTACTCACGCACCGGATCCGTGACCGGCAACGGCTGTGTGCAGACGTAGTGGTGACGCCCCGTCAGCCTCGACGCTCGCGACACCGCACCCCCCCGCATGACGGTGTCCCGTCCGCCGCGGCAGGGCAGCCGTGGTGGACGGGACACCGTCGACGATGCGTCGGTCAGTGCGCCGGGGCGTCGGTGATCACGACCTCGTCGATGCTGCGCTCGATCTCCTCGGGACGCGCCGCGGTCGCCTTGGCCCAGTAGTAGATCAGCAGCGAGAAGGCGGTGACGACGAGGATGTCCCACCACAGGGGAATCGTGCCCTGGCCGCCGAAGCCGCCGAGCCAGGAGATCACGCCCATGCCCACCAGGTAGCCGGGCAGCCACTGGGCGGACTTGAAGTTCATCCGGGGAGCGTCGGGCAGCCCCTTGCTGGTGGCGTACCAGGCGTAGCCGCCGAGCAGCACATAGCCGAGGACGATGGCGAAGCCCAGCCGCCACAGGGTGTCCCAGCCGGCCCAGTAGATGATCAGGTTGGCCACCACGAACGACAGCGGGGAGATGATCTTGCCGAGGGGCAGACGGTAGGGGCGCTCGTGGTGCGGCAGGCGGTCGGAGAAGACGCCGTACGCCAACGGCGCGCCCGCGTACATCAGCACGCTCGCCGAGGTGATGAAGCCGACCAGCTCCTGCCAGCTCGGGAACGGCAGGAAGCAGACCACGCCGGTCACGAAGGACATGATGAGGCCGAACCACGGCACGCCGCGGGCGTCGGTCTTGGCGAACGCCTTCGGCGCGTAGCCGTTCTTGGCGAGGCCGTAGGAGACGCGCGAGGTGGCGGTGGTGTAGATCAGGCCGGTGCCGCCGGGGGAGATGATCGCGTCGAGGTAGAGGACGAAGCCCAGCCAGCCCAGGCCCACCAGGGTCGCCAGGCCCGCCCAGGGGCCGCTGATGCCGGGGAAGTCGAGCTTGGCCCAGCCGTGCGCGAAGGAGGTGTGCGGCAGCGCGGCGATGAACACGACCTGGAGCAGGATGTAGATCACGGCGCCGATCGCGACCGAGCCGAGGGTCGCCCGCGGCAGGTCGCGCTTCGGGTTGCGGCTCTCGCCCGCCAGTTGGATCGCCTGCTCGAAGCCCAGCAGCGCGAAGATGATGCCGCTGGAGCTGATGGCGCCGAGCACGCCCTTGGCGCCGAACGGCGCGAAGCCCTCGGACGTGAAGTTCGACGTGTGGAAGTTGCCGATCGCGATGATGAAGATCGCGGCGAGCGGGACGGCGATCTTCCACCAGGTCGCGGCGCTGTTGGTGTGCGCCAGCGCCCGCACGCCGAAGAAGTTGACCCCGACGAAGACGGCCATCAGGGCGACGGCGATGACGAAACCGCTGGTCGTCAGCGTTCCGTCGGTGTGCTGGAGGCCCTGGGCGAACTTCCAGTGACCGGCGTAACCGATCATCGCCTCGACCTCGATCGGGGCCACGGTCGCCGCCTGCAGCCAGGCGAACCAGCCGAACGACATGCCGGCCAGGCCGCCGAACGCGTAGTGCGGGTAGCGGGCCGTGCCGCCCGCCACCGGGAACATGCCGCCGAGTTCGGCGTGCACGAGGGCGAGCAGCACGATCGCGACCGCGCCGATCACCCACGAGATGATCGCCGCGGGCCCGGCCACCACGACCGCCTTCTCGGCGCCGTAGAGCCAGCCGGAGCCGATGATGGAGCCCACGGAGGCCCACATCAGGCCGATCAGCCCGACGTCGCGCCGCAGGCCGCCGGTCTCCTTCGTGGCTTGGGGCACGGCATGGTCGACATTCACCATGTCAAGGGGCCTCTCAGATCTGTACGCGGGTCTAACGGACAAGAGGCCACAGGTTAGGGACTTATTCGCGAGCCGCAAAAGACCGTTTCCCAAATTTTGACTCAGTCCTTGGGCTGCTGTTGGGGTGGTCTTTACACAGGTCAGCGGCTGATAACGAATGTGTGTATTCAGTTGCGTATTGCGCGAAGATCGCTCGACAACTACCGGAGAGTAGGAATTTCGATCGCCGGGCAGCGGTCCATGACCATGTCCAGCCGGGCGTTTCGGGTCCTTTCGTACGCGTCCTCGTCGACCACTCCGAGCTGGAACCAGACGGCCTTCGCGCCCTTGGCGACCGCCTGGTCCGCGATGAGCCCGGCGAGGTCGCTGTTGACGAAGACATCGACGACGTCCACCTCGAAGGGGATGTCCTCCAGAGAGGCGTAGCCGGGCTCGCCGTGGACCGTCTCCGCCTTCGGGTGCACCGGGACGACCCGCTTGCCGAACCGCTGGAGCACCTCCGCCACGCCGTACGCCGCGCGCCGCCGGTTCGAGGACAGGCCGACCACCGCCCAGGTGTCACCGAGCTCGGTCAGGATCCTGCGGATCGTCGCTTCGTCGCCGTACACGGTCGGCCTCCTCGGGCTCCGGGGATGTGTGCTCCCGGCAACAGCGCGGGCCGGAGCGCGATTCCCCCGCCCGGCCGGGAGGAGTACCCGATCTTGCGGCACGGTGTCCGGATTCGGCACCAAGTGCCTGCGTACGGCCCTCCGTCCGCCTACGCTCGGCCCGTGCTGCGCATCACCGACGCCCGAAGCGGCGAGACCGTCGACGCCGCCCCCGCCCGCCGGGGCCTGACCCGGGTCGAGGCGCATGCGTCGGCCTTCGACCCCTCATCCCTGCGTGTGCTCCTGGTCGCCGACCTCCTCGTCCGGGCCCTGGAGCTCGGCGGCACCCCCGTCTGGGCGATGCTGACCGGCCACCGCCGCCAGGCCGAGCTCCGCGGGGCGGCCGCGACCCTCGGCATCCGCCCCTTCGAGGACGCCCACGACCTCGCCTCCGGGCTCGGCGAGGCACAGATCGTGCACGTCGTGGGGGACGGCGGTGCCACGCCGGCGGACGGAGTCGTGGTCGGGGTCGCTCCCGCCGTCGGGGCGGGGGAGCCGTCCGGCAGCGCCTCCACGGTGCGGGCCGGTGAGCCGTCCCCGGCTGCTTCCGCCGATCTCCCCGGCCTGCTCTCCGACCCCTCAGCCCTGCGCTTCGCCCTGCTGGCCGGCCCGCGCACCGCCCCCGTGCGACTCGACGCGGCCGCGCTCGACGAGGCCGGGCGGACGCTCGCGCGCTGGCGGCAGGCCGTGGCCACCTGGGCGCGCCGGCCGTCGCGGCCGATTCCCGACGAGGTACGAGGGCGGCTGCGCGCCGCATGGGAGGACGATCTGGACGTGCCCGAGGTACTCGATGTCCTGCGGTGGGTGGAGACCGCCCCCGACCTGACGGACGGCGCCCGCTTCGAGACCTACGCCTACACCGACCGTCTGCTGGGCCTCGACCTCGCCCGCGACCTCGGGACCCTCGCGTGATCGCCCGCGCGGGAGTGGGCCCGCTGCGCCGGCTGGTCGTCCTGCGGCACGCCAAGTCCGCCTGGCCCGAGGGCGTCCCCGACCACCAGCGGCCGCTCGCACCGCGTGGCCGCCGGGACGCCCCGGCCGCCGGCCGCGCCCTCGTCGAGGCCGACTGCCTGCCCGACCTCGCGCTGTGCTCCACCGCCGTACGCGCCCGCCAGACCTGGGAACTGGCCTCGGACCAATGGGGCACGCCTCCTCCGGTGCGGCACGACCGGCGGCTGTACGCGGCCGGTGCGGAGGACCTGCTGGACGTCGTGCGCGAGGTACCGCCCGAGGTGGAGACGCTCCTGCTGGTCGGGCACAACCCGGGCCTGGAGGAACTGGTCCTCGACCTCGCGGGCGACGGCCTGGACGACGCGCTGGACCAGGTGCGGGCGAAGTTCCCGACCTCCGCGATCGCCGTCCTGGCCTGGCACGGCACCGGCTGGGAGGCACTGGGCCCGGGCACGGCGCTGCTGACGTCGGTGATCGTGCCGCGGGGGAAGAAGGAGTAGGCACGGGAGCGGGGGCCTCCCGGGCCACCGCGGGAGTCCGCATAGGCTGTCCGGATGCAGGACGAGTACCGCACCGTCGCCCACGCCGGCGTGCACGAGACAGAGGTCAACCGCTCCCGATTCCTGTGCGCCCTCGCCCCGGCGGCCACCGAGCAGGAGGCCCAGGACTTCATCGCCGCGATCCGCAAGGAGCACGCGGACGCCACCCACAACTGCTGGGCGTACGTCATCGGCGCCGACGCCTCGACCCAGAAGGCCAGCGACGACGGCGAACCGGGCGGCACGGCCGGAGTCCCGATGCTGCAGATGCTGCTGCGCCGCGACATGCGGTACGTCGTAGCCGTCGTCACCCGCTACTTCGGCGGGGTCAAGCTCGGCGCGGGCGGCCTCATCCGGGCCTACGGCGGGGCGGTCGGCGAGGCCCTGGACGCGCTCGGCACCCTCACCCGGCGCCGTTTCAGGCTGGCCACGGTGACCGTGGACCACCTGCGCGCGGGCAAGGTGCAGAACGACCTGCGCGCGACCGGACGCGAGGTGCGCGACGTGCGCTACGGCGAAGCGGTCACCATCGAGATCGGCCTGCCGGACGCCGACGTGGACGCCTTCCGCGCCTGGCTGGCCGACGTCACCGCGGGAACGGCCGGGTTCGAACTGGGCGGGGAGGCCTACGGGGACGCGTGACGCGCGATGCGGGATGCGCGACGCGGGATGCGTGATCACGCCGGCTTCGGGGTCTGTTCGCCGTGTTCCTCCTTCCGGCCCTGACCCTGGCCCTGGCCGTCGGGGAGTGTCGGACGGTGATCACCGGTGGCGATCCTGGCCGCCATTCCGGCGAGCTGCCCGCAGGCGCGCGCGATCTCCAGCTGGGTCTGGTTGCGCTCGGCGACGGCTGCCGAGAGCAGGAGCGCGGTCAGCGCGGTGGAAGTGTTGAACGCCTGCAGGGTGATCATGTTGGTGAGCAGGTCGTGACCGGCGAACGGGCCCGATCCCCGGGTGGCCGAGATGATCGCGAAGGTCGAGATCGCCAGTGCGCAGGGCGCGGCCCCGGCCAGCTGGAAGCGGAAGCCCGCCCAGATCAGCAGGGGGAAGCCGAGGAACAGCAGCGGCGCGCGACTGGTTTCGAGGAGACCGACGCCGGCCGTGGCCGCGACAAGGAGCAGTGCCTCCGCCCAACGGGGCGGCGGCACGTCCCTCGGCAGGCGCGCCGAGCGGAGGACCAGCAGGACCGGCGTGACCACCAGGACGCCCATCGCGTCGCCGGTCCACCAGACCGACCACGCCGGCCAGAAGTCGTCGGGGCCCAGCACTCCGGCCAGGCGCAGGGTCCCGCTGCCGATCGTCGAGCTGACCAGCATCCCGGTGAACGCACCGAGAAAGATGAGCGCCAGCGCATCCCGCAGACGGTCCAGTTCGACGTGGAAGTCCGCACGACGGAGCAGCGCGTACGAGCAGATGGGCGCGAGGGTGTTGCCCGACGCGATCGCGAGCACGGCCAGGGCGGTCGGCCCGAGCGTGATGTTGACCAGGAAGGCGCCGATCGCGATCCCGGGCCAGACCCGGGGTCCGCGCAGCAGCAGGCTCGCCAGGGCGATACCGGTCGGCGGCCACAGGGGGGTGATCTGGCTGCGCACCAGCTGCTGGAGCAGCCCCAGCTTGGCCGAGCCGAAGTACAGCCCGGCGACCACGCAGATCTCCAGGACAGCCAGGCCACCGCGCCGGAGCCGGTCACGCCGCTCGACACTCATCGGGCGACCTCCGTATCGACATCGCCACGAGGTCCATCATCCGTCCGATCCCTCGGATCCTCCACGGCACACCCGAGCCGGCCCGTCCGGCACCGTCGGCCGGCGTGCGGCCCGGGGGTCAGACGGGCGGGGTGCGCAGGGCGAGGATCGCCATGTCGTCGTGTCCGTCGCTGGGGTGCTGATCGGCCAGCACCTGAACGAACTCCCGCAGGGGCAGATGGGCATGCGCGCCGGCGAGTGCGGCGAGCGCGTTCAGACTCGTGTCGATGGAACGGTGAGGATCCTCGACCAGCCCGTCGGTGAAGAAGACCACGGTGGCGTCCGGGGGCAGGAAGCGGGAGTGGTCGGGGCGCGGCTGCTCGGGGTCGACCCCCAGCGGCAGCCCGGGCTCGGCGAACAGATATTCCGCCTTCTGCTCCGGGGTGATCAGCAGGGGCGGGACATGGCCCGCGGTGCTCCAGTGCATTCGCCAGCCCGGTCCCTCCGGCTCGATGCGCGCCAGTGTGGTGGTGGTGACGGGATTGTTCGTGATGGCCTGCAGGGTGCGGTCGAGCCGGGCGAGGACCGCGCCGGGCGTATTGCCCCGGTCGAACAGCAGCGCACGCAGCATGTTGCGGGTGGAGGCCATGGCGGCGGCGGCCCGCAGATCATGGCCGACCACGTCACCGATGACGACCGCCACGACGTTGTCGGGCAGCGGGACGGCGTCGTACCAGTCCCCGCCGACCTGACTGGGCTCGGCGGCGGGCCGGTAGATGGCGGCGGCGGTGAAGGGCCGCAGGTCGGGGAGGGTCGGCAGCAGAAGCCGCTGGAACTGCTCGGCTCCGACGCGCACCTGTTCGAACAGGCGGACGTTCTCGATGGCGATACCGGCGGCGCTGGCCAGGGCCACCAGGATGTTCTCGTCGTGGGCGTCGAAGGGCAGCCCGTCGTGCCGCTCCGAGAGGTAGAGGTCGCCGTAGATCTCGCCGCGGACGGTGATGGCGACGCCGAGCAGGGTGCGCATACGAGGGTGGCCGGGCGGGTAGCCGACGGAGGCCGGATGGGTCTGGATGCTGTCGACCCGCAGGGGCGCTGGATGGCGGATCAGGTGGCCGAGGACACCCAGACCGCGAGGCGGGTCGATCTCGGCCAGGTCGGCGCGCTCCCGCTCGGACAGACCGGCGGTGATGAACCGCTTCAGGCACTCTCCGTCCTCGTCGAGTACGCCGAGCGCTCCGTAGCGGGCGCCGACCAGGTCCATGGCGGTGGTCACGATGCGGTCCAGCACCGCGGGCAGCTCCACCTCCCGGCTGATGGCCACCACCGCGTCCAGCAGGCCCTGCAGCCGGTCCATGGCGTCGAGCAGGGAGCGCAACTGGTCGTCGATGCGGCCCAGCTCGGCACGCAGACGCAACTGCAGGTCGGGAAGGTGTGGCTGCCGGGGTCGTTTCCCTTCCTTCTCTCGTGCCATTGCTCTTGGTCGCCTCCAGCCCACGGATCCGCCTGTACAGCGTCTCATCCGAGGGGTGCAAAAGGTGCAGATATCAATTTCCTGGTCACACTACGCCTGCTCGGATCATCACGGATATATCTGGTCATGTGCCACCGGATGCGAGTGACACATCGAGGTCCGTGATGGATCAGGCACCCAGAGGCGTTAGCGTGGTGGGTGCCGACGGCGCGCCTGTTGCCGGTCGGTGCTGGTCCGAGGGGCGTCGGAGGGGGAAGCGTGCGGGGCGGAGCGGTTTCTTGAGATTGCTGCACACGTCCGACTGGCATCTGGGCCGGGCGTTCCACCGCGTGAACATGCTGGGCGCCCAGGCAGAGTTCATCGGTCACCTCGTCACCACCGTGCGCGAGCGCGAGGTGGACGCGGTGGTCGTGTCGGGAGACGTGTACGACCGCGCGGTGCCTCCGCTCGCCGCCGTCGAGCTCTTCGACGACGCCCTGCACCGGCTCGCGGCACTGGGCGTGCCCACGGTGATGATCTCCGGCAACCACGACTCGGCCCGCCGGCTCGGCGTCGGCGCCGGTCTCATCGGGCGGGCCGGTATCCATCTGCGGACCGAGCCGGCCGCCTGCGGCACGCCGGTCGTGCTGGCGGACGCCTTCGGGGACGTGGCCCTCTACGGGCTGCCGTACCTCGAACCCGCCCTGGTGAAGGACGAGTTCGGGGTCGAGAAGGCAGGCCACGAGAGCGTGCTCGCGGCCGCCATGGACCGCGTCCGCGTCGACCTCGCCGCACGCCCGCGCGGCACCCGCTCCGTCGTCCTCGCGCACGCCTTCGTCACCGGGGGCGAGGCCAGCGACAGCGAACGGGACATCACCGTCGGCGGAGTGGCCGCCGTACCGGCCGGGGTCTTCGACGGCGTCGACTACGTCGCCCTGGGCCATCTGCACGGCTCCCAGACCATCACCGAGCGCGTGCGCTACTCGGGCTCCCCGCTCGCCTACTCCTTCTCGGAGACGGATCACCGCAAGACCATGTGGCTCGTCGACCTCGGCGCCGACGGCTCGATCGGCGCCGAGCGCCTCGAATGCCCGGTCCCGCGACCGCTGGCCCGCATCCGCGGGACGCTGCAAGAACTCCTCGCCGACCCCGGCCTCGCCCGGCACGAGGACGCCTGGGTGGAGGCGACGCTCACCGACCCGGTCCGCCCCGCCGACCCCATGGCCCGGCTCGCCGAGCGCTTCCCGCACGCGCTCAGCCTCGTCTTCGCGCCGGAGCGCGCCCCGGACGACCCCGACGTGTCCTACGCCGGACGCCTCGCGGGCCGCAGCGACCAGGAGATCGCCGAGGACTTCGTGGCCCATGTCCGGGGTGCGGGTCCCGACGAACGGGAGCGGGCGGTGCTCCGCGACGCGTTCGACGCGGTGCGCGCGGGCGACGTCGTACGGGAGGTGGCGCGGTGAGGCTGCACCGGCTCGACGTGACCGCCTTCGGTCCCTTCGGCGGCAGCCAGAGCGTCGACTTCGACGCCCTCTCGGCCGCCGGGCTCTTCCTGCTGCACGGACCGACGGGCGCCGGAAAGACCTCCGTCCTGGACGCCGTGTGCTACGCGCTCTACGGCTCCGTGCCCGGGGCCCGGCAGACCGGCCAGGGCCTCTCCCTGCGCAGCGACCACGCCGACGCGCGCACCCGCACCGAGGTCCGCCTCGAACTGACCGTCGCCGGACGACGGTTGGAGGTCACCCGGCAGCCACCGTGGGAGCGGCCCAAGAGGCGGGGCTCCGGTACGACGACGGACAAGGCCCAGAGCCTGCTGCGCGAGTACGACGCGCCGGCCCGCGCCTGGAAGGACCTCAGCCGCTCGCACCAGGAGATCGGGGCCGAGTTCGAGCAGCTCCTCGGCATGAGCCGTGAGCAGTTCTGCCAGGTCGTCCTGCTGCCCCAGGGCGACTTCGCGCGCTTCCTGCGGGCCGACGCCGAGGCCCGCGGCAAGCTGCTGGGCCGGCTCTTCGACACCCGCCGCTTCGCCGAGGCGGAAAAGCGCCTCGCCGAACGCAGGCGTGCCACGGAGGTACGGGTGCGGGACGGCGATGTCGCGCTGCTGGCCGACGCGCACCGCATGCAGCAGGAGGCGGGCGACGCCATGCCGCTGCCCGAACTGGCCCCGGGGGAGCCGGGCCTGGCCGAGGCCGTGCTGGGCGCCGCGGCCGTCGCCCGCAGCACCGCTCGGGAACGGCTCACCCTCGCCCGCTGCCGCCTCACCGCCGCCGAATCCGCCCAGGCCGTCGCCGACCGTGCCCTGGCCGACGTACGCGAACTGGCGCGGCTGCAGGGCAGGTTCGCCCAGGCGCGGCAGCGGGCGGCGCAGCTGGAGGAGCGGTCCGGGGCCCACCGTGAGACGCAGACGCGGATGGAGCGGGGCCGCAAGGCGGACACGGTGGCGCCGGCCCTGGAACTGCGGGAGGCCGCCGACGCCGAACACCGGGCAGCGGCCGCCGCCGAGGCACGCGCGCGTGGACCGCTGCCGGAGACCTTCACGGACGCCGGTCCCGCCGGGCTGGCCGCCGCCGCCCGCCGGGCCGCAGAGGAGCTGGGCGGCCTGGAATCGGCCCGCCGCGCGGAACAGCGGCTCGCCGAGATCGCCGACGAGCGGGCCGGACTGGACCGTCAGGAGCGCGCCGACGAGGACGTGCTGCGGGAGGCCGCGGGCTGGCTCGCCGGATGGGACGACACGCGCGCGGGGCTGCAGGCCCGGATCGACTCCGCGCAGGAGGCCGCCACCCGCTCCGAGCAGCTCGCCGTACAGCGCGATCCCGCGCGGCGGCGGCTGGGCGCGGCCCGGATGCGCGACCAGTTGGCCGGTGACACCGAGGGGGCCCAGAAGCGGGTGCTCGCCGCCGAGCGGCAGGCCCTTCAGACCCGTGCCCACTGGCTCGACCTCAAGGAACAGCGCCTGAACGGCATCGCCGCCGAACTCGCCGCGCACCTCACCGAAGGCGAACCGTGCGCCGTCTGCGGAGCCACCGAACACCCCGCGCCCGCCCGCAAGGTCGCCGGGCACGTCGACCGCGAGGCCGAGGAGCGCGCCCTGGCCGCCTCCCGGCAGGCCGACGAGCAGCGCACCGAGGCCGAGCGCCGTCTGGGCGTCGTACGGGAAGCCCTGGCCGCCGCCACCGCCGAGGCGGGCGACGCGCCCACGGCCCGGCTCGCCGCCGAGGCGGACGAGCTGGAGCGCGCGTACACACAGGCCCGCCGGGACGCCTCCGCGCTGCACCCCGCCCACGAGGAGCTGCGGCGGGCCGAGCGCGAACGCGAGCGCCGCCAGGCCGAGCTTCGGCAGGCCGAGGTCGCCGCCGCCTCCCGGATCGCCCGGCGCGACACCCTGGAACGCGAAACAGCCACCCTGGAAGAGGAGTTGACGCAGGCGCGGGGCACCGCCGGCAGTGTGGCAGCGCGGGCCGCGCAGCTGGAACGGCAGGTCGCGCTGCTGACCGACGCGGCCGACACCGCGCGCGCCGCCGAGGACACCGCCCAGCGGCTCAAGGACGCCGACGCCCGCCTCGCCGACGCCGCCTACCGGGCCGGCTTCGAGACCCCGCAGGCAGCGGCCGCGGCGCTCCTCGACGATGACGAGCACCGCGAGCTCCAGCGGCGCCTGGACGCCTGGCAGTCCGAGGAGGCCGCCGTACGCGCGGTCCTCGCCGAGGCCGACACCGCTGCGGCCGCCCAGCAGCCGCCGGCCGACCTCGCCGCTGCCGAACGGGACGCGGCCGCGGCCGCCCAACGCTTGCGCGACGCGGCCTCCGCCCGCGACTGGGCCGCCCGCTGCTGCGCCGAACTCGACCGGCTCTCCGCCCGGGCGGCCGACGGCGTACGACGGCTCGCGCCGCTGCGCGAGGAGTACGACCGTGTGGCCCGCCTGGCCGCCCTCACCGCGGGCACCTCGGCGGACAACGAACGCAAGATGCGCCTGGAGTCGTACGTCCTCGCGGCCCGCCTCGAACAGGTGGCTGCCGCGGCGACCGTCCGGCTGCGGCGCATGTCCTCCGGCCGCTACACCCTCGTCCACTCCGACGACCGCACCGGCCGTGGCCGCAGCGGGCTCGGGCTGCATGTGGTCGACGCCTGGACCGGACGCGAGCGGGACACGGCCACGCTGTCGGGCGGCGAGACGTTCTTCGCCTCCCTCGCGCTCGCCCTCGGTCTCGCGGACGTCGTGACGGACGAGGCCGGCGGGGTCCGCCTCGACACGCTCTTCATCGACGAGGGCTTCGGCAGCCTGGACGACCAGACCCTGGACGAGGTCCTCGACGTGCTCGACTCCCTGCGCGAACGGGACCGCAGCGTCGGCATCGTCAGCCATGTCGCCGATCTGCGGCGCCGGATCCACGCGCAGCTGGAGGCCGTGAAGGGGAGAACGGGATCGGTGCTGCGGCAGCGGGGTGCCGGCTGAGGTCAGCGCCCCAGCGGGCGCCGGGGCAGGGGCGACGAGTACACGACGCTCGTGGTCACCGAGCCGAGCGCGCCGATCTTCCCCGAGATCGCCTCCAGATGGGACATGGACCGCGCGGCGACCTTGATGACGAAGCAGTCGTCGCCCGTCACATGGTGCGCCTCCAGGATCTCGGGCGTCGCGGCCACCAGGTCGTGAAAGGGCTTGTAGTTGCCGTTCGGGTACCTCAGCCGCACGAACGCGAGGATCGGCAGGCCCAGACGTTCGGGGTCGACGACCGCCGCGTACCCCTGGATGACTCCGGCCTCCTCCAGCCGGCGGACCCGCTCGGTGACGGCGCTGGAGGACATCGAGACGGCACGGGCGAGCTCCGCGAAGCCGGCGCGGCCCTCGCGTTGCAGGATGTCGAGGATCCGCCAGTCGGTGGCGTCCGGGGAATAAGCGGTCATCACCGAGAAATAGCAGGGGAATCCCCGGCCGATCAAGGGGAACCCCGGGCATCTCTACTTCAGGGAGCGGGTCGGCGGTCATAGATTCCTTGCCATGATCACCGACACCGTGAACCCCGTCCTGCGGGTCGCCCCCGCCGTCCCCGCCGAGGCCGCCGCCCACTTCCGGGCGAGCCTCGCCTTCCACGCCGACGTGTCCGACGTGGCCGCCGCGCTCGCGGGGGACGGCGATCCCGGCTTCGTCGTCCTCGACTCCCGCTCCACCGCGTCCTGGGACCAGGGCCACATCCCCGGCGCCATCCACCTGCCGACCGCTCTCATTCCCGAGCAGGCCGAGCAACTCCTCGACAAGTCCGTGCCGGTGGTGACGTACTGCTGGGGCCCCGGCTGCAACGGCGCCACCCGGGCCGCCCTCGCCCTGGCCGAACTCGGCTACCAGGTCAAGGAGATGCTCGGCGGATTCGAGTACTGGGTGCGGGAAGGCTTCGTCTACGAGACCTGGCAGGGGCCGGAGCGCCGGGACGCCGATCCGCTGACGGCACCCGTGGCAGGCGAGTGCGGCTGCTGACGCCCACCCGTGTAGGTTCTGCCCATGGCTCGATACGCGGAACCAGGCGTTCTGGAGTGGGTGGAGTCGGGAGGCGGCCCGCTCATAGCCGTCCCGGAGGCGGTGCTGCCGTTCTGGTCCGGGGCCGACGGCGAGGAGATGGACACCGACTACGACCGGGCGTGCGAGGTCGACGGATACGTCGGTCTGCTCCCCGTCGGCGACAGCGCGGCCCTGGTCCTCGGCGACGAACCGGCCTCCACCTCCTTCCTGCCCGACCACGGCACCTTCGTACGGTGGAGCGCCGCGAACTCCGAGGACGAACTGCTGGCCGGCGTTCCCGCCGCACTCGACGCGGCCGTGTGGGAGGACGCGGTCGGCTGGGACATACCCGGCCCCGTCGTCCTGTTCGACTCGGCCTGGTCCGGCACGGACTCCGCCCACCAGGAGCACCTGAGAGTGCCGCTGGAACCGGGCCGGTACGCGGTCCGTGCCGCCTACGCCCAGCCGGGACCGGAGACCTGGGTCGGGCTCGTACAGCTGCGACGGCTGCCGCACTGAAGCGGCGGCCGGTGACCGGCGGCGCCCACGCGGGTGCCGCCGGTCACGCGCTCGCTCAGAGCTGGGACAGCTCGTCCACCAGGTCGTCCAGGCCCAGCGAACCCTGGGAGAGGGCCGCCATGTGCCAGGCCTTCAGGTCGAAGGCGTCGCCGTGCCGCTCGCGCGCGTTCTCCCGGCCCAGCAGCCAGGCCCGCTCGCCGAGCTTGTAGCCGATCGCCTGGCCCGGGATGGTCAGATAGCGGGTCAGCTCGCTCTCCACGAAGTCCGCCGGGCGGCTGCTGTGCGCGCCGAAGAACTCCTGGGCGAGCTCCGGCGTCCAGCCCTCACCCGGGTGGAACGGCGAGTCCGCCGGGATCTCCAGCTCCAGGTGCATGCCGATGTCGACGATCACGCGGGCCGCGCGCATCATCTGCGCGTCGAGGTAGCCGAGGCGGTGCTCCGGGTCCGTGAGATAGCCCAGTTCGTCCATCAGACGCTCCGCGTACAGCGCCCAGCCCTCCGCGTTGGCGCTCACCCCGCCGATCGTGGCCTGGTAGCGGGAGAGGTCCTTGGCCACGTGCGCCCACTGCGCCAGCTGGAGGTGATGACCGGGCACGCCCTCGTGGTACCAGGTCGACACCAGGTCGTACGCCGGGAACCGGGTCTGGCCCATCGTCGGCAGCCAGGTGCGGCCGGGGCGCGAGAAGTCCTCCGAGGGGGCCGTGTAGTACGGGGCCGCCGCGCCGCCGGGCGGTGCAATGCGGGCCTCCACCTTCCGCACCCGCTCGGCGAGTTCGAAGTGCGTGCCGTCCAGGTCGGCGATCGCGCGGTCCATCAGGCCCTGCAGCCACTCACGGACCTCGTCGACTCCCTCGATGTGCGTACCGTGCTCGTCGAGGTGCGCGAGCGCCACCCACGGCGTTTCGGCACCCGGCAGGATCTTCTCGGCCTCCTGCTTCATCTCGCCGAGGATGCGGTGGAACTCCGACCAGCCGTACGCGTACGCCTCGTCCAGGTCCAGGTCCGTGCCGTTGAAGTAACGCGACCAGCGCGCGTACCGCTCGCGGCCCACCGTGTTCGCAGAGCCCTCGATGGCCGGCGCGTAGACGTCCCGCAGCCAGTCGCGCAGCTCCACGACGGCCGCGGTCGCCCCGTGGGCGGCCTCGTCCAGCTCCGCGCGCAGCGCCTGCGGCCCGGCCGAGACGAAGTCCTCGAACCAGCCGCGCCCCTGGCCGTCGGTGTCCGACCACTCCGTGAGCTGGTCGACGTGGGTGGTGGTCGGACGCGGAGCCGCGTACAGCTTCCGCTCCAGACCGAGCGCCAGGGACTCGCGATAGCCGGCCAGCGCGGCCGGGACCGCGCGCAGCCGCTCGGCGATCGCCGACCAGTCCTCGTCCGTCTGCGCCGGCATCACGGTGAACACGTCGCGCACCGCGTGTCCGGGCGTGTGCAGGTTGCCGATCGCGCGCAGGCCCTCCTCGGCCTCGTGCACCGCGAGCTCGGCGGTGAGCCGCTCGCGCAGCAGACGCCCGCAGCGGCGCTCCACGTCACTGTCCGCCCCGGGCTGCCGCTCGGCCTCGTCCAGCTTCGCGAGGGTGGT
This sequence comes from Streptomyces sp. NPDC025638, assembly GCF_055558775.1. NCBI lineage: Bacteria > Bacillati > Actinomycetota > Actinomycetes > Kitasatosporales > Streptomycetaceae > Streptomyces > Streptomyces sp. NPDC025638. The sequence goes on along the minus strand of NZ_JBVHLX010000004.1, from coordinate 531,872 downwards.
CCGCGCCAGTTCCGCCAGGGCCTGCTGGCCCGCGGGAGAGAAGTCGGGCAGCCTGCTCGCACTCTCCTTCACGCCGAGGTACGTGCCGGTGATCGGGTCGAGGGCGACGAGCTCGTCGACGTAGGCGTCGGCGACTTCACGGGGCAGCGGGCTCTTGGTCTCAGACATGCCGCCCATCCTCATACGGCGACGATGTCTGCGTCACCCATGTATTCCTGATTCAGCTGTGGGCGTGGCCGGGGGCAGCAGGGGGCCGCACTCCCACTGCTGGAAGATCAACCGGGTCTCCACACGTGCCACTTCGCGGTGGGCCGTGAAGTCGTCGAGGACCAGCCGCTGCAGGTCCGCCATGTCCGCCACCGCCACGTGCACGAGGTAGTCGTCGGGCCCGGTGAGGTGGAACACCGTCCGTGACTCCGGCAGCGCCCGGATCCGCTCCACGAAGGGGCCCACCAGCTCCCGGCGGTGCGGCCGCACCTGCACCGAGAGCAGCGCTTCCAGGCCGCGCCCCAGTTTGGCCGGATCGAGCCGGAGCTGATGCCCGAGGATCACGCCCGAGCGGCGCAGCCGGGCGACCCGGTCCAGACACGTCGACGGCGCCACGCCCACCTGGGTGGCGAGGTCGCGATAGGTGATCCGGGCGTCGTTCTGCAGCAGGCGCAGCAGATGGAGGTCCACCGGATCCAGTACGACAGATTCGGCCATTGGCCGAACGTAGCACGGTGTTCGATTCTTGTGACCCGCTCTGTGTTCACCCTCAGCCCATGGACTCAGCGAGCACGGGTGCCTACGACGCCGTACGCACCGCATCGAGAGCACTGGCCACCGAGGCCGTGCACGCCGGACGCGACGACCTCGCCCGGCAGGGCCTGCACGCCCCGCCCATCGACCTGTCCACCACCTACCCCTCGTACGACAGCCGGGGCGAGGCCGCCCGCATCGACGCCTTTGCCGCCACCGGCGCCGCCCTGGACGGCACGCCGGTGTACGGGCGGCTGGGCAATCCGACCGTGGCCCGCTTCGAGACCGCGCTGGCCCGGCTGGAGGGCACCGAGTCCGCGGTCGCGTTCGCCAGCGGGATGGCGGCGCTGAGCGCGGTCCTCCTCGCCCGCTCCGCGACGGGCCTGCGCCACGTCGTTGCGGTCCGCCCCCTGTACGGCTGCAGCGACCACCTGCTGACCGCCGGACTGCTGGGCACAGAGGTGACCTGGACCGATCCCGCCGGGATCGCGGACGCGCTGCGCCCGGACACCGGCCTCGTCATGGTCGAGACCCCGGCGAATCCGACGCTGGCCGAGGTCGATCTGCGGGCGGTCGCCCACTCCTGCGGCTCCGTGCCGCTGCTCGCCGACAACACCTTCGCCACACCCGTGCTCCAGCGCCCGGCCGAGCAGGGCGCCCGGCTCGTGCTGCACAGCGCCACCAAGTACCTCGGCGGGCACGGCGACGTGCTCGCGGGCGTGGTGGCCTGCGACGAGGAGTTCGCGCGACAGCTGCGGCAGACACGGTTCGCCACGGGCGGCGTGCTGCATCCGCTGGCCGGCTATCTGCTGCTGCGGGGACTGTCCACGCTGCCGGTGCGGGTGCGGGCCGCCTCCGCGAGCGCCGCCGAACTGGCCCGGCGCCTCGCCGCCGACCCGCGTGTCGCGCGCGTCCACTATCCGCGGATCGGCGGCGCGATGATCGCCTTCGAGGTCCAGGGTGACCCGCACGAGGTCATCGCCCGGGTCGGGCTGATCACCCCGGCCGTGAGCCTGGGCAGCGTCGACACCCTCATCCAGCACCCGGCGTCCATCAGCCACCGCATCGTGGACGCGGAGGACCGGCGCGGAGCCGGAGTGAGTGACCGGCTGCTGCGGATGTCCGTGGGACTGGAGGACGTCGAGGATCTGTGGGCGGATCTGGACGCCGCGCTGGGCGAGCACGGCGAGGTGTCGTCGACGGCGGAGCTTCAGGCGGCGGTGAGCTGAGGCCTGGCACGGGGCAGGTCGACGGGTGAACGGCCCGGCGGGGTTCCGCCGGGCCGCTCGCCGTTCGCCGAGCGGACGCTCGGTCCTGTCCCTCTCAGTCCCGGCTGGCCGGCCCGCCGAACTGCCCCTGCCTGCCGTCGTACGACAGCAGCGAGGTGACCGGGGCGGCGTCCAGGCGGGCCGTGATGACCAGCGTGCCCTCCTCGATCTGGTAGTCGAGGGGCAGCCCCAGACCGCGCATGGCGGTGACCATGCCGGTGTTGGACGCCTGCGTCACGGCATACACGCTCGCGCAGCCGGCCTCGACCGCCATCGCCACCAGACGGCCCAGCAGTTCGCCGCCGATGCCGCGCTGCTGCCACTCGTCCTCGACGAGCAGCGCGACCTCCGTCTCGTCGCCGTCCCACAGCAGATGACCGAGGCCGACGATGCGGCCCGACGTCGTCTGCACGGCCAGCGTGCGCCCGAAACGCGGGCTCAGCAGGTGGTTCAGATAGCGGTACGCGTCACCGATCGGCCCGTGGTAACGCATGCCGAGCGTCCGCGCCGAGCACCGCTCGTGCATCGCCTTCGCCGCCTCGACGTCCCGCGTGTCGGCCCGGCGCACGGTGATCGCGTTGCCCTCGGGCAGCGTCAGCACGTCCTGGCTGCGCGGGATGCGCGGGCCGAGCCGGGCGTCCAGCTCCACCAGCGCCCGCGCCCGCGCGAACTCGGTCGGCGTGAACGGCAGATACGGCCGCTCCACGGTGATCACTCCGCCTTCCGGCGCCCGCAACCGCATCACGGTGTCCTCAAGTGCTCCCTCGGCCGGCACCTCCTCCGGTGCCCGGCGGCCGCCGACCGGCGTGGCGGGCAGCGAACGGATGGTGCACCGTCCCAGCAACTGCCGCAGCGCCAGCGGAAGTTCCGCCGCGTCCAGCGCGGTGCGCGCCGCGAGGCCCAGGACCCGGGTCGGCGCGTCCACCAGGTCGTGCGCGTCGGCCCGCTCGATCCAGGTGGTCGTGCCGCCCGCCCGCGAGAGCGCACGGCTGATCTCGGCAGCCGGGAGCTCACCCGGGGCGCGCAGCAGGAACTCGTCCACCGTGCCCTCGGCCAGCGGATGCGTCTGCAGGCTCAGGATGTCGACCCGCAGCCCGGCGAGAGCCGTGCACAGCGCGGCCAGCGAGCCCGGCTCGTCCTTCACCGTCGTCCGCATCCGCCACAGCGTGCTCGGCCCGGCCACCGCCCGGGGCGTCGCCGCGCGCTCGTCGGACGGCCCGGCCTGGGTGATCGGCCGGGCACCGGTATCGCTCGTCGGCGGTGCGTGACCGTGGCGCCGTGACCACCAGATGTGGAACCCCGCCGTCGCGGCCAGCGCCACCGCCGAGATCAGCAGCAGCGCGGGGCCGTCGGGGCCGTGCCCGATCAGGTTCGCCACCACGTCCGCCACCGCGACGGCCGTGAACAGGGCGGCGAGTTCGACGACGTCCCGTCGCCAGTGGTGCACGGGACGCCCGTGCTTCGTCCGTGTCACATCAGACATTCCTCGATTCATGCAGCCACTGTGAAGGAACGGTGTTGCGTGATCACGAACGACTTGTGACCGATGGGTAAAGCATGCTTCTGCCCCTTTTGTTGTTCTTTCTATTACTGGGCGGGAGCGGTCTATTGCCGGGCGGGCGCGGCCAGGGCGTCCTGCAGTCGCCGGGCCTGGGTAACCAGCCGGGACGAACCACGCCGGGCAGCCGTCTCGGCGAGGTGCGGCAGCTCGCCGCGCGCCCCGGACCGCTCGGCGCACTCGGCGGCCACGGCCAGCAGGTCCCCGAGCCCACGGGCCGACGCGGTCTCCAGGTCCGCGAGCAGCACGGGCAGGGTGTGGCGGAGCATCTCCCATATCGTCGCGTTCGCCCCCGTGGCCGCCGCAGTCCGGGCCGACTCGGCGAGTCGGAGCGGCTTCACCGTGCCGTTCTGCACCAGCAGGCCGAGATCCGTCCCCAGCCGCTGTACGTCGAGCTGGCCGCGCGCGGCGAGCACCAGCAGCGCGTCCACCGCGGCGAGCCGGTCCTCCGCCTGCCGGGCGCCCAGTCCGTACGCCACGCACAGGTGCACGCTCTCGCCCGCCTCACCACCGGACTCGGCCAGCAGCGGGAGGACGCCGACGGGGCCCCGGGTGTCGTTCACGGCCGCCCTGGAGAGGTCGTGCACCATCCGTGCCGCCACCAGTTCGCGCTGCTCCGGGAGCGCGGCCAGCCAGTGCTGCCGCAGCTCGTCGTTCCAGTGGGAGCAGTGCCAGTGGGCCCCGTAGGCGGCCAGCGGACGCCCGAGCCGCTGGAATTCCGCGGGGAAGTCCTCCTGCAGTTCCCGCAGTTCGCCGAGCTCGACCACGATCCGCGTCGCCGAGGTCTCCCGGCCGGCCCGGGGCAGGGTGGGGCCCTTTGCGGCCAGCCAACGGGCGAGCCGGTCTCCCTCCGCCGTGCCGAGCGCCGCCGCCCGCTGTGCCGCCGCGGCGGCCGCCGTCCGGTCCGTGCGCCGCACCCGCAGGAGGGCCTGCGCGAAGTCGGCCGCCGAGACGCGGGCGCCCAGGCGCCGGTAGGTGCCGAGGCGGTCCACCAGCTCGTCCGGCTCCAGGAGTCCCGTGCTCCAGGTGGGCGTCGACAGCAGCAACGGCAGCGGGTCGGTGCGGAGCCGGTACGCCACCTCCCGCAGCCGGGCGTCGAACGCCTGGGAGAGGCCACCGTGTACGCAGCCGGCGCCGTTCGAGCCGTTCCGCAGCGCACGGTGGAGCGTGCTGGTCTTCACCCCACCGCGCAGCGTCGCGAGGAGGAGGTCGAGAGCGTCCTGGGCGCTGTGCAGGTCGTTGTGCGGGTTGAAGTACGAGTCCGCATGCCGCCACTGGCCCGGTTCCGCGGTGTGCCAGTGGCGTCGGACGATCACCGGTTCGAGCGCGTCGAGCAGGGCGTCGAGGTTCTGGTGGGCCTGGCGCACCAGGCCGTCCAGGGCCCGCTCGAACGCGGCCACATCACCGCCGGCGGCCAGCAGGGCGCTCACCTCTTCGGCCAGTTCGACCGCCGTCCCGGGTGCCGCCGCGAGGCGCACCGGCTCCGGAGCGGGCGGCAGCACCTCCTCGTACACCGCCGGTGCCGGGTCCACGCCCGTGAGGCCCAGGCCGGCCACCGCGCGGGCGCGCAGGGAGGGCGTCAACTGCTCCACCGCGAGCGCCAGTTCGTCTCGAAGGGCGTCGGAGTCGAGCCTCTTTGCGTGGCGCTCGACCAGTTTGAGCGCCCGCTCCTGCACCTGGGTGTCCTCGTGCCCGAACACCTGGGCCGCGACGGGAAGCAGCTCGGCCGCCACGGACGGATCGCGGGACAGCACCTTGCCGAGCAGCACGAGCTGGGCCCGCACCAGTTTCTTCTCGGCGCGGAACAGCAGCCCTTCGGAGGCCTCGGCCAGCAGCCGCGTGGTCAGCTCGCCGTCCAGCGCGAGGGAGGCCAGGACCGACTGGGCGTGGGAGGCGACGGGGGAGGCGGCGTCGCGGGCCAGGGCGATCCAGTCGGCGGTCCGCTCCCGCTCCTCCTCCCGGGTGAGGTCGAGCAGTTCGAGCAGGGGGAGGAAGACCCGGTGGTCGGTGGGGCCACCGCCGCGCAGGAGGCGGGCGACACAGGCGTCGACCATGGTCGTGCGGTCCAGCGATCCCTTCCGGGTGAGCTCGGCGAGGGCGCTCTGCCAGGAGTTCGGTCCGTCGCCGAACAGCCAGCGGACCTCACTGAGATCCGTGAGGTCGAAGAGGCCGGACACGAGCCGGGCCAGATCCGGCTCCCCGCGCAGCCGGTCGATGATCGAGCCCTGCCCCCAGGAGCTGCCGATGTGCCGGATCCAGCCGACCACATAGGCGTCCGTCACCGGGACGTCGCAGCCCGCCCGGTGCACCAGCCCGGACATCAGCTCGTACGGCACGTCCGCGGACACCGGCCGCTGCGCGAGCCGGTGCGCCACATCGGCCAGCCATGCGCCGTCACGGCCCTCCAGCGCCTGCAGCAGCAGCTTGGGCGACGCCTGCCACCAGCGCATGTCCGCGCCCGACAGCCAGCTCGCGGCGGCCGCCGCGCCCGTGTGGCAGACCGCCCCGGCCGCGTGCAGCGCCGGGTGGGCGTCGCGGGACGCGTTGCCCCAGGGATCGGTCCGCAGCTCCTTGCGGACCGCCTTCAACTCGGGCAGCAGCGCACGCCGTTCGCCGTCCGTCATCCCCTTGAGCAGGCGCAGCGTCTCGGCCGTCCGCCCCGCCCGCACGGCCGTCATCACCGCACTCATCGCGCACCCCCGTCGACTCCCGCGAACTCCTGCCCCACCACGGCACCCCGCCGCACCATCCGCACCGCCAGCGCGTGCTTGCACGGCCCGCGCCCGCCGCGGTACTTCGCCCACCACAGACAGCTGCAGCTGAGCACCCCGGCCTCGTCGCGCACCCGGTGCACATGGCCGTCCTCGGCGGTCACCGTCCCCAGCGGTCCGTCCAGGGCGACCGCGCCCGCGTCCACCAGCGCCCGGGCCGAACGCAGCCGCGGATTGTGGCGCTCGACGCGCCCGGCGTCGTACGGCAGCTCCCGGTGGAAGTAGGCCGCCTCCGCCGTGTCGTAGCCGACGCGTCCGGAGGTGCCGAGCCGGACCAGGGCCGCGCGCACCCGCTCCGGGGTGAGCCCGCAGGAGTCGGCGAGGTCGGCGACGTCGACGCGGGGCTCCCAGGCCAGCAGCACCTCGACCAGTTCCGCGTCCTCGGCGGCCTCATCGGTGGCGAGCGCGTCCAGCACGCCGCCCTCGCCGGAGAACCCGCGCGAGGCGTCGGGCGACAGCGTGAGCGTGAGCCGCATGCCCGGCAGGACCACCTCCCAGGCGGCCGCGGTGGCGCCGGCCCCGGCACCGGCGACCGCCGGGCCGTACACCCGCAGGGCCGTCGCGTGTCGCAGCACCCGCTGGAGCGCGGCCAGCCGCTCGGGGCCGGGCAGGCACACCGCGCCCGGCACCTGCCGGGTGGTCGGCCGCAGCCCGCGGCCCACCGGCACCACCCAGCGCGGACCGCCCGCGGCACGCCCCGATCCGCCCGCCCGGGGCAGCCCGCGCAGGAACCGCACCGCCTCGTCGGCCGGCAGCTCGGCCCGCAGGTCGAACCCGGCCGCGATCACCTGGGCCTCGGCGAATCCGCGCAGCCAGCGGTCCGGGAGCGGCACCTTCTTCTCCACCACCGGCCCGTCCAGCGTGGTGACGGCCAGCTCCTCGGGGCCCACGCGCAGATGGAGCGGGTCGGCCGTGCCGATCCGGGACAGGGCCTCGCGCAGCGGGTTGTTGACGTCGACGTTGGTCGTGCCGTGGCCCACCTCGCCGCCGTCGAGGCCGGGGCCGAGGATGTCCAGGCGCGCGTACACCCCGCCGCAGCCGGAGAAGGACTCGAAGCGCAGCCGGTCGCCGTTGCCGGTCACCACCGGGTCGAGCGAGGCGCGCAGCTGCGGCTGGTAGTAGCGCGCGGCCGCCACGTCAGCGACCGCGAGCAGCCCGGCCGCGGCGACCTGAGGCGTGGTCAGGAAGCCCGCGAAGAAGCGCGGATGGTCCTCGACACCGGTGGGTGTCGCGCCCCGGGAGGTCTCGAGTCCGAGGCGTCGTCCGTCCGCTGCTGATTCCAGCACGGAGGGTTGGCGATAGGCCACGGCCTGTACAGATCGCGTCATGGGAAAAACCGTAGAGGCGACCACTGACAATCGGTCCTGACCTGCGAAAACGCCCCTCCCGGCGATGAGTTGGGAGGGGCGGTGCGGTGCCGCGCGCCGGGGGATGACGCCGGTGCGCGGCACACGGAGAGGGTACGAGAGTTACTGGCCGACCAGGCCCGGATGAAGCGTCTGGGTGAACAGCACGGTGCCGTCCTGCTCGCGCAGCCGCACCGTCAGCTCTCCGCTGTGGCCGTCGATGTCGACCTCGCCGAAGAACTGGTAGCCACCGGCGGGCGAGACGTTCGAGGCGGTCGGCGCCTTCACGAACACCCGCTCCGGACCGAAGGTGTTGTCGAGGGTGTTGGCCGGGAAGGCGCCCGCGTTCAGCGGACCCGAGACGAACTCCCAGAACGGCTCGAAGTCGGTGAAGGCGGCCCGCGACGGCTGGTAGTGCTGGGCCGAGGTGTGGTGCACGTCCGCCGTCAGCCACACCGTGCCCGTGATCCGCCGGTGCTTGATGAACCGCAGGAGCTCGGCGATCTGCAGCTCACGGCCCAGCGGCACGCCGGGGTCGCCCTGGGCCACCGCCTCGATGTTCGGCAGGCCCTCCATGGGGTCGGGCACGACCAGCCCGAGCGGCATGTCGGCCGCGATCACCTTCCACACCGCCCGCGACCGGGACAGCTCCCGCTCGAGCCACTCCAGCTGCTCCCGGCCGAGGATGCCCTGCGGGTCCACGGTCTGGTTGTCGGGGGAGTTGGCGTTGCGGTACGTCCGCATGTCGAGGACGAACACGTCGAGCAGCGGCCCCTGCCGCAGGACGCGGTACACCCGGCCGTCCTTCGCGCCCGGCCGGAGCGTCGAGACGGGGAAGTACTCGCTGAACGCCCGCCGGGCGCGGGCGGCCAGGACGTCGATGCTCTTCTCGGTGTAGCGGGTGTCCGAGGCGGCGATCACCTCGCCCGGGTACCAGTTGTTGCGCACCTCGTGGTCGTCCCACTGGATGATCGAGGGGACCTGCGCGTTGAACCGCCTGAGGTTCTCGTCGAGCAGGTTGTAGCGGAAGTTGCCGCGGTACTCGGCGAGGGTCTCGGCGACCTTGGACTTCTCCTCGGTGGTGATGTTCCGCCAGGCGCTGCCGTCCGGCAGGGCCTGGGTGGCCGAGATCGGCCCGTCGGCGTAGATGTTGTCCCCGCTGCAGATGAAGAAGTCGGGGTCGAGCTTCGCCATCGCGTCGTAGATCCGGTAGCCGCCGAGGTCGGGGTTGATGCCCCAGCCCTGGCCCGCCAGGTCGCCGGACCACAGGAACCGCACGCCGTCGCGCCGGTGTGCGGACACGGTGCGGAAGGTGCCCGGCACCGGCTCGCCGGTGCGCCGCGGGTCGTCCGGGTCGGCGAGCAGCACGCGGTAGTGGATCTGCTCGCCGGACGGGAGGCCGCGCAGCCGCGTGGTGCCGGTGAAGTCGGTGTCCGGGCCCAGCAGCGGACCGTGCCATCTGTGCGGGTTGCGGAACGAGTCGGTGGCCGACGTCTCCACGATCATCCGGGCCGGCCGGTCCGAACGCACCCACACCAGACCGGAGTCGGAGGTCACGTCGCCCGTCTGCACGCCCCAGCCCGCCTTCGGGCGTCCGGACAGGGCGAATGCCGGTGCCGCGCCCAGGGCCGTGGGCAGGGTCAGGGCCGCCGACGCGGCCAGGGAGCCGCGCAGGACGCTGCGGCGGCCGGGGAACGGACGATGTGACATGGAAGGGCCTCCTGAACGGGATCCGGCCGATGTGCACTGTCACAACTACTGGTGCGCCGCAGCGCACACGGAAACCACAAATGAACAACTGACCCCATCGGCAAGGGAACCGGTGTGGGATTCAGAGGGTGCCGGAGGCCCCGGCCGTCACCCCGGTGGCCCCGGCCCTCACCCGGCCAGCGCCTCGGCCATCAGCCGCACGCCCGCCCTGATCCGCGCCGGCGACAGATGCGCGTACCCCAGGACCAGCCGGACACCGGAGGCATCCGTACGCGCGTGTGCGCACGCGCTGAGCGGACGCACCGCGACACCGGCGGCGGCCATCCGCTCCAGGAAGCGCTCCTCGGGCCCGTACCGCCGCGGCAGTTCGGCGATGGCGTGCAGGCCCGCGGCGATCCCCGAGACCCTGGCCTGCGGGAAGTGCTCCTCCAGCGCCGCGACCAGGACGTCGCGCCGCTCGCGGTAGGCGCGCTGACAGCGGCGCAGCTGCCGGTCGTAGTCGCCGTGCTCCAGGAAGCGCGCGAACAGCGCCTGGTCCAGCGAGGGATGCCCGAGATCCATGGTCCGCTTGCGCTCGACCACCTCGTCGGCCAGCCACTCGGGCACGAGCAGCCAGCCCAGCCTCAGGCCCGGGGCGAGGGACTTGCTGACCGACCCCGTGTAGGCGACCCGCTCCGGGTCCAGTCCCTGGAGCGCGCCCACGGGGGCACGGTCGTACCGGAAGTCGCCATCGTAGTCATCCTCCAGGATCAGCCCGTCCCCCGCCCGGGCCCAGTCGAGCAACTCGGTGCGCCGCCGCGCCGAGTACGCGATCCCGGTGGGGAACTGGTGGGCCGGCGTCGTCACCACGGCGCGGACTCCCGAGGCGCGCAGCGGGCCCAGGGCCAGGCCCTCGTCGTCCAGGGGCAGCGGTACGGTGCCCATGCCGGCCGCGGTGTACAGGGCCTCGTGCTGCGGGCTCCCCGGGTCCTCGACGCCGACCGTGCGCATCCCGCGCGCGTGGAGCACGAATCCCAGCAGGGTCGTGGCCTGCGCGACGCCCGAGACGACCACGATCCGCTCCGGGTCGGCGGCCACGCCCCGGCGACGGCCCAGCAGTTCGGCGAGGGCGGTGCGCAGCCGGGGCAGTCCGCGCGGGTCGGGGTAGCCGAGGTCGTGGTGCGGCAGGTCCGCCAGCACCGCCCGCTGCGCCGCGGCCCAGGCGGCGCGCGGGAACAGCGACAGGTCCGGTGTCCCGGGGACGAAGTCGGCGCGCGCGCCGGGGGAGCGTGGCGCCAGGTCACGCGCGCGGGGCGAGGCCGCACGCACACCGCCGCCCACCCACGTCCCCGCTCCCCGGTCGCTGCGCAGATAGCCCTCGGCCGTCAGCTGCTCGTACGTCTCGGTGACAAGCCCGCGCGACACCCCGAGGTCGGCCGCGAGGTCCCGGCTCGACGGCAGCCGGGTGCCCGGCGCGAGCCGCCCCGAGCGGACCGCCTCGCGCAGTGCCGCCTGGAGCGCGCGGCCACGCGCGCGTGCCGGCGTCGATGCGGCCGGGAGCAGCAGTTCCCATGCGGCGGTGCCCGTCAGCCCGCCCGGATTGGTCCCCGATGACGTCATGGAAGTGGACCTTAAACCGGGCCGCCGCGCTCCCTAGCGTCGCCGTCATGAACGCCACCCGTCACGGCGCCCTGCTCGCCGCGTTCGCCTGCGTGCTCGTCGGAGGCTCCTTCACCGCCAACAGCCTGCTCGGCGACTACCCGTACGCGGGCGGCCAGTGCCTGCGCTACGGACTGGCCACTCTGCTGCTCCTCCCGCTCGCCGGCCGCGGGTCGACGCGGCGCCTGCGCGGGCTCACACCCCGCCAATGGGCCCGGCTGGCGCTGCTCGCCGCCGTCGGCATGGTCGGCTTCAACCTGTCCGTCATCGCCGCCGAGCGCACCGCCGAGCCGGCCGTACCGGGCGTCTTCGTGGGCTGCGCTCCCGTGGTGGTGGCGGTCGTCGTCCCGCTCCTCGACGGCCGCCGTCCGCAGCGCGTCGTGCTGTACGGCGCGCTGCTGGTCGCCGTCGGCGCGTTCACCGTGCAGGGGTGGGGCCGTACCGACGCGGCCGGGATCGCCTTCTCCACCTGCGCCCTGGCCGGTGAGGTCGGGTTCGCGGTCCTCGCGGTCCCCGTGCTGCGGCCGCTGGGACCGCGGCTGCTGTCCGCGATTGTGAGTGCCGTCGCCGCCGCCGAGTCGGCCCTCGCCGGCGTCGTCCTCGACGGGGACGGGTGGCTGCGGCGCCCCGACGCCACCGAGGCCGCCGCGCTGCTCTGGCAGGCGGCGGTCGTCACGGTCGTCGGCTTCGTGTGCTGGTACATGGGCATGCAGCGGATGGGCGCGGAGCGCGCCACGCTCTTCTCCGGGCTCATCCCGGTGGCGGCCGCCTGCACCGCGCCCTTCGCCGGAACCGGCTCCTACCATCTCGCCCAGGCCGCGGGCAGCGCCCTGGTGGGCGCCGGAGTCGCCCTGGGTTCGGGGACCTTGACCGGGGTCCGGCGCCGGTCAGTGGCTGCCGTCGAGGATCACGCGGGCGACGAGCGCAGGGTCGTCGTTCATCGGGCAGTGCCCGCAGCCGGGCAGCCGCACCAGCCGGGCCCGGGGGATGACCTGCTTGGCGCGGACGCCCTGGCGGCGCACCAGCAGCCAGTCCCTGGTGCCCCAGCCCACGGTGACCGGGATCCCCGGGAGGTCGTCGGTGAACTGGACGGCGGCGCCGGCCCGCAGCGTCGCGTCGAATCCGGTGGCCTGGGCCAGCGCGAGTGTCTCGGCGACCACGGCCTCGGGTGAACGGCGGGCCGGACGGGCGTAGATGGTGCTCGTCAGGGCCGTCCGGCCGGCCGCCGTGCGGGCCAGCCGCTCGACCAGCGGCACCGGGAGCTGCTGGGAGATCCGCCGCATCGCGATGAGGACGCCAAAGGCGTACAGCCGCTCGGCCTCCGACCAGAACCCGGCCGGGGACAGGGCGGTGACCGACCGTACGAGCTTCTCGCGGCCCAGTTCCAGGGCCAGCAGGCCGCCCAGCGAGTTGCCCGCCACGTGCGGGCGGTCCAGATCCAGTGCCTCGAACAGGGCGGCGAGCACGGAGTTGGTGGTGGGCAGGTCGTAGGCGAGGCCGTCCGGCAGGGCCGGGGACGCGCCGAAGCCGGGCAGATCCACGGCGATCACATCGCGCTCGGTCGCGAGGATGTCCACCACGGGGTCCCAGGCCTGCCGGTGGTGGCCGATGCCGTGCAGCAGGACCAGTGGGTCGCCGTCCCCCACGCGCGCGTAGGAGACGGTCACCGGCCGCTGGCCGTGCGCGGAGGGGACCGTGAAGGAGACGGTCGCGGACATGGGGTGCTCCTCGTCTGGACTGGCCGATGGACGCCGTAGACAGCTTGTCAGCAATTGCTACCGGCGGGTAGCCCCCAGTTGCGGCGTGTCGCGCCGCGGCAGGGGCCTCAACGCGCCGTACGGACCTGCACGTTGAAGTCGGCGTGGCCGAGGCTCTGCATCAGATTCATCCACAGCGGCAGATACATCTCCAGGGAACGCGCCGCCCGGATACCGCCCAGGTCCAGGACCCTTTCGGCCGGCCAGCCGAACTCGCCGAGCAGGGCCGTCACCTGCTCCTTGGCGTCGGCATCCTCCCCGCACAGGAACATCTGGTGCTCACCCGGCACCCGCGCCGGATCCACCATCACCTGGCAGTTGACGGTGTTCAGCGTCTTCACCACGCGCGCGTGCGGGAAGGCCCGCTGGAGCCGTTCGCCCACACTGTCCGACTCGACCGGGTCCAGCCGCAGCTGCCCCTCCTCGAACGCCAGCGGGTTGGAGACGTCGACGACCACCTTGCCGTCGAGATTCGCCGCGCCGGCCGCCTCCAGAGCCATCGGCGCCACCCGGCCGCCCACGGCGTTCACGATCACCTCGGCGGCCGCGGCCGCCTCCGCGAACGTCCCGGCACTCGCCCCGGCGCCCGCCTCCCGCGCCCACTCCAGAGCGGCCGGATTGTCCTTCGTGCGCGAGCCCAGGGTCACCTCGTGCCCCAACCGCACCAGCTTGCCCCCCAGGGTGCGGCCCACCTCGCCCGTGCCCAGCACCGCGTACCGCATCGGCCACCTCCCGTGCCCGGTCCGCCGACCGCCGACGGTCCGCCGATCATTGTGGTCCGGGCGCGCTCTGGACGGGTCGATTCCGCCTGGACAGCACGCGTTGTGTCGGATGGGATGGAGGCGTGAGCGCCGACACCGTGACCGACGTCTTCGAGGAGCACCGTCCCGTTCTCATGGGCGTCGCCTACCGCATGCTCGGGCGGGTGGCCGACGCGGAGGACGTGGTCCAGGACGCCTGGCTGCGCTGGTCCGGCGCGGACCGCGGCGACGTGCGCGAACCGCGCGGCTACCTGGTGCGCGTCACCACCCGGCTGGCCATCGACCGGCTCCGTCAGATCCGGGCGCGGGGCGAGGCGTACGTCGGCCCGTGGCTCCCGGAGCCGTACGTCACCGACTTCGGCGACACCGTCCCGGACACGGCGGAGCGCGCCGTGCTGGCCCATTCCGTCTCCCTCGCCGTGCTCGTCGTGCTGGAGTCGCTGTCCCCGCTGGAGCGCGCCGTGTTCGTGCTGCGGGAGGCGTTCGCCTATCCGTACGCCGACATCGCGGCCATGCTCGACCGCGGGGAGGCGGCGGTGCGTCAACTCGCCGGGCGGGCCCGCCGGCACGTCGACGAACGGCGGCCGCGCTACGAGGTCGACCCGGCCCAGCGCCGGGACCTGACGGAGCGGTTCCTCGCCGCGGCGGCCGAGGGCGACCTCGCGGGCCTGATGGCACTGCTGGCCCCCGACGTCCGCCTGGTCGGCGACAGCGGCGGCAAGGCGAAGGCACCGCTGCGGATCCTGGAGACCGCCGACAAGGTGGGCCGGTTCGTCATCGGCGCCGCGCGCAAGGACGGAGCCGGGCTGTCCTTCCGCCTCCTGGAGGTCAACGGCGGCGTCGCGGTGCTGGCCCTGTCCGGGGACAAGCCCGACAGCGTGCTGCAGATCGACGCCGCCGACGGCGTCGTCCGCGCGGTGTACGTCATCCGCAACCCCGACAAGCTGCGGTCCCTGGCCGCCCGCTGATCCGTACCGTCCGAGGCCCCCGTCGTGCGACGGGAGCTTTGCCGCGATGTCACGAACACGGCCTCGTGAGAACGCCTCATGAACGCTCCGCGGCGCCGGTCCTGTGCGTTGCGTAAGGGATCGAGGATTGGTCTTGACCAAGGGTGGGGGCCGCCCTATGGTCGCAGATAAGTGCAACAACCTTTAATAAACAAGGGCGCCAAAAACGCCGCCGGACCACGGCGATTGCGGAGGACAGGGTGGGGACCACGCAGCTGGAATCGGTGCCGGAACCGAAGTACTGGCACCTCAAGACCGTGCTCAGTGAGGCACTCGACTCCGAGTTCTCGGTCGGCGAGATCCTGCCCAACGAGCGCGACCTCGCCGCCCGCTTCGGCGTCGCCCGCGCCACGCTCCGCCAGGCCCTCGAACAGCTTGAGCTGGAAGGCCGGCTGCAGCGCCGCCGCGGCGTCGGGACGACCGTCGCCCCGCCGCGCGTCGGCGTGTCCGTCGGCGCCGAACAGCACGTCTGGCCGGGCGCCGCCGGTGACGCCTGGCAGCCCGCCGACAGCACGCGGACGGCACCGCCCGCCACCGTCGCCGTCGCCCTGGGGACCGACCCCGAGGAGCCCGTGCACATCGTGCGCCGCTCCCGTGTCTCCCACGGCCAGCCGGTCGCCGCCGAACTGCTCTACATCCCGGCCTCCTCGGTGCCCGACCTGTCGGCGATCGACGCACCGAACGGCACCGCACGCGCGCGTGCCGTCCTGCGCGAACTGCAGCGCCTGGAGCTGGAGGGCCAGGACCGCTCCGTGGAACTCGGCTCGGCCCGCGCCGACGACGCCAAGGAACTCGACCGCCTTCCCGGCGCGCCCGTCCTCGTCGTCACCACCCGCTTCTTCGCCGAGGGACGCACCGCCGCGCTCTCCGTCGCCACCTACCGCGCGGACACCTGCCGGCTGACCTTCGGCGACTCCGGCGGCGTGGAGATCCACCACGGCCCCGAGCGGCAGGCCTCGTAACCCCGCGCCACCTGAGCCCCGACACACACCGACCGCGCCCCGGAACGCCACCGGGGTGCGGTGCTTTTCCCGTCATCTGCGGCAGCACCCGACTTTCCGCAGCAGCCGTACGCCGTGCCCGCCGCGCCCGGAGTCAGCGGCGTGCGGTCACCGTGCCCTCCACCGCGAACAGCTGCTCCTCCACATGGTCCAGGGCGAGCCGTAGGGCGCCCGTGGCCACGGCCGCCTCGCCCAGGAGGGAGAGCGTCACCCTGGGGGGTCGCAGACAGTAGCGGGCCAGTTCATGGCGCAGTGGCTCCAGCACGCCGTCCAGACCGGCCGCCCAGCCGCCGACGACCACCAGCTCCGGGTCGAGGGCCAGGACCAGCGCCGCCACGTCGTGGACCAGCCGCTGGATGAAACGGTCGACGGCCGCGCGGGCCCGTTTGTCGCCCTCGCGCGCGAGCGCGAACACCTCCGCCACCGCCTGCTCGTCCAGCGGGTGCAGCGGCTCGTCCGTGGTGGACAGGAGCGTCTCCGGGGTCGCCTCCCGGCCCAGCAGATGCAGCGCGCCGATCTCACCTGCCGCCCCTCCGTACCCGCGGTGCAGCCGCCCGCCGATCAGCGAACCGGCGCCCGGGCTCAGTCCCGCCAGGACGAACACGACGTCGTCCGACTCGGTCGCGGCACCCTTCCAGTGCTCGGCGACGGCCGCGGCATTGGCGTCGTTCTCGACCAGGACCGGGCACTTGAAGGAGCGGCTGAGCCGCTCGCCGAGCCGCAGGCCCGTCCACTGGGGCAGCGCGGTGCCGAGCCGCACGGTGCCGTCGGCCTCGACGATCCCCGGTGCGCCGACGCCCACCGCACGCAGTGAGCCGCGCGCGACCCCGGCCCGGCGCAGCAGCTCGGCGACGGCCGTCCGCAACCGCTCCAGGCGCTCGTCCGCGTCGGCCGTCTCGTCGACCTCCTTGGCCTGCGCGCCCAGCACCCGGCCGTCGAGGTCGGCCAGGAGCGCGGCGACGCGGTGCGCCCCGATCTCCAGGCCCAGCAGATGTCCGGCCTCGGCCCGGAACCGGAAGCGCCGCGCGGGTCGCCCCTGACGCCGGGTGACGCCCTCCTCGGCGGCCTTCTCGACGACGAGACCGCCCTCGATGAGCCCCTCGACGACGCCCTCGACGGTCGGCCGGGACAGTCCGGTGACCCGGGTGATCTCGGTGAGCGTCGCACAGTCCGTGGCACGCAGCGCGTGCAGCACCACCGCGGAATTGATCCTTCGGAGCAGCGAGGGATCGCCGCCGGTCAGCCGCCCCAACGTCCGTCCTCCCAGCTCGTGCGCGTGTTGGGCGGATCGTACTCGGCACGGCGGAGCCGGGCGAGTGCCGGGCTGCCCGGAACGCGCGGGCGCACCGGATCAGCCGGGTGCCACGAACCCCGACTCGTACGCCGTGATCACCGCCTGGGTGCGGTCCCGGGCGCCGAGCTTCGCCAGTACGGCGCTCACATGCGACTTGACCGTCTCGGTGCCGACGACCAGCCGGTCCGCGATCTCCGCGTTCGACAGCCCCCGGGTCATCAGCCGCAGCACCTCGGCCTCCCGCTCGGTCAGCCGGGCCCGCTCCAGCACGGCGCGCGCCGCCCGGTTTCCCCCGCCGTCGCCGTACTGCGCGGCGAGTTGGCGCACCGACGCGGGGAACAGCAGCGACTCGCCCGCCGCGACCAGCCGCACGGCGTGCACGATCTCGGCGGGCCGGGCCCGCTTCAGCAGGAACCCGTCCGCGCCCGCGCGCAGCGCCTCGTACACGTACTCGTCGTTCTCGAACGTGGTCACCACCAGGATCTTCGGCGGATCGTCGACGGTGCGCAGCACCGCGCGCGTGGCCTCGATCCCGTCCAGCAGCGGCATCCGCACGTCCATGGCGACCACATCGGGCCGCAGCTGCCGCACCAACGGGATCACCGCCGCCCCGTCGGCCGCCTCGCCGGCCACCTCGATATCGGGCTGCGCCTCCAGCACGGCTCGCAGACCGGCGCGGACCAGGGGTTCGTCGTCGACTAGGAGAACGGTGACCGGCATCCGCCAAGCCTAGATCACCGCAAGGGCAGTTCGGCGTGCACCTGCCAGTCGCCCTCGTGCGGTCCGGTGTGCGCGCGCCCGCCGAGCAGGGCCGCGCGCTCGCGTATGCCCCGCAGCCCGCTGCCCCGGCCGGGACTGGGTACCGGGGCCGTGAGCGGATTGCGCACCTCCAGCGCGAGGGTGCCCCGGGCCACCGTGACACGCACCCGCACGGGCACGGCCCCCGCATGGCGCAGCACATTGGTCAGCGCCTCCTGGAGGATGCGGTAGCCCTCGCGGGAGACCGGTCCCGGCACCGTCTCCACGGGACCGGTCACCTCGGCGTCGACCTTGGCGCCGGAGGCGCGCGCGGAATCCAGGAGCCGGCCGGCGTCGGCCAGGGTGGGCCGGCCGCTCACCGGCCGCTCCGACTCGCGCAGGACACTGAGCACCCGCTCCAGGTCCTCCAGCGCGGCCCGCCCCGTCTCCTCGATGGCGCTCAGGGCGCGGTCGGTGAACTCCGGGTCGCCGGCCGTCCGCGCCGCGCCCGCCTGCACCACCGCCACCGTCAGCGCGTGCCCGATGGAGTCGTGCAGCTCACGGGCGATACGGGTGCGCTCCAGGAGCTGCTCGGTCCGCTCCTCCAAGGCGGCGAGCCGCTCGGCCGCGGACGTACCGAGCAGCCGCCGCGCTACGGCGGTGACGAGCTCGCCGAGCCCGACGAGGGCGCCGTAGAGCGCGACCAGGGGGAGCGGGATCAGCAAGGCGTAGGCCCAGTGCGGCTCCGCCCGGTCCAGTACGGGGACATCGGCAACGTGTCCCCACGCCATGCTGCCGAGTTCGTACGCGAGCAACGGCAGCCACACCGAGGCCATCGAGGTGGCCACGCCCAGGACCAGCCGCACCTCCATCCACAGCACCGTGCGCAGCCGGTCCGGCCAGGTCGCCGACGGCGTCACGGAGATCCCCGGCTCCTCCACGCCGGGCGTGAGCAGCAGCCGCGCCTGCACGCCCTCGCCCATCCGCACGACCGGGAGGAGCCCGAACGGAACGAGCACGAGCGCGGGCACCCACGGCTTCGACGAGTCGATGAACATCCACACGCTGAAGATCAGCATCGGCAGCCACAGATGCAGCAGCCGTGTGTACGTCGTCCCCCGCGTCAGCGGGCGCAGAAAGCGGGCCATCGGACCATCGTGGCAGGTGGCACCGACAACAGGCCTCCCCCGGGCGGGGGAGAGGATCTCCACCGGCGGGGGAGGAACCAACGCCCGTGAGGCGTCAGGGTGTTGCCATGACCAGCATCGAGGTACGAGACCTCACCAAGGAGTACGGCAGCCGACGGGCCGTGGACCGACTCACCTTCCGTGTCCGCCCCGGCCGCGTCACGGGCTTCCTCGGCCCCAACGGCGCCGGAAAGTCGACCACCATGCGGCTCGTCCTCGGCCTGGACCGGCCGACCTCAGGCACCGCCACGATCGGCGGCCGCGCCTACGGTGAACTCCACGATCCCCTGCGCAAGGTGGGCGCCCTGCTCGACGCGCGGGCCGCGCACGGCTCCCGCACCGCACGCGACCATCTGCGTGCCCTCGCGGCCTGCAACCGCATCCCGGACCGCAGGATCGACGCCGTGCTGGAACAGACCGGACTCGCCTCCGTGGCCCGGCGCCGGGTGAAGACGTACTCCCTCGGTATGCGCCAGCGGCTCGGCATCGCCGCCGCCCTGCTCGGCGACCCGGAGGTGATCCTGCTGGACGAGCCGGCCAACGGCCTCGACCCCGAGGGCATCGTCTGGATCCGCACCCTGCTGCGCTCACTGGCGGCGGACGGCCGGACCGTCCTGGTCTCCAGCCACCTGATGCACGAGACCGCCGCCTTCGCCGACCACCTCGTGATCCTCGGCCGCGGCCGCCTCCTCGCCGACACCCCCGTCCAGGAGTTCATCCACGCACGCGTACGGCCCCAGGTCAGGATCCGCACCACCGACGACGCCGCGCTCGGCGACCTGCTCGCCCGGCACGGTCACGACGCCTCCCGGGGCGAGGACGGGACGTGGACCGTACGCCACGCGCGCGTGGACGACCTCGGCCGCCTCATGTCCGGGGCGGGCGTGCCCGTACTGGAACTGGCCGCCCAGGAGGCCACCTTGGAGCAGGCCTACTTCGATCTGACCGCGGCCGAGGCCGAGTTCACCACCCAGCCCCAGGAGACCTGACCATGCCCTTCGCACCCGTTCTGCACGCGGAGTGGATCAAGATCCGGACACTGCGCTCGCTCGTCGGCAGCCTGGTGGCGATCCTCGTCGCCACCGCCTCCTTCTCCGCGCTGGCCTCCGCCTCCGCGGACGCGGGCACCGACGACACGGACCCGCTGTTCTCGGTGTTCTTCGGCATCAGCTTCGGGCAGATCGCCGCGATCGCCTTCGGTACGACGGCCCTGTCCTCGGAGTTCCGGGGCGGCGCGCTGCGGCTGACCCTGGCGGCCGTGCCCGACCGGCGGCGCTGGTTCGCCGCGAAGGCCACGGCGATCGCACTGCCCGTCCTCGCCGTCGGGCTGGTCACCGGGATGGTGACCTTGCTGGTGGGCAAGGCCGTCCTCGGCGCCTCCGGGCCGACCTGGGCCGAGGGAGTGCGCGGCGCGCTCGGCTGTGGCCTGCACCTCACGCTGATGGCACTGTTCGCCGCCGGACTCGCGGCCGTGCTGCGCAGCGGCGTCGCGACCCTCTCCATCCTGATCCCGTTCCTGCTGATCGTGTCCTTCGTCATCGGCGACCTGTCCGCGGGTGTCGCCGACTACCTGCCCGACCGGGCCGGCCAAGTGACCCTGCACAGCACGTGGGACGGCTCCCTCGGCCCCTGGACCGGGCTCGCGGTGACCGCGGTGTGGGCGGCGGCGGCCCTGTGCGCGGGAGCCTGGAGCATCCAGCGCAGGGATGCCTGACAGCCCGCCAATTGTCAGTGGGGCCCGCTTTACTGGATCACATGGACATCGCGAACTGCCTTGCTGTGATCGAGCGACTGTGCGTCCGGGAGTTCCCTGAGGCGGACGGCAGGACCGATGTGGGCACGGGCGGGCCGGGGTACCTGATAGCCGAGTTAGAGACCAGCGGCGATTTCTACGAGGACGACGGCACCGAGCGGGAGGAGACGGAGGCGCAGTACGAGGCCGACCGGGACGCGTTGGCGGAGCGGCTGGCCGAGCGGTGGGGACCGGCGGACGTGTTCAGCCTGGACAGCGTGTTCCGGCGCGGCATGGAGGGGGAGGAGCCGGCGGAGCCGTGGGGCACGCTCGCCTCGCACGTCCCCGATGTGCATCTGTGGCGGACGGAGTCGGGCCGCTGGCTCGCGCTGGGCGTGTCCCAGTGGGACACCGAACTGCCCTTCCAGCTGCTGGCGGTGGTCACCGAGACCGACCCGCCCTGACCCGTCAGGTCCGCGCGGCCTCCCGCAACCGCCCGAACTCCTCCGCCATCGTCGCCGCCGTCCAATGGGCGTTCAGCCCGCTGGGATTGGGCAGCACCCACACGCGCGTGTCCCCGATCGTCCGCTCCTGCGGCCCCACCTGGGCCCCGCGGTCCCCGAAGGCGGCCCGGTAGGCGGTCACCCCGACCACGGCCAGCCACGTCGGCCGCAGTCGCGTCACCTTCGCCGACAGCAGCCGCCCGCCCTCCACGTACTCCTGGGGCGTCAGCTCGCCGGCCCGCGCGGTCGCCCGCGCCACGACGTTGGTGATGCCGAGTCCGTACGACAGCAACTCCTGCTGCTCCGCGGGCTTCATCAGCCTCGGCGTGAACCCGGACCGATGCAGCACCGGCCAGAACCGGTTCCCGGGACGGGCGAAGTGGTGACCCGTCGCCGCCGTCATCAGCCCGGGGTTGATCCCGCAGAACAGCACCTGGAGACCGGCCGCGACCACGTCGGGGACGAGACGGTCGCGGGCAGCCTCCAGTTCCGCCTGGGTGAAGCGTGTCAGAGGATCGCCCCCGGTGTGTAACCGGCGGCCTCCGGGTGCTGCTTGACGATCTCCTGGATGCGGCCGACGACGACACCCACCTGATCGGCGGCGGCGCCGGTGAAGGACAGCTTGTCGGCCATCAGCTCGGCGAGCTGCGCGCGGTCGAGCGGGAGGCGCTCGTCGGCGGCCAGCTTGTCGAGCAGGTCGTTGCGCTCAGCGCCCTGCTCGCGCATCGCGAGCGCGGTGGCGACCGCGTTCTCCTTGATCGCCTCGTGCGCCACCTCACGGCCGACGCCCGCGCGAACCGCGCCCATCAGCACCTTGGTGGTGGCGAGGAACGGCAGGTAGCGATCGAGCTCACGGGCGACGACCGCCGGGAAGGCACCGAACTCGTCGAGCACGGTCAGGAAGGTCTCCAGCAGACCGTCGAGCGCGAAGAAGGCGTCCGGCAGGGCGACCCGGCGCACCACCGAGCAGGACACGTCACCCTCGTTCCACTGGTCGCCCGCCAGCTCGCCCGTCATCGAGGCGTAGCCGCGCAGGATGACCATGAGGCCGTTGACGCGCTCGCAGGAGCGGGTGTTCATCTTGTGCGGCATCGCGGACGAGCCGACCTGACCGGGCTTGAAGCCCTCGGTCACCAGCTCGTGCCCGGCCATCAGCCGGATCGTCTTGGCCAGCGAGGACGGCGCCGCCGCCAGCTGCACCAGCGCGGTCACGACCTCGTAGTCCAGCGAGCGCGGGTAGACCTGGCCGACCGAGGTGAAGGCCCGCGAGAAGCCGAGGTGCGCCGCGATCCGGTCCTCCAGCTCGGCGAGCTTCGACGCGTCGCCGCCCAGCAGGTCCAGCATGTCCTGCGCCGTACCGACCGGGCCCTTGATGCCGCGCAGCGGGTAGCGGGACAGAAGCTCCTCGACGCGGCCGTGGGCGACGAGCAACTCGTCGGCCGCGGTCGCGAAGCGCTTGCCGAGGGTGGTGGCCTGGGCGGCGACGTTGTGGGACCGGCCGGCCATGACCAGCTCGGCGTACTCGCCGGCCAGCCTGCCCAGCCGCGCCAGGACGGCCACCGTACGGTCGCGCATCAGCTCCAGCGAGAGCCGGATCTGCAGCTGCTCGACGTTCTCCGTCAGGTCGCGGGAGGTCATGCCCTTGTGCACGTGCTCGTGCCCGGCGAGGTCGTTGAACTCCTCGATACGGGCCTTCACGTCGTGCCGCGTGACCTTCTCGCGCTCGGCGATCGAGGCCAGGTCGACGGTGTCGAGGACGCGCTCGTAGTCGGCGATCGCCTCGTCCGGCACCTCGATGCCGAGGTCCTTCTGGGCGCGCAGCACGGCGAGCCAGAGCTGCCGCTCCAGCTTCACCTTCTGCTCGGGGGACCAGAGCGTGGCGAGCTCGGCGGAGGCGTAGCGTCCGGCGAGGACGTTCGGGATGCGGGGCTTGGCGGGCGCTGAAGTCACGTAGACGGATTCTACTGGCGATTCATGCAGGCCAGCGCCACGGGGCCGTTCGGCGGAACCTACAAGGGGCCGGCGAGGCCCAGGACACATCGTTCCCGAGGCCTAGGACACGTCGTCCGTGTCGGCCAGTTCCGCCAGCACGTCCGCATGGCACGGCTCGGGTGCGCACCAGCAGGCCAGCCTTTTCCCGCGCAGCTCCGGCACCAGGTCGAGCAGCTCGGGCCGCTCCAGTAGGTACGCCCGGTACATCGCGATGACCTCGGCCCGGGTGCCCTGCCGCTTCTTCTTCGGGGTGTCGTAGGCGAAGGGGTTGTACAGCGGGTGCCGGGGCAGGTCCCAGCCGCCCAGCGTCCAGCGCCGGCCGACATAGACCACGTCCTCGGGGGCGTGCTCCAGCCGCGGGCCGAACTCGTGGATCCGGCCCCGGACGTTGATCACCCGCGTGGTCACGGCCGCTACGCCGCCGGACCCTCGTACGGCAGCAGTTCCGGCCGCTTCGCCGGGCGGCCGTCCCCGGACGAGCGGCCGGTCAGTCGGCGGCCGATCCACGGCAGCAGGTGCTGCTTGGCGAACCGCGCGTCCGCGGCCCGCCGGGTGACCCAACCCGGTGGCGGCGTGGCCGCCATCGCGGTGCGCCACTCGGTGTCCTCGGGCGGGTAGCCGAGCGTCTGCCAGACCGCCTCGGCGACCCGCCGGTGCCCCTCGGCCGTCAGATGCAGCCGGTCCACGTCCCACATCCGCGGGTCGGCCAGCGAGGGCGCCCCGTAGAGGTCCACCACCACCGCGCCGTGCCGCTCCGCCAGCTCGTCGACGCAGGTGAACAGCTCCTCCATGCGCGGCCGGAACCGCTCCAGGACAGGACCCTGGCGGCCGGGGCTGCGCATCAGCACCAGCTGCCCGCAGGCGGGCGCCAGGCGCTCCACGGCCTCCGTCAGCAGACCCTTCACCCGTCCCATGTCGCACTTGGGCCGCAGCGTGTCGTTGAGCCCGCCGACCAGAGTGATCACATCGGGGTTCATGGCCGCCGCCACGTCGATCTGCTCGTCGACGATCTGCCCGATCAGCTTGCCCCGCACCGCCAGGTTGGCGTACCGGAAGCCGGGGCTGCGGGCGGCCATCCGCGCCGCGAGGAGGTCGGCCCAGCCCCGGTAGGAGCCGTCCGGCAGCAGGTCCGACATGCCCTCGGTGAAGGAGTCGCCGATCGCGACCAGGCTGGTGTGCGTGGGGTGTGTGGGATTCGTCTGCATGGCGACAGCGATGGTATCCGGGCTCCATACCCAGCGGTCGGTCGGCCCCTGACCGCCGACCCGGGAGCGGTCAGGCGTGCTGCCCGAAGAGCTCCCGCAGCACGTCCTCCATCGTCACCAGCCCCGCAAGCCGTCCGTCCGCGCCGAGCACGCCCGCCACATGCGTACGGCTGCCCCGCATCGCGGTGAGCACGTCGTCCAGCGGGGTGTTCTCCCGCACGCGCGCGATCGGCCGCATGTCCCGCAGCCGGAACGCCTCGTCCCGCGGCGAGGCGTCCAGGGCGTCCTTGACGTGCAGATAGCCCACGATCCGACGGCCCTCGTCCACCACGGGGAAACGGGAGAAGCCCGACTCCGCCGACAGCCGCTCCACCTGCTCCGGAGTGACACCCACGCGCGCGTAGACGACACGTTCCAGCGGGACCACGACGTCCCGCACCGGCCGGCTGCCCAGCTCCAGGGCGTCGTGCAGCCGCTCCCGCGCCCGGTCGTCGATCAGGCCCGCGTCGCCGGCGGCCTTGACGATCTGGGCCAGTTCCGCGTCCGAGAAGGTCGCCGCCACCTCGCTCCTGGTCTCCACCCTGAGCAGCTTGAGCAGACCGTTCGCGAACGCGTTGACCGTGAAGATCACCGGACGCAACGCACGGGCCAGGGCGACCAGGGGCGGGCCGAGCAGCAGCGCGCTGCGCACCGGTTCGGCGAGCGCGATGTTCTTCGGCACCATCTCGCCGAGCAACATGTGCAGATACGTCGCCAGCGTCAGCGCGATCACGAAGGACACGACGTGACCCGCGCCCTCGGGCACGCCCAGCGCATGGAACACGGGCTCCAGCAGATGCGCGATCGCCGGCTCCGCGACCACACCCAGCACCAGCGTGCACAGCGTGATGCCGAGCTGGGCGGCCGCCAGCAGCGCCGACACGTGCTCCAGGCCCCACAGCACGGCCTTCGCGCGCCGGTCGCCCTGCTCGGCGTGCGGCTCGACCTGGCTGCGGCGCACCGAGATCAGCGCGAACTCGGCTCCGACGAAGAAGGCGTTGGCGACCAGCGTCGTCAGACCGATCAGCAACTGTACGGCGGTCACTTCGCGCCCTCCCCCTGCGTGCTCTGCTCGTCGTCGAGCGGCGCGTGCAGCAGCACCCGGGCCGCCCGGCGCCCCGACGCGTCCACCACGTCCAGCCGCCAGCCGGCCACCTCGACGCGGTCACCGGTCCGCGGTATGCGGCCCAGTGCGGTCGCGATGAGGCCGGCCAGTGTCTCGTACGGCCCCTCGGGTGCCCGGAGGCCGACGCGCGCGAGCTGGTCCGTGCGGGCGGCACCGTCCGCCGAGTACAGCGCCCGGCCCTCCTCGTCGGCCCCGGCGGGGGCGAGATCGGGGGTCTCGTGCGGGTCGTGCTCGTCCCGCACCTCGCCGACGACCTCCTCGACGATGTCCTCCAGGGTCGCGACGCCCGCCGTACCGCCGTACTCGTCGATGACCACGGCCATCGTGCGCTTGCCGGAGAGCCGGTCGAGGAGCCGGTCGACGGTGAGCGACTCGGGGACCAGCAGGGGCTCGCGCATCACCTGGGAGACGGGCCGGTGCGGCCGCTCGTCGGCGGGCAGGGCCAGGACGTCCTTGATGTGGGCGATGCCGACGACCGAGTCGAGACTGCCGCGGTACACGGGGAACCGGGACAGTCCGGTCGCACGGGTCGCGTTCGCCACGTCCTCGCAGGTGGCCTGGACATCCAGGGCGACGACCTGGACGCGCGGCGTCATCACGTTCTCCGAGCTGAGGTCGGCGAGGTTCAGGGTCCGTACGAACAGTTCGGCGGTGTCGGCCTCCAGGGCGCCCTCCTTGGCGGAGTACCGGGCCAGCGCCACCAGCTCCTGGGGCCCGCGCGCGGAGGCCAGCTCCTCGGCGGGCTCGACACCGAAACGGCGCACCACATGGTTGGCCGTGTTGTTGAGGTGGGTGATGAAGGGGCGGAAGGCGGCGCTGAACAGGCGCTGCGGATTGCCCACCCGCTTCGCCACGGCCAGCGGCGAGGAGATCGCCCAGTTCTTGGGCACCAGCTCGCCGACGACCATCAGGAACACGGTCGACAGAGCCGTGCCCAGCACCAGCGCGACCGAACTCGCCGTGCCCGAGGAGAGCCCGAGCGCCTCCAGTGGGCCCGCGATCAGTTTGGCGATCGACGGCTCGGAGAGCATGCCGACCACCAGGTTGGTGACGGTGATGCCGAGCTGCGCGCCGGAGAGCTGGAACGTCAGGCTCCGTACGGCCTTGAGGGCGCCCGCCGCGCCGCGCTCGCCGCGTTCGGCGGCCCGCTCCAGCTCGCCGCGCTCGACCGTGGTCAGCGAGAACTCGGCGGCGACGAAGGCACCACAGGCGATCGAGAGCAGCACCGCCACGAGCAGGAGGAGCACTTCGGTCATCGGGTCACCTCCGTCCCATCGTCGGACAGGGCAGGGGGGAACGCGCGATGTCGTTGGCCGGGAGGCTCGCCCATGGGCGGACGCTCACACCTTTCGTCGGAGGCCGAGTGGCCGGAGTCGTTCCCTCAATAGTAAAGGACGGGCAAAGTGACTCAGTCGGTCAGCGGCTTCACCCAGCGCCGCCAGTGCTCCTCCGGCGCGTACCCGGACGCCCGCCAGGCGTGCTGAGCGGTCTCGTTGCGGACCAGCACCATGGCGTCCCCGCGCCGGCCGCCCAGCCGTACGAACCGCTCCTCGGCGGCGGCCAGGAGCGCCGAGCCGATGCCCTGCCGACGCCGCCCGGGATGCACCGCGAGCCGGTACAGATGACAGCGCCAGCCGTCGAAGCCCGCGATCACCGTGCCGACCAGCTCCCCGCCCAGCTCCGCCAGGATGAGCGCCTCGGGGTCGCGGGCGACCAGCCGCTCCACACCGTCCCGGTCGTCGCTGATGCTCGTGCCCTCCGCGGCCGACTTCCAGAAGGCCAGCACGGTGTCGTGGTCGTCGGGTCCGGCGGCCCGTATACGCAGTTCCGTCATGCGGACGATCACACCACGGGCCATGGAACCCGACGCGGAATTCCGGCATGCGGACGGCTACTCGCCGCGCAACTCCGCGATCACCGGCGCGAACTCCTCCATGTACGGCTCCAGCACGGTCAGATACGAGAACCCGTACCGCTCGCGCCGCGCCCGCACCTGCTCGACGAGCCGCTCCAGCGGGCCGGCCAGCACGATGGGCAGCTCCAGGGCCTGTTCGGCGGTGAGTTGCGGCTGGCGCTCCAGCAGCGGTTTGAGCGCGGTTCCGGGGTCGTCCGTGAGAGCCACCGTCTGGAGGAGCAGGTTCAGCTCGGCGGGCTCCGTTCGTCCGGCCGCCAGTTCCCGGTAGCGGCCCACGCGCTCGTCCAGCTCCCCGGCTGTCATGGGCCGCAGCCGTCCCGTCGTGCTCCCCGGCACCAGCCCGACCCCCGTGAAGCCGGCGATGTCGGCGTGCTCGGCGGTCAGGCGCAGGACACGGTCGCCGTTGCCGCCGATCAGCAGCGGGACCCGCGACTGAGCCGGGCGGGGCTGGTGGTCCGCGGAGCCGAGCAGCCGGTCCAGTTCCTCGACCGTGCGCCGGAGATGGTCCACCCGCTCGCGCGGTGAGCCGTAGGGCAGGCCGGCCGTGTCGTGCTCCGCCTGTACGTAGCCGGTGCCGAGGCCGAGTTCCAGGCGGCCGCCGGTCAGCGCGTCGGTCGTCGCCGCCTCACGGGCCAGCAGCGCCGGGTTCCAGAAGCCCGCGTTGAGCACGAATGTGCCCAGGCGCGGCCGCTCGGTCGCCTCGCCGGCCGCCACCAGCGCCGGGAACGGCGCGGGCATGCCGAGGTGGTCGGGGACGAGGATCACGTCGTACCCGAGCTCCTCGGCACGCCGGCACTTGGCGCGCCACTGTGCGGTCGGCGCGGGAGCGAGCAGGTTGACCCCGAAGCGGAACGGACGCGGCATGAACTCTCCTCGACGGACGTGACTTGAGATTCCGCCGCGATTCCATCACCCGCGGGCGATGGCCGTCGGCACGTTCCTCACGCATGCGCGGCGGCCGCCGGCACCTTCGTCATTCGTGTGCGATGGCCGCCAGCACATTCATGCGGGAGGCACGCAACGCCGGCAGCAGTGCCGCCACGATGCCCACGACCGCGGAGCCGATGACGACCGCGACGATCGTGCCCCAGGGGATCGCGAGCGCCGTCATGCCCTGCAGCGCCAGCACCTGCTGGGTGCACACGCCCCACACCAGTCCCAGCGCCAGCCCCAGGACCGCGCCGAACACCGCGATCACCACCGACTCCAGCCGGATCATCCGGCGCAGCTGCCGCCGGGCGAGCCCGATCGCGCGCAGCAGGCCGATCTCCCGCGTACGTTCCACCACCGACAGGGCGAGGGTGTTGACGACACCCAGTACCGCGATGACGATCGCGAGACCGAGCAGCGCGTACACCAGGTACAGCAGCACCGCGATCTGGTCGTGGACCAGCTTCTTGTAGTCGGCCTGGTCGCGCACCTGCACCTGCGGATACGCGGCGAGGGTCTTCTCCAGGCGCGAGCGCAGCTGGTCGGCGGAGGTGCCGGAGGACTTGTTGACGTACAGGGACGCGTCCTGGCCCCCGGGCACGTACTTCTCGGCCGTGCCGATGCCGAAGAACAGCCCGCCCTGCATGCCGAACCCGCCGGAGCCGGCCTGGTCGGTGAGCGCGCCGACCTTCATCTCGGTCGTCCGGCCGCCCGGGAACTCGACCGGGATCACACTGCCGAGGCGCACCTTGTGGTCCTTGGCGAAGTCGGAGTCCATGCCGAGGCTGCCGTCCGCCAGCGCGGCCGCGGTGTTGCCGCTCGCGTAGGTGACGTGGGCGACGTCGTCGACCCGGGAGTCGTAGCCGGCGGCGGTCGTCTTGATCCGCTTGCCGTCCGGCAGCCGCACCGCCACGGGCGCGAACCGCTGCCGTACGACCAGGCCCACCCCCTCCGTGCCGCGCACCTTGTCGGTGATCTCCTTGGTGAACGGCAGGAAGTTGCTGTTCTGCACGACGAAGTCGGCGCCGAGCGTCTTGTCGATCTGCTGGTCGAACGACTTGGACATGGAGGCGCTCGCCACCGACATCCCGCCGACCAGGGCCAGTCCGACCATCAGGGCGGCCGCGGTGGCGCCGGTGCGGCGCGGGTTGCGCAGCGCGTTGCGCTGGCTCATCCGGCCGACGGAACCGAACAGCGCGGGGAAGGCCCCGCCGAGGACGTGGATCACCGGCCGGACGAGCAGCGGTCCGGCTATCACGGTCGCGATGAGCGTCAGGACGACACCGAGGCCGAGGAACGAGGCCGCCGAACTCGTCCTGGTCGCCGTCGCGCACCCGGCGAGCGCGGCCGCGCCGGCCGCCCCGACGACGGATCCGACGATCGCCCGCGTCCGCAACGGCCGCCCCACACCGGCGATCTCGGCGTCCGCGAGCGCCGCCATCGGCGACACGGTCGCCGCGCGCCGGGCGGGCAGATACGCCGCGACGAAGGTGACGCCGACACCGACGACGTACGCCGCGACGGGGGTCGGCCATCCGACGACCATCTCGGTCGCCTTGAGGTTCATGCCGAACGCGCTCATCAGCTTGATCAGCCCGAACGCGAGGCCGATCCCGGCCGCCAGACCCAGTGAGGAGCCGACCACGCCGAGCAGCACCGCCTCGGTCAGCACGGACCGACGCACCTGGCGCCGGTCGGCGCCCAGGGCACGCAGCAGGCCGAGTTCGCGGGTGCGCTGGGCGATCAGCATGGAGAAGGTGTTGACGATCAGGAAGATGCCGACCAGGACCGCGATCCCGGCGAAGCCGAGCATCACGTACTTGATCACGTCGAGGAATCCGCCGAGGTCGGCGGCGTCCGACTTGGCCTGCTCGTCGGCTGTCCTCAAGTCGTAGCCGCCGGTGCCGATCGCCTGGCCGACGCGCTGTTTGAGCACGTCGTCGGTCACGCCCTTCGCCGCGTCCACCGAGATGGCGGTGGCCTGTTCGGCGGAGCCGAGCAGTTCGCGGGCGGCCACGGCGGGGTCGAGGAAGACGAGCGCCGCGCCCGGGTTGGTGGTGGTGAAGGTGGCGATGCCGACGACCCGCACCTCGAAGGTGCCCGGCTGAGCCTGCACGGTGAGCGTGTCGCCGATCCGTACGTGCTTCTTGTCGGCGGTGTCCGCGTCGAGGAGCGCCTCGCCCGCGCCGCGCGGGGCGTGGCCGGAGGTCAGCTTCACCGGACTGCGGTCGGTGACGTACCAGTCGGTGGCGATGGTCGGGGCGCCCGTGGTCGGGCCGACGGACTTGTTCTTGCTGTCGACCACCACGATGTTCTGCACGGACACGTCCGCGTGGGTCGCCGCGACCCCGTCGACCTTCGCGACCTGGTCCGCGAGGGCCGCGGGGACGGTCGGCACGGCGCCGGTCGGCACGGACGACTTGAGGTCCTCCTTCGGCCCCACCGTCACATCGGCGGCGGTGGAGGCGAAGAGCCGGTCGAAGGTGCGGCTGACCGTGTCGGAGAAGATCAGGCTGCCCGCGACGAACGCCACGGACAGGACGACGGCCAGCGCGGACAGCAGCAGCCGTCCCTTGTGGGCGAGGAAGCTTCTGAGAGTTGCCTTCAGCACCGGGTCAGTCCTCCTCGGCGGCGCCGTCGCCGTCGCCGTCGAACGAGCCGCGTGCCACGTCGAACCGCTTCATCCGCTCCAGGACCGCCTCCGCCGTCGGCTGCTCCATCCGGTCCACGATCCGTCCGTCGGCGAGGAAGAGGACCAGGTCGGAGTGGGCGGCCGCGCCCGGGTCGTGGGTCACCATGACGACCGTCTGTCCGAGGTCGTCCACGGCGTCCCGCAGGATCCCCAGCACTTCGAGGCCGGCGCGCGAGTCGAGGTTGCCGGTCGGCTCGTCGGCGAAGATCAGCTCGGGCCGGGAGGCCAGCGCCCGCGCACAGGCGACGCGCTGCTGCTGTCCGCCGGACAGCTGCGTGGGCCGGTGCCCCAGCCGGTCGCGCAGCCCGAGGGTGTCGATGACCTGGTCCAGCCACTTCTCGTCGGGCTTCTTGCCCGCGATGTCCATGGGCAGGGTGATGTTCTCGGCCGCGTTCAGCGTCGGGATGAGGTTGAACGACTGGAACATGAAGCCGATCCGGTCCCGGCGCAGCCGAGTCAGCTCCCGCTCCTTCAGACCCGTGATCTCGGTGTCGCCGAGCCACACCTGACCGGCGGAGACGCTGTCGAGCCCCGCCAGACAGTGCATGAGGGTGGACTTGCCGGAGCCCGAGGGCCCCATGACCGCGGTGAAGCGGCCACGGGCTATGTCCACGTCCACCGAGTCGAGGGCGCGCACCGTGGTTTCGCCCGAGCCGTACGCCTTCGTCAGACCACGCGCACGGGCGGCGGTCCCGTCGACCGACCGCCCCGGCGGGTGCTCCGCAGCAGGTGTGGACAAGGCCGCCTCCTCGCTCGCCTGGACTTCAGCACTCCCTTGCCGCGGCCGAGCCTAGTGTGACGGTGGGCACAGCCGGTATCCCCCCTGTGGCCGAGGCGGTCTCCGCCCCAGGAAGGGTCCCTGATACCGGTGTAAGGGGCAGCCTTCACCCCGCTGGATCAGCTCTCCGCCGCGCCCGATGCGCGATCGGCGGCCCCCTCGGCGTGGCCGGGGCGTCGTGCCGAGCCCAGTACGCAGTACGAGGTGGGCAGCTTCGGCCCCTTCTCCGGCATCAGCACCTGCCGGTACGGGCCGAGTTCGAACCCGGCCTCGCGCAGCGCGGCGACCGGTTCCCGGGCCAGGTGGCAGCCGCCGCTCAGCGCGGGCCACAGCGTGCGGTCCAGGGCGCGCTGGGTGAAGGTCATCGCCCGGCCGCCGCCCCGGCCGTGCTCGAAGAACCGCACCTCGCCGCCGGGGCGCAGCACGCGCCGCAGCTCCCCGAGGGCGCGCGGTACGTCACGGACGCTGCACAGCACCAGGGACAGCACGGCCGCGTCGTAGGCCTCGCTCTTCACCGGGAGCGCCTCCGCCGCACCCGGCACCACGTCCACCGGCACCTCGCAGCGCCGGGCTGCCTGCACGGCCAACTGCCGCAGCAGGCGCTCCGGTTCGATCGCGACCACCTCCGACACCGTGCCCGGGTAGTGCGCGAAGTTCAGTCCGTTGCCCGCGCCGATCTCGATCACGCGCCCGGACAGTCCGGCCAGCAGCCGGTCGCGCACCCGGGCCATGCCGAGTCTGGTCTCGGCGCGTGTACTGACGCGGGCGTAGCAGCGGGCGAACAGCGGGTGGTGGACGGGATCCCGCGCCAACTTGCCGGAGTCCGCGGGTCGAACCCCCATGGCAACCTCCCAGACAGGACGGCCAGGTCGTACGGGGATTGTCCCCCGTGGGAGCCCGTCACACCCCCCGCCACGGGCTCACGCGATGAAGTCGCGCACCTGTTCGTATATGCCGTGGTCGTTGTTGGTGTCGGTGTGCGAGACGCAGCCGACGTCGACGTTGGCCGCCCCGCTCAGCTGCGCCGAGGAGTCCGGGTTGATCGCCTCGTCGCAGTGCGACCAGTAGGCCGCGTACGACAGGCTGCCCGGGGTCTCGTCACCGGAGTTCAGCGCGGTCAGGAACGAGCTGCCCGTCTGCATCTCCTTGCAGGACGTGTACAGCCACCCGCACAGGGAGGCGATGTCGGTGCCGTGGTTCACCCCGGCGACCGACACGAAGTCGTCGACGTACGACGTCCCGCCGAGGTTCTTCAGGTAGTACCGGCCGCTGAGCGCGCCCATGGAGTGGACGACCAGGTCGACCTTCGAGGCGCCGGTCTTCGCGAGCACGTTCTTGACCTCGGTGGCCAGCTGCGAGGCCGTGGTGGCGTTGGACTGGGACCAGTCGTAGGACCACGCGAACAGCTCCGAGGACGAGTAGCCGTCGGCCTCGAAGTCCGCGACCCAGTCGTTCCAGCTGCTCGACGAGCTGCTGATCCCGTGCACGAACACGATCGGATTGTGGCTCGCCGCGTGCGCCGGGGCCGCGGTGAGGGGGAGCGACAGAAGGAGCGATGCGGTCATCGCCGACAGTGCCGTGGCGATGCGACGCTTGTGGCGTTGCATGGATGCCTCCTGAAAAGGGTGGGGTTGTTCAGGAGTGTCGGGACGGGTCTACGCGCGCCGCATCGGTGAAGTCGCCAGTCTTTACGAGTCAACTAACTCGCCAGTAACGTCAATTGCGTGGTGACGCCGGTGAATCCCCCACCTCTTGACCGCACTTTGCCACCGCAGCTCACCGACGCGGGGCGACGCCTGGATCCCGCGCTCCCCGAAGGCGTCCGCGCCCGGGTCCTGCGGGTCGCGCACGGCGATCCGCATGCCGCCGCCGAACTCGCCGCCCGCCTGACCGAACGGCAGACCGCGGGTCTCGACCCGCTGCCCACCGAACCCGTCGACGTCGCCCCCGAGTTGCTGCGCGCCCACCGTGGCGAGATCCGCGCACTGCCGGACGCGACCCGGCTGCTGTTGCTCCTCGCCGCCGCGGACCAGTACCCCCTCGCCACGCACGCGTTCCCGCGCGCGGTCGCGGCCGCCCGTCTCGACATCCGCCCGCTGGACGCCGCCGAGGCCGCCGGCGTCGCGCACGCCACGGTCGGCGGCGTGGCCTTCCGGGACGCCTGGACGCGGATCGCGGCCTACGAGACCGCGTCCCCGGCGGACCGGCGCGACGCCCACCGGCTGCTCGCCCGGGTACTGAGCGGAGCGGGGGAGACATCCCTCCGGTCCTGGCACCGCGGAGCGGGGTCGCTCGGGCCCAGCGGACGGCTCGCCGCGGAACTGCGCACGGCCGCGGACCGCTCCCGGGCCGCCGGCCGGCTCGCCCTGGCCGGTGCGCTCACCGAACGCGCGGCCGCCCTCTGCCCCGAACCGGCCGAACAGGACCGGCTGGTGGCCAGGGCCGCGGCCGACGCCTGGTCGTCCGGAGACGCCGACCGGGCGCGCCGGCTCGCCGCCCGCACGGACGACCCCGCGCTGAGCGGCATCCTCGCCCTCCGGGCGGGAAACGCCCCGGAGGCCTTCGACGCCCTGCTCGCGGCCGCGGTCCGCCGGCCGCGGGCCGAGGACGCCACCGAACTGCTGGCACTGGCCACCGAAGCCGCCGTCTACACCGGGGACCTGAGGAGATGCCGCGAGGCGTTCGTCGCCGCCCACTGGCTGGGCGTCGCACCGCCCGGCGCCCTCGCCGGGCTCTGCGCCTCCGTCGAGGGCCGCTACGAGGATGCCCGTGCCGTACTCAAAGCGGCAGCGGGCCGGTGCGGGCCCGGCGGCGACCCCACCCTGCTGATCCACTCCGGAATCGCCGCCCTGATGCTCGGCGACCACACCCGCGCCGCCACCGCCACCCTCCGGGCCGCCGCCTCCGCGCGGGCGCGGGGCACCCCCGTCACCGCCGTACAGGCCATGGAGTTCCGTGCCTACGCCGACTTCTGGACCGGACGGACCCGGGCCGCCGAGGCCGCCGCACAGGACGCGCTGGCCCAGGCGTACGCCACCGGGCAGGACAACGGGGCCTGCCATCTGCGGGCCGCCCTCGCCATGTTCGCGGCGGTCACCGGGGACGAGGACGCCTGCCGGGAACGCGCCGCGGACGCCCGCGCGCACGCCCTCGCCCGCGGCCTGGGCCTGCCCGCCGCGCTGGCCCAGTGGGCGCTCGCCTTCCTGGACCTCGGCAGCGGGCGGTACCCCGCCGCCGCGGCCCGGCTGCGCGCCCTCGCCGGATTCGGGCCCGGCCACGGTCACCGTGCCATCCGGCACCTGGCCACCCCGCACTACGTCGAGGCCGCCGCACGCACCGGGGACACCCGGGTCGCGCGCGCCGCCCACGCCGACTACCAGCGCTGGGCGAGCGCCGTCCGCAGCCCCGACGAGCTGGCGCTCGGCGCCCGCTGCCAGGCCCTGCTCGCGCCCGGCGCCGAGGCCGTGGAGCACTACCGAACGGCCCTCGATCTGCATGCCCGCGGCACCCGCGACTTCGAACGCGCCCGCACGGAACTGCTGTTCGCGGGCACCCTGCGCCGACTGCGCCACCGCACCGAGGCCCGCGACCGGCTGCACAGCGCCCTGGAAGCCTTCGAGTCCTTCGGCGCCCCGCACTGCGCCACGCAGGCCCGTGCCGAACTCCGCGCCCTGGGCACCCCGGTGCCGGCGCCCGCCGCCACGGATCCGGCCGCCGTGCTCACCGCCCAGCAGCTGATGGTCGCCCGCATGGCCGCGGAGGGTGCCACCAACCGCGAGATCGCGGACCGCCTCGCGCTCAGCCCCCGCACGATCGACCACCACCTGCGCGGCGTCTTCGCCCGGTTGGGCATCCGGTCACGGATCGAGCTGGTACGGCTGCTTGCGCGGGGCGACGGCTGAAGCGCTCCGGAGCGCGGGCACGGGGCGGCCTTGCGCCCAGTCCGCCTACGGGGCCTCTCGTACCCGGAACGCCTCCGCGTCCCAGCTGCCGTCCAGGCGAGGCGACAGCCAGCCCGGAGCCGCGCTGCGGAAGTCGGCGGGTGACAGTGCCCCAGCCCCGGCGGGCAGCGCGCCCAGCAGTGGGGCGGCCGCCACCTCCGGCAGGTCCGCGAGGTTGCAGCGCGAGGCGAGGTCGGGTTCGTCGGGCCAGCTGCCGATCACCACGCCGAGCAGCCCGATCTCCCGGAACCGCAGTTCACGCGCCGTCAGCTCGGTGCTGTTCAGGGTGCCGAGTCCGGCGCCGGCGACGACCAGCACGGGCGCGTTCAGCAGTCGCGCCGCGTCCGCCAGCGTCCCGCCCGCCGCGTCGAACCGTACGAGCAGCCCGCCCGCCCCCTCGACCAGTACGAGGTCGTGGTCGGTGGCCAGCTTGGCGGCCGCCTCGGCCACCTCGTGCGGGTGCACGGGTGCGAGGCCCGCCCGCCGCGCCGCCGTGCCGGGCGCCAACGGGTCGGGGTAGCGGGCCAGTTCGGTCGCCGTCACCGCGCCCGCGAGACGCGCGACCTCGTCGGCGTCCCCGCGCTCGTCCGGCCGTACCCCGGTCTGCGCGGCCTTCAGCACGGCAACCGACCGTCCGGCCGCGAGCGCGGCCGCGGCCACCGCGGCGGTCGTGACCGTCTTGCCGACCTCCGTGCCCGTGCCCGTGATCACCAGTACCGGCATCTCACCCCTCCCGCGCCGCCGCGCACACCGCGCGCGTGATCCGCGCCAGGTCCGCGTCACCCGTCACATAGGGCGGCATCGTGTAGATCAGATCGCGGAACGGTCGCAGCCACACGCCCTCCCGCACGGCGGCCCGGGTGGCCGCCGCCATGTCCACCTCGTGGTCGAGCTGTACGACCCCGATCGCGCCCAGCACCCGGACGTCCTTCACCCCGGGCAGGTCTGCGGCCGCGGCGAGCCCGTTCCGCAGGCCGGTCTCGATCCGCTTGACCTCGGCCTGCCAGTCCTGGCCGAGCAGCAGCCCGATCGAGGCACAGGCCACGGCCGCCGCCAGCGGATTGCCCATGAACGTCGGACCGTGGGCCAGCACCGGCACCTCGCCCTGCGAGATGCCGTCGGCCACCCGCGATGTGCACAGGGTGGCCGCCATGGTCAGATAGCCGCCGGTGAGCGCCTTGCCCAGGCACATCACGTCCGGCGTCACGGCCGCGTGGTCCGCCGCGAACAGCGCGCCCGTGCGCCCGAACCCCGTCGCGATCTCGTCGAACACCAGCAGCACGTCGTGCGCGTCGCACGCCTCGCGCAGCACCCGTAGATAGGCGGGGGAGTGGAAGCGCATCCCGCCCGCGCCCTGCACCACCGGCTCGACGATCACGGCGGCCAGTTCGCCGGCGTGCCGCTCGATCGCCGCGCGCAGCTGCTCGGCGTACGCCTCCTCGTACTCGGCGGGCGGCGCGTCCGTGAACACCTGGCGCGGCAGGATGCCGGACCACAGCTGGTGCATGCCGCCGTCGGGATCGCACACGGCCATCGGCTGCCAGGTGTCCCCGTGGTAGCCGCCCCGCCAGGTCAGCAGACGCCGCTTCTCCGGACGGCCCAGCGAACGCCAGTACTGCAGGCACATCTTGACCGCGACCTCGACCGACACCGAGCCGGAGTCGGCCAGGAAGACATGCTCAAGTCCATCCGGCGACATGTCGACAAGAAGCTTCGCGAGCCGGACGGCGGGCTCGTGCGTGAGCCCGCCGAACATCACATGGCTCATCCGCCCGAGCTGCCCCCGCGCCGCCTCGTCGAGCACCGGGTGGTGGTAGCCGTGGATCGCCGACCACCAGGACGACATGCCGTCGACGAGTTCGCCCGAGCCGTCCGCGAGCTTCAGCCGCACCCCGCTCGCCGACTCCACGACGAGCGGTTCGACGCGCCCGGGCATCGGGCCGTACGGGTGCCACACGTGCCGCCGGTCGAGCTCCAGCAGTTCGGGCACGCTCAGGTCAGGCATTGGGCGCGAGATCCGTTCCGGCGCCCCGGCGGCGCACGGCGACCAGATCGGTGCGCGGCTCGTTCGCCTGCGCGGTGGCCTCCGCCGGCGCGGCGGCGACGGAACCGCAGACCCCGCCGCCCTCGTGCGACCCGCAGCCGCCGCCCTCGTGCGACCCGCAGCCGGCACCTTCGTGCGACCCGCAACCCGCCTCGGTGTGCGAACCGCAGCCGCCCGCGGCATCCGCGCGGTGCTCCGGGAGCGTCACCTGGTCGGAGCCCTCCACCTCGAACCCGGCGTCCGCGATCATCTCCAGGTCCGCCTTGCCCGCCTGGCCCTCGCTGGTGAGGTAGTCACCGAGGAAGATCGAGTTGGCCAGGTTCAGCGCGAGGGGCTGCATGGTGCGCAGATGCACCTCGCGGCCGCCCGCGATCCGCACCTCGACGTCCGGGCAGACGAACCGGACCATCGCCAGGATGCGCAGACACCGCTGCGGGGTGAGGTTCCACTCCTTGCCGAGCGGGGTCCCCTCGAACGGGATCAGGAAGTTCACCGGCACCGAGTCCGGGTCGAGCTCGCGCAGCGAGAAGACCACGTCCACCAGGTCCTCGTCGCTCTCGCCCATGCCCGCGATCAGACCGGAGCACGCGGACAGACCGGCCGAGTGCGCCTTCTGCACCGTGTCCACCCGGTCGGCGTACGTGTGCGTGGTTGTGATGTCCGCGTATGTTCCCTCGGACGTGTTGAGGTTGTGGTTGTACGCGTCCGCGCCCGCGTCGCGCAGCCGCTCGGCCTGGCCGTCGGAGAGCAGACCGAGACAGGCGCACACCTCGACGCCCTCGTTCTGCTCCTTGATCGCCTTGATGGTGTCCGACACCCGGTCCACGTCCCGGTCCGTCGGGCCGCGTCCGCTGGCCACCAGACACACCCGCTTGGCACCCCCGGCCAGGCCCGCCGCGGCGGCCTGGGAGGCCTCGTCGGGCTTGAGCCAGGTGTACTTCAGGATGCCCGCGGTGGAGCCGAGCCGCTGCGAGCAGTAGGAGCAGTCCTCCGGGCACAAGCCGGACTTGAGGTTGACCAGGTAGTTAAGTTTTACGCGCCGGCCGAACCAGTGCCGGCGCACCTTGCCGGCCGCGGCCACCACATCGAGCAGGTCGTCGTCGGAGGTGGCGAGCACGGCGAGTGCTTCGTCGCGGGTCGGCAGCTCGCGCCGAAGCCCCTTGTCCACCAGCGTGTTCAGCAGGTCCATAAGGTCCGATCCTGTCCTACGGGACCGCCCCGGGCCAAGGAGAGTTTGTACAACGGAGACCGATCACCGTGTGGGTATTGCCACACCCTGGGCGGCTGGGCGTCCGGCTAGTGTCTGTCCGCTACCTACAAAAGCCCCGGAGGACCCATGGCGTTCGGCTGGATCGACGACCAGGTGGAGCAGCGCCGCCGCGCCGGACTCGTACGGACGCTGCGCCCCCGCCCCGCCGACTCGCCCCTGTTGGATCTGGCCAGCAACGACTATCTCGGACTGGCCCACCACCCCGAGGTCACCGAGGCAGCCGCGGCCGCCGCGCGCACCTGGGGCGGCGGTGCCACCGGGTCCCGGCTGGTCACCGGCACGACCGAACTGCACACCGAGCTGGAGCGCGAGCTGGCCGGGTTCTGCGGCTTCGAGGCGGCCCTGGTCTTCTCCTCCGGTTACGCCGCCAACCTCGCCGCCGTCACGGCACTGGGCCCGCACGGCTCCCTGATCGTCTCCGACGCGGGCAACCACGCCTCCCTGATCGACGGCTGCCGGCTCGCCCGCGGCGCCACGCAGGTCGTGGGGCACGCCGACCCGGACGCGGTGCGCAAGGCGCTCGGCATGCACGAGGGACCGGCGATCGTCGTCTCCGACACGGTGTTCTCGGTCGACGGCGACGCCGCGCCGCTGGCCGCGCTCGCGCGGGCGAGCCGGGAGC
The DNA here is from genome assembly GCF_055558775.1 of Streptomyces sp. NPDC025638. Lineage (NCBI taxonomy): Bacteria > Bacillati > Actinomycetota > Actinomycetes > Kitasatosporales > Streptomycetaceae > Streptomyces > Streptomyces sp. NPDC025638. The sequence goes on along the minus strand of NZ_JBVHLX010000004.1, from coordinate 492,306 downwards.
ACGGCGCCGGGCTGGTCGTCGACGACGCCCATGGGCTGGGCGTCCTGGGCGACGGCGGGCGGGGCACCCCGCACGCGGCCGGACTCGCGGGCGCCAAGGACGTGGTCGTGACCGTCACCCTGTCCAAGTCGCTGGGCAGCCAGGGCGGTGCCGTGCTCGGTCCTGCCCGGGTGATCGACCACCTGGTCAACGCGGCACGGACGTTCATCTTCGACACGGGCCTGGCCCCCGCCGCGGCCGGCGCGGCCCTGGCCGCGCTGCGGCTGCTGCGCCGCGAGCCGGCGCGGGCGGAGCGGGCCCGCGGGGTGGCCGCCGAACTGCACGCACGACTGACCGCCATGGGTCTGGAGGCGGTGCGCCCGGACGCCGCGGTCGTCTCCGTGCGGGCGCCCTCCCCCGAGGCGGCGGTGCGCTGGGCGGCCGACTGCCGTACGGCAGGCCTGGCCGTGGGCTGTTTCCGTCCTCCTTCCGTGCCCGACGGCATCTCACGGCTCAGGCTGACCGCCCGCGCGGACCTCTCCGAGGCCGAGATCGAACGCGCTGTACGTGTGATCGGCGAGGCGCGACCATGAGTCGGCGTGACACGGCCGTGCGCCGCCTGGACGGAACCGATCAATAGCGATCGGCCGGATCGGGTCGTACGGGGATCAGCGGAACGCGGCCAGGAACCCCGCCCAGCTCTCGGGGGAGAGGAGCAGCGCGGGTCCGGCCGGTGCCTTGGAGTCGCGCACGGCGAGCAGTCCGGTCAGCGGACCGGAGCGCGGCCGTGCCGTCTCCACGCAGTTGTTCGCTCCCGTGCTGTAGCTGCTGCGCAGCCATCGCACGTCGTGCAGATCGGTACTGGTAGGTACGTTCCGAGGCAGTGCAGACATGGTGCCTCCTTACGCGCCGTCAGCTATCCCGGCGATGTAATCCAACGATTCCTCGGGCGAAAGGGCGTGGATCCGAAGGGTGTTGAAGGCCTCGGAGTAGGCCTGGAGGTCTTCTTTCCGTTCGAGATAGAGGCTACTCGTCAAGTGGTCGAGAACAACCACATCCAGATCAGATGTGCTCGGAAATGAGAAGATAACGAAAGGGCCTGTGATGCCGATGTGCGCTCCGGCCGCGAACGGCAGGACCTGAAGCCTCACTTGGGGCAGGCGCGCCGCCTCCACCAGCCGTTCCAGCTGCCGCGCCATGACGTCCGGGCCGCCCACCTCCCGCCGCAGCACCGCCTCGTCCAGGACGGCTCGCAGCTCCAGCGGCGGCTGTGACCGCAGCACGTCCTGCCGGGCCAGCCGCACCTTGACCAGCGCGTCCAGCCGCTCCTCGGCGTCGTCGAAGCCGCTGACGGCCGCCCGGGTCACCGCGCGGGCGTACTCGGGCGTCTGCAGCAACCCCGGGACCACCGACGTCTCCAGCGTGCGCATCCCGCGCGCCTGCGACTCCAGGCTGATGAAGTCCCGGTAGGCGGGCGGCAGCACCCCGCGGTACGCGTGCCACCAGTGGTGCCGGCCGCCGACGTCGTCCGAGCCGGCCAACACCATCAGCAGCTCGCGAAGTTGACCGTCCACCACGCCGTACGCGTCCAGGAGTAACCGCACATCGGCCGGTTTCACCCCACTGGCGCCCGTCTCGATGCGGCTCACCTTCGACTGGTGCCAGCCCACCAGTCGGGCCGCCTCACCGCTCGTGAGGCTCGCCCCGGTGCGCAGTGCGCGCAGTTCGGCGCCCAGTTTCCGGCGGCGCACCGCGGGACCGTTCTGCATGGGCTACTCCCTACTCCCTTCGAGCCGCCCAAATACGCTCTGCCGTCGCAGAGTTCACCGCTTCGAGCGACAGATATATGCATATCTTGGTGGATCGCCCCCGTGACACGTGCCGCAATGGCAGTCTGACGACGAAGCACCAGTCCGGGACCGTACTCGAACCATCCGGCTCCGTGCCGGACTGCGGTCCCGTGGGAAAGGGACGACGTCGTCATGGCAGACCATCTGGAAGCATCCGTCACTCTGCCGAGCGATCCCGCCTCGGTCGCCGCGGCCCGTTCCTATGTGCTGGCCACTCTCGCGGAGTGGGGTCTGCCACCGGACACGGAAGTGGCCGACACGGTCCGGCTCATCGTCTCCGAACTCGCCACCAACGCCGTACAGCACACCTTCGGTCAGTCACCCACCTTCACGGTGGACCTCGTGCTCGACCGTGACGAACACCTGCGTATCGGCGTCACCGACAGCCATCCACGCTTCCCGAAGAGACTCCCCGCCGCCGTCCAGCAGGACAACGGCCGCGGCATGGTGATCATCCGCTGGCTCACCGCCGAATGCGGCGGCAAGCTACGGGTCCGGCCCACCCGCGAGGGCGGCAAGACCGTCTCCATCGAACTTCCCTGGACGGTGCCCGCCCAGCCGGTCACGGCGGCCGGACAGCAGGAGCCGTAACACTCAGGCCCCCGGAATCCGATGCGCACGCCCGAACGCCCCGCGCAGCAGGGCCCGGAAGGCGTCGGCGGCCGGAGCCACTTCCTCGGCCCGGTACGCGACCGAGATCGTACGACGCAGTTCTCCCGCCCCCAGCGGGCGCACCCCGACCGGAGTGACCGCCGTCCGCGCCACCATCTCCGGTACGACGGCCACGCCGAGCCCGGCACTCACCAGCGCGCACACCACGGCGTAGCCGGGGGTCGGCACCAGCACGGACGGAGTGGCCCCCGCCTGCGCCAGGAGCGCCTCCACGCCCTGCCGGGCGGGCAGTTGCGGAGCCATGCTGACCAGCGGCTGACCCGCAAGCCCCGACAGCGGCAGCCGGGAGGAGCCACTGCTCAGGGCGTGCCCCGGGGCGGTCACCAGGACCAGCTCCTCCACCAGCACCGGCTCCAGACCCACCGAGGACGGCACCGGAACCGGCTCCGCCGGGTGATATGCGTGCGTCAGCGCCAGGTCCACCGCCCCGCCCGCCACCGCCGCCACGCCGGCCGGCGGATCGTAGTCCGCCACCGACAGTTCCACATCCGGATGCGCCCGGCGGAACGCGCTCAGCACCGGCGGCAGCAGATGGATCCCGGCCGTCGGAAACGTACCGAGCCGGAGTGTGCCGCCCGACAGACCGGCCAGCCGGGCCAGTTCGTGCCGGGCCCGCTCCAACTCGTCCAGCACCCGGCGGGCCCGGGCCACCAGCAGCTCGCCCGCGTCCGTCAGTCGCGCCCCGCGGTGGTGCCGGACCAGCAGCGCCGTCCCCGCCTCCCGCTCCAGCTTGGCCAACTGCTGGGAGAGCGCGGGAGGTGTGTAGCCGAGCCGCTCGGCGGCACGCGTGATGGACCCCGCCTCCGCGACCGCGACGAGGGCGGCGAGTCGGGTGGGGTCGTACATACCGGTTGCCTGCCCAGAGGAATGTCCGAAGAATGCGAGCCCAAAGGAACGCTTAAGGCTCACCCAGAATATCCGAAATACCTGCTGAAGGCCCGTCCACGGCAGGCTGGCAGCCATGGACGGACAGCTCATCGCCTTCACCGGGATCGCCGCCGGCATGGTCGCCATGCCCGGCGCCGACTTCACCGTCGTCGTACGCAACGCACTGGTCTCCCGCCGGGCGGGCATCGCCTGTGCGCTCGGCATCGCGGGCGGGCTGCTCGTCCACACGGCTCTGGTGGCCGCGGGGGTCGCCACGGTCCTGGTCGCCGTGCCCTCGCTGTTCCGCGCTCTGCAACTGCTCGGCGGCGCGTATGTGCTGTATCTGGGCGGTCGGACGCTGTGGTCGCTGCGGCAGCCGCAAGGCGGCGACACGGACAGCGGCACGCCCTCGGCCGCGAACCCGCTGCGTCAGGGGTTCATGACCAACGCCCTCAACCCCAAGGCCTCGCTGACCTTTCTCAGCCTGCTGCCCCAGTTCGTACCGGCGGGCAGCGCCGCGCTGCCCAGGACCCTGCTGCTCGCGCTGATCGTGATCGGGCTGACCCTGGTGTGGTTCCCGACGGTGGCGCTGCTGGTGGACCGGCTCGGCCGATGGCTGCGCCGGCCGCGGGCCGCCATGGCCCTCCGGTCGGCGACCGGTGTGGCGCTGACGGTTCTCGGTGCCGCCCTGCTCCTCGAACCGCTCCTGGCGTGACACCGGTTCAGGCCGGAGCGGACCCGAGGGGGTGACGGTGCGACAAGGCCCGCCACCCCCTCGGGCGGGTCAGCTGACCCGGCCGTACCAGACGCTCCTCGTCCAGATCTTCTGCAGCTTCACCACGTCCCCGGTCTTCGGGGCGTGCCAGATCTTCCCCTTCCCGGCGTAGATCCCCACGTGGTACACGCTGGAGCCCGAGTGGAAGAAGACGAGGTCACCGGCCTTGCGGTTCTTGGCCGAGATGTGGTGGGTCTTGTTGTACTGCTGGGCGGCCGTACGGGGCAGGGTCTTGCCCGCCTTCTTGTACGAATACAGCGTCAGCCCGGAGCAGTCGAACCTCCGCGGCCCGGTGGCGCCCCACTTGTAGGGGGACCCCTTCTTGGAAGCCGCGACCTGGAGTGCCTTCGTCGCCATCGTCGCGGCCGATGCGTCGGCGGCGACACCCGGAACCACGATCGAGCCGCCCACGGCGGCGATGGTGAGGGCCGAGGCCGTACCGGCCCGGGCCATGAGCGACGGGACACGATTGAGCGCAGTCATGCGCAACCCTTCGTCAGCCGCCTGTGAAGGATGACCTGTCGGATTCGGGCTGGCGAAGTTGCCCGGCCGCGTTGCCGCGGCTTCACCCCAAGGGCTGCTCGGAACGAACAAACAGACGAACGAACATCCGTTCCGGCGACCCGTCTTGCTTGGGTCCTCCACTCCTGCCGATCCACTCCTGTCGACCGGTCATCCGGGCGGCGGCAGGACTCGGCGTCCGCCCGGACCGCCCCGCCGCTGTGGCGGGGGCTTGTCGTCAGACAGGGATCTTCACTCACAGGTGTCCGAAAATCCCAATGGAATCGGGGATTTGTGGTGTTACTCACCACTCACCCGTTCGGGTGGACATCGCTGTGTTCGAGTCATGGTCGAGGGGGTCAGGTACCCCCGGACCAGCGCGGAAGCACCTCACCGTCCCCTCCGGGCAAGCGTGTTGCGCAACCTCCACGGCCTCGGAAAAGGACCCGCGACTACTCCGAACAGCGGTACGCCTTTTGGGTCGTTTCAACTGCGTTGCGGACGGCAGCGCGTCAATCGGCGGCAGGGGGTGGGACGGTGACCCTCGCGGTCCGGCGCTCGCCGTCCAGCACCCGCAGTGCGCGCGCCAACGTGGCAGCGTGCAACTCCGCCTCGCCGCGCTGGTGCATGAGGGTCAGCGCGTCGCGCAACTCCGCCGACGCACGGACCAGTGCCTGGGCGGCCCGCAGTCCGCGATAGGTGTCCGAGTGCTGGGCCGGATTGATCCGGCCGAGCAGGTCGACCACATCGAGGTAACGGTCGATCAACTCACCCTCGGCCCGCGTCAGGGCGGGCAGCGGTGGCAGCTCCGGAGGCAGCATCCGTCGGCTCACCCCGCGTCCCGAGCGGTGCGGGAGGCCTTGCGGCTGGGGATGATCCCGTCCACCAGCCCGTATTCCAGCGCGCCCGGCGCGTCCAGGATCAGATCCCGCTCCAGGTCCTCGTGGACCTGCTCGGGGCTGCGTCCCGTGTGCCGAACGAGCATTCCTTCGAGGAGGGCCCGGGTCCTGGTCAACTCCTCGGCCTGGATGACGAGGTCACTCGGTTGGCCCTGCACCGGTTCGGACAGCGATGGCTGCCGGATCAGCACACGCGCGCCGGGCAGCGCGAACCGCTTGCCCGGTGTCCCGGCGGCGAGCAGCACCGCGGCGGACGAGCCGGCCTGCCCCAGGCAGATCGTCTCCACGTCGCAGCCGACGTACCGCATCGTGTCGTAGATCGCCGCCATCGCACTGAACGAGCCGCCGGGCGAGTTCACGTACAGCGAGATGTCCCGGTCCGGGTTGTCGTGTTCGAGATGCATGAACTGCGCCATCACGTCGTTCGCCGATGTGTCGTCGATCGGCGTGCCCAGGAAGACGATCCGCTCCTCCAGCAGCTTGGAGTACGGATCCAGCGTGCGGTGACCCGTGCTGGTGCGCTCGGTGAACTCGGGCAGGACATAGCGGGCGGACGGTCGGGACATGGCGTACCCCTCCTTGCGGCAGAGCCGACTCCGGCAGAGCTCTCTGTAGAAAATGTACAGGATGTACAGAGCGCGGGTGCAAGGGTCCGTCCGCGACGCAGAACCTGCGGGCCGCCGGAGGGGTCCCCTTAAGCTGGGGGTATGGCCTACGAGATTCCGGTGACGCAAGCCAGGGCTGAGCTCGCCGACCTGATCAACCGGGTGGTGTACGGCGGTGAGCGCGTCGTCGTGACGCGGCACGGAAAGCCTCTCGTCGCCCTCGTCTCCGCCGCCGACCTCGAACGGCTGGAGGAGCTCCAGGAGTCCGCGGAGGACCAGGTGATCACCTCGGTCGCCGGCGTCCACGAGTCCGCGCCCGCGCCCTCGGCCCACGACCGCCGGCGATTCGGCATCGCGGCGGAGCATCGGGGGGCCGGCGGCGCGTAGGGCCTCCGGCCCGCCTTCGCCGGGAGCGGTTGGACGGGTCCTGGCCGTGCGGTGATGGGGGCCGGTCCGTCGTCGGCCGTCGCCGGGCCGTCGTCGGTGTGACGGCAGGGTTGAAGGCCGCGAGGAGCAGACCGAAATGACCGTGCACCCCCGTCCGCTACGGCGGGGATGCACGGCCGCTTGTGCGAGCGCAGGTCAGCCGATGGGTGCGAGCTCCCGCTCGGGCACCGGTTCGCCGCTGCGGGCACGTGACTTGAGCGCGCTGCCGAGCAGCACCGCGCCCAGGCCCAGCGCCGCCCACCAGCCCAGGGTGAGGGCGGGGACGGTCGCCGCCGCGCCGTCGAAGTACGACACCGAGCGCAGCAGGGTCGTCCCCGCGCCCGGCGGAAGCCACTGACCGACCGTCCCGACCGGCTCGGGAAGCATCTGCGGGGCCGAGGAGGCGCCGGAGAACGGGTTGCCGAGCAGCATCACCACGCCGGCGGCGATCCCGGTCCCGGAGGTGCCGACGAGCGCGGCCAGTCCGGCGACGGCACCGCTCACGGCCAGCGTCGACAGCCCGAACGTCGCCGCCTCCGCCCACCAGTCGCCCGTGATCACCCCGAGCCAGCTGTCCGCGATGCCGGCGGCGGCCACGCCCACCAGGGCGGAGGCCCCCACCAGCGCGGTCACCGCGCGGACGCCGCGCAGCCCGAGCAGGGTCACCACCGCGCCCGCCGCTATGCCGGCCAGCGCCAGCGGCAGCACACTCGCGGTCAGGGCCGCGCCACGCGGGTCCTTCGGGGAGGCGGCGACGACGTCGACCGTCTTCATCGGCGTACTGGTGGCCGAGGCCTGCCCGGCCACCGCCTGCTGGAGGAACTGGGCGACGACCGGGCTCGCGGCGGAGGCGGTGAGAAGTTCGGGACCCCGGTCGGTCACGACCACCGCGCCGTATACGGTCCGGTCCTCGATCGCGCCGCGCGCGGCCGCCTCGTCGGCGTAGCGATGAACCTCGAACGCGCCGTCGTGCGCCGCCAGTTGCTGCTCCACCTGGGCCGTCGCGGCCGCCGGGCCGGCCACGCCGAGCGGCAGGTCGCGCGGTGCGGTCCGGGCGGCGGGCCAGGCGAAGGCCCACAAGGCCAGCGCGGCCAGGGCGGGAACGAGGACGATCACCGCGATCAGGCGCCGGGCGGGTGCCCTGGTGGGGGTCGCGGAGGCGGTGGACATGGCTTCTCCTCGGATCGGGGAAGGGGTGGTGCGGGTGCCGGGCCGGGGTGGTCCTGTCGCCCGCGGCCAAAAAGAATGATCGTTCGTTCTACGGTGCCCTCACCATCCTCCGAGTGGTGTGGCTTGTCAAGAAGGAACGTTCGTTTTAAGTTGTGGACCATGGCCCGCGTATCCCAGGCGCACCTAGACGCCCGCCGCCGCCAGATCCTCGACGGCGCCGCCCTCTGCTTCGCCCGCAACGGTTTCCATGCCACGTCCATGCAGGACGTACTGAAGGAGACCGACCTCTCCGCCGGTGCCGTCTACCGCTACTTCAGCGGTAAGGACGAGCTGATCGGCGCGATCGTCGGCGAGGTCCTCGACGTGCTGCGCGAGACCTACGAGGGGGCGGCCGTGGAGACCCCGCCGCCGCTGCCCGACGTGCTGGTCCCCCGGGCCCTGCGGCAACTGCGGGAGGTCAGGCCGGGGTTGCTGGAGAGCGGGGAGTGGGTCTTCCCGCGGCTGATGATCCAGGTGTGGGGCGAGATCCTGCGCAATGCGGAGCTCGCGCAGATCGTGCAGGCCGGCTACGACCGGGTCCGCGCCGCCTGGGCGAGGGTCGTCGAGAGCTACAAGTCCGCCGGCCTGATCTCGGTGGACGCCGATGCCGATGCCATGGCCCGGGTGATGATCGCGCTCGCGCAGGGATACGCCGCACAGCTCGCCGTCATCGGCGACCTGCCGCCCGGAACCCTGGCGGACGGACTGCGGGCGCTGATGAGCATGCGGGACCCGCGCTCGGCCGGGTGACGATCACAGTTTGTTTAACGTGCCCGAAATCCGGTCCAACTAGCCTGCCCCTCCACGCCACCAGGCCCTTTGCCCCGTGGCCGCGGCAACCGGACCCCGCACGGTCCGGAGCGAGGACTGTGAGGTGGGACGTGCAACTGACCCCGCACGAGCAAGAGAGGCTGCTGATCCATGTGGCGGCCGACGTCGCCGAAAAGCGCCGGGCCCGTGGGCTGAGGCTCAACCACCCCGAGACGGTCGCGCTCATCACGTCGCACATCCTCGAAGGCGCGCGTGACGGCCGTACCGTCGCCGAACTGATGGCCTCGGGGCGCAAGCTGCTCACCCGGGACGACGTCATGGAGGGTGTGCCCGAAATGATCCACGACGTCCAGGTGGAGGCGACCTTCCCGGACGGGACCAAACTCGTCACCGTCCACGACCCGATCGTCTGACGGGGGAGGCCGCCGTGATTCCCGGAGCGATTCCCGGAGAGATCCTCTTCGCCGAGGACCCGATCGTCTGCAACGAAGGCCGCGAGGTCACCCGCCTCACCGTCCTCAACACCGCCGACCGGCCCGTCCAGGTCGGCTCTCATTACCACTTCGCCGAGGCCAACCCGGGCCTGGAGTTCGACCGTGGCGCCGCGCGGGGCAAGCGGCTGAACGTCGCCGCCGGCACCGCCGTGCGCTTCGAGCCCGGGATCCCCGTCGACGTCGAACTCGTTCCGCTCGCCGGCGCCCGGGTCGTGCCCGGACTGCGCGGGGAGACCGGAGGTGCCCTCGATGCCTGAGATCTCCCGCGCCGCCTATGCGGACCTGTTCGGCCCGACCACCGGTGACCGGATCCGGCTCGCCGACACCGACCTGCTGATCGAGATCGAGGAGGACCGCTCAGGCGGGCCCGGACTTGCCGGTGACGAGGCGGTCTTCGGCGGCGGCAAGGTCATCCGCGAGTCCATGGGCCAGTCGCGAGCCACGCGCGCGGAGGGCACCCCCGACACCGTCATCACCGGTGCCGTCATCGTCGACCACTGGGGGATCGTCAAGGCCGACGTCGGCATCCGCGACGGCCGGATCACCGGGATCGGCAAGGCGGGCAACCCGGACACGATGGACGGGGTGCACCGCGATCTGGTCATCGGCCCGGAGACCGAGGTGATCGCCGGCAACGGCCGGATCCTGACGGCGGGTGCGATCGACGCGCACGTCCACTTCATCTGCCCGCAGATCGCCGACGAGGCGCTCTCCGCGGGAATCACCACCCTGGTCGGCGGCGGTACCGGGCCGGCCGAGGGATCGAAGGCGACGACGGTGACACCCGGGCCCTGGCACCTGGCCCGGATGCTGGAGTCGATGGAGGCCTACCCGCTGAACATCGGTCTCCTCGGCAAGGGCAACACCGTCTCGCACGAGGCGATGCTGTCGCAGATCCGTGGGGGAGCGCTCGGACTCAAGCTGCACGAGGACTGGGGGTCGACGCCCGCCGTCATCGACGCGTCCCTCACCGTCGCCGAACAGACCGGGATCCAGGTCGCGATCCATACGGACACGCTGAACGAGGCCGGGTTCGTGGGCGACACGCTCGCCGCGATCGGCGGGCGCGGCATCCACGCCTACCACACCGAGGGTGCGGGCGGCGGGCATGCGCCGGACATCATGACCGTGGTGTCCGAGCCGCACGTGCTGCCGAGTTCGACCAACCCGACGCGGCCGTTCACCGTCAACACCGCAGAGGAACACCTCGACATGCTGATGGTGTGCCACCACCTGAACCCGGCGGTGCCGGAGGACCTGGCGTTCGCCGAGTCCCGGATCCGGCCGTCGACGATCGGGGCGGAGGACATACTCCATGATCTGGGCGCGATTTCGATCATTTCATCCGACTCACAGGCGATGGGGCGGGTCGGCGAGGTCGTCATCCGGACCTGGCAGACGGCCCATGTGATGAAGCGGCGACGGGGCGCGCTGCCCGGTGACGGGCGGGCGGACAACCGGCGGGTACGGCGGTACGTCGCCAAGTACACGATCAACCCTGCACTCGCGCAGGGCCTCGCCCGGGAGGTCGGCTCCGTGGAGACCGGCAAACTTGCCGACCTCGTGCTGTGGGAGCCCGCGTTCTTCGGGGTCAAGCCGCATCTCGTCATCAAGGGCGGGCAGATCGCGTACGCGCAGATGGGCGACGCGAACGCCTCGATCCCGACACCGCAGCCGATCCTTCCGCGTCCGATGTACGGGGCGATCGGGCGGGCGCCGGCCACCAACTCGGTCAACTTCGTGGCGCCGCTCGCCGTCGAGGACGGGTTGCCGGAGCGGTTGCAGCTGGGGAAGCGGTTCGTCGCCATCGACTCGACGCGTGGGGTGACCAAGGCGGACATGCGGGAGAACGACGCGCGGCCCCGGGTGCGGGTCGATCCCGACAGCTTTGCCGTGCACATCGACGGGGAGCTGGTCGAGGCGACTCCGGCCGCGGAACTGCCCATGGCCCAGCGCTACTTCCTGTTCTGATGTCCAGGGCAGCGCTACTCGTACTGGCCGACGGCCGGTTTCCCGCCGGGGGGCATGCGCACTCCGGCGGGGCGGAGGCGGCCGTCAAGGCCGGGCGGATCACCGGGGCGGCGAGCCTGGAGGAATTCTGCCGGGGGCGGTTGCACACGGTGGGGCTGGTGGCCGGTGCGCTGGCCGCGGCGGCCGTGCTCGGTGTGGATCCCGGGGAATTGGACGCGGCGGCCGATGCGCGGACGCCTTCGGTCGCGCTACGGGTCGCTGCGCGGCGGCTCGGACGGCAGTTGACGCGGGCGGGGCGGGCGACGTGGCCGTCCGGCGAGCTCGATGCGCTCGCGCGCGACTTTCCCAAGGGGGCGCATCAGCCGGTGGTGCTCGGTGTCGTGGCGCGAGTGGCCGGGCTCGGGGCGGACGACGCGGCGTACTGCGCGGCGTACGAGAGTGTGAGCGGGGCGGCCACGGCTGCCGTGCGGTTGCTGAGTCTGGATCCGTTCGATGCCACGGGGGTGTTGGCTCGGCTGGCGCCGGAGGTGGATCGGGTGGTGGATGCGGCCGTTGAGGCGGGGTGGGGAGTGGTCGAGGGCGGGGTTGACGCGTTGCCTGCGGGGGCTGCGCCGTTGTTGGAGGTCGGGGCGGAAGCGCACGCCGCTTGGGCCGTGCGGTTGTTTGCGTCGTGAGTCTCCTTGCCCACCTGCCCACCCGACTCGGTGGGCCGAGAGCGACCGTCCCCGGGGCTCCGCCCCGGCCCCCGTCCTTGCCCACCCGCCCGACTCGGTGGGCTGGAAGGCACCCCACCCCCTGGGGCTCCGCCCCAGACCCCGGCGGGGACTGGGTCCCCTGCACCCCTGGCGGGGCTTCGCCCTTGCACCCCGGCGGGAGGTCCGGTGCTGGGCAGCTCTCGTGGGGCTTCGCCCCTGCACCTGTCTGGGGCCTTGCTTGCCCACCAGCCCATCGACTCGGTGGGCTGGAAGGTAGTCCGCACCCTGGGGCTCCGCCCCAGACCCCGGCGGGGACTGGGTCCCCTGCACCCCTGGCGGGGCTTCGCCCCTGCACCCCGTCAGGGGTCCTGCACCGCCCCCCAGGCCCTGCCCCCGCACCCCATCAGTCACCCACCCCCACGGCCCGAAGGCCCCCGGCCTCGGATATCAGGTTTGCTGAATGAATCGTTCAGAGCCAGCTGGATTGGAGCCGCTGCTATGCACCTTGATCACACCCACCACCACGCGTCCGCCGCCGTAAGTGCCGATGCCCGGCGGGTGGACGGGAGTCGGCGGGCGGTGCGGATTGGGGTTGGTGGGCCCGTTGGGTCCGGTAAGACCGCTACCGTTGCCGCGTTGTGTCGGGTGTTGCGGGACGAGTTGTCGCTGGCTGTCGTCACCAACGACATCTACACGCGCGAGGATGCCGAATTTCTGCTTCGTGAGGCCGTGTTGCCGCCTGAGCGGATCGCGGCCGTGGAGACGGGGGCCTGTCCGCACACGGCGATCCGGGACGACATCTCCGCCAATCTCGAAGCGGTGGAGGATCTGGAGGATCAGGTCGGGCCGTTGGATCTGATCCTTGTCGAGTCCGGTGGGGACAACCTGACCGCCACCTTCTCCAGGGGGCTGGTGGACGCGCAGATCTTTGTGATCGATGTGGCCGGAGGGGACGACATTCCTCGTAAGGGCGGGCCCGGTGTCACCACCGCCGATCTGCTCGTCGTGAACAAGACCGACCTCGCGCCCCATGTCGGCTCCGACCTTGGTCGGATGGCCGCCGATGCCAAGGCCCAGCGCGCCGAACTACCTGTTGTTTTCCAGTCGTTGAGGAGTCAGGCGGGAGTGGCCGACGTGGCTGCTTGGGTGCGTGAGCGGGTTGTCGCGTGGAACGGGTGACCGCGAGCGGCGTGCGGGGGGCCGTGCGGATCGTCGCCCGGGAGGATGGGCGGGGCGGTACGTCGCTGCCCGTGCTGGAGGGCGGCGGGCCGCTTGCCGTGCGCCGCACACGGGCCGGCGGGGGCGAGGCGCGGGTCATGCTCGTGGGGGCGATGAGCGGGCCGCTCGGCGGTGACCGGTTCAGTGTGGAGGCCGAAGTGGGGGAAGGGGCGCGGCTGGATGTGCGCTCCGCCGCCGCCACCATCGCGCTTCCCGGGCAGGCGAAGGGACGGGCGACGTACGACGTGCGGCTGCACGTCGCCGACCGGGGTGAACTGCGCTGGCTGCCCGAGCCGTTGATCTGCGCGGGTGGGAGTGATCTGTGCGCGAGCACCAGGGTTGAGCTCGGGGGCGAGGCGCGGCTGTTGCTGCGGGAGGAGCAGGTGCTCGGTCGGGTCGGCGAGGAACCCGGGCGGCTTGCCGGCCGTCTGACAGTGCGGGTCGCGGGGCGGACCGTGCTCGACCAGGAGTTGGTGTGCGGGCCCGGTGCGCCGGGCGGCTGGGACGGGCCCGCCGTGCTCGCGGGACACCGCGCCGTCGGGCAACTCGTCGTCGTACGGCCCGAGTTCCGGCGGGAACAGCCGGCGGCCCGGGTGCTGGGGGAGTGCGCGGCGCTGACTCCGCTCGCCGGTCCCGCCGTACTGGTGACCGCCGTGGCGGCCGATGGCCTGCGGCTACGGCGGGTGCTGGACGAGGCGCTGAGCCTCCTCGGGTAGCCCACCGCTCAGCGGGACATGATCGTCCGGTTATCGGATTGGTAAAGAAGGTCTACTACCCCTGGTCTCAGGCTTCTCACAGCCGCGAGGATCCCCGTGACCATTCGCAGACATGCACGGGGAGGGGCCCACTTGAGGGACATCAGACCGAAGAACCGCGCGCTGGCGCTCGGTTCGGCCGGAGCGCTCGTCACCGCGACCCTGATAACCGGCGCCCTCGCGGCGCCCGCGGCCGGTGCCGAGAACCGCCACGGCCAGGACCGGGAGGCCCGCGGCGCCGCGATCGCCGCGGAGCGCGCCGCGAAGGCGGGCATCAACTGGCAGGACTGCCCCGCCGACTGGGGGCTGGAGAAGCCCATCCAGTGCGGCTGGGTCAGCGTGCCGCTCAACTACGCCAAGCCGTACGGCAAGCAGATCAAGCTCGCCGTCGACCGCATCGGCAACACGGGGACGAAGAAGGACCGCCAGGGCGCCCTCGTCTACAACCCCGGTGGTCCGGGCGGCTCCGGGATGCGCTTCCCGCGCCGGGTCACCACCAAGAACCCGCTGTGGGCCAACACCGCCAAGGCGTACGACTTCGTGGGCTTCGACCCGCGCGGCGTCGGCCACTCCGCGCCCATCTCCTGCATCGACCCCCAGGAGTTCGTCAAGGCGCCCAAGGCCGACCCGGTGCCGGACACCGAGGCCGACAAGACCGCGCAGCGGAAGCTGGCCCGCGAGTACGCGGACGGCTGCTACGAGCGCAGCGGCGAGATGCTGCCGTACATGACCACGCCGAACACCGCCCGCGACCTCGACGTCATCCGGGCCGCCCTCGGCGAGAAGAAGCTCAACTACCTCGGCGTCTCCTACGGCACCTACCTGGGCGCCGTCTACGGCACGCTGTTCCCGGGCCACATCCGCCGGATGATCGTCGACAGCGTCGTCAACCCGTCGCGCGAGAACATCTGGTACCAGGCCAACCTGGAGCAGGACATCGCCTTCGAGGGCCGCTGGAAGGACTGGGAGGACTGGGTCGCCGCCAACGACGCCACCTTCCACCTGGGCACGACCCGCGACGCCGTCCAGGCCAAGTGGCTCCAGCTGCGTGCCACCGCCAAGAAGAGCCCGATCGGCGGGATCGTCGGGCCGGCCGAGCTGATCTCCTTCTTCCAGAGCGCCCCGTACTACGACTCCTCGTGGGTGCCGGTCGCCACGGTCTTCAGCAAGTACGTCGCCGGTGACACCCAGGCCCTCGTCGACGCGGCCGCCCCGGACCTGTCCGACACCGCGGGCAACATCTCCGCGGAGAACGGCAACGCCGTCTACACGGCCGTCGAGTGCACCGACGCCAAGTGGCCCACCAGCTGGCGGAAGTGGGACCGGGACAACACCCGGCTCAACAAGGACTACCCGTTCATGACCTGGGCCAACGCATGGATGAACCTGCCGTGCGCCACCTGGCCGGTCAAGCAGCAGACCCCGGTGAACGTCAAGACGCACAAGGGCCTGCCGCCGGTGATGATCGTGCAGTCCACGCGTGACGCCGCCACCCCGTACCCGGGCGCGGTCGAACTGCACCAGCGCTTCAAGGGCTCCCGTCTGATCACCGAGAAGGACGCGGGCTCGCACGGTGTGACCGGCCTGGTCAACCCGTGCATCAACCAGCGGGTGGACGACTACCTGCTCACCGGCAAGCTGGACGCCGCGGACGTGACCTGCGCGCCGCACGCGACGCCCAAGCCGTGACCGCGGAGCGGTAATTCGGTACGAGGGCGGGGCGGCCGGAGCGAATCCGGCCGCCCCTTCCCTTTCCGGCGGCCGGCCCTCGCCGCGCCGCCGCCCAGGTCAACCGAGCGGTGCCCGTGGGAACTTGCGCTCCCGCTCGCCCTTCGCCGCGGCCTCGTCCGCCTTGACGACGGCCGCGTACTGGTCGACGTACTCCTGCTCGGACAGCGACAGGATCGCGTACATGATCTCGTCGGTCACGGCGCGCAGGATGGCCTTCTCGTG
Source organism: Streptomyces sp. NPDC025638 (assembly GCF_055558775.1). NCBI lineage: Bacteria > Bacillati > Actinomycetota > Actinomycetes > Kitasatosporales > Streptomycetaceae > Streptomyces > Streptomyces sp. NPDC025638. The sequence goes on along the minus strand of NZ_JBVHLX010000004.1, from coordinate 476,666 downwards.
CTCCATGCCGGCGTAGCGGGAGAAGTCGAGGGGCTTGCCGAAGCGGATGACGACCGGGTGGATGTGCGGGATGACCTTCCCCGGCGGCTGCGCCTCGAACGTGCCGATCATCGCGCACGGAACGACCGGCACACCCGCCCTCAGCGCCATCACGGCGACACCGACCTTGCCCTTGTAGAGCCGGCCGTCGTGGGAGCGCGTGCCCTCCGGGTAGATGCCGAGCAACTCGCCCTTGCGCAGCACTCCGAGGCCCTCGCGGATCGCGGCCTGGCCCGCGTCCTTGCCGGAGCGGTCCACCGGGATCTGGCCCGCGCTGCGGAAGAAGGCCGCGGTCAGCCGGCCCTTGATGCCCGGGCCCGTGAAGTACTCGGCCTTGGCGAGAAACGTGATCCGCCGCTTCAGTATCGCGGGCATCAGGAAGTGGTCCGAGAAGGACAGGTGATTGCCGGCGACGATGGCCGGACCCGACGCCGGTATGTTGTCCAGCCCCTCTATTCGGGGACGGAAGATCAGTCTCAGCAAAGGCCCCAACAGTACATATTTCAGCAGGTAGTAGAACAAAGGGGGTCACTCCTCACTCCGGCGGATCGCTTGGGTCGCCGACTTCTCGCAGGTCAACCGGCATGTGATGGGGTGCCAGTGTATGTGCAGGCGCAGTGAGCCGGAACAGTCGCGGACGCCCGTCGCCGGACCACACTGCTGGCTCGGGCGGTGGCGCGGCAACCCGAAGCCGCAGCCTGGCGTGATCATTTCGGGGACTGGCAGACGCGCCGGTCTTGCCGCCGCGGCGTCCGGTGCTCACCCCCTCGGGCGGCGGCGGGCCGGAACGGGTCGCGAGGCCCAACTCGTCGATGCCGCGGACGAGTTCCTGAAACAGCCCCAGCGGCGCGGCGTTGCCGCCACCCGCGCTGCTGCAGCAGGTTCGGCTCACGGGCCACACCGCCCATCCAGACCGCCAGACTCACGCCACCGGTCACGCGCTTCTCGTCCCGTATGGACCGCTCGGCCATGGCTCTCCCAGGAAGCGAGGTAAGTGCAAGCCACTCCAAGGTGTTCCCGTGCGGCGCGCGGGGAAAGGCGTCCGACGGTGCTTATCACCCGATCGTGGTCCTCCGCTTCCCGTCCGGACGCACCCCGCCGAACGCGCAGTCGTGACTCTGCCTAGAATGGGCCCGATGAACCGAGCCGAGCAGTCCGCTGTGCGATCGCCTCTGGGGCGATGGCGGGCGCTGCTCGTGCTGGGGCTGCTGGCCGGCCTCCTCGGTATGCACGCCCTGGCCCCCGGCGGTGCCATGGGCCACGCGGAGCGGGCTCACGGCGTGCACATGACGGCCGAGGTCACCGCCGTCGACGACTGCCCCGGCGCCGGTCACTGCGGCGGACACCATCTCCAGCACGCCGACGCGACCTGCGCCTCAGGCGCCGTGAGCGGGGGACCGGCGCTGCCCGCGCTCGTTCCCGACCCGGTGACCACGCCCGTACGGGCCGACTCCTTGTGCTCCCGTGCCGCCGCGGCGCCGGACGGCGCCCGGGCGCCACCGTCCCTGGCGGAACTCCAACTCCTGCGGATCTAAAGGCCGCGAGGACCGCACCGGCGACCGGCCGGGAGCGGTCCACGACGTGCCCGAATCCCTTTTGCACAGCAGGAGTTCACGCATGACCACTCGTACCCTCGCGCGCCGTTTCGCCCTCGTCGCGGCCACCGCCACCGCCGCGTTCGTCCTCGCCGCCTGTGGCGGCGACAGCGGGGACAGCGGCGACGGTGCCGCCCACGACACCGGTCACGGTGCCTCGGCGTCCCCGGGCGGCCAGACCGGCGCCGGTGCCCACAACGCCCAGGACGTCTCCTTCGCGCAGGGCATGATCCCGCACCACCAGCAGGCCCTGGAGATGGCTCGGCTCGCCTCCTCCCGCGCCTCGTCCGCCCAGGTCAAGGAGCTCGCGGCGGGCATCGAGAAGGCGCAGGACCCGGAGATCAGCACGATGACCGGATGGCTGAAGGCCTGGGGCGAGGAGGTGCCCATGGCCGGGATGGAGATGGACCACTCCGGTCACTCTGGCATGGCCGGAATGATGAGCACCGAGGACATGACGGCGCTGAAGAAGGCCACCGGCAAGGACTTCGACACGATGTTCCTGACCATGATGGTCGACCACCACAAGGGCGCCGTCGAGATGGCCACCACCGAGAAGACCAAGGGCGAGTACGGCTCCGCCACCGGCATGGCCGACGACATCGTCACCGCGCAGAACGCGGAGATCAAGGAGATGAACCGGCTTCTCGGCAAGAGCTGAGCCGGACGGGCAGGGGGCCGGCGCCACGCCGGCCCCCTGCCCCGGGGTTCAACGACCCTGGGTTTCAGTGGCCCTGGGTCTCAGCGACCCTGGGTCAGGACCTTCTCCAGCGCGCCCAGCGCGGAGCGCAGTTCCTCGGCGGTGATGGTCAGCGGCGGGGCCAGCCGGATGGTGGAGCCATGGGTGTCCTTGACCAGGACGCCCTCCCGCATGAGGCCCTCGCTCACCTCGCGGCCGGTGCCGATGGCCGGGTCGACGTCGACGCCCGCCCACAGCCCGCGCGAGCGGAAACCGAGTACGCCCTTGCCGACCAGCGTCGACAGCCCGTCCCGCAGGATCACACCCAGCTCGTCGGCCCGGCGCTGGAACTCACCCGTCTCCAGCAGTTCGACCACCGCCGTGCCGACCGCGGCCGCGAGCGGGTTGCCGCCGAACGTCGAGCCGTGCTCGCCCGGCCGCAGCACGCCCAGCACGTCACGCCGGGCCACCACCGCCGACACCGGCACGATGCCGCCGCCCAGCGCCTTGCCGAGCAGCAGCACGTCCGGCACGACCTGCTCGTGCTCGACGGCGAGCGTACGGCCGGTGCGGCCCAGGCCGGACTGGATCTCGTCGGCGATGAACAGACAGCCCTTGCGGCGGGTCAGCTCGCGCACACCGGCGAGGTAGCCCTCGTCCGGGATGATCACCCCGGCCTCGCCCTGGATCGGCTCGATCAGCACTGCCGCCGTCGTCTCGTCGACGGCCGCCTCCAGCGCGGCGAGGTCGTTGTAGGGCACGATCCGGAAGCCCGGCGTGAAGGGGCCGAAGCCCGCACGGGCGGTCTCGTCGGTGGAGAAGCTGACGATCGTCGTCGTACGGCCGTGGAAGTTCTCCGCCGCGACCACGATCGTGGCCTGGTCGGCGGGGACGCCCTTGACCTCGTACGCCCACTTGCGGGCGACCTTGATGCCGCTCTCCACCGCCTCGGCGCCGGTGTTCATCGGCAGCACCATGTCGAGACCGGTCAACCCGGACAGCCGCTCGGCGAATTCGGCGAGCTGGTCGTTGTGGAAGGCACGCGAGGTGAGCGTCAGCCGGTCGAGCTGGCGGTGGGCCGCCTCCACCAGGGCCGGGTGACGGTGGCCGAAGTTGAGGGCCGAGTAACCGGCCAGCATGTCGAGGTAGCGGCGGCCCTCGACGTCCTCCACCCAGGTGCCCTCGGCACGGGCGACGACCACCGGCAGCGGGTGGTAGTTGTGCGCGAGAACCGGCTCCTCGGCGGAGATCAGGTCGGCGGAGGTACGGGTGCGGGCGGTCGTCCCGGCGGGGGCGGTCATGAGCGGATCTCCTGGGTGCAGCACTTGATGCCGCCGCCGGCCTTGTGGAACTCCGACAGGTCGACGGGGACGGGAACATAGCCGTGGTCGGCCAGACGCGAGGCCAGATTCTCGGCCCGCGGCGCGATGAAGACGTGACGCCCGTCGGAGACGGAGTTCAGACCGAACGTCGTCGCGTCCTCGCGGGTGGCGAGCACCGCGTCCGGGTACAGACGCTCCAGCACCTCACGGCTGCCCGGCGAGAAGGCCTCCGGGTAGTACGCGATGTTGTCGTCGTCCAGGACGAACAGCGCCGTGTCCAGGTGGTAGAAGTACGGGTCCACCAGCGTCAGGCTGATCACCGGCACACCGAAGAACTCCTGCACCTCGCGGTGCGCCTCGCGGGTCGTCCGGAACCCGGTGCCGGCCAGCACGTAACGGCCGGTCGGGACCAGGTCGCCCTCGCCCTCGCACACCGCCTCGGGGCGGTAGACGTCGAAACCGGCCGCCTTGAACCACGTGTCGTAGTGGGTCGACTCGGGACGGCGTTCGTTCGCGTGGAACAGGGAGCCGAAGACACGGCCGCCGACGACGACCGCGGAGTTCGCGGCGAAGACCATGTCGGGGAGACCGGCGACCGGCTCCACGGTGTGGACGGAGTGCCCGTGGGCACGGTAGGCGCTGATCAGTCCCTGCCACTGCTCCTGGGCCAGGTCCACGTCGACCTGGGAGTCGGGCTGCATCCAGGGATTGATCGCGTACTGCACGGCGAAGTGTCTGGGTTCGCAGACTAGAAAGCGCCGAGGGCGCGGCACACGGCTTTCGGGCACAGAGGTGTTCCTCCGCTTTCCTGCGGTGTCGGCTGGGGGTGACACCAAGGTAGGAAGTGAGGGGGTAGGACGACAAGAAACGACAGCTGCGTATGCGCGCAGGAATGCTGCGTTGTGTCCGGTCGTCACGCAGGACTGCTGCGTGCCGTGAGGTCTACTCCGGAACCGCGTGGGTGGCGCCCGCCTCCGGGCTCTCCGGCAGCAGATGGGAGAGGACCATCACGCTGATCGTCTTCCGGATGAACGGCTCCACGCGGATCCGCTCCAGCACCTCCTCGAAGTGCTCCACGTCCCGCGCCCGCACGTGCAGCAGCGCGTCCGCGCCGCCGGTCACCGTCATCGCGGCCGTGATCTCCGGATAGTTGCGGACCACCTCCGCGAGGCGCCGGGGCGGGGCCGCGCCCTCGCAGTACACCTCGACGTACGCCTCCGTGCGCCAGCCGAGCGCCGCCGGCGTCACCGTCGCCGTGAACCCGGTGATCACACCCGTCTCGCGGAGCCGGTCCACCCGCCGCTTGACGGCGGTCGCGGACAGGCCGACGGCCGCCCCGATCTCGGCGAAGCTCGTCCTGGCGTTCGCCATCAGCGCTGTGGTGATCTTCCGGTCGAGCTCGTCGAACGCGGCGGTCGTGCTGTTCATGTCGGCACTGTATCCAGCGCGAACGTCCACGCCCGGCACATGTCCTGCCGTACGGATTGCTCCTACACTCCACGTTCATGCTGCGCGCCCTCGCCGTCGACGACGAACGCCCCTCGCTGGAGGAACTCCTCTACCTGCTGCGCGCCGACCCGCGCGTCAGCAGCGTCGAGGGCGCCGGCGACGCGACCGAGGCGCTGCGCCGTATCACCCGCGCCCTGGAGTCCGGGCCGCACGGCCCCGAGGCCATCGACGTCGTCTTCCTCGACATCCAGATGCCGGGCCTCGACGGCCTGGAGATGGCCCGGCTGCTCACCGGCTTCGCCCGCCCTCCGCTGGTCGTCTTCGTCACCGCGCACGAGGACTTCGCCGTACGCGCCTTCGACCTCAAGGCCGTCGACTACGTCCTCAAACCCGTACGCAAGGAACGGCTCGCCGAGGCCGTACGCCGGGCCGCAGAGCAGCGCGGTGCCGTCCCGCGGATCACCGTCCATGAACCCGACCCCGACCACATACCCGTGGAACTCGGCGGCGTGACCCGCTTCGTCGCCGTCGACGACATCACCCACGTCGAGGCCCAGGGCGACTACGCCCGGCTGCACACCCACCGCGGCAGCCACCTGGTCCGCATCCCGCTGTCCACCCTGGAGGACCGCTGGCGCTCGCGCGGCTTCGTCCGCATCCACCGCCGCCACCTCGTCGCCCTGCGCCACATCGGCGAACTCCGCCTGGACGCGGGCACGGTGAGCGTCCTGATCGGCACCGAGGAACTCCAGGTCAGCCGCCGGCACACGCGTGAACTGCGGGACCTGCTGATGCGCCGGACCACGGGCTAGGGGAGGCCGACATGGAACCCACCGAGCGCCGAGTCGTCGTCACCGGACCGCCGCGCCGCATCCGACGGGCCTCCGGCTACTACCGGCCGCGCACCGAGATCGACGAGCAGACCACCCTCGGCCACACCTATGTCCGCTCGCTGATGCGCACCCAACTGCGCGCCGCCCTCGCGGTGTTCGCGGTCCTCGTGCTGCTCATCGGCCCGCTCCCGCTGGTCTTCGCGGCCGCCCCCGACCGGCGCCGCCTCGAATGGCTGGTGCTCGGCTTCTGCCTGTACGCCCCGCTGATCCTGCTGGCCCGCTGGTACGTGCGCCGCGCCGAACGCAACGAACGGGACCTCGTCCGCCTGGTCGAGGACCGATGAACTCGAGCTATGCGGTGCCCGCCGTCGCCCTGGTCGTCGTGGCGACCGTCCTCGTCGGCGCCTTCGGCCTGCGGGTCTCGCGCACCACCTCCGACTTCTACGTCGCCTCGCGCACCGTCGGCCCCCGCCTCAACGCGGCCGCCATCAGCGGCGAGTATCTGTCCGCCGCCTCCTTTCTGGGCATCGCGGGACTCGTCCTGGTCCAGGGCCCGGACATGCTCTGGTACCCGGTCGGCTACACCGCCGGCTATCTGGTCCTGCTTCTCTTCGTCGCCGCCCCGCTGCGCCGCTCCGGCGCCTACACTCTGCCCGACTTCGCGGAGGCCCGGCTCGCCTCGCAGGCGGTGCGGCGGCTCGCGGGGGCCTTCGTCGTCGGGGTCGGCTGGCTCTATCTGCTGCCCCAGCTCCAGGGCGCCGGGCTCACCCTGGCGGTGCTCACCGGCGCGCCCGGCCCGCTCGGCGGACTCATCGTGGCCGTGGTCGTCGTGGCGACCGTCGCCGCGGGCGGCATGCGCAGCATCACCTTCGTACAGGCGTTCCAGTACTGGCTCAAGCTCACCGCCCTCCTCGTGCCCGCCCTCTTCCTGGTCCTCGCCTGGCAGAGCGACGGCGCACCCCATCACGCCTTCGACGAACCGGCGGCCTTCCGCGAACAGCGCACCGTCCGCGTCCAGGACACCCTCGACCTCGAACTCCACCGCCCGCTCACCGCCACGGTGACCGGCACGGTCGACGGCCGGCCGCACGACGACACCCGGCTCACCCTCGCCGGGGGCACCCACCGGATCGCCGCCGGCACCCGGCTGACCTTCGCCCGGGGCACCCCCGTCCCCATGGCCGACCGCGGCACCAACGGCGGCATGTCCACCTCGCTCGCCGAGAGCCGCCAGGAACGCCCGCTGTACGCCACGTACGGACTCATCCTCGCCACCTTCCTCGGCACCATGGGCCTGCCGCACGTCGTCGTCCGCTTCTACACCAGCCCGCACGGGGTCGCCGCCCGCCGCACCACGGTGGCCGTGCTGGCGCTGATCGGCGGCTTCTATCTGCTCCCGCCCGTATACGGCGCCCTGGGCAGGATCTACGCCCCCGAGCTCACGATCACCGGCGACGCGGACGCCGCCGTGCTTCTGCTGCCCGACCGGATGATCGGCGGACTCGGCGGCGACCTGCTCGGCGCGCTGGTGGCCGGCGGTGCCTTCGCCGCGTTCCTGTCCACCGCCTCCGGGCTGACCATGGCGGTCGCCGGAGTGCTCACCCAGGACGTCCTCCCCTCGCGCGGGGTGCGGCACTTCCGGCTCGGCACGGTGCTCGCCATGGCCGTACCGCTGGCCGCGAGCGTGCTGGTCGGCGGGCTGCCGGTCGCGGACGCGGTCGGGCTGGCCTTCGCCGTCTCGGCCTCCTCCTTCTGCCCGCTGCTCGTCCTCGGCATCTGGTGGCGGCGGCTGACCCCGCCCGGCGCCGCCGCGGGCATGCTCGTCGGCGGCGGCTCCGCGTTCCTCGCCGTGGCCGTCACCATGGCGGGCTTCCCCGGCACCGGCCCGCTGCACGCCCTGCTCGCCTGGCCCGCGCTGTGGTCGGTCCCGCTGGGCTTCCTCACCATGGTGCTGGTGTCCCTGGCCACCGCTGCACGGGTGCCGGCCGGGACGGCGGCGATCCTGGCGCGGTTCCACCTGCCCGAGGAACTGTGGGCGGAGGCCAAGGCGTGAACGGCTTCCTCGCGGGTCTGTGTGTCGCCGTGCTCCCGTTGCTGGCCGCCGGTTTCTGGCTCGGGCGGCGCACGGCACGGCCGGAGAGCCTCGGTGACCTCGGCACGCCCGTGGAGCACGCCACCTTCCAGACCCTGCACACCGCCTCGCTCGCCGCGCCCCCGCTGCGGGCGGGCCTCACGGAGGAGACCGCGCGCAGATCGGCCCGCAGACTACGCTCACTGCTCGGCACGGACGCGCTGTGCCTCACCGACCGGGGGCAGGTGCTGGTCTGGGACGGAGTGGGCGGCCACCACCGCGCCGAGATCATGGAACGGCTGGCCGGACCGCTGGAGAGCGGCCGCGGCGAGGCCTTCCGGCTGACCTGCGAGACCCCCGACTGCCCGGCCCGCTGGGCCGTGGTCGCCCCGCTCACCGTCGACGACCGGGTGTACGGCGCGCTCGTCGCCTGCGCGCCGCGCGAGTCCGCCGTGCTGGTACGGGCGGCCGGCGAGGTGGCCCGCTGGGTGAGCGTCCAGCTGGAGCTCGCCGACCTCGACCAGTCCCGGACGAGGCTCATCGAGGCCGAGATCAAGGCCCTGCGCGCCCAGATATCCCCGCACTTCGTGTTCAACTCGCTCGCGGTGATCGCCTCGTTCGTCCGCACCGACCCCGAGCGGGCCCGGGAACTCCTGCTGGAGTTCGCCGACTTCACCCGCTACTCGTTCCGCAGGCACGGCGACTTCACCACCCTCGCCGACGAGCTCCACGCCATCGACCACTACTTGGCGCTCGTCCGGGCCCGCTTCGGCGACCGGCTCTCCGTCACCCTGCAGATCGCGCCCGAGGTACTGCCCGTCACGCTGCCGTTCCTGTGTCTGCAGCCCCTGGTCGAGAACGCCGTCAAGCACGGTCTGGAGGGCAAGGCCGACGGCTGCCACATCCAGATCACCGCGCAGGACGCCGGCGCCGAGGCGCTCGTCGTGATCGAGGACGACGGCGTCGGCATGGACCCCGAGCTGCTGCGCCGCATCCTCGCCGGCGAGACCAGCCCCTCCGGCGGCATCGGCCTGTCCAACGTCGACGACCGGCTCCGCCAGGTGTACGGCGACGACCACGGCCTCGTCATCGAGACCGCGGCCGGAGCGGGCATGAAGATCACCGCCCGGCTGCCGAAGTACCAGCCGGGGGTGCACTCGGCGGCCCGCCTGGCCGCCGAGTGAGTCCCAGGTGCTGTGCGAGCGGGTCTCAGGTGCTCTGGGTGGCGATCATCGCAAGCGTGAGCAGCCCCAGCACCACCCATCCGAACCACAGCCAGCCATTGCTCCCCAGCGCCACCGTGTACGCCGTCACCACGACGAGTCCGCCGACGGTGAGCACCCCCATCGCCTTCGTGGAACCGTTCGTAGAACCGGGCATCGCAACACCCTCCTCATGGTTCGACTCCCTCCATGGTGCCCCCGTTCCGCCTCCACACGGCACAGACGACGAAATACGCACCCGACGCCCAGGGATCCTCGCTGGTCCAGGACACGGCCCGGGGCTGCGTCCCGTGTCCCCCTCGTCAGCTCCTACGGGCGTTCAGTGAGGCCAGATAGGCGTTGTACGCCTCGAGTTCCTTGTCACCGTCCCGGTCGGCCGCGCGGTCCTTGCGCTTGGCCTGCCGCTGTTCGGAGCCGTACCACTGGAACAGCAGCGCGATCAGCACCAGGACGGACGGGATCTCGCTGAACGCCCAGGCGATGCCGCCGGCCGCGCTCTGGTCGGAGAGGGCATCGATGCCGAGTGAGGCGGGCGGGTTCTTGAACGTCTCGACCATCGGGGCCGACGCCATCATCAGCGCGATTCCGAAGAAGGCGTGGAACGGCATGCCCGCGAACAGCTCCAGCATCCGCATCAGATGGCCCGGCCGGTGCGGGCCCGGGTCCACGCCGATGATCGGCCAGAAGAACGCCACGCCCACCGCCAGGAAGTGCACCATCATCGCGACGTGCCCCGCCTTCGACCCCATCAGGAAGTCGAAGAGCGGTGTGAAGTACAGCGCGTACAGGCTCGCGATGAACATCGGGATAGTGAACCCCGGGTGCGTGACGACCCGCATGTAGCGACTGTGCAGCAGCGCCAGCAGCAGTTCGCGCGGGCCCTTGCGGCCCTTGCCCGCGACCGGCAGCGCGCGCAGCGCCAGCGTGACCGGGGCGCCGAGGAGGATCAGGATCGGCGACAGCATGCTGATCACCATGTGCTGCACCATGTGCACGCTGAACATCACCATGCCGTAGTCGTTCAGCCCGGTGCACATCACCAGCATGATGGTCAGCACGCCGACGACGTACGACACCGTCCGCGCCACCGGCCACGCGTCACCGCGCCGCCGCAGCCGCACCACACCCCACCCGTACAGCCCGAGCCCGAGCAGGCAGGCGACGAGGAAGAACGGGTCCGCCGACCACTCGAGACCCCGTCCCAGCGTGAACGGCGGCAGATCCATCGTCATGCCGTGCCCGCTGTGATCCATCCGCCGGCTCCTGATTCGTGGGGGTTGTGCGCTGTCTGTCCACAGCTGTCTGTCCGCACCCAGACTAGAACCGCCCCCGGTCACTGCCGTGACCGGGGGCGGGTTTGCGCACAGGCGGCCTACCGGCCTACAGAACGCACTCGGCCTCTTCGTACCGCTCCTCGGGAACCGTCTTCAGCGTCTCCACGGCCTGCGCCAGCGGCACCATCACGATGTCGGTACCCCGCAGCGCGGTCATGTGGCCGAACTCGCCCCGGTGCACGGCCTCCACGGCATGCCACCCGAAGCGCGTCGCCAGCACACGGTCGTACGCCGTCGGCGTCCCGCCGCGCTGCACATGGCCGAGGATGACCGGCCGCGCCTCCTTGCCCAGCCGCTCCTCCAGTTCGACGGAGAGCTGGCGGGCGATCCCGGCGAAGCGCTCGTGGCCGTAGATGTCCTTGCCGCCCTCGTCGAACTCCATGCTGCCGGCCCTCGGCTTGGCCCCCTCCGCGGCGACGACGATGGCGAACCGCTTGCCCGCCTCGAACCGATCGCCGACCCGCTTCGCCAACTCCTCGATGTCGAACGGGCGCTCCGGTACGACGATGGCGTGGGCACCGGCCGCCATGCCGGAGTGCAGCGCGATCCAGCCGGTGTGGCGGCCCATGACCTCCACGATCAGCACGCGCTGGTGGGACTCGGCGGTGGTCTTCAGCCGGTCCAGGGCCTCGGTGGCGACGCCCACGGCCGTGTCGAAGCCGAAGGTGACGTCCGTGACGGCGATGTCGTTGTCGATGGTCTTCGGCACGCCCACGATGGGCAGGCCGTTGTCCGACAGGAGCCGGGCCGCCTTCAGCGTGCCCTCGCCGCCGATCGGGATGATCGCGTCCAGGCCCAGGTCCTGGAGGTGGCCCTTGGCCCGGGCCACGCCGTCCCGCAGGTGCTCGGGACGGACCCGGGAGGAACCGAGGATGGTGCCGCCGCGGGCCAGGATGCCGCCCACGGCGTCCAGGTCCAGCTTGAGGTAGTCGCACTCCAGGAGGCCTTTCCAGCCGTCCCGGAAACCGATGACCTCGTCGCCGTGGTCGGCGACGGCACGGTGCACGACGGACCGGATGACGGCGTTCAGGCCGGGGCAGTCGCCGCCGGACGTGAGGACACCAATGCGCATAGCCCGAAATACCTTCTCAACGTGGGCCGGGGACCGGACCGCGCTGTCCGGTTGGAACCCGGTCACCCTACCGGCGTCTGGGGGTGGCTCCGTAGCGGGCGTCCGCCTGCTGGACGCGCCCGCACATGTGAGCGGACGGCCTGTCAGGCGGGCCCGTTGACGACCATGCCGGAGGACGCTAAAAGGTGCCTTCAGTACCTCTGGAACGCAGCGGTCACGCAGGCTGCTGCGCAGCTGTACCTACGCAGGCTGCTGCGCAACTGTACCTACGCAGGCTGCTGCGCAGCCGCGATGCGCTCGTTGCGGAGCGCCTCGTACCAGCGGTCGTCGATCGGCGGCAGCGCGTTGACGTCGAGTGCCAGCTTCAGCAGCAGGTCCGCGATCAGCGGATTGCGGGCGAGGACGGGCCCGTGCATGTAGGTGCCGAAGACCGTCCCGTTGTACGCGCCCTCCGTGCCGTCCCCGGTGCCGTTGCCCCGGCCCTTGCGGACCTGGGCGAAGGGGCGGGCCGAGGGGCCGATGTGGGTGACGCCCTGGTGGTTCTCGAAGCCGGTCAGCTGGGGCAGGCCGAGCTGCGGGTCGATGTCCGCGAGGACGTCGCCGACGCACCGCTCGCCCTCGCCGCGCACCGACGTCACATCGAGCAGGCCCAGGCCCGGCTCGCGCTGTCCGAGGTCGTTGATGAACTCGTGGCCGAGGATCTGGTAGCCGGCGCAGACGGAGAAGACGATCGCGCCGTTCTCCACCGCCCGGTGCAGATGGCCGTCGCGCCGCAGCCGCTCGGCCGCGAGACGCTGGGGCCGGTCCTCGCCGCCGCCGATCAGATAGATGTCACCGGAGGTCGGGATCGGCTGGTCGCTGCGCACGTCGAGCCGCGCCACGTCCAGCCCGCGCTGCCGCGCCCGCCGCTCCACGACGAGAGCGTTGCCCTGGTCGCCGTAGGTGCTGAGCAGGTCCGGGTAGATCCACACCAGCCGAAGTTGGTTGTCGCTCATGAAGTGATCGTCCTCCCTGGTCAGTTGCCGACGATCCGGCGCAGGTCCTGGAACGCGGTGTAGTTCGCGATGACCTCGATCCGGCCCGGCGGCGCCTGCTGGACGGCCTGGTCGAGGTTCTCACAGACCTGGAAGTGCTGGTTCGCGACCTCCAGGCGCACCGCGAGGTCCAGCTTCCGGTCGCCGATCACGAAGATCGGGTGGCCGGTCAGGCGGGTGTAGTCGACGTCCCACAGCCAGGAGGTGTCGGTGCCGTCGGCGCCGCGCGCGTTCACGGACAGGACGACCGGCGTCGGCGGCGGGTCGATCAGGGAGAACGTCTCCAGCCAGCCCGCGGGGTTCTTCGCCAGCAGCAGGCGCAGGTCGCGGCCCTGGTACTGGACGACGTCATAGCGGCCGGCGACCGCCTGCACCTGGTACATGCGCTCCAGGGCCACCTGCGGCGGGACGCCGAAGACGGCGGCGACGGCCGCGGAGCTCGCGGCGTTGGCCTTGTTGGCGCGGCCGGGCAGCTGGAGGTGGATCGGCCAGGCCGAACCGTGCGGGTCGAGGACGTGGTCGCCGGACAGTGCCCAGCTCGGCGCCGGACGGCGGAAGCCGCACTCGCCGCAGTACCAGTCGTCACCGGGGCGCTGCATCACGCCGCCGCAGGACGGGCAGGACCAGGCGTCGTCCTTCCACATCTGGCCGGCCGCGACCCAGATCACATTGGGGGAGGAGGACGCGGCCCACACCACCAGCGGGTCGTCGCAGTTGGCGACGATCACGGCCTTGGAGCCGGCCAGGCCCTCGCGCCAGTTCTCCGCGAGCATGCGGGTCTCGGCCGCGCGGTCCAGCTGGTCGCGGGAGAGGTTGAGCAGCGCGATGCACTTCGGGGAGGTGTCACGGGCGACGCCCGCGAGGTACTTCTCGTCGACCTCGATCACGCCGAACTTCGCGTCCGAGCCGCCGGCGAGCGCCGAGGTGATGCCGGCCGGCATGTTGGCGCCGAGCGCGTTGGAGACGACCGGACCGGCGGCGCGCAGGGCCTCGGCGATGAGGCGGGTGGTCGTGGTCTTGCCGTTGGTCGCCGAGACGAGGACGCAGTCCAGGTTCTGGGCGAGCCGGCCGAGCAGGTCGGGGTCGAGTTTGAGTGCGACCCGGCCGCCGATCACCGATCCGCTGCCGCGCCCCGCGGCGCGAGACGCCGCCGCGACCGCCTTGCCCGCGGTCACGGCGAGCTTGGCCCGCGGCGAGAGCGGGTCCGAGTTGCCTGCCATCAGTTCTCGATCCTCCTTGCGTACGCGCCGCGCCTCAGCCATTCGGTAACGTGGCGTGGGCCTCAGCCTATCGAGATCTATTCGCACACCCGAATCCCGGCCCACGCCTGCGCGGCGGGCGTGGGCCGAGGGAACCGTACCCTTGCCGCCATGCGACACGGCTCGATACCGGGCGCCCGCGGGCGCGTCCGGCCTCTCACCCTGCTCGGCGACCCGGTGCTGTACGCACCCTGCGCGGAGGTCACCGACTTCGGTCCCGAACTCTCCCGGCTGGTGGAGGACTTGTTCGCCACGATGTACGCGGCCCAGGGCGTGGGCCTGGCCGCCAACCAGGTGGGGGAGTCCTTGCGGGTGTTCGTGTACGACTGCCCGGACGACGAGGATGTGCGACATCTCGGACATGTGGTGAACCCGCGACTGGTGGAGGCGGACGGCGTGGTGATCCGCGGGCCGGAGGGCTGTCTGTCCCTGCCGGGCCTGGAGGCGGGGACCGAGCGCTACGACCATGCGGTCGTCGAGGGCTTCACGGTGACCGGGGAGCCGGTCACCGTTCATGGGACGGGGTTCTTCGCCCGGTGTCTGCAGCACGAGTGCGACCACCTGGAGGGCGAGGTATATGCGGAGCGCCTCACCGGCCGGCGCCACCGCCGTCTGATGAGGCAGGTGCGCCGGGCCTCCTGGCACCGGTGAGGGTCAGAACCCGGGGCTGCCCATCTTGTCCCCCGCCGCCGCCAGCCGTCCCCACAGCAGGTCGGCCAGGCTCTTCACCAATTCCGCGCGGGAGCAGGGCCGTTCGCCGAGCCACCAGTCGCCCGCCGCGTGCATCATGCCGACGATCCCGTGCCCCCACACCCGGGCCAGCTGCTGGCTCCCCGGTCCGAGGTCCAGCCGGTCCTCGATGACCTGGGCCAGCTCCTCGCCCATCCTGCGCAGCAGCGGCGCGGAGTGCTTGCCGACGTCGAAGCCCTGGTCGACGCCCTGGCCGCCCTCCGAGGGGTGCATCAGGAAGCGGTAGACCTGGGGCCGTGCCTCGATCGCCGCGAGGTAGGTGTCCAGCGTGGCCTCGACCCGCTCGCGGCGCTCGGCGGGGGCGTCGAGCGCCGCCCGCAGCGAGTCCAGCAGGGCGTCGGTGTGCCGCTTGGCGAGAGCGGCGTAAAGTCCGCCCTTGTCGCCGAAGTGGCGGTAAAGGATGGGCTTGGTGATACCGGCCTCGGCGGCGATGGCGTTCATCGAGGCCTGCGGGCCGTCGCGCAGCACCACCCGGTCGGCGGCCTCCAGCAGCTCGCGCCGGCGGCGGTCGGCGGTCCGCTGCTGATCGGTCCGCTGTGTGGTGTCCATGAGCTCTCCCCACCCGTGCTGTTTCGGTGACGCCTGCGCAAACTAACACTGACTGTGTCCGGCACATCGAACGGGATGCCGACAGGTCATCGAGAGTTGACTTTTCCTACCCGCCGGTAACAGACTCGGGTTACCGCTAGTAACATGCAAGTACCGCCGCTGGAGGGGACATGGCCGAGTTCACCATGGAGCTCAACGACGAACAGAAGGAGGTCCGGGACTGGCTGCACGGTTTCGCCGCCGACGTCATCCGCCCCGCGGCCGCCGAATGGGACGAGCGTGAGGAGACTCCCTGGCCGGTCATCCAGGAGGCCGCCAAGGTCGGTATCTACTCACTCGACTTCTACGCCCAGCAGTACTTCGACCCCACCGGCCTCGGCATTCCGATGGCGATGGAGGAGCTGTTCTGGGGCGACGCGGGCATAGCGCTCTCGATCGTCGGCACCGGTCTGGCCGCCGTGGGCGTCCTCGCCAACGGCACCGAGGAGCAGATCGGCACCTGGATCCCCCAGATGTACGGCGACCCCGATGACGTCAAGGTCGCGGCCTTCTGCTCCTCCGAGCCCGACGCCGGCTCCGACGTGGGCTCCATGCGGACGCGTGCCGTGTACGACGAGGCCAAGGACGAGTGGGTGATCAACGGCACGAAGACCTGGGCGACCAACGGCGGCATCGCCAACGTCCACGTCGTCGTCGCCGTGGTCGACCCCCACCTCGGCTCCAAGGGCCATGCGTCCTTCATCATCCCGCCGAACACGCCCGGCCTGTCCCAGGGCCAGAAGTTCAAGAAGCACGGCATCCGCGCCTCGCACACCGCCGAGGTCGTCCTGGAGAACGTCCGTGTCCCCGGCTCCTGCCTGCTCGGCGGCAAGGAGAAGCTGGACGAGCGGCTCGCGCGGGCCCGTGAGAGGGCCAGGGCGGGCGGCGGCGAGCGGGTGAAGAACGCGGCGATGGCCACGTTCGAGGCCTCGCGGCCGGCGGTCGGCGCGATGGCCGTCGGCACGGCCCGGGCGGCGTACGAGGTGGCCCTCGACTACGCCATGACCCGTGAGCAGTTCGGACGGCCGGTCATCGACAACCAGGGTGTCGCCTTCCAGCTCGCGGACATGCGCACGCAGATCGATGCCGCGCGTCTGCTCGTGTGGCGTGCCTCCTGGATGGCGGTCAACGGGAAGCCGTTCACCGCGGCCGAGGGCTCGATGTCCAAGCTGTTCGCCAGCGAGACCGCGAAGAAGGTCACCGCCCAGGCGATCCAGATCCTGGGCGGCAACGGGTACACGCGGGAGTATCCGGTCGAGCGGATGCACCGGGACGCCGCGATCTACACGATCTTCGAGGGGACGAGTGAGATCCAGCGGCTGGTGATCGCCCGTACCTTGTCGGGGATGCCGATCCGCTAGCGGCGATCAGCGGCGCCGCAGCGGCGATCACCGGTGCTTCAGCGGCGTGAGCTGCTCGATGTCGTAGCGCCTGCGCAGGTCCTCGATCGCCTCGTGGTCCGGCGGCCCCCCGCTCCCCAGGATCTCCAGCAACTCCTCGAAGTAGCGCTCGTGATCCGGGGGCGGGGACGCCTGGAAGAACACCTTCGCCGCGGTGTCCGTCGGGTTGGCGAAGGCATGGGGGCAGCCGGGGGGTACGACGATGAGCGTGCCGGGGGTGGCCCGGACCACGCGGGTGCCCGAACTCGACTCCCACTTCTGCCAGTTGTCGGGTGTGCGGATGCGCGGCTCGAAGGCGAGCACATCGAGCTCACCGTCCAGCACGTAGAACAACTCCTCGCTGCGCGTGTGCACATGGGCGCCGACATCGAAGCCGGGCGGGACCTCCACCTCGAAGGTGGACGCCGTCCGCGAGTGCGTGCCGGTCACCTTGAACGTCACGCGCTGGGCGGGCGTGTGCACGACGCGGCCGTGACCCGGGGGCACGAGCAGCCCCTCGGACTGCGCCGTCTGCTGGGGCGGCGCGTCCGCCCGGGCCGTGGGTCCTTCGGGTACCGCCAGTCCTTCGGTCGTCGTCATCGCCAATCACCACGTCACGGGAAGGGCCTCGGGCCCACGGATCAACGCGCCCTTCTTGAAGGGCACCTGGTCGGGCGGTACGGCCGGCCGCAGCCCGGGCACCCGGTCCAGCAGCGTGTCGACCAGCAGCTCGGACTCCAGCCGGGCGAGCTGGGCGCCGGGGCAGTAGTGCGGGCCGAAGCCGAACGTCAGATGCGGGTTGGGGCTCCGGGAGAAGTCGATCGTCTCCGGGTCCGGGAAGACCTCCGGGTCGCGGTTGGCGGCCAGGTAGGAGACGTACACCGGGTCGCCCGCCCGGATCCGCACGCCCCTGATCTCCACGTCCTGCGTGGCGATCCGGGACAGCCCGACCGCGTTGCGGTGCGGGATGTACCGCAGCAGTTCGTCGATGGCCTTCGGTCTGATCTCCGGCCGGGTGCGCAGCTGTGCCACGAGATCGGGCCGGATCATCAGGAGGTAGAGCAGCTGCCCGCTGTTGTCGGTGACCGCCTCGCCGCCGATCTGCAGCAGCACCGCGAGCCCCGTGGCCTCCTCCGGCGTCACCTCGCCGCGGCCCACGGCGGCGCCGAGCAGTGAGGTGACGTCCTCGCCCGCACTGTTCTCGCGCCGGTGGATGAGGCCGCGGAAGTAGGCGCTCATCTCGTTCCTTGCCTTCTCGCTGACCTGCTTGCCCTGCGAGGAGGACAGGATGAGCCGGGTCCAGGTGTGCATGCTGTGCCGGTCGGCCGCCGGGACGCCCATCAGCTCGCAGATCACCGCGACGGGGAAGGGACTGAGCACCGCACTGGTGAGGTCGGCGGGCGCTCCGTCCTGGAGGAGCTCGTCCACCAGTTCGTCCAGCAATACCTGGGACTTCTCACGGAGCCGTGCCACCCCCTTCGCGGTGAACGCGGGCGCGACCGCGCGGCGCAGCCGGGTGTGGTCCGGCGGATCCAGGAAGCCGACCGCGCCACGGGTCGGGATGAAGTGCGGGGCGAGCCGGGTGACCGGGTGGTCCATGACCGCCTCGCGGCTGAACCGGGGGTCATTGGTCACCGTGCGCACGTCGTCGTAGCGGGTGAGCAGCCAGGCCCAGCCCTCGCCGTTGGGCAGTTCGATGCGGCTGACCGGGCCCTCGTGCATCAGCTCGGCCAGCACCGGATCGAACTTCACCCCGGCCAGGTCGGCCGCCGGCCAGAGCCGGACCGGCGGCGGGACCTCGGTGAGCAGCTCGTCGATCATCGCGTCTCTTCGTCCGTGCCGACCCAGCGGCCCACGGTCATCTCGGCGGTGATGCCGGGGCCGAACCCGGCGAGCAGTCCGCGCGCCCGCTCGTCGGCGCCGCCCTCGTCGAACAGCCGGCGTAGCGCGTCCAGTACGACGGCGCTGGCGATGTTGCCGTACTCGGTGAGGGTGGCCCGGCTGAACCGGAACGCGTGCGGGTCGACCTGCAGGAACTTGCTGAGGTCGTCGAGTATTCGGGGCCCGCCCGCGTGGATGATGTAGAAGTCCAGGTCGGACGCGTCCCAGCCGTGCTCGCCCGCCAGGTCCTGGAGCGCCGGGGCGAGCGGCTCCATGGTGGCGGGCACCCGCTTGTCCAGCAGGAAGTGGAACCCGGTGGCCCGGACGTCGTACATGATCCAGTCCTCGGTCTTGGGGATCAGGTACGAGCCGTTGCGCTCCAGCCGGACGCCCGTGCCGCCGCTGCCGCGCACCACGGCCGCGGCGATGCCGTCGCCGAACAGTCCGTTGGAGAGCAGCGAGCCGACGCCGAGGTCGGTGGGCTGATAGCACAGCGAGCAGAACTCGCAGGCCACGATGAGTGCGTTGGCCTCGGGGTAGGCCGTGCAGAAGTCGTGCGCCCGGTTGATGGCCGCACCGCCGGCCGCGCAGCCCAGCTGGGCTATCGGCAGCTGCCGGGTGGTGCTCGGGAAGTCCATCTCGTTGATCAGCCACGCGGTCAGCGAGGGCATCATGAAGCCCGTGCACGACACGTAGATGATGACATCGATGTCAGAGGTCAGGAGTTCGGCGTCGTCGAGCGCCCGCTGGATGACCGCGGGGACCCGGGCCTTCGCCTCGCTCTCGTACACCTTGTTGCGCTCCTGGAAGCCGGGATGCTTCAGGGTCTCCTCGATCGGCTGGACGATGTGCCGGGTGCGGACGCCAGTGTTCTCGATCAGCCGGAGGGCCAGCGGGAGCTGGGGGTGGTCCGGATGACGCTCGCGCGCCAGGTCCAGCGTGTCCTCCATCGTGATCACGTGTTCTGGTACGGACACCGAGGGTCTGCACAAAGTAGCCATGAGCCGTCCCTGCTTTCGCCTTCCGGCAGGCCTTCGCCCGCCGGTCAGAAGGTGGTCCACCCAGGTTCACCCGACGGGGCGACGATCTCGCGCCGGATTACTCCGAATCGGGGACAACGGGTAAGGGGCGCCTGAGAACTCCCGGTCACCCGACCGGCCTCTCCCGCTGATCGCCGGCGGCGCGACCGGCCACGGTGAACCCGAACCCCCGCACCGGACAGAACCCCTACGGCGCCCCACTGCTGTGCGCGATGCACGCCACGTCGATACGGTCGGCGAGCTTCGCGAGCTCGATGGTCAGCGCGGCAACGGTGTTCTCGTCCAGCCCCTGCTGCCCGGCCTCGACGAGGTGCAGCCACCTTCCGCCCACGGTGCGGAGCAGCTTGCTCACGTCGGCCGCGGCCACCTGCAAGGTACCGCGGTCGTCGACGATCAGAGGCAGAGTCACTTCGCGGTTCACAGACGGGATCGTAGCCGCGGAAACGTCACGCACCCTGCCAAACAGTGGTGATGTTGCAGAACTCGCGGATCCCGTGCCCGGACAGCTCACGCCCGTACCCGGACCGCTTGACCCCGCCGAACGGAAACGCCGGATGGGACGCGGTCATCCCGTTCACATACACGGCACCCGCCTCCAGATCCCGTGCGAACCGCTCCGTCTCGGCCTCGTCGCGCGTCCACACATTCGAACTCAGGCCGAACGGCGAGTCGTTGGCGATCAGCACGGCCTCGTCCAGGTCGCCGGCCCGGTACAGCGTGGCGACCGGCCCGAACGCCTCTTCGCGGTGGATCCGCATCTCGCGGGTGATCCCGGCGAGGACGGTCGGCGGGTAGAACCAGCCGGGCCAGTTCGGGCGCCGCCCACCGCACAGCACGGCCGCCCCGCTGCGCTTCGCGTCGTCGACCAGTTCCTCCAGGTCGGCCCGCCCCTGCTCGCTGGCGAGCGGTCCGACCTCGGTGTCCTCCTGCAGCGGGTCGCCGACCTTGAGCGCCTTCATGCCCGCGACGAACCGCTCCGCGAAGGCGTCGTACACGTCCGTGTGGACGATGAACCGCTTGGCGGCGATGCAGGACTGCCCGTTGTTCTGCACCCGGGCGGTCACCGCGACCTGGGCCGCCCGGTCGATGTCGGCGGAGGGCATGACGACGAACGGGTCGCTGCCGCCCAGCTCCAGCACCGTCTTCTTGACCATGTCCCCGGCGGTGGACGCGACCGCCCGCCCCGCCGGTTCGCTGCCGGTGAGGGTCGCCGCCCTGACGCGCTCGTCGCGCAGGATGCCGTCGACCGCGCCGGAGCCGATCAGCAGGGTCTGGAAGCAGCCCTCGGTGAAGCCGGCCCGGTGGAAGAGGTCCTCCAGATACAGGGCGGTCTGCGGGACGTTGGAGGCGTGCTTGAGCAGACCCACGTTGCCGGCCATCAGGGCCGGCGCCGCGAAGCGGATCACCTGCCACAGCGGGAAGTTCCACGGCATCACGGCGAGCACCGGCCCGAGCGGCCGGTAGCGCACCCGCACCCGGGACGCCCCGGAGTCCGTCACATCGGCATCGGCGGGCTTCTCGTCGGCGAGCAGCGCCTCGGCGTGCTCCGCGTACCAGCGCATCGCCCTGGCGCACTTGGCGGCCTCCGCCCGGGCCTGTCTGACCGGCTTGCCCATCTCGGTGGTCATGATCCGGCCGATGTCCTGCCGGTCCTCGTCCAGGAGGTTGGCGGCCTGGAGGAGAAGACGCCCACGGTCCACGACGCGGCTCATCCGGTACGTGCGGAACGTCGCCTCGGCGAGCTGGAGCCGGCGCTCGATCTCCTCCTCGCCCATGGCCTCGTACGTCTTGAGCGTCTCGCCGTTCGCCGGGTTGACCGTCGCGATGGGCATGGCTGACCTCCCTGGGAGCGGGCTTGATTCGACCTTCCCGCGCGTCGGTGACGACCGCAACGCGTGCATCGCCTACTCGGCCGAGTGCTCCGCCAGCCGGTCCAGGAACGCGGCCTGCGCCGTGACGATCACCCCCCGGGCGCGGTCCAGACCGAACCACTCCACCCGGTCCAGTTCGGGGAACTCCTGGACCCGCCCCGACCTCGGCGGCCACTCCATCGTGAAGGTGCCGGGCTCGATCGACTCCGGGTCCACCTCGGCCTCGACCGCCCACGCCGTGACGATCTTCCCGTTGGTCTGCCTGACCTCGCCCAGCGGCGCGGCCTCTCCGTCGGGCGGCGGCAGGCCCAGCTCCTCCTGGAACTCACGGCGAGCCGCGTCCCAGGCGGACTCGTCGGGTTCGTACTCGCCCTTGGGGACGGTCCACGCCCCGGCCTCCTTCTTGGCGAAGTAGGGGCCGCCCATGTGGCCGAGCAACACCTCCAGGCCGTTGCCGGTGTGCCGGAACAGGAGCAGACCGGCGCTCCGCTTCTCTTTCAAACCCTCACCTCCGGTTCTCCTCAAGCCTTCATCTCCGGGTGCGCGGCCAGCAGCGTTTCGACCGTGTCCGCGTCCTGCGGTCGCTTGTCCTCGCGGTAGCGGACCACCCGGGCGAAGCGGAGGGTGACCCCGGCCGGGTAGCGGGAGGAGCGCTGGAGACCGTCGTAGGCGATCTCGACGACGAGTTCGGGGCGTACGGTCACCACCCAGCCGTCGTCCTGGACGGCCAGCCCCTGGAGTCGTTCGGTCTGCCAGGTGAGCATGGCGTCCGTCATGCCCTTGAAGGTCTTGCCGAGCATCGCGAAGGTGCCGTCCGGGGTGCGGGCGCCCAGATGGAGGTTGGACAGCTTGCCCGTGCGGCGCCCGTGGCCCCACTCGGCGGCCAGCACGACCAGGTCGAGGGTGTGCACCGGCTTGACCTTCAGCCAGGAGGCGCCGCGCCGGCCCGCGCTGTAGGGGGCGTCCAGGGCCTTGACCACGACTCCCTCGTGGCCGCGCCCGAGCGTCTCGGCCAGGAACTCCTCCGCCCCGGTCACGTCCTGCGGGCCGGACACCGCGGTCCGCCGTACCCGCATCGGCTCGGGCACCAGCCGGGCCAGCTCCGCGTGCCGCTCCGCGAACGGCAGGTCGAGCAGATCGCGGCCGTCGACCGCGAGGACGTCGAAGAAGACGGGGGAGACGGGGACCTCCTCGGCGGCCCTCGCCACGTCCACGCGGGAGCCGACCCTCCCCGCGGTCTCCTGGAAGGAGCGGGGCCGCCCGTCCGGGCCGAAGGAGAGCACCTCGCCGTCCAGGACGAACCGGTCGCCCGCCAGCTCCAGGGCCGCGGAGGTCACCTCGGGCAGCCGGTCGGTGATGTCGTCGAGGGTGCGGGTGTGGACCCGCACCGTGTCGCCGTCCCGGTGGACCTGGACACGGATGCCGTCCAGCTTCTCCTCCACCGCGCACGCGCCCAGCTTCCCGACCGCCTCCGCCACCGAGGAGGCGGTCTGCGCCAGCATCGGCAGGACCGGGCGGCCGACCGTGAGCCGGAACCGGTCGAGGGCCGCCGGGCCGTCCGCCAGCAGGGCCCGCGCCACCGTCTGGAGCGAACCGGCGAGCATCACCGCCCGGCGTACGTCCGCCGCGTCCGCGCCTGTCGCCGCCGCCAGCCCCTCCACGGCCACGGCGTCCAGGGCGCCCTGGCGCACCTCACCGGTGATCAGCCCGAACAGGAAGCGCTGCTCGTCCTCGGTGGCCGCCCCCATCAACTCGCCGACCAGCCGGGCCCGTTCCGCCTGGGAGCCGGGCCCGGAGACCTTGCCGAGCTCGGTGAGCCGGGCGTCGACCTCACGCACGGTGAGCGAGGGCTGCGCGGCCGCCGGTACCTTCCGGCTCAGCACCTTCCAGCCGATGCCGAGGCGCCCCTGCGGGAGCCGTCCCGCCAGATACGGGATGACGATCGGTACGTCGTCCGCCTCCGCGTCCCGGAACAGCTCCGCGAGCAGGGCGGTCTTCCGGGACCGTGCCGCGGTGGCGGCGACCTCCCGGGACACTTGGGCGAGCCGGGTCAGCAGCATGCAGCCATGGTGCAACGCGGGCGCCGGGACTACACCCGTGCGGACGCGTCGAGGTCGGCGAAGAGCAGTTCCCCGTTGATCGCCGCCCCGGCCCGGTAGCCCCGGCTGGCAGCGTTCACCACCTGCTCGGCGAAGCCGCTCGCGTTGCCGGCCGCCCACAGCCCGGGAACGGTCGTCAGACCGCGCTCGTCGATCACCGGGTACATGCCGAAGGGCGTCTCGCGCATCTCGGCGCCCAGCCGTGCCAGGAGATCCGTCCGCGGTACGGCACGCGGTGCCACGAACAGCACCTCGCGGGAGTGCACCGTGCCGTCCGCGAGCCGGACCCCGGTGAGCCGGTCCTCTTCGGCCGTCACCTGCGCCACTTCGCCCGGCACCACGGTGACCCCGGCCGCCGCCAGCCGGCGCAGGTCGTCGTCGGCGAGCTCCGACTCGGCGACCCGGTGCAGGAAGAGAGTCACGTCCTTGGACCACTGGGTCACCATCAGCGCCTGGTGCACGCTCATCGGGGTCGTGGCGAGCACCCCGAACGCGCGGTCGCGCACCTCCCAGCCGTGGCAGTACGGGCAGTGCAGCACATCCCGGCCGAATCGCTCGGCCAGGCCCGCGACCGGCGGCAGCTCGTCCTTCAGCCCGGTCGCGACGACCAACTGCCGCGCCCGGACATCGCGCCCGCTCGCCAGGGCCACCGTGAAGTCCCCCTCCCGTCGGACGTCCACCGCCCGGTCCCGGACCAGCTCCACGCCGTACCGCGCGATCTCCTCGCGTCCCACGGCGAGGAACTCGGCCGGTGACATGCCGTCCCGCGAGAGATATCCCTGCATGTGCGCGGCGGGCGCGTTGCGCGGCTCGCCCGCGTCGACGACCAGCGTGCGGCGCCGGGCGCGGCCCAGGACGAGCGCGGCGGACAGCCCGGCCGCGCCGCCTCCGACGACGACGACCTCGTAATGATCGGTGTTCTTGGTCATGGATGACCACCTCCGCGGCCGACGGTCGCGCGCCCCCTGTCGGATTGACAAACTTGTTTGCCGAAACTGCAATACGGACATGACCACCGACGACGTTCTCGCGGGCGTGGGCCCCCGGCTGCGGCGGATCCGCAAGGAGCGGGAGGTGACCCTCGCGGCGCTGTCCGAGGCGACCGGCATCTCCGTCAGCACCCTCTCGCGGCTGGAGGCCGGCCTGCGCAAACCCAGCCTGGAGCTGTTGCTGCCGATCGCGCAGGCCCATCAGGTGCCGCTGGACGAACTGGTGGGCGCCCCGCCGGTCGGCGATCCCCGGGTGCGGGGCAAGCCGATCGTGCGGCACGGACGCACCCACTGGCCGCTCACCCGGCAGCCGGGTGGCCTTCAGGCGTTCAAGGTCCTGGAGCCGCAGCGGGTGCTGGAGCCCGATCCGCGGACCCATGAGGGCTACGAGTGGCTGTACGTCCTGTCCGGCCGGCTGCGGCTGGTGCTCGGGGAGCACGACGTGGTGCTCACCGCGGGGGAGGCCGCCGAGTTCGACACGCGGGTGCCGCACTGGTTCGGCTCGACGGGGGAGGGACCGGTGGAATTCCTGAGCCTGTTCGGAGCGCAGGGCGAGCGGATGCACGTACGGGCACGCCCCTCGCGCCCGCGACGCGAAGGCACGTGACACGCGAGACTGTTCCCTGATGGCAAGCGACCGCTTAGTATGCGATCGACCCCGGTCAGACGAAGCAGTCCCGTGGAGGCACCGCATGCAGGCATGGCAAGTGCACGAGAACGGCGAGCCGAGCGAGGTGATGCGGCTCCAGGAGGTGGAGCGGCCCACGCCCGCCGACGGCCAGGTTCTGCTGAAGGTGCGTGCCGCCAACATCAATTTCCCGGACGTGCTGATGTGCCGCGGCCACTATCAGGTGCGGCCACCACTTCCGTTCACTCCTGGGGTGGAGATCTGCGGTGAGACCGAGGACGGCCGCCGGGTGCTCGCCAACCCGGCGCTGCCGTACGGCGGTTTCGCCGAGTACGCCGTCGCCGACGCCGCCGCGGTGCTGCCGGCACCCGACTCCCTCGACGACGCGGAGGCCGCCGCGCTGCACATCGGCTACCAGACGGGCTGGTTCGGTCTGCACCGCCGGGCCGGTCTGGAGGCCGGCGAGACGCTGCTCGTCCACGCCGCCGCGGGCGGGGTCGGCAGCGCGGCCGTGCAGCTAGGCAAGGCGGCCGGCGCCAAGGTCATCGGTGTCGTGGGCGGCCCCGACAAGGTCGCCGTCGCTCGTGACCTGGGCTGCGACGTGGTGATCGACCGGCGCGGCGAGGACGTCGTCGCCGCGGTGAAGGAGGCCACCGGCGGCCGCGGCGCCGATGTGATCTATGACCCTGTCGGCGGCGAGGCCTACACACAGTCCACCAAGGTCGTCGCCTTCGAGGGCAGGATCGTGGTCGTGGGTTTCGCGAGCGGCACCATCCCCAGCCCGGGGCTCAACCACGCCCTGGTGAAGAACTACTCGATCCTCGGCCTGCACTGGGGCCTGTACAACACCAAGAACCCGAAGCTGGTCCAGCACTGTCACGAGCAGCTCACCGAGCTGTCCGCCCGGGGCGCGATCAGGCCGCTGGTGAGCGAGCGCGTGCCGCTGGACGGGGCCGCGGCCGCCGTGCAGCGGGTCGCCGACGGTGTCACCACCGGCCGGGTCGCCGTCGTACCGTCGCTGGAGAACGGAGCCGCCGCATGACCGACGCAGTCGAACTCGAACGCCGCACGGCGGAGTTGCTGGCCGCACACCCGCCCGCGACCACCGACCGCCTGGACTTCCTGAGGGCCCGCTTCGACGCGGGGCTCGCCTGGGTGCACTACCCCGAGGGCCTCGGCGGCCTCGGTGCCCCGCGCTCCCTCCAGGCCGTCGTGGACGCCGAGCTGGAGGCCGCGGGCGCCCCCGACAACGACCCGCGGCGCATCGGCATCGGCCTCGGGATGGCGGCTCCGACGATCCTGCGCTACGGCACCGAGGAGCAGAAGCGGCGGTACCTCAGGCCCCTGTGGACGGGCGAGGAGGTCTGGTGCCAGCTGTTCAGCGAGCCGGGC
Organism: Streptomyces sp. NPDC025638; assembly: GCF_055558775.1. Lineage (NCBI taxonomy): Bacteria > Bacillati > Actinomycetota > Actinomycetes > Kitasatosporales > Streptomycetaceae > Streptomyces > Streptomyces sp. NPDC025638. The sequence continues at coordinate 450,139 of NZ_JBVHLX010000004.1, read as the reverse complement.
GCCGGCTCCGACCTGGCCGCGCTCGGCACCCGAGCGGTCCGCGAGGGCGACAGTTGGGTGGTCAACGGGCAGAAGGTGTGGACCTCCAGCGCCCACATCGCCCGCTGGGCCATCCTCATCGCCCGCACCGACCCGGACGTGCCCAAGCATGCGGGCATCACCTACTTCATCTGCGACATGACCGACCCGGGCGTCGAGGTGCGGCCGCTGCGCCAGATCACCGGCGAGGCCGAGTTCAACGAGGTCTTCCTCACCGACGTGCGCATTCCCGACTCCCGCCGCCTCGGCGAGGTCGGCGACGGCTGGCGGGTCGCGCAGACCACCCTGAACAACGAGCGCGTCGCGATCGGCGGCATGCGGCTGCCCCGCGAGGGCGGAATGATCGGCCCGGTCTCCAAGTCCTGGCGTGAGCGCCCCGAGCTGCGCACCCACGACCTGCACCAGCGCCTGCTCAAGCTGTGGGTCGAGGCCGAGGTCGTCCGGCTCACCGGCGAACGCCTGCGCCAGCAGCTCGCCCTCGGCCAGCCCGGCCCCGAGGGCGCCGGCATGAAGCTCGCCTTCGCCCGCCTCAACCAGGAGATCAGCGGCTTGGAGGTGGAACTCGGCGGCGAAGAGGGCCTGCTGTACGACGACTGGACCATGCGCCGCCCCGAACTGGTGGACTTCGTCGGCCGCGACGCCGGCTACCGCTACCTCCGTGCCAAGGGCAACAGCATCGAGGGCGGGACCAGCGAGGTCCTGCTGAACATCGTCGCCGAGCGCGTCCTGGGCCTGCCCGCCGAACCGCGCACCGACAAGGACGTCGCCTGGAAGGACCTCGCCCGATGAGCACACAGCCGGATCTTCTCTACTCCGAGGAGGAAGAGGCGCTGCGCGCCGCCGTCCGCGACCTGCTCACGGACCACTGCGACGCGGCGGGTGTCATCACCCGCACCGAGTCGGACGCCCCGCACGACCTCGCCCTGTGGAAGGCGCTCGCCGAAGGCATGGGCCTGGCCGGGCTCCTGGTTCCGGAGGCACAGGGCGGCCAGGGCGCCTCGCATCGCGAAGCCGCCGTGGTCCTGGAGGAGTTGGGCCGCGCCGTGGCCCCCGTGCCCTACCTCACCAGCGCGGTCGTGGCCACCGAGGCCCTGCTGGCCTGCGGGGACGAGGACCTGCTCGGCCGGCTCGCCTCGGGCCGCACCATCGGCGTCCTTGCCGTCGCCCTGCACACCGCGCCGGGCGCCGCGCTCAGGACCGTACGCGTCGAGGACGGCCGGCTGCACGGCGAGCTGACCGGGATCGCGGACGCGGCCGCGGCCGACGTCCTGCTGGTCCCGGCTGCCGACGGCGGGCTGTACGCGGTCGGCGCGGACGCCGTCACGGTCACCCCGCAGACCTCCCTGGACCTGACCCGGCCGGTGGCAACCGTCACCCTCGACGGGGCCGCCGGACGCCGCCTGGGCGATGCGGAACCGGCCGTACGACGGGCCCTGCGGGCCGGGGCCGGGCTGCTGGCCTCCGAGCAACTCGGCGTCGCGGACTGGACGCTGACCGAGACGGTCCGGTATCTGAAGGAGCGCAAGCAGTTCAATCGGCAGGTCGGCGGCTTCCAGGCGCTCAAGCACCGGCTGGCCCAGCTGTGGCTGGAGGTGGTCAACCTCCGGGCCGCCGCGCGTAAGTCCGCCGACGCGCTCTCCACCGGCGAGGACGCGGAGGTCTCGGTCGCCGTCGCCCAGGCCTATGCGTCGGGCGTCGCCGTGCACGCCGCCGAGGAGGCGCTCCAGCTCCACGCCGGTATCGGCATGACCTGGGAGCACCCGATCCACCTCTACCTCAAGCGGGCGAAGGCCGATTCGATCGCCTACGGCACAGCAGGCGCCCACCGCGAGGCACTGGCCGAACTGGTCGACCTCCAGGCACCCTGACCGCACCACGAGAGGCCCGCCCACCTGGGGCGGGCCTCTTCGCGCGCAAGTGAACAGAGGGCGGCGGTCCGGCCAACTCCCCGCAGGGAAGGGCTACTTGGGCACGGATCGAACGCATACTCCCTTCGGTCCCATACGGCCCTACAAGGGAGGCAGAGCATGGCCCTCACCACCCGTCGCAGAGCCCTCACCACCCTCGGCGCCGCCCTCGCGGGCACTTTCGCGCTGCCCGCCGCACAGGCCTGGGCGGGCGGCGGCCACCACGGCCCGCGTCCGCTGTGGCGCGCCCACGCCCACAACGACTACGAGCACCCGCGCCCCCTGTTCGACGCCCTCGACCACCGATTCGGCAGCGTCGAGGCCGACATCTTCCTCGTCGGCGAGCAGCTCCTCGTCGCCCACGACGCCACCGAGCTCGACCCGACCCGCACCCTCGAATCCCTCTACCTCGACCCGCTGGCCGCCCGCGTCAAGGCCAACCACGGCTCCGTCTACCGGGGTTGGCGCAGGCCCCTGCAGCTCCTCATCGACATCAAGACCGAGGGCTCGTCGACGTACCTCGAACTCGACCGCCACCTCCAGCGCTACAAGCACCTGTTCACGACGTTCGCGCACGGACGCGTGCACCCCGGCCCGGTCACCGCCGTGATCTCCGGCGACCGCGCCGCCCGCGTGCCGATGGAGGCCCAGACCGTGCGCCGGGCGTTCTACGACGGCCGGCTCACCGACCTCGGCACCTCGGCGTCCGCCTCCTTCATCCCGCTGATCTCCGACAACTGGACCCTCAACTTCACCTGGCTGGGCGACGGTCCGTTCCCGGACGCCGAGCGCCAGAAGCTGCGGAGCATCATCGGGGCCGCGCACGCACGCGGGCAGCGGGTCCGGTTCTGGGGCACACCGGACGCGGCCGGTCCGGCGCGGGACGCGCTGTGGACGGAGCTACTCGCCGCGGACGTCGACTACTTCAACACGGACGACCTGGCGGGCCTGGAGGCGTTCCTGGACGCCCGTCCCACCGCCTGACATCCGCCCAACCCCCCCACGGCAGGACGACACCACACGAACGGAGGACACGTCAGCCGCCCGGATGAACCCTCCGCTACGCCACACTTGCGGCCGAACGCCGCGAAATGGGCGTGGCGGAGGAGGTTCGCGATGGCCGTTTCCATCTCTGTGGTGCTGCTGCTCCTGATCCTGGCCGTGATCTTCATGCGCAACGGCGCACTGAAGATCTCCCACGCTCTGGTCTGCATGCTGCTCGGCTTCTACCTGGCGAGCACGAGCATGGCGCCCACCATCAGCAACGGGCTCACCGCGACCGCGGACCTGGTGAGCAGCCTGCGGCCCTGAGTCACGGCGCCGAGAAGACCCCGATACCGTTCGGTACGGGGCGCTCGGCGCCGCCGCTGGGGTGGTTGCGTACCGACACGGCGCTCTCGCCCGGTGCGCGGGCGACCAGCGTCGTGGACCCGCCGCCGTCCAGGCTGAACGCGTCGGTCGATCCCAACTTCCGCATCTGGGCGGCGACTTCGGCGATCGTCAGGCCGCTGCGGTAGGCGGGCGCCCCGTCCAGCGCCAACAGCACCAGCCGTCGCCCGCCGGACGCGAAGCCCACGGCGGTGCGCACGGCCGCGGTGGCGTTGTCGAGACCGGCCAGCGGCTGCCCGTCGCGGAGGACCGGACAGCCGCCGAGGGCGAAGCGGTAGGGGGTCTTGGACGCGGACGGCAGCAGCCGGGTCCGGACACTCACCCGCTCGCCCAGGGACAGCTTGCGCAGCTGCTGGGCGCCCGCCTCCCGGCCCACCAGGACCGTGGTGCCCGCCCCGATGGGTCCCCTGCCCGGGGTGGTGGAGGCCGACACGACCCGGCCGCCGCGGACCGTCACCTCGTAGGTGTCCTTGCTGCACGCGGCGGCCCGGTCGGTGTCGGTGCCGCAGGTCGCGCGCATCCGGGAGGCGCTGCCCCACCGTGCGGTGTACGCGCCGACGGAACCCGTCGGCAGCGCGTACTGGTTGAGGCCTCGGATCGGCAGCGGCCCCTCGGCCGTGCGGACGGTCCCGAGCAGGGTGAGCCGGTCCAGGCGGGCCCGCCGGTCCACGCCCACGCCGAAGACCTCCCTGGTGTTCGTACCGGGCGGCAGCGCGGGCCCGAACCGCTGTCCGGTCGGCACCGCCGCCTTGAGCACGTGCTGGTGCGCGATCGCCGGTCCCACGCTCGCACCCGTCGCCTCGACGCCCGGGTGCTGGGTCTCGGTGATGTTGAAGAAGTCGCCGTTGACGCCCCCGACCGCGCCCGCGGAGTTCGCGAGCTTCGAGACGGGAGCGCGGGCGGCCACCGCGCCCGGGTACAGCAGGTCGAGGTGCACATGCGTATTGCGCAGGTCGACGAGCAGCACATGGGCGTGGGTCACGCCCTTGGCCGCCGCGATGTCGAACTGCTCGTAGGAGACGCCCTGCGCGATCGGGACGGTCTTCCGAACGGCGTCGGCCGGTGCCGCCCCCGTCAGGGCCGCACCGGCCAGCACACCGAACGTCGTGAGGACCGTCAGTACCGTTCTTCCAGCGGTCAATTGCTTGTGACGACGCGTCACTTCGCCCCCTGAAGTCTCGTCAACTCTGCCAGGACTCAGGGGAAGTGCACCAGAACGCGGTTTCCGCCGGGGTGGCTAGACCTCTATGACACGAGAACGGGTGAGAAAACGTACCCCCTCGGGTGCTTCCAGCGAGAAACCGCTCCCTCGGCCGGGCACCACGTCCACGATCAGCCGCGTGTGGCGCCAGGCCTCGTACTGGCTCAGCGACATCCAGAAGGTGACCGGCTCGTCGACGCCCTCGACCTCCAGCTCGGCCAGCAGCACATCGGAGCCGCCGGTGCGGAACTCGCCGTCCGGATAGCACATGGGCGCGCTGCCGTCGCAGCAGCCGCCCGACTGGTGGAACATCAGCGGCCCGTGGGAAGCGCGCAGCCGGCGCACCAGCTCGGCGGCCTGCGGGGTGAGTTCGACGCGGGGGATGTCCTGATCCATGGTCACCGTCCTGGGGCGTGACGTGGCGTGGCGTCGGGTCCGGCCGGGTCGGGTCGGATTGGGTCGGTCCAGTCTCACGGTTCGCCGGGGGCCCGTCCAGCACTGTTTCTCATCGGCCGAGGGCCCTATGGACACCCTTTGCCCGGGGCGGCACAGTGAGGGAACGGTGCCGGACGGCGGGGGGCGTCATGAGCAACGCGTCGGGGGACGAATCCTCGATACTGACCGAGCAGAACACCGACGAGGCGATGCGGCGGCTGCGTGCCATGTCCGTCTCCCATGCCCAGGCCGTACGACTGGCCAATGTGCGGATGGGTATCTCCGTGCTCCTGGCGGCCGCCGGTCTCGTCAGCACGGTCAGGCCGTCGTGGGCGGTACCGGTGACCGTGCTCGGCGGGGTCTGGGCCGTCGCGTACTCCGTCGGCCTCACCTCCTGGGAGGACGGCGCGGCCCGGCGAGCGGCGCTGCTCCAGGAACTGTTCGACGTACGGCTCTACGGCCTGCCGTGGAACGACGTCCTGGTCGGTGATCCACCCGGCGCGCAGCAGGTCAGCGGTCTCAGCCGGCGCTTCCGGGGCGACGAGCACGAACTGCGCGACTACTACGAGGTGCCCGACCTGCCGCGCCCATACGACGTGCTGGCCTGTCAGCAGCAGAACCTCGGCTGGGGAGCCCGGGTCCGGCGCCGGTACGCCCGGGTCCTGCTGGCGTTCGTGCTGACCTGGCTGGCGGCGGGACTGGCGGTCGGCGTGGCCGCGGGCCTGAGCGTGCTGGACCTGGCGCTGCAGTGGTACGTGCCTTCGCTGGCCGCGGTGATGATGGGGCTGGACACCTGTCGTACGCAGTGGAGCGTGGCGGCGGAGCGGGAGCGGGTGCTGGCCCTGCTGGACCGCGCGGTCGCGGAGCGCGGCGAGAGCGACCGACTGCTGGGGCTGGCCCGGCAGGTGCAGGACGTGATCTTCCAGTCGCGGCAGCACAACACACGCGTCCCGAACTGGTACTTCCGACGCTTCCGAAGCGCGGACCGAGCCGATTTCCAGGCCGCCATGGCCGAGTTGCAGAACGTGGTCCGGCGAACGACGACCCAGTGGGGCTGAGCCGGCCCCGGTGACGAGTACCGGGGGCTGCGCGTCACCGCACCGGGTGCTTGCTCATGATCGAGATCCGGTTGAACGCGTTGATCGTGACCGCCACCCAGATCACCGCGGATATCTGGTCGTCGGTGAGCACCTCCCGCGCGGCGGCATACGCGGTCTCCTGGGCGACGGCGTCGGACGGTTCGGTGGTCGCCTCGGCCAGGGCGAGCGCGGCGCGCTCCAGCGGGGTGAACACCTCGGTGTCCCGCCAGGCCGCCAGCACCCCCAGCCGGCGCGTGGTCTCACCGGCGCGCAGGGCGGCCCGGGTGTGGACGTCCAGGCAGTAGGCGCAGCCGTTGATCTGCGACACGCGGAGGTTGATCAGCTCCACGACGGTGCGGTCCAGGTCCGCCTCGGCCGCGGTGGTGCGCACCGCCTCGGACGTCTGCACCAGGGCGTGGTACGGCTTGGGACTCTGCTTGTCGACGAAGATCCGCCGGGCCGCCGACCCGGGCGCGGGGCTGCTGCTCAATCCGGGGCTCCCTCGGGCATAATCACTGAGCCTATATTGTTGAATTCGAAACTATCATGATTTCGAGAGGTGGTTCCGATGGGCGAGGCCGACGCGGCGACGACCGATGAGCGGAAGGTCGACATACTCACCCCGCGTGACGTGCCCCTGGGCGGCCCCAGGGCGATGACCGTGCGCCGCACACTGCCACAGCGGGCCCGGACCCTGATCGGCGCCTGGTGCTTCGCCGACCACTACGGCCCGGACGACGTCGCCCGAACCGGCGGCATGGAGGTCGCCCCGCATCCGCACACCGGGCTGCAGACGGTGAGCTGGCTGTTCAGCGGCGAGATCGAGCACCGGGACAGCCTCGGCAGCCATGCGTACGTACAGCCCGGCGAGCTGAACCTCATGACGGGCGGGTACGGCATCAGCCACTCCGAGGTCTCCACCCCGCGGACCACCATCCTGCATGGCGTGCAGCTCTGGGTGGCCTTGCCCGGCGAACACCGGTACGCCGAGCGGGCCTTCCAGCACTACGTGCCCGAGCCGGTGCGGATCGACGGCGCCGAGGTCAGGGTCTTCCTGGGCGCCCTCGCCGGAGCCGTCTCGCCGGTACGGACCTTCACGCCCCTCCTCGGAGCCGAGATCACCCTCGAACCGCAAGCGGCGATCACTCTCGCGGTGGACCCCGCCTTCGAACACGGCCTCCTCGTCGACCACGGGCACGTCCGCGCGGCCGGCGCTGCGCTGCGCCCTGCCGAACTGGGCTACATCCACCCCGGAACCGAGACCCTGACCCTCGTCAACGAGTCGGACGAGCCCGCGCGCGCGGTCCTGCTCGGCGGAACCCCGTTCGAGGAACAGATCGTCATGTGGTGGAACTTCATCGGCCGCACTCACGAGGACATCGTCCGGGCCCGAGAGGAATGGGAGAACGCCTCCGACCGTTTCGGGGCCGTCGAGGGATACCCCGGGGACCGGCTGCCGGCCCCGGCCCTGCCGAACGCCACCCTCGCACCGCGCGGCAATCCACCGCGCGACTGAACGGCAGCCGACGAACCACACTGCATGATCCGCATCCGAAGGGAATCGCGATGAACCAGCCTTCCACGGCACCGACCGTCGAGCGCGTGGACGCCCGGCACCGCTACGAGATCAAGGTCGACGGCGAACGCGCCGGCCTCACCGCATACCGCGACCGCGGTGAGCAGCGCGTCTTCTTCCACACCGAGATCGACGACGCCCACGCCGGGCAGGGCCTGGCCGGGCAGCTGGTCCAGCAGGCGCTCACCGACGTGCGCGCACTGGGCAAGCGCATCGTGCCGGTCTGCCCCTACGTGGCCAAGTTCCTGCTGAAGCACGACGAGTTCGCCGACATCACCGACCCCGTCACGCCCGACGTCCTGAAGTGGCTGGAGGCGGAACTGGGCTGATGCCGCGGGCCCCAGCGCCATGCCCGCCGCCTGGGTGAGCCGTGTCTCACGCGTGCGGCGGCTCTTGTCTATGCAACGAGTTGCATAGCAGGATCAAGGGCATGGCGCTCGAGCACGCGATCCTCGTCTCCCTGCTGGAGAAGCCGGGCTCCGGATATGAGCTGGCCCGGCGGTTCGACCGGTCCATCGGTTACTTCTGGACCGCCACGCACCAGCAGATCTACCGCGTGCTCAAGCGCATGGAGAGCGACGGCCTGCTCGCCGTCCGCGAGGTGCCGCAGCAGGGCCGGCCGGACAAGCGGGAGTACTCCGTCGCCGGCCCCGGCCGCACGGCCCTCTCCCAGTGGCTGCACGAACCGATCGAGCCCGAGAGCATCCGTCATGAACTCGCCGTGAAGATCCGCGGCGCGGCCTTCGACGACCCCGCCGCGCTCATCCGCGAGGTGGAGCGGCACCACCAGGTGCACAGCGACCGGCTCGCGCACTACCTCGTCGGCGAGATGCGTGACTTCACCGGGCCCGCCGCGCCCGCTCCGCTCGACGCCGGCCAGGAACTGCAGCACGTCGCGCTGCGCGGCGGCATCGCCTACGAGCGGATGACGGTCGCCTGGCTCGAAGACGTCCTCACCACCCTCCACCGCCTCGCCGGCCCGCCCCCGCCCTGCGCCTGAACCACGTTCGACCGACCCCTGCCCCCGACCCCTCAGAAGGTGGACCTCCCATGGCCGACCCCCTGCTCTTCAACCCGCACACCTACGACCCGGCGCACTTCGACCCCGAGACCCGCAGGCTGCTGCGCGCCACCGTCGACTGGTTCGAGGAGCGCGGCAGGCGGAAGCTGATCGAGGACTACCGCTCCCGCGCCTGGCTGGGCGACTTCCTCGCCTTCGCCGCGAAGGAGGGCCTGTTCGCCACCTTCCTCACCCCGGCCTCCGCCGCGTCGGCCGGTTCCCAGGACCAGCGCTGGGACACCGCCCGGATCGCCGCCCTCAACGAGATATTCGGGTTCTACGGCCTCGACTACTGGTACGCGTGGCAGGTGACGATCCTCGGTCTCGGCCCCGTCTGGCAGAGCGACAACGCCGCGGCGCGCGGCCACGCGGCGGAACTCCTGTCCCAGGGAGAGGTCTTCGCCTTCGGCCTGTCCGAGAAGACCCACGGCGCCGACATCTACTCCACCGACATGCTGCTGGAGCCCGACGGCAACGGCGGCTTCCGGGCCACCGGCTCCAAGTACTACATCGGCAACGGCAACGCCGCCGGACTCGTCTCCGTCTTCGGCCGCCGCACCGACATCGAGGGCCCCGACGGGTACGTCTTCTTCGCCGCCGACAGCCGCCACCCGGCGTACCACCTGGTGAAGAACGTCGTCGACTCCTCCAAGTTCGTCAGCGAGTTCCGCCTGGAGAACTACCCGGTCGCCCCCGAGGACGTTCTGCACACCGGCCGCGCCGCCTTCGACGCGGCACTCAACACCGTCAACGTCGGCAAGTTCAACCTCTGCACCGCCTCGATCGGCATCTGCGAGCACGCGATGTACGAGGCCGTCACCCACGCGCACAACCGCATCCTCTACGGCCGCCCCGTCACCGCCTTCCCGCATGTGCGCCGGGAGCTGGCCGACGCGTACGTCCGGCTCGTCGGCATGAAGCTGTTCAGCGACCGCGCCGTCGACTACTTCCGCTCGGCCGGCCCCGACGACCGCCGCTATCTGCTCTTCAACCCGATGACGAAGATGAAGGTGACCACGGAGGGCGAGAAGGTCATCGACCTGATGTGGGACGTCATCGCCGCCAAGGGCTTCGAGAAGGACAACTACTTCGCCCAGGCCGCCGTCGAGATCCGGGGGCTGCCCAAGCTCGAGGGCACGGTGCACGTCAACCTCGCGCTGATCCTCAAGTTCATGCGCAACCATCTGCTGGAGCCGGTGGCGTACCCCGCCGTGCCGACCCGGATCGACGCCGCCGACGACGACTTCCTGTTCCGGCAGGGACCGGCCCGCGGCCTGGGTTCCGTACGCTTCCACGACTGGCGCACGGCCTACGACGCGTACGCCGAGGTGCCGAACGTCGCCCGCTTCCGCGAGCAGGCCGACGCCCTGTGCGAGTTCGTGGCCACCGTTGCCCCCGATGAGCGGCAGAGCCGCGACCTCGACTTCCTGCTCTCGGTGGGCCAGCTGTTCGCGCTGGTGGTGCACGGACAGCTGATCCTGGAGCAGGCCCGTCTGACCGACCTGGACGAGTCGGTGCTCGACGAGCTGTTCTCCGTGCTGGTCCGCGACTTCTCCGGGCACGCCGTCGAGTTGCACGGCAAGGACTCCGCCACGGAGGCCCAACAGCGCTGGGCACTCGGCGCGGTCCGGCGTCCCGTGATCGACGAGGCACGTTCGGCACGGGTCTGGGCGCGCGTCGAGGCGCTGTCCGGCGCGTACGAGATGGCGCCGTAACAGCGCGGCCGGGGCCGGACGACGGCCGAGCCGCCCGGCCCGGGGGAGATCCCGGGCCGGGCGGCTGCTTCGGCGCGGCTAGAAGAAGCCCAGCTTCTTGGCGGAGTAGCTGACCAGCAGGTTCTTCGTCTCATGGTGGTACAGCTGCCGCACTGTCGTTGACCAGTAGGAACGCAGTTCATGGCCGCGACCGTTGGGCCGTCGGCCCGTGCACGGTCCGGATCTCGGTCGGCCGGGCCGGGGACGGCACGGATTCAACCGGCCGTCCCCGCTCCGTTGCCGCTCCCGGGCTCCCCGCCCGGCCGGAGCATCTGGCTCGCGGCCAACTCGCGGTAAAGGGCGCTGCCGGCCAGCAACTCCTCGTGGCGCCCGGCGGCGGCGGTGTGGCCGTCGTCCAGCACGACGATGTGGTCGGCGTGCTGCACGGTGGACAGGCGGTGGGCAATGACCAGCAGAGCGCACTCCTGGGCGACGTCCTTCATGACGGTCGTGAGCGCCGATTCATTGATCGCGTCGAGGTGAGAGGTGGGCTCGTCCAACAGGAGCAACGCGGGGCGGGCCAACAACGCGCGGGCGAGGGCGACGCGTTGGCGTTCGCCACCGGAGAGGGTGCTGCCACGTTCACCGATGACCGCGGTCATGCCGCCGGGTAGCCGGTCGACGACTTCTTCGAGCCGGGCCAGTTCGACGACGCGCCGGATCTCGGCTTCCGCGGCGTCGGGCACGGCGTAGGCGATGTTGTCGCGCAGGGTGCCGTGGACGACGTGGGTGTTCTGGTCGACGACGGCGATGCGCCGGCGGCATGCGTCACGGGAGAGCTCGGTCGCGGGCTGCCCGTCGAAGAGCACGTGACCCGCTTCAGGCTCGTAGAACCTCGCCACCAGGGCGAACACCGTGCTCTTGCCGGCCCCGGACCGCCCCACCAGGGCGACGTGCTGCCGGTGCGCGACGGCGAACGAAACGCCGCGGAGGACCGGCCGGTCCGGGTCGTAGCCGAAGCGGACGTCGCGCAGGGCGAGGGCGGGCTGTTCGGGAGTGGCGGACGGCCCCGTCGGCCGGGGCGTGTGCGCGCGGACTCCTGCCATCCGCGGTGCGGTGGGCTCGACAGGCAGACGGAGCGCCTGGTCGATGCGCTGGTGGGCGCCCATCCCGCGTTGGATGAGGCCCACGGCACGGAAGACGGAGGACAGCGGCAGGACGAGGTACGAGGCGTACAGCAGGAAGGCGACGAGGTCGCCGAGGGAGCCGGCACGGCCGTTGACGCGCAGGCCGCCGACGACCAGGACGATGAGGAAGGAGCCCTGGACGGCGAGTTCGACAGCGGGACTCATGACGGAGGCGAGCTTCGCGGTGCGTACCCCCGCTCCGTAGGCCGCCTCCACGCGTGCGCCGATGCCCGCCGCCTCGCGCTCCTCGGCGCGGTGCACGCGGACCATCGGCAGGGCGCCGAGGGCGCGTTCCAGGTCGGCGGCGATGGCACCCACCGCATCCTGCATGTGTTCGGACGCGCTTCTGATACCCGCGAGCAGCGAGGCGACGACCACAGCCGCCGCGGCCACAGTGAAGGCGACCAGGAGCAGCAGCAGGGGGTCGAGCCAGGCCATGAGGACGATCGCCCCGGCGGCGACAAGGCTTCCCGTCACCAGATCGACGAGGGCCTGCGACACGACGTCCCGGAGCAGGGTGGTGTCGGCGGTCACCCGGGAGATGAGGTCGCCGCCCCGGTGGCGGTCGTATTCCCTCATCTCCAGCCGGAGCAGCCGTCCCACCAGCCCGTGCCGGAGCTGCCGTACGACACCTTCGCCCATCCGTTCCAGGAGGAAGCGACCCGCGGCTCCCGTCGCCGCTTCGGTGACGAACAGCGCGCCGAGGAGTGCCAGCAGTGGCCAGATGACCTGCCCGCGACCGCTCGCGTCCACAACATGCTTGGCGACGAGCGGCTGGGCCAGTCCCAGGGCGGAGCCCACGAGGGTCAGTACGGTGGCGACGGCGATGGCGCTCCGGTTCCCGACGGTGAGCCGGTACATCGTGGCCACCGCCGCCCGGGTGGACTTGTCACCCTCGGCGACCGCGGCCCGGTCATCGTTCGGAACAGTCGTGCCGGTCATCGGTCCGTCGGCCGTGGCAGCGGGTCGACGGCCACCAGCCGGGCGAAGTAGCCCTCCGGCACACCCTCGCCGACAGGACGGCCCTCCGCCTCGATCCAGGCGTGCGCGGTGAAGGGCGGAACGACGCGTACGCCGGTGCACCAGGTCGGCCATGTTCCGCCGAGCCGGCACAACAGTGCCGCCCCCAGGGAGCGCGGCAGGCACCCTTTCGGTCCGGCGCAGCGCAGGCTGGCGGCGCACATGGCGTCGCGCGCGTTCTGGGCCTGCGCGGTGGTGGCGGGCGCGGCACCGCGTCGCAGGATGCCGAGTCCGGTGCGGATATGGCGGGGCGGCAGGAGGGAGAGGGCCACGGCGGGGAGCAGGACGAGCCGGGCCGCCAGCCGTCGGGCCAGGGGAACACCCGTGGGCCGTTCCAGTGCGCTGGGCGTCGTCATGAGGCGAGCCCCGAGCTCCGCAGCTCCCGAACGAGCGTCTCGACGTCCTGCAGGGCCTGCGCCTGGTCGACGTCGAACTCCCGGACCAGTGCGGCGGCCGCGTCCGACTCCTCGCCGCCGTCGAGCAGTGTCCGCACTACCAGGGTGGAGGTCGGATTCAACTCCCAGTAGGCACCTGCCCGTTCGTCCAGCAGCACCGTGCCGTAGTCGGTCTCGGCCGTGGATACGTCGTCGCCGAACCGCAGGGGCATGTGGAGGCCTTTCTGACGTAGGGATGTGGTCAGGGGTGTGGGACATGGGTGCGGCTGCGGGCGAGTCCCCGCAGCCACACCTCGGCGGCGATCGTGGAGTAGAGGATGGCGTCGGACAGCCCCGGAGAGGCGGGCCGCCGGGCGAGGCGGCGGAGTTCGGCGCCGTCCACCAGGCCCAGTTCCTCCAGCCGCGAGTCCTCCCACAGGGCCAGCAGGTCCGCGCGGTGTTCCCGCAGTCCGTTGGAGGCGTCCATGGAGGCAGTGGCTTTGTTGGCCCGCCGCAGGCAGGCCTCGGGCACGATCCCGCGCATCGCTGCGCTCAGGACGGGCTTGTACGCCCAGGGCGTGACGCGCTCGCTCGGACGTACGGCGAGACACGCCTCGATGACGCGGTCGTCGAGGAAGGGAGAGGCCATCGGCAGGCCGGCGCGGGCTGCCATCCGGTCCCACTGCCGGATGACGCGGGTGCACGAGCGGATCTGCTCCAGGTCGGTGTGCAGACCACGGTCCGGATGCAGCGGCGAGATCGTCGCCGCTGCCGTGAGCAGTGCCCGACGGGCCATCCGTTCGGCGTCGGGAGTCACCCAGTCGAACAGGCGCGGGGCCATGCCCCAGCCGAGACCCGTCGCTACCGACGGGGCCAACGGTTCCCGCAGATGGCCGACGGCGTCGGCGAGCCACTTCCCGTACGGCCGGGAGTCGGCGAGAGCGCGGACCGTGCCCGCGAGCGGCCACTGCCACAGTGCCCGGAACCCGCGCAACTGGCGCAGGGCGAAGAGCGGGCGGGTGTGTAGCAGCCGGTGGTAGTACGCCTCTGAGCACCATGCCACGTGGTCGCCGCCGATGCCGGTCAGGTGCAACCGGCTGCCGCGTGCGGCGAGGCCGGGCAGATGATGCAGGACCCGGGAGCGGTCCATGACGCCGATGGTGGGCTCGTCGAGGAGGTCGTCGATGGCGAGCAGGTCCTCGTAAACCAGCGGCGATGCGTCGGCGTCCCAGACCACGTGCTCGATGTCCGGGAGGTGCCCCATCGCCTGTTCGGCCCAGTACAGGTCGGTGTCCGCCGGATCGCGTCCCGGCCACGTACTGGCCACCACGCGGGCGGGGGAGCGGTCGGCCAGGAAGCAGATGGAGGTGGAGTCCAGGCCGCCGGACAGGTCGCAGCTCACCACGCCGCCCTGCCGGGTACGCGCGCCGACGGCCTCCTGAAGTGCCGTCCGGATCATGGGCGCCGCTTCGGCGAGCGGCCGGACCGGCTCGGGCGGCGCCCACCAGCGGGTGTGCCGTACGGTGCGCCCGTCCGCGGCGACGAACACGGCGTCCTGCGGAGGAACGGCGGTGACCGCACGCCACAGGGACGTCTCGAACAGCGGATACGGGGCGGGCCAGAGCAGCCTTACGGCCAGCTCCTCCACGTCGGGGTCGAGGCCCAGGACGGCGGCGAGCGTGTCGGCACGGGTGGCGGCCACCCGCACGCCGTCGATCTCCGCGTGGAAGACCAGTCGCAGTCCGGAGGCGGTGCCCTGCACCCTGATCTGTCCGTCGAGGGCGCCGACGAGGTGGAAACTGCCGGGGAGGGAACGGGCCAGGGCGTCGAGCTCCGCGAGATCGCGCAACCGTGCGGCCCGCCGCCGCAGTTCGCCGGCGTCGATGGGGCAGCAGCCGACGACGGCGACGGCGGCACCGCCGGCGCTCGCCGCGACCATTTCGTCGTCGTGCCACTGGCCGACCAGCCAGGGCCGGCCCGACGCATGCACAAGGGTCCGGCTTCCGGGGCGGGCGAAGGACCGGGCCACGGCGACCGCGTCCGCGCGGTCGGTGAAGACCGCGAAGTGCGCGTCGCCGGGGCCCGTCCCCGCACTTTCGTGCAGTTCAGTCATGACGTCGGATCAAGGACCGTCGGTCGTCAGTTCTTGCTCAGGATCAGCCGGTCGTTGCCGGAGCGCTGGAGGAGCCCCGTCTCCTTCCGGAAGGTGCCGAGCCGGACGAGCGTCGGGGCCTCATATGTCTTCTTCACGACTACTCCTCAAGTGCGGATTTCCCGACCACCTCCCTGACCGACGGCCCAGGCACCGCCCGGTGTGCTGTCGGTCTGCCCGGGCTCATCGGGAACCCGGGCCGAGAAGTGAACGCAGCACCTAGCTAGCTGCAGACCGTGAGCCCCGGGCAAGAGCGTTTACGAAGCTCAGCTAATATGGAGAATTCGAATTCCTCGGAGTGTGCGCCTCTCCTTGTGATTGTTTCTGACGCTGCAATGTTTTGAGGCTTGGCTGTGCGCTTGTCGAAAGAAACGTTTTGACTTGTGTCTTGGCAGATGCCTGCCGCTCCTCTCGGATGCGCCTGACGACGGCCACGGGCGGCGGCGCCGGGCGCACTCTTCGCTCCTGGACGTGCGCCGTTTCCCGCCTCTCCACCTCCGAACCGCCCCGGACATCTCACCGGCCGCCGAGCGCAGGCGGAATCGGCGGCGCCGTGCCGGGACGCAGGCAACCGGCTCAAACGCCTCCCGTACCGGCCGAGGTCCTCGACGGCTTCATCGCCGGAACCGGCCTGGCCCTCGACGACTCGACGTCACCCTGACGAGCCAAAGCCAGGTAAACGGGGACCTCACCAACAAAGCAGCGACTGCCCAGGCGGACCAGTTGGAATGGACAGGACCCGAGCACCCGGGGCCAACTGGGAGAAGAGGTCCGCTGGGGTCGTTTCCTGCGGCTGTCTGGATGCGCCGTCCGACACCATGGAGCGCACCGGAGGCTCGGGCTCCACCTCTATTCGGGACAGCGCACCCGAACGCAAGGAGTGGTCTCCCGATGACCGAGCACATCGCATCTCCGGCGGAGGCAGCCGCCGTTCCAATTGAACCGCACTTCACCGTCCTGCTCTTGAGGGACGGGATCGTGCACGTCGAGGGCCTGCTGCGCCAAGTCGCCGACGCCCAACACTTGCTGGTCCTGGCGATCGCCAAGCGCAGCGATGCATGCGCCGCTGCGTGGTGCTGCCCAAGCGGTGGATCGTCGAGCGCCTCTTCGGCCACCTGATGCGCACCCGCCGCCTGGCGCGCGACTCCGAACGCCGCACCCTGGTCGATGACCGTGCTCATGACGCGCCGCCCGGCCCTGCACCCCGCGGGCAGGCATGAACCGGGCCCGGCGTTGGCGCGGCCAGCCAGCCGCGCGCGACCTCGCTGGCGCCGTGCGTGCCGGCGTCACGGTGCGACCGAGCCAGGCGAACGCGGAGCATGCCCGGCTGCTCCTCTCCCAAGGAAGCACCGCCTGACGTTCCCGTTGGCCTTCCCTCGGCTTGGCATTCGCCCACGGCAGATGAGAAAGAGCCTGGAAAGACTGGAACCTGCTCCGAGAGCATGTCAACGTACAACGTCCCGGAAAAAAACCAGGTCAGTGAGGGTATCCAGGCTTGCGAGTCGGCCTATGGACAGGTCGGCTGTGACGGCGGACGGCACCTCATGCTGCCCGATCTCATCGCAAAGACCCCGACCCTCTAATCCGCCCGATTCATCGCCCCCATCCGCTTGGCACTTGGAGCTCCGAACGTATGGACCACATCGGAGCGAGAGAACTACGGCGCTCCTCCGCGGCGCTGTGCTTCTGTGTCTGTGCGGCCGTGTTGGTCGGCGAGGACTTGCTGCAACATAGCTACCGCCGGGACCGAGCGGTCCTCGCGCACATCGCGACACACCTGCGGCCCCCACCCAGACATGTAGCCCGAGTCGTCGCTGCTCCCGAGCACGTTGTTGCACGCGATCTTGACCGGCTCATTGACGACGGGCTGGGGGTGCTCGTGACGGACGGCGCGACCCCGTCCTCCGATCGTACCGGCGGGCCCCCTGAGTTTTGCCCGCCAGTAATCGTCCGTGAATTTCCCTGCGGGGACGCACAACATAGACCACGATCGCCGGTTGGCCAAACCGGCGATCGTGACGACCATTGAGGGTGTTCGCAGCGGCTGTGCTTGGCGGTGGAGCCCTTCGGACACTACAGCCCTTCATGTCGGTGCCCCGCACCCGCAATTGACAGCGCCTGCACATCAGCCGTGACGGAGTGGGTGCAAGTTGCGCGCTGCCGCTTGGGCGGCCGACAAATCCGGAATCCCCGAGGAAACATCAATGGCTCGTCCACCTGCGCTCAAGCTCGCCGAGGTTCTAGCGGAAATCCGGATGAGTCAATCGGCCTTCTACCGCCTACGCGCTCGCGGCCAGGCACCCCGAATGATCAAGCTACCCAATGGTGAACTGCGCTGTCGCCGCGCTGACTTGGATGCGTGGTGGGAGGTGTGCGAAAGGGATACGCCTGAATGGCGATGAGTTACAAGGTCCGATTCTGGGACATTCGCGAGCGGCCCGACGGCCGCAAGGGATTTGAGGTCCGTTGGACGGTCAACGGGCGTGAAAAGTCCGAGTCCTTCTTCACCAAGGGGCTGGCGGAGAGCCGTCGCGCCAAGCTCATGACCGCCGCTCGCGACGGCGAACCCTTCGATGCCCGGACGGGTCTTCCGGCCTCCGAACTTCGGGCACTGAAGCAGCGGATCACTTGGTACGTCCTGGCCCGGGAGTACATCGAGCAACGGCGGGACCGAACACCAGGGAACACGCGACGCACGCTGGTAGATGCCTTGGCGACCATCACGCCAGCCTTCGTTGAACCAGGAGCCAGCTACCAGGCGCCCCGCGTGCTGCGGCGAGCGCTCTACTCCTGGGCCTTCAACAAGAACGCCTGGAAGGTCGATGCGTCAGAAGAGTGCCAGGCGGCATTGGACTGGCTGCAGCGCCACTCGCTGCCTGTAGGTGAGTTGGATGATCCCGATGTGCTGCGGCGTGGCCTCGACGCGCTCTGTCGGAAGGTCGATGGAACGGCCGCTGCCGCGAAGACCGTGAAGCGAAAGAAGGCTGCGGTCAACGAGGTGTTTGGTGTAGCCGTTGAACGCGGATACTTCGCGCAGAACCCGCTGATCGGTCTTCGCTGGACGGCGCCGGAAGTCGCCGATGAAGTCGATCCCGACTGCGTGCCGAACCCTGCTCAGGTTGCCAGACTCCTAGCCGCAGTCAGAGCCCTACCCGGCCGTGGCCCTCATCTGTACGCCTTCTTCCGCTGCATGTACTACGCCGCCATGCGCCCAGCCGAGGTGATCCATCTACGGAAATCCCAGTGCCGTCTACCAGCGAGCGGCTGGGGCCTTCTGAACCTGAAGGGCGGCGTCGTGACTGTCGGTAAGGAATGGACGGATGACGGCGCCGTCCACGAGATCCACTCCCTGAAGCGGCGGGCAGTCAAGGCGACACGCCCGGTGCCGATTCCTCCAGTGCTCGTCCGCATGTTGCGCGAACACATAGGAAGCTTCGGTGTTGCACCCGACGGACGCCTGTTCCACAACGCAGAGGGGAACTACATCGACGCCTCGGCGTACGGCATCACCTGGGGGCGAGCGCGTGAGGCTGTTCTTACGCTTGACGAGCACACCCTTGACCTGGCGAAGCGTCCCTACGACCTGCGCCACGCCGGCATCTCGTTCTGGTTGGCCTCCGGCGTCGACCCCGCAGAGTGTGCGCGCCGGGCTGGACAGAGCATCCAGGTTCTCTTCCGCTACTACGCCAAGTTCCTGGCTGATGCGCGGAACCACGCCAACACCCTGATCGAAGACTCCATGCGGCGATGGGAGGAGGCGACGGACGATGACGATGCGGAGAGCGCCTTAGCGGGACCTTGGCCCGGAAATGCCCCGGAACTGCTGGTCAGAGCTGGGATACGGTTGGGAGATATCGGGAGTAAGGGCGTGTTTCGACTCGCCGCTTAGATGTGCGCCGAGAAGGGCGCCTGCCGGGCATCTGCTCTGGTCAGGCGCCCTTTTTCTGCGTCTAGAAGAAGCCCAGCTTCTTCGGCGAGTACGACACGAGCAGGTTCTTCGTCTGCTGGTAGTGCTCCAGCATCATCTTGTGCGTCTCACGGCCGATCCCGGACTGCTTGTAGCCGCCGAACGCCGCGTGGGCGGGGTACGCGTGGTAGCAGTTCGTCCAGACGCGGCCCGCCTGGATCGCGCGGCCCGCGCGGTACGCGGTGTTGACGTCGCGCGTCCACACACCGGCGCCGAGACCGTACAGCGTGTCGTTGGCGATCTTGATGGCGTCGTCGAAGTCGTCGAAGGACGCCACCGACACCACCGGGCCGAAGATCTCCTCCTGGAAGATCCGCATCCGGTTGTCGCCCTGGAAGATGGTCGGCTGGACGTAGTAGCCGCCCTTCAACTCGCCGTCGTACTCGATGCGTTCGCCGCCCGTCAGGATCTTCGCGCCCTCCTGGCGGCCGATGTCCAGGTAGGAGAGGATTTTCTCCAGTTGGTCGTTGGAGGCCTGGGCGCCGATCATGGTGTCCGTGTCCAGGGGGTGTCCCGGCTTGATCAGCCGGGTGCGGGCCACCGCCGCTTCGAGGAACTCGGCGTAGTGGCCGCTCTGGACCAGAGCCCGGGACGGGCAGGTGCAGACCTCGCCCTGGTTGAGCGCGAACATCGTGAAGCCCTCGAGGGCCTTGTCCCGGAAGTCGTCGTCACGCGCCCAGACGTCGTCGAAGAAGATGTTCGGGGACTTGCCGCCCAGTTCCAGCGTGACCGGCTTGATGTTCTCCGAGGCGTACTGCATGATCAGCCGCCCCGTCGTCGTCTCGCCGGTGAACGCGACCTTGGCCACCCGCGGGCTGGACGCGAGCGGCTTGCCCGCCTCCACGCCGAAGCCGTTGACGATGTTCACCACGCCCGGCGGCAACAGGTCCGCGATCAGGCTCATCCAGTAGTGGATGGAGGCCGGGGTCTGCTCGGCCGGTTTGATGACGACCGCGTTGCCCGCGGCGAGGGCCGGCGCCAGCTTCCAGGTCGCCATGAGGATCGGGAAGTTCCACGGGATGATCTGTGCCACCACACCGAGCGGCTCGTGGAAGTGGTACGCCACCGTGTCGTCGTCGACCTGGCTCAGCGAGCCCTCCTGCGCCCGGATCACGCCCGCGAAGTACCGGAAGTGGTCGATGGCGAGCGGGATGTCGGCCGCCAGCGTCTCGCGCACCGGCTTGCCGTTCTCCCAGCTCTCGGCCACCGCCAGCGGTTCGAGGTAGGCCTCCATACGGTCGGCGATCTTGAGGAGGATGTCGGAGCGTTCCGTCACCGACGTACGGCCCCAGGCCGGAGCCGCCGCGTGCGCCGCGTCCAGTGCCCGCTCCACGTCCTCCGCGGTGCCGCGCGCGATCTCGGTGAACGGCTGCCCGTTCACCGGGGACGGGTTCTCGAAGTACTGCCCGCGAGCCGGCGGCACGTACTCGCCCCCGATGAAGTGGTCATAGCGCGCCTGGTAGGAGACGATCGCGCCCTCGGTACCGGGCGCCGCGTAACGGGTCATGCTGGTCTGCCTCCTTCAGAAGCGCTGCCCGCCGTTGGGCAGCTCTCGCGGGGAGGGTAGGAACCCGGACGTTGCAACCACGTTGCGCGCCGGGTCAGCGCGGTGTCCGACGGGCCGGCAGCGCCAGCTCCGACTCCAGCGCCGCCAGATGCGCCCGTACCGTCGCCGTCGGCCGCACCGCCGCGAGCGCCCACCACACCTCGAGGTCGTCCTCGCCCCAGGGTGCGTGCGCCCAGTCCGCCAGCAGGTCCGGATCGCGCCGCGCGATCAGCGCCGTGCGCAGCCCGTCGGCGAGGCGCCGCCTGAGCCGCACCACCGCCGGTGCCTGCGAGCCGGGCAGCAGCGGACCGGAGTACGCCGCCACGGCAGCGGTGACCGCCCCTGCCTCCAGACGCCGCTCCACCACGGCGACGTCCGACTCGACCGGAGCCGTCAGCCGGTACGGCCTCGACGCGAGCATGCCCGGGCCGAGCAGCCTGCGCAGCCGGGCCAGTTCGGCGCGCAGCGTCACCGGCGTCACCGACTCGTCCTCGTACAGCGCGCACAGCAACTCGTCCCCGGTCAGCCCCTCCGGATGCCGGGCCAGCAGCACCATCAGCTCGCTGTGCCGGCGGCTGAGCCTGATCCGGCGGCCGTCCAGCACAAGCTCGGCCTCGTCCCGGCCCAGCGCCGTCAGCCCGGACGTCCGGTCCGTGGGCCGCGGCGGGTCGAGCAGCGCGAGCTGCGATTCGGCGGCGCGCGCCACGGCCTGGACGAACCCCAGGCTGTGCGGATGGGCCAGGTCGTCGCCGCCCGTGAGGTCCACGGCGCCGAGCACCCGCCCGGTGCGCGGATCGTGCACCGGTGCGGCCGCACAGGTCCACGGCTGCACCCGGCGGATGAAGTGCTCCGCCGCGAAGACCTGCACCGGCCGGCCGACGGCGACCGCCGTGCCCGGTGCGTTCGTCCCGACCGCGGTCTCCGCCCAGCGCGCACCCGGGACGAAGTTCATCCGGTCGGCCCGACGCCGGGTGCTCGGATGGCCCTCGACCCACAACAGCCTGCCGTGCGCGTCGCACACGGCGAGCAGATGCTCGCCGTCGGACGCGAACGTGCCCATCAACTCGCGGAACAGCGGCATCACCCGGGCCAGCGGATGCTCCGCCCGATAGGTTCCGAGTTCCCCGTCCATGAGTTCCACGCTCGCGCTGCCGTCCGGCCCCACACCCGCCCGTGCGGAACGCCGCCACGAGTCCGCCACCACCGCCCGCACCGGTAGCGGCACGGTGCCGGCCGTGGTGAACGTCTCGTGCGCCCGGCGCAGCGCCCGTACGCGCTCGGCAGGGTCGGCCCCCGGCTCCAGGGCCACCCACGGATCGGACAACTCGGCCTCCCCGAACTGCGATGCTGGGGACATCGTCACTCGGGGTGTTCACGCGGGCAACAGGTTCGACTCCGGCCTGCGTGAATTCGACTCCGGCCTACGTGAAATTGACCAGTGCGATGTACCGGTCCCAGTCCCAGTCCGGCCCCGGATCTGTGTGGTCGGAGCCCGGCACCTGGTAGTGCCCGATGATGTGGTCCCGGTCCTTGGGGATGTCGTACGTGGCGCAGATCGCCGCGGTCAGCTTCGCCGACTCCGCGTACAGGGCGTCGGTGAAGTAGGCGGGCCGATCCACCCAGCCCTCGTGCTCGATGCCGACGCTGCGGGTGTTGTAGTCCCAGTTCCCCGCGTGCCAGGCGACATCGGCCTCGCGCACGCACTGCGCGACGTGCCCGTCGACCGACCGCACCACATAGTGCGCGGACACCTCCTTCTTCGGGTTCTGGAAGATCGACAGTGTGTCGGTGTACGACTCCTGTGTGACGTGGATGACCACGCGGTCGACGTGATAGCTGCCGGGCCGGTCGGACGCCGTGTAGTTGGAGGCGCTGGCCGCCCGCCACTCGGCGAGCGGGTAGTCGACGGTGCGGGACTGCGCACCGGCCCGCGCGTCGGGGAGCAGCGCGTACGGCACGGCGGCGAGAGCAGCGCCCTTGAGGAACCGTCGCCTGCTGGGGATCGGTCTTGCCCGGTCCATGGTCGGTTGCCTTTCCATCGTGGGGGGGGTCGGGGGCATGCGGCACGCAGTCACCGGCGGAGACCTCCCGCGGTCTCGCACAGCCGGGCGTGCAGCCCGCGGTAAGTCTCGCGCTTCGGCAGCCAGTCCTTGCGGAGCTTGGCCACGCACGTGTAATTGGTGTCGCACACGTTCGCCAACGGTGATTCCACCGCCTGGGTTGCGAATTGATACGCGTCCAGTTGTCCGAACCCGTAGTCGCGCACCAGCCACTGCACCAGGTCCAGCTGGGATATCCGGAAGGCGTCCTCCAACGGACGCGCCGAGCCGGTCGAGATGATGTGCGTGTCCGACTCCAGGCGCGGCCACGGGGTGGCGACCCCCTTGAGGAGCTCGACGATCACCACCGTGTTCATCGCGCACTCGACCGCCACCCCACAGGTCTCGCCCTCACCCTGCCGGGCATGCCCGTCACCGAGGCTGAGCAACGCACCCTCGACGTTCACCCCGAGATAGCAGGTGACGCCGGCTCGCATCTCGGGCGTGTCCATGTTCCCGCCGTGTGCGTCGGGCACCAGGGCCGAGCGCACCTCCAGATTGGCGGGGGCCACGCCCACCGTGCCGTGCATCGGGTCCAGGGGCAGCTCGGTCTCGATGTCGCCTTCGTGCGCCCGGAACAGCGTCGTACGCCGGGTCCGGTCCAGTGGCCAGATCCACACCGTCTCCGGCAGCGGCGGCTGCAGCGTGGCCGTGGTGTGCGTCGAGGTAAGCGCCCCGAACAGGGGGACGGTGGTCGACGCGGCCCAGTCCCGGGCCGGTTCGATCGACACGAAGTGCACGGCGACCGTGTCGCCCGGCTCCGCGCCCTCGATGTGGAAGGGGCCCGTCTGCGGATTCAGGAACGGGAACTCGCAGACCTCGGAGACCAGATCCTTCTCGGACCGCACCCGGCCCGCGAAGCAGTCCTCCGTGTACAGGTCCAGGACGGTGCCGGGCGCGATCCGCGCCACGGGCGGTGCCCCGCCGAACGTCCAGGCGTACTCGCCGGGTTCGGGGCGCACCGTCAGGATGCGGGGGTCGGTCATCGCTGCACAGCTCCGTTCTGCCGTTGGCGGGTTGGGCGCGGGCGAGGTGGGTGAGGCGGGTGAGACGGGTTCGACGAGGTGGGCGCGGGCGGTCGCCGGTGGTCGTGGCCGGTCCGGCCCGGATGACGCCGTATCAGCACGACCTGCGCCGCGTCCGGATCGGACACCCCGTCCATCAGGCAATGCCGACCGCCGTGATGCACGTTGCGGCGGCGCCTCGCGTGAATCACGGTACGGGGATCGCGGGTTGGGCAGAAGGCCGTCACGTGGTTCGGTGGACGACGCCGGGACTGTGGACAACTCGGCCACTCGATCGGTGGCCCTGTGACGGTTCTGTGACCGGAGGAGTGGCCTCCGCCACAGCCTGCCGTGATCGCGTTCTGATCGACTCGGCGGATGCGTGCCATCTCCCGCGGCCTGTCCGCCGCCTTCGCCGGACTCCTGCTCCTGACGGCGTGCGGCCAGGAGACCGGCGCGGCCCACCGGTCCGGCCGCTCCGCGTGCGGCACCGGGTTCTCCTCGAAGCCCGCCGCGTCCCGCGAGCCCTCCGCCGAGGAAACGGACGGTGTCGTCGTCACCGGCGTCGGTGGCGGACCCCACCAGTGCGCCACCTACCAGGTGACCAACCGCGGGACGGAACCCTTCACCTACGCCGTCACCTTCAAGCTCGTCTCCGATTCCGGAGCGGCGCCGGAGTCCAGGTTCGCGACCGTGCCGTCCGTCGGCCCCGGCCGGACCGTGACGGGCAGCGTCTCACTGATCACGGACGTGCCGGACGCGCCGGAGTGGTCGCGCGTCGAGGTCATGAAGGTCAGGAGCGTCCCCGTCGACGAGGCACCTGTCGAAGGCGGGCGCTGCCCGTCGTCCGGGGTGCGTCTGTACGCCGACGACGGTGATGCCGCGATGGGCCTTCGCGTGGTGACGCTCCATCTGGAGAACTGCGGGACCGGCACGTTCCGCGTCGACGGTTACCCCCGGGTGAGTCCCCTGGGCGAGGATCACCGGCCGGTGAACGGGGTGCGCGTGCTGCACGACGGCTCGTCCATCGCCGGGAGCACCGGAGCCGACGGCCCGCCCCGGCCGCTGGCGCTGAAGCCGGGGGAGCGGGCGTATGCGGGTCTGGTGTGGCGCAACACGGTCCTCTCCGGCACGCCCGTGAACGCCCCCTACGTCAGGGTGTGGGCCGAGCAGGGTGCCGCGCCGGTGACGGTGACACCGGAACTGGACCTGGGCACGACAGGAAAGATCGCCGTCGGCCCGTGGAAGAAGGGAGAGTAGGCCGCGGTCACAGGGGCAACCCCTCCCGCAGACAGGCGACCGTTCCGGACAGAGCGGCGGTGTGCAGTGCGGTGAGCGTGGGCAGCCGTGCGGTGAGCGGGATGCCGGCCAACTCGTCGGGAGCGAACAGCGCGTGACGGTCGTGCTCGGCGCTGAGCCGGACGCGCGTGTCGTCGGCGAGGGTGCCGCCGTGGAAGAAGCAGTCGAGGACCGGCCCGGTGCCGAGGACGTCCTTCCGGTGGTCGATGCCGATCAGGTGGGGAGCGGGCCCGAGTTCGACACCGGTCTCCTCGCGCATCTCCCGACGTGCGGCCGTCCACGGGTCCTCCCCGTGGTCGAGCATTCCACCCGGCAGCCACCAGGTCCCGGCGACCGGCGCCTTGGGCCCGTAGCGCAGGAGCAGGATGCGGTCACGTGCGTCCAGCATCAGCACGCACGAGGCGAGCAGGGCCTGGGGCTGGGTCTTGATCCAGATCTCACGGGGTATCCACTCCGCCACGCCTGCCTCCCCAGTCGGATGACGGATCCCTGCCCGGATCCCGGCGGCCCGGAACCCGGTTGCCCCGCGCGGACGCCGCTGCCAGGGTCGTCCCCATGTCCCACTTCACCGCGTACGACGGAACCGAGCTGGTCTACCACGCCTGCGGCGACGGCCCACCCCTGATCTGCCTGCCCGGTGGGCCGATGCAGGCCTCCGCCTACCTCGGCGACCTCGGGGGTCTTTCCGGACACCGTCGGTTGATCATGCTCGATCTCCGGGGAACGGGGGAGTCGGGCGTGCCCGAGGACCGGGCGTCGTACCGCTGTGACCGGCTCGTCGCGGACGTGGAGGCGCTGCGCGAGCATCTGGGACTGGACCGGGTGGATCTGCTCGGGCATTCGGGCGGCGCGAATCTGGCCGTCCGATACGTGGAGCACCATCCGGACCGCGTCGGCAAGCTGGTGCTGATCACACCCGGCCCGATGGCCGTCGGTCTCACGATCAGCGGGGATCTGCGGCGCGAGACGGCCATGCTCCGAAGGGACGAGCCCTGGTTCCCGGAGGCTTTCGCGGCGCTGGAAACGATCGTCGCGGGCCGGGCCACCCCCGACTCCTGGCAGGCCATCGCGCCCTTCTACTACGGCCGTTGGGACGCGGCGGCACGCGCTCACCGCGCCGCGGAGGACGCACAGCGGAACCAGGAGGCCGCGGCCGTCTACGGAGCAGAGGGCGCCTACGCCCCCGACGCCACTCGCACCGCACTCGCGGCCTTCGGGCAGCCGGTACTGCTGCTCGCCGGCGAGTTCGACCTGAACTCGCCGCCACCCGCGATGGCCGAGTTCGCCGGGCTGTTTCCCGACGCCCGGTTCGTCGTCCAGCCCGGCGCCGGCCACTTCCCGTGGCTGGACGACCCCGAGTGTTTCCGCACCACGAGCGCGGCGTTCCTGGGCTGAGGTGCCGTCAGGCTCCGAAAAACCCTCACGCCCTGAGGGGCTGTCAGACGTGCTCCGCGACCATCGTCGGGTCGTCGAGGACGGCCCGCACCACAAAGTGCGCGGCGCCCAGCAGCGGCCCCTCGGACCCCAGCCGTGACACCGACACCGGACACGCGGGCCCCGCCGTGCGGTCTGCCAACTCGCGCTCCAGCGACGGCAGCAGCCAGGGTGAGAGCCCGGCCAGCGCGCCGCCCAGGACGACGGATTCCGGGTCGAGCAGGTTGACCGCCCCGGTCAGGGCGATGCCGAGTGCCGTCCCGGCGTCCCGCAGGGCCCGTCGTACGTCCTCGTCGCCCCCCTCGGCGCGGTGGGCCAGGAGCCCGACGAGATCCTCGCCGGGCTCCAGGCCGGCCGCGCGCAGGACCGCCTCCTCGCCGGCGTACTGCTCCAGGCATCCGCGCCCGCCGCACGGGCACGGCGGCCCGTCCGGCCGCACGGGCACATGGCCCAGCTCGCCGGCGAAGCCCCGGGTGCCGCGCAGCAGTTGCCCGTCCACGACGACCGCGGCACCGATGCCGATCTCGGCCGACACGTGCAGGAAGTCGCTGGGCGTGCGCTCGCCGAGCCAGAGTTCGGCGAGCGCGCCGAAGTTGGCCTCGTTGTCCACGGTCAGCGGGATGCCGGTGGACAGCAGGGCGCCGAGGTCCAGGTCGTTCCAGTCGAGGTTCGGGGCGCGTACGACCGTCCGCGCGTCGCGCGCCACCAGGCCGGGTACGGCGACCGCCAGCCCGGCCGGCCACAGCCCCTCCCGTTCCGCCTCGGCGACGACCCGGCGGACCAGGGCGGTGAGTTCCCGGATCACCGGTCCGGGAGCGCGGCCGCGGTTCGCGCCGTGCCGCACGGCCCGCGCGCGGACCGCGCCGCGCAGATCCACCGCGCACACCGCGAGATGGTCGACGCCGACCTCCGCCCCGATGCCTGCCGGACCGTGCCCGCTGACGGCGAGCGCCGATCCCGGCCGGCCCACCCTGCCGGGCCGTTCGGGGCCCAGTTCCTCCAGCAGCCCGGTGCGGATCAGCTCGTCCACGAGGGTCGACACCGCCGCACGCGTCAGACCGATGCGCGAGGCGACTGCGGCACGCGAGAGCGACCCCTCGGCGCTGACCGCGTGCATCACGCGGGCGAGATTGCGGCGGCGGATGCCCTGCTGGGTGTCGGGCAGAGCGCGGCCGGGACCGGCCGGCCGGGCCTCGTGCAGCGGTGCGGTCATGCCTCCGTCAGTCCTCGGTCCGTGTCCCCGGCAGACGTCCTCTGCCGGGCTCCGTCGATGGGCGTCGGTCAGTGGGCGTCGGTCAGGGGGCGTCCGTCCCCCGCTCCAGCAGCGGGGCCGCGTCGGAGAGTACCCCGGAGATCCGGGCCAGTGTCTCCTCGTCCCGCTCCACGGCGTCCAGCACCGGTCCGGCGGCGGTGTTCCAGCGGCGGGCGACGGAGGCCGGGTCCTCGCCGGTCAGCAGTCCGGCCGCCTGTGCCGCGGCACCGAGCGCGACCAACTCCTTGGCCTCGGGCACCTGTACCGGCCGGCCCGACAGCCGCCGTACGGTCTGCTGCCAGGCCGTGCCGCGGGCTCCGCCGCCGATCAGCAGCAGCGGTGCGCTGCGGTCCGCGTCCTCGTCGAGCACCAGGTCGAGCGCACCGAGCAGCGAGTGGACGGCGCCGTCGTACGCCGCCTGCAGGAGCTGCCCGCCCGTCGTGTCGTGGCGCAGCCCGTGCAGCAGACCGGCGGCGTTCGGCAGGTTCGGGGTGCGCTCGCCGTCCAGGTACGGCAGGAGGGTGACCGAGCCGCCGGCCTCCACGGACTCGCGGTCCAGGCCCAGCAGCGCCGCGATGCGATCGACGGCGAGGGCGCAGTTCAGGGTGCAGGCCAGCGGCAGCCAGTCGCCGTGCGCGTCGGCGAAGCCCGCGACGGTGCCGGTCGGGTCGATGGGGCGGTGCTTCGACACGGCGTACACGGTGCCCGACGTGCCAAGGCTCAGTACCGGGGTGCCGGGGCGCAGCCCGAGGCCCAGCGCGGCCGCCGCGTTGTCGCCGGTGCCCGGCGCGACCAGGGTGCCCTTGGAGAACGGCAGGTCGTGGCTGTCGCGCACCGTTCCTGCCACCTCGCCAGGCCTTACGACCCGGGGCAGCAGTGCCGGGTCGAGTCCCACGTGCCGCAGGGTCTCCTCGTCGTACGACTCGGTCCCGGACGCCCACCAGCCGGTGCCGGAGGCATCGCCCCGGTCCGTCGTGCCCTGGCCGGTGAGGCGCTCGGTGAGGTAGTCGTGCGGCAGGCGCACGGCCTTGACGGCGCGGACGGCGTCCGGCTCGTTCTCGGCGAGCCAGGCCCACTTCGTGACCGTGAAGGAGGCGCCGGGCACGCTCCCGGTGCGCTCCGCCCAGCCCTTGGGGCCGCCGAGCTCCTCGACCAGACGGCGGGCCTGGGGCGCCGAGCGGACGTCGTTCCAGAGCAGGGCGGGCCGCACCGGCTCACCCCGGGCGTCCAGGGTGACCAGGCCGTGCTGCTGACCGCCGATCGACACCGCGGCCGCCTCGTGGGCCGCGTCACCGCACTGGCGCAACGCCTCGCACAGCGCGTCCCACCACTGGCGCGGGTCGCTCTCCCGGCCGGCGCCGGAGGAGACGGTGTGGGGAGCCTGGCCGCTCGCCACGACCTCCCCGGTGGACGCGTCGACGACCAGCGCCTTGGTGGACTGGGTGGACGTGTCCACGCCGACGACGAGCGGACCCTCGGCTGCTGACATCGGGCTCTCCCTTTTCCCCGGCTCGCGGGATCTGGCCTGGTGTTTTCCGATGTGTCCAGGGAGTGGCGACCGGTACGTCACCCCTTCGAGGACATCTTGTCCCTTCCCAGAGACGCGAGCGCATACTAATTTGTAAACCGCCATGACGAAATAGTCGGAGCAAGCAAGGAGTCGCGGCATGAGCTACCAGCCCACCCCCGAGGACAGGTTCACCTTCGGCCTGTGGACCGTCGGCTGGCAGGGACGGGACCCGTTCGGCGACGCCACCCGCCGTGCCCTCGACCCGGTCGAGACGGTGCAGCGCCTGGCCGAGCTGGGCGCCTACGGTGTGACCTTCCACGACGACGACCTGATCCCCTTCGGGTCCTCGGACGCCGAGCGCGAGTCGCACATCAAGCGCTTCCGCCAGGCCCTGGACGCGACCGGCCTGACCGTGCCGATGGCCACGACCAACCTCTTCACCCACCCGGTCTTCAAGGACGGCGCGTTCACCGCCAACGACCGCGACGTGCGCCGCTACGCGCTGCGCAAGACCGTCCGCAACATCGACCTCGCGGTCGAGCTGGGCGCGAAGACGTACGTCGCCTGGGGCGGCCGGGAGGGCGCCGAGTCCGGCGCCGCCAAGGACGTGCGCGTCGCCCTCGACCGCATGAAGGAGGCCTTCGACCTCCTGGGCGAGTACGTCACCTCCCAGGGCTACGACCTGCGCTTCGCCATCGAGCCCAAGCCGAACGAGCCGCGCGGCGACATCCTGCTGCCCACCGTCGGCCACGCGCTCGCGTTCATCGAGCGCCTGGAGCGCCCGGAGCTCTACGGCGTCAACCCCGAGGTCGGCCACGAGCAGATGGCCGGACTGAACTTCCCGCACGGCATCGCGCAGGCCCTGTGGGCGGGCAAGCTCTTCCACATCGACCTCAACGGCCAGTCCGGCATCAAGTACGACCAGGACCTGCGCTTCGGCGCCGGTGACCTGCGGTCCGCCTTCTGGCTGGTCGACCTCCTGGAGACCGCCGGCTACGACGGTCCCCGGCACTTCGACTTCAAGCCGCCGCGGACGGAGGACTTCGACGGCGTGTGGGCGTCGGCGGCCGGCTGCATGCGCAACTACCTCATCCTCAAGGAGCGCTCGGCGGCCTTCCGCGCCGACCCGGAGGTCCAGGAGGCCCTGCGTGCCTCGCGGCTCGACCAGCTGGCGCAGCCCACCGCGGCTGACGGTCTGCAGGCGCTGCTCGCCGACCGCACGGCGTTCGAGGACTTCGACGCGGAGGCGGCCGCCGCGCGCGGGATGGGCTTCGAGCAGCTCGACCAGCTGGCCATGGACCACCTGCTGGGCGCACGGGGCTGAGCCGCACGCGCGTGGGGCGGCCGTTTCATGGCTGCCCCACGCGCGCGTGCCGGTGTCGGTCTCTGCCGAGCGACCTCTGGACGGAATGCTCCGGAACCGTGCGGTCCCTGTACGAGTCCGTATCAACTTCCTTGCGGGGGTCGCGCGTTGCCCGCTACGAGGCGACCCTTGACGGTATGGCCATGCCGCCCGTGCCACCCCGGCCGCCCGGACCTCCGAGCGACACCCCGCCTCCGGGCGGAGGCTTCGGACCGCCGCCCGGAGGCTACGACCCGCCGACGACCCCCTTCAGTGCTTTCGAGGCCCCGAGCAGGCGCCGGGCCCCGCTGTTCGCCGTGCTGGCCGTCCTTGTGACCGCGGCGGCCGTCGCGGCCGTGGTCCTGATGGCCTCGGGCGGCGACGGCTCACCGGAGAAAAAGCCGCCCGCGCAGAACAGCGCGAGCACGGGCGGCTCTCCCAGGCCTTCCTTCAGCATCCCAACCGAACTGCCCAGGAGGCTGCCGAGCGGGCTGCCGAGCGGGCTGCCGTCGGGGTTCCCCACCGAGGTGCCGAGTGACCTCGAATCGATCCTGCCGCCCCTCGCGGGTGAAATTCCCTGACGGGGCGGCTGGGGGGTGTTGTTTGGATCAGGTCGGCTGTGACGAACGGTGCGGGTTGGCCGACCCCGGGCGGGGTCATGGGGGGTGCCTGCTGCTCGAGCGAAGCCGAGAGCTTGGGGGACAGTGACGACAACGCAGCTGGGGGTCCCCCTGCTCGAAGAGCTTGGGGGAGTGCGTGCCAGACCCCGCGACGCCGGGATGATCCAAACGACACCCCCTAGATGTTCCCCTAGATGCCCTCGGGCAGGCGGACGTAGGTCACCGTCGTCTCGATGCCGCTGTCGACCAGACGGCCCTGTGCGTCGAAGGCGCCGGCGCCGTCCGTCATCCCGAGGTCGTTGTCGTTGATGAGGGCGAGCGTGTCGCGGTCCACGCGCGCGATGCCCTCGATCTTCCCGGGCACACCGCTCACCGTGCCCAGGTCCACGACGAGCCGCTTGGCGAGCACCGGGACGCCGGCGGCCGCCGGGTCCTCCAGCTGCTCCAGCGACGGGGACGTCGTGTCGTCGTCCCAGGGGCCGCCGAGGACGTCCGCCTTGTGCCCCAGCCTCACCAACTGCAGCCGGGCCGTCTTGTCGGTGCGCTCCTCGACCAGCAGCCGGTCACCGCCCACGGCGACCACCGAGGAGATCTTGAGCTCGGACGGGTCGTCCTCGCTCGGGTCGACCACGTTCACCGGGTCGAACCGGTAGGCGTACTCGCCGGTGACCGCCTTCTTCTTCGGCGAGAACCGCAGCAGACGCGTCGTGCGCGAGGCGTCACCGGCGTTCGCGTCCGGCAGGGAGAGCGGGCTCTGCACGGCCATCACCAGGTCTCCGCAAGGCAGTTGGGTCAGCCCCTCGAACCCGCGGTTGATCTTCCGGTGCAGCAGCACGGACGGCAGCGCCTCGACCACCGGGTAGTCGGTGCCCGTGAGGTTCAGCCCCTTGGGCACGTAGCGCGTGAGCACCTTCCCGCGCGCGGAGACATGGATCAGCGACGGGCCGTACTCGTCGACGAGCCAGAAGGTCCCGTCCTCGGCCCGCACGATGCCCTCGGTGTCCACACCGTTCGGGTTGTACGCCAGGGGGGTCTTCGCGTCATAGCTGTACGGTGTCTCGTCCCGGCCCTGCTGGTTGGGCAGTCCGGTGACGGCCTTGCCCGACCGGGTGGTGAGCGGAATCGCGTCGATCACCTCCACCTTGTCCCCGGTCACCCGGATCTTCACGATCGCCGGGTCGAAGCCCGGTACCGGGAACGTGCGGTGCTTCTTGCCGTCCACCTTGATCTGGCCGTTGGGGCCGCGGTCGGTGACCGTCCAGTACTCGCCCTGGCGGCCCGCCGGGTAGATGTCGCTGCCGATGCCGCCGAGGTCCACACCCCGGTCGTTGTCCACGCTGCCGGGAAGCAGGGCGTTGCTGAACGCGCCGAGCGGGATGTCGCCGAGCGTCGCCGTACGGATGACGTGCGCGGCGTCCCCGGACGGTGCCGCCGCGGCCGTACCGGCGGCCACGAGAGCGGCCGCGAGGGCCAGGGGCAGACCCGTCGTGACGGAACGGTTGACGACGCGGCGCCGACCGGTGGCGTGCGGGGACATCAGGCCTCCTGGGAGCAAGTTCATTGACAGCGGTCAGATTTGGGTCCCCGACGGAACGTCGTACGACCGTCGGATGAACGGAGGGCGTCTTCCACTCGTCGGTCGTGATGGACTCGTGCGGGGCTGGGGATCGCATGAGTGGCGGATCGTCAGGAACCGGAGAAGGCACCGGCCTTCCTCAGGACCCTCCGGACGGTTCGTCATCGAGCGACAGCCGGGCCGCCGCAAGTGCCGTCGCCGGATCCCGTTCCGGGCCTCCCGCGGGCAGCCAGAGGCCGCGCTCCTCGACGTACGGCCACCAGCGGCAGTCCCGGCCCAGGCGCAGCTGGATCCCGGCCCCCGGGACCGTCCACCGGTTGCCCGACGCCTGCAGCTGCGGCCGATCGTTGTCCTCGCCCGAGGCCACTTCGAGCGCGGCACGCGCGCGTGCGAGCGCTTCGCCCGTCACCTGCCACTCCTCGTCCAGCACGGACAGCCCTGCCGCACCACCGTGGCGCCAGGCGCGCACAGCAGCCGAAAGCCCTTTCCGGCCACGCCCCGCTCCCTCGGCGAGCCGGTCCGCGACGGCTCCCTCGGGGGCGCCGACGGCCAGGCGCACGGCATCCTTCTCCGCTGTCAACTCGGCTCGGAAGGGCCCTGGTTCCGGTACGGCGCCGAGTGCCTCCGCCAGCAATCGGTGTGCCTCCGCGGCGGTCCGCGCGGCCAGGTACGCCAGCGCCGCCGGATCGACTCCAGGGGCGGGCGGAGCCTCGGCGTCCAGGGACGCGGGCGCGCCGGGTACGTCCGGGAGGCCGGGCAACGCGGGCAGCGGAGGGAGGATGTCTCCGGCCGCCCAGGCCTCCGCGGCATCCACCCCCACCTGTTCGGCGGGCCGCTCCTCGGGGGAGGCGCCGCGCGACTGCAGCGCGTCGAAGAACGCGCTCTTTCCGATGCCGCGCATCAGCAACAGGACGAACGGATCCTCGTCCAGCAGCCGCGCCACCTGGTGGCAGAGCGCCGCCGTGTGTCCGCAGTGGTCCCAGGCGCCGCAGCCGCACTCGGCTTCCAGATCGCCCAGGCCCGGCAGGAGTTCGATCCCTATGGCCGCCGCGTCCTCGACCAGGTGCGGGGGGAGCTCCCGGTCGAGCAGCGCCGCCACGTGCCCCGCACGCTCGACGGCCAGGTCCAGGAAACGGGCCCACTGCTCGTCGGTCAGCCGCGGCAGCAGGACGTCGGCCCGGTGTGCCGCGCGCCCCGGCTCGCGCACCATCGCCGTCACACGGCCCGGGCGCACCGACACGGCGCCCACCGCACCCGCGCGGGCGAGCCTGCGTCCCGCCTTGACCTGCGCCGCGTCCAGCGCCGTGTCCTCCAGGGACCGCAGCCAGGCCCGGCCCCACCACGTCCGAGCGAAGCCCCGTCCGCGCGCGGGCGCCGGCGCGGGGAACGTGCGCTCCGTGTCGTCGTCGTACCGGCTCATCGCGCCTCCCCGCGCAGTGCCACCAGATCGGCCAGTTCCGCGTCCGTCAGTTCGGTGAGGGCCGCCTCGCCGGATCCGAGCACCGCGTCGGCCAGCTCGCGTTTGCGGCCCAGCAGCTCCGCGATGCGGTCCTCGACCGTGCCCTCGGCGATCAGCCGGTGCACCTGTACCGGCCGGGTCTGGCCGATGCGGTACGCGCGGTCCGTGGCCTGCGCCTCCACAGCGGGGTTCCACCAGCGGTCGTAGTGCACCACGTGCTCCGCCCGGGTGAGGTTCAGGCCCGTGCCGGCGGCCTTCAACGACAGCAGGAAGACGGGCATCTCACCGTCCTGGAACCGTCGCACCATCGCCTCACGACCGGCGACGGGCGTGCCGCCGTGGAGAAGCTGCGACGCCACCCCACGGGCCGACAGATGGCGTTTTAGGAGGCGCGCCATGCGCACGTACTGGGTGAAGACCAGAACGCCCGCCCCCTCGGAGAGGATCGTGTCGAGCAGTTCGTCCAGAAGCTCCAGCTTCCCCGAGCGCCCCGCGATGGTCGGGCGGTCCTCCTTGAGGAACTGCGCCGGGTGATTGCAGATCTGCTTCAGGCCGGTGAGCAGCTTCACGATCAGGCCCCGCCGCTCCATGCCGTCGGCCGCCCGGATCCGCTCCAGTGTCTCGCGCACCAAGGCCTCGTACAGGCCCGTCTGTTCCTCGGTCAGCGGCACCGGGTGATCGGTCTCGGTCTTCGGCGGCAGTTCGGGCGCGATGCCAGGGTCCGACTTGTGGCGCCGCAGCAGGAACGGCCGCACGAGCCGGGAGAGCCGCTCTGCGGCGAGGGGGTCCCGGCCGCTCTCGACGGCCTGCACGTACCGCGCGCGGAAGGTGCCGAGGCGGCCCAGCAGCCCAGGGGTCGTCCAGTCGAGGATCGCCCACAGCTCGGACAGGTTGTTCTCCACCGGGGTTCCGGTGAGCGCCACGCGTGCGCGTGCGCCGATGGAGCGCAGCGCCTTGGCAGTCGCCGAGTAGGGGTTCTTCACGTGCTGGGCCTCGTCGGCGACGGCCATGCCCCAGGGCACCTCGCCGAGCCGGGCGGCATCCATGCGCATCGTGCCGTACGTCGTGAGGACGAACTCCCCGTCGGCCACCGCGTCGAGACTGCGCCGGGCCCCGTGGAACCGGCGCACCGGTGTGCCGGGCGCGAACCGCTGGATCTCGCGCTGCCAGTTGCCGAGCAGGGACGCCGGGCAGACGACGAGCGTGGGACCGGCGGCCGACGCGTCCGTCTGCCGGTGCAGATGCAGGGCGATCAGCGTGATCGTCTTGCCGAGGCCCATGTCGTCCGCCAGGCAACAGCCCAGGCCCAGAGAGGTCATGCGGGCCAGCCAGCCGAGGCCCCGCAGCTGGTAGTCGCGCAGGGTCGCGTCGAGGGCGGCCGGTGGGACGACCTCTTCCCGCGCCTCCGGGTCGGCGAGCCGGTCCCGCAGTTCCGCCAGCCGACCTGTGGCCCGTACGTCGACGGGGATGCCGTCGATCTCCGCCGAGCCGGTCAGTGCGGCGCCGAGTGCCTCGACCGCGCTGACCTTGCGGTTCTGCCGTGCGCGGGCGCGGCGCGCCTCCTCGGGGTCGATCAGGACCCAGCGGTCGCGCAGCCGCACCAGCGGACGCTTGGCCTCCGCAAGGCGGTCCAGCTCCTCGCGCGTGAGTTCCCGCCCGCCCAGCGCGAACCACCAGCTGAAGCTGAGCAGGGCGTCGGTGGACAGGAACGAGGGCATGTCCGCCGGATCCCCGTCCCGCCCCGGCTCGCCGTCCGGCGGACCGACGGCCGCATGGACGGACAGTTCGCGCGACAGCTCCCGCGGCCAGTGCACGTCGACACCCGCCGCGGCGAGGGCGCGGCCGCCCTCCCCGAGAAGCTCGGCGACTTCGTCGTCCGCGAGTTCGACGGCGTCGGGCACGCCCGCCGAGAGCAGGGGCGTCAGCGGCGGCCAGGCGCGCGCAGCGCGGCGCAGCGCCAGCAGGGCGTCCATCCGCGCGCGGGGGCCGAAGGCACCGCCTGAGGGGCCGGATCCCGCCCACATCTCGGCCGCGTCCGCGACGACGGCGGGTCCGCTCACCCGGTGCACCTGGAGCACGGCACGGAACCGCACGGGCGTGTCGTCGTCCACCTGGTCGTCGACGGCGTCGTGCGCGGCGTCCTCGAGTCCGGGCACTTCGATGCGCAGCGAGAGCCGTACGCCCGCGTCGTGGCCCGCGGCGATGTCGTCGGCCCAGGCCCGTTGCGCGGGCAGGTGCTGCGGCTCGGGCGCCGCGTAGGCCGGGCCACCCGTCACCAGCCGCGCGGCGGGGGAGCGGGGGAGCGCGTCGGCCACCGCGTCCAGGAAGGCGCGCAGCAGCCGCTCGGGGTCCGGCATCAGGGGCGCGTCGGCGGAGCCGGCCGACGGCACGGCGTGGGCCTCGGGCGGCATGGCGGCGGCGAGTTCGCGGACGAGTTCCGTGTCCCGGGCGGACAGGGGCCCCACCCGCCAGGCGTCGTGATCGGCGGGGGACAGGCCGGGCAGCAGCAGACCGCGCGCCAGGAAGTGCAGGGCGAGCACACCCGCCGTGCCCCAGAACGCGGTCGCCCGGTGCGCGTGCGGGAAGACACGCGCGCGTGTGAGGAGCGGAAGCGCGGTGCGCACCGGCATCAGCACCGCGGGCACCCGTACCCGCTCGACGCCGCCCCCGCGGGGCAGCAGGGCGGTCAGGTCCGCGACCGCTCCCGACGCGACGGCCGGGGGAGCCTCGCCGTCGGGTCGCCAGAAGCCGACGGTGCCGGTGCGAGCGGGATCCGCCGGTACGAAGACGGTGCAGCATCCGGCCAGTTGGGACAGGTCGGAGAGTGGTGCCGCGGGGATTCTCTGCACAGCTCTGCCGCACTCCTCAAATTTGACTACTGAGATCCGGGTCGCCGAGGGTACAGCACATGGACGCGCGACCTGGAATGGCTAGGCTGTGACCCGAGCCACTTCACCAGGTGTTCGATTTGCAGTGCCGGTGCGGGCGCTCAGGGACGCGTAGGGGTTGCGTCTCAGGGACGTCTCAGGGTTGCGCTCCGGAACCGCGGGAGGCGCGGGCCCGTTTTCAGATCAGAGAGCGGCAGTGGCCGCGAAGGAGGCGACGCACATGTCGAATAGCGCGAAGATCGCCGCAGGGGGTGTGGCGGTCGGGCTCATCCTGTTGATCTGGGTGCCCTGGTGGGTGTCGTTCCTGATCGTGCTGGGAGTCCCGGCGGCCGCGTACCTCACGCTGGACCCCTCGCAACGGCGCAGGCTGCGCCGTGTCGCGCGCAAGGAGATCGGCCGCTGAGGTGCCGTCGCCCCTGCGTGTCCCCGCCCATGGCGCCCGGACATCGCCTCGGTGGCCTCCTCGGCGCCCCGGACGGCTGATGACACGAGTCCCGGCCCGTTGGCCGGGACTCGTCCCGCGTGGGCTCAACTGGGCCGTACGGCCAGCTTGTCGAGTGCCTCCAGGAGGCCGGGGAGCTCCGGGCCGCGGCCCACCGGCAGGACCTCGCCCGGCTCGTCGTCCAGCAGCACGAACGCAATGTCGTCCGTACGGGCCACCATCGACCAGCCGGGGCCGTCGGCGCGCAGGGTCCGGGCATCGCCGGGCGCGAACGAGGAGCGGACCCGGCCGAGAGGCGGTGGCGAGTCCACGTACGCGCGTGCTTCCGCCAGGACCCGCCGGACCCCGCCGTGGCCCTTCGGTGCGTCCTCCGTGCCCTTCGGAGCGTCTTCTCCCGCCTCCTCCGGCGCGTTGCCCGGCGTCGGGAAGTCGGCGTCGTCGATCTGTTCCCGCCACACCGCCCACTGGAGCGCGATCTCGTCCGCGCCCAGGCGCCGCTGGGCCGGGCCCCAGCAGCTTGTGTCCGGCGGGGTCAGCGGGTTGCCGTCCGCCATGTCGGGGCCGGGATCGTGCGGCGCCGGTACGCCCGGAGCCGCAACGGCGACCGCGAGGGGCCAGCCCGGCAGCGCGGCGACGACCGTGCGCTCGTCCGGCGACAGTTCGTACTCCATGCCGCAGTCCCAGGACGCGATCGCGACCGCGACCAGCGAGACGTCGTCGATGACGACCGTCCAGCGGGCCCCGTCGCCGTCCTGGCCCAGCACCAGCCCGTATCCGTCGGCGCGCGGCGCGAGGCCCAGCGCCGTACAGGCCTCCGGATAGTCGTCACCCAGCACGCTCGGAAACTGCGCCGGCGTGAGCAGCACCGCCGTGAGCACGTACAGCGCATCGTCCGCGGCGGCGACGGCCTCGTCTTCTGTCTCGGCCATCCCAGCCTCCCCAGTGGTTCGTCCAACGGCGCGCACCCTAGTGCGAGCGGAAGGCGGTTGTCACGACTCCCCATCACACCCGGAGCTGCAGTTTCCACCCGGAGCGGGCGAAACGACCGGATCCGCGGCCGGTAGGTCAGGACACCGGCAGCCCGAGAAGGTCGCGGGCCACTGTCCGGGGCGACTCGTCGCGCTCCCGGGCCAGCACGATCACGGCCCGGCACGCCAGCTCACTCACTCCGAACGACAGTGCCTCCGGGGACACCCAGCCTGCCGCTTCGTCGATCCGGTCCTGGTCGTCCTCCGCGCGGGCCGACACATAGGCGGCCGCGGCCTCGAACAAGTTGTGTGCGCGCTTCTCCCGGCCGACGGCCTCCTTTGTGCTCGTGGAGGATCGGAATCCGGTGACGTACTTACGGATCCTGTCGAACATGCGGACCGCCTTCCGCCTCTGCGGCTTCGACTCTGATCGTTCATCTGCTCCTGTTCAACGTAGAGTTGGAGCTTCGGCAACAGAAGAGGGTCGAATCGGTTAAGTGGTTCGAGCGGCCCGAACACGGACGTCTCAGCGGCCGGCCTCGTCGAGTGAGGCGATGGTGTCGCGCAGCCAGGTGAGTTCGGCCCGGCTCGTGGCACGCGCGATGGTGAGGATGCCGCTCCGGAAGGGGTCGTCCAGCTCTTCGGCGCGCAGCGGCCGGTCACCCTCGTAGAAGAAGCTCGCCGGCTCCTCCAGGAAGGCCAGTCTGCGCCGCAGGACCGTCGCCTGGGCGGCGGGGTCGTCCAGGTGTCCGAGGAAGGCGAGCACCGTGAACCAGCGGTTCTCGTCGGTGATGTCGCGCTGCGCCGGTTCGGCGAGCCGACGGCGCAGCTCGCTCCTGCCCTCCTCGGTGAGTGTGAGCACATGGCGCGGCGCGGCCACGGACCCCGGCTCGGTGGCCCGCGCCAGGAGGCCGGCCTTCTCCAGCCGCTTGATCGCGGGATAGAGCGTGCTCTCGGCCACGGGGCGGACATGTCCGGTCAGTGCGGCGATGTGCTTGCGCAGGACATAGCCGTGCAGCGGGGCGTCGTAGAGGAATCCGAGGATCGCGAGCTCCAGCATGCCCGCATTCTCTCGTATGCGCGCTGTACATCGAGACCTCGATACTTCGACTTACATATACCTCGTTACCGATGTATCTTGGCGGCGTGCCGAACGCGGCATTCGAGCGACTCAGGGGGACCCCGTGAAGCAGACCGAGTTCGACGGCAAGGGCAGCTGCATCCGCTGGACGGAGACGCCCGGCGAGGAGCCCGCGCGGGTGTACGTGCACGGACTGGGGTCGGTCTCGTCCGTGTACCACGCGCACATCGCGGCCCGCCCGGAACTTGCCGGCCGGCGGAGCCTGTTCGTCGATCTGCCCGGACACGGCATCAGCGACCGGCCCGAACACTTCGGGTACACGCTGGAGGACAACGCCGACGCCCTGGCCGCGGCACTGGACGCGGCCGGTCTCACCGGGGCCGAGCTGATCGCGCACAGCATGGGCGGGGCGGTCGCCATCGTGCTCGCCCGTCGGCGGCCCGATCTCGTCTCCCGGCTGGTTCTCGCCGAGGCCAACCTCGACGCCCTCCCGCCGGCGACGGCGGGGAGCAGCGGCATCGCCTCTTACGAGGAGGACGAGTTCGTCGACGGGGGGCACGCGCGCGTGCTGCGAAAGGTCGGCCCCCTCTGGGCGGCGACCATGCGGCTCGCCGACCCGCGGGCCCTGCACCGCACCGCCGTCGGGCTCCGGCGCGGCTCGGAACCCGTCATGCGCACCCTCCTGGAAGGACTGGAGATCGACCGTCTGTACCTTCAGGGCGAGCTCAGCGGTGAAGTCCCGGGCAGGGAGGCCCTGGAAGCCGCCGGCGTTCGTGTGGTGACCGTGCCCGGCGCCGGGCACAACGTCATGTT
The DNA here is from genome assembly GCF_055558775.1 of Streptomyces sp. NPDC025638. Classification (NCBI taxonomy): domain Bacteria; kingdom Bacillati; phylum Actinomycetota; class Actinomycetes; order Kitasatosporales; family Streptomycetaceae; genus Streptomyces; species Streptomyces sp. NPDC025638. The sequence goes on along the minus strand of NZ_JBVHLX010000004.1, from coordinate 409,726 downwards.
CGACAACCCGGACGCCTTCGTGGCGGCGGTCGCGGGGCGCGTGTGAGGGGCCGTTCCGGCACACGACCCGGCGGCGCCCAGCGTGCGTGGACCCGCCGCCGTGCGCGGCAGGGAGGTCGCGCTCAGCGCTCCCGGACCGCCAGCGCGAGGAAGCGGGTGTCCTCGTCGACGTACGACGTCATACGCCACCCGGAGCCTGCCAGCAGGGGACCGAGGTTGGCCTCCGCGCGCAGGTCGTCCGGGGTGATCTGCCGCCCCTGGCGCGCGGCCAGGGCCGCCCGGCCGATCGGATGGAACAGTGCCAACGTGCCGCCGGGCCGTACCACACGCGCCAACTCCCGCAGATTCTCGGCCGGATGGGGCAGGTGCGCGATGAGGCCCGCGCCGAACACGGCGTCGAGGGACTTTGACCGAAGCGGCAGCGCGGCGACGTCGGCGAGCACCAGCCGGCCGTCGCGGTCCCTCCCGGCCCGTACGGCCGCCTGCAGCATCTCCGGAGTCAGATCGACGCCCACGACCACGCCCGAGGGTCCCACGGCCGCGCGCAGCGGCGGCAGGGCGCGTCCCGTGCCGCAGCCCGCGTCGAGCACCCGGTCCCCCGTGCGCAGCCCCAGGTCGGCCACGGCGGACGCGTAGGCGGGGCCGTCGTCGGGGAACTTGCTGTCCCAGTCGGCAGCACGGGCCCCGAAGAACTCCTGGACGTGTGTGTGGTCGTCGCTCATGCTCCGCATGATCCCTCACCGTCACGGTTTCGTACGTCCACTGGTGCCTCTACGCCCATGACGCAGGGTGCCATCTACGCGCATGTTCGAGCGGGACGCGATCGTTCCAGCGCGTCTCCATGTCATATTCCAGCACCTTTCGAAATGCGCCCCCTTGGTGCACCCGTGCACCCCTAGCGTCCCGGGGCCATGGGACACCTCGACCACGCCGCCTTCGGCTGGCTGACCCCTGTGCTGTCGTATGCGATGGCCTGCATCGGCGCCGCACTGGGGCTGCGCTGCACCGTCCGCGCGCTCGGCACCACGGGCCGCTCGCGCCGCAACTGGCTCGTCACCGCGGCCTCCGCGATCGGTACCGGCATCTGGACCATGCACTTCGTGGCCATGCTCGGCTTCGGGGTCAGTGGCACAGGCATCCGCTACGACGTGCCGCTGACCATCCTCAGCCTGCTGGTCGCCATGGCCGTCGTCTGCGCCGGTGTCTTCGCCGTGGGCTACGGCCGGAACCGCACCCGGGCGCTGTTCCTCGGCGGCCTCACCACCGGGCTGGGTGTCGCGAGCATGCACTACCTGGGCATGGCGGCGGTACGGCTGCACGGCGACATCACCTACGACCCGGCGCTCGTCGCGCTCTCCGTCGTGATCGCCGTGGTCGCGGCCACCGCGGCCCTGTGGGCGGGGCTGAACATCAAGTCACCCGTCGCGGTCACGGTTGCCTCCCTCGTCATGGGAGCAGCCGTCAGCAGCATGCACTACACGGCCATGTTCGCGGTGAGCGTGCGCGTCACGCCCTCCGCCTCGGTCCTGCCCGGGGCCACGGCGATGCAGTTCATCTTCCCCCTCGCCGTCGGCCTCGGGTCCTATCTGTTCCTCACCTCGGCGTTCGTCGCCCTCTCGCCTGCGGCGGGCGAGCGCGAACCGTCCGCTGCCGCCCGGCGGACGGTCGAGAGCGCCGCCGCCCGCTAGTGGGCTCCGGCAGGGCGCGCCCCGCACCACTACCGAGCGAGGACCCATGCGTACACCCCGTAGGACCCCCACAGCAGGAGCGGAGACGCAGGCCACGCCACCATTGCGCGGCCGCCGTGCGCACGCGGGACCGCCGGCCGACGAAGGCACGGACGCACCCCCGGGCGCGACGTCGGACCACCCGCCCACGCGCGCGGTGCGATGGCGGATACGGCCGCGGACCGTCCGGGCCAAGGTCGTCTGCCTGCTGATGGTGCCCGTCGTCTCGCTGCTCGCCCTGTGGGCGTACGCCACCGTCAGCACCGTCCAGGACGTCGCCCGGCTGCGGCAGTCCCAGCGCGTCGACTCCGAGCTGCGGTCCCCGGTCGCCGCCGCCGTCACCGCCCTGCAGGCCGAGCGCGCCGCGGCGGTGCTCTGGGCGAGCGACCCGGCCGCCGGACGGAGCGGCAACCTCCGTACACTCGCCGCGCGCACCGACCGGGCCGTCGCCAGGCTGCGGCTCGGGCGCGACACCACCGTCGCCGACAGCGAGGAACTGCCCCGCGGTGTCGCCCGGCGGCTGGCCGACTTCGTCACCGGAGCCGAGCACCTGGCCGCGTTGCGGACGGCGGTGCTCGACCGCCGGGCCGGCTGGGACGACGCGTACGCGCAGTACACGAAGACCATCGCGAAGGCCTTCACCGTGGAGGGAGCCCTCACCGGCGTCCAGGCGGACGACCTCGGCTCCGACGCACGCGTGCTGCTCGAATTCTCCCGCGCGAGGGAGGCGTTGGCCCAAGAGGACACGGTGCTTGCGAGCGCCCGCCCCACCCGCGCTCTCCAGGGCGAGCGGCTGTGGCTGTTCACCGGCGCCGCCGCCACACGCCGTACGCTCACCGAATCCGCCGCGGCGGACCTGCCCGAGGCCCAGCGTGCCGCCTGGCTGGACCTCGCCGACAGCAGTGCCTACACCGCGGTCGGCACGCTTGAGGACAAGGTCCTCGCCGGTGCTCCCGGTTCCCGGGCGCTCGCTGCGGCCCCCGTGGCAGCCTGGAGCGCGGCCCACGCGCGCGTGCGGGACGGGATGCGGTCCATCGAGACGGACGCCGCTCGCACCGTCGCGGGCCGGGCCGATCCGTTCGCACGAGGTCAGCTCACCCCGGCAGGCGCCGCGGTCCTCTTCGGCCTGGTCGCCGTCGCCGCCTCGCTCGTCATCTCCGTCCGCATCGGGCGCGCCCTCGTTGTGGAACTGGTGAGCCTGCGCAACAGCGCCCTGGATCTCGCCCGCCGCAAACTTCCCGAGGCGATGCGGAAGCTGCGCGCGGGCGAGGAGATCGACATCCGGGCCGAGGCGCCGTCCGGACCACCCGCGGAGGACGAGACCGGCCAGGTCGCCGAGGCCCTCGGCACCGTGCACCGCGCCGCGCTGCGCGCCGCCGTGGAGCGCGCCGAACTCGCCGACGGGATCTCGGGGGTGTTCGTCAACCTCGCTCGCCGCAGCCAGATCCTGGTCCATCGCCAGCTCAGCCTCCTGGACAGCATGGAGCGCCGCTCCGAGGACCCCGACGAGCTCAGCGACCTCTTCCGCCTCGATCACCTCACCACCCGTATGCGACGCCACGCGGAGAGCCTGATCATCCTCTCCGGAGCGGCACCGGGACGGGCCTGGCGTATGCCGGTGTCCCTGAACAACGTGGTGCGCGCGGCCGTCTCCGAAGTCGAGGACTACGCGCGCGTGGAGGTACGCCGGCTCTCCGAGGCCTCCGTCATCGGCGCGGCCGTCGCCGACCTCACCCATCTGCTCGCCGAGATCGTGGAGAACGCCGCCCAGTTCTCGCCGCCCCACACGCGCGTGCGCATCACCGGCGAACCCGTCGGCAACGGTTACGCCGTGGAGGTCGAGGACCGGGGCCTGGGCATGGGTCAGGAGACGCTCGCCGAGGCGAACCGGCGCATCGAGCAGTCCGAGGCACTCGACCTGTTCGACAGTGACCGCCTCGGGCTCTTCGTGGTCAGCAGACTCGCCGCGCGCCACGGCATCAAGATCCATCTGAAGACCTCGCCCTACGGTGGCACGACCGCCGTGGTCCTGCTGCCCACCGCCCTGCTGCACAGCGGCGCGGCGGAACGTTCCCCCCGCTCGACGGGGGACGGGGAACGGGCGGCGGAACGCGAGTACGCGCGCGTGCCCGGTGCCGCTTCGCTCCCGGAGGCCGTCGCCGCGTCGGCCGACCGACCCGCCCTGGCGGCCACCGTCCCGGCACCGACGGACACCCCGAGCGGCCCCCCGCCGCCTGGAGTCGCCACCTTGCGGCCGCACCGCCCACCCCACGACCCCGGGGGCTCCGACAATCTCCCGCGCCGGGTACGACAGGCGAACCTCGTCCCCCAACTGCGCGAGCGGCGCACCGGGGAGCCGGCCGGGACACCAGCCTCGGGGGAGGACGACCGGCGCACCCCCGAACTCGTGCGGGACCGCATGGCGGCCTACCGCGACGGCTGGGCGCGCGGCGGGGGCAGGCACCCGGGCCGCGGCACCGCCCCGGACCCCGAACCGGGCACAGACAGCAGCGAAGGAGACCCTGCATGATCCAGGACCCGAGCATGAGGGCCGCCCAGCGATCCGGTGAACTCGACTGGCTGCTGGACGACCTGGTGGTACGCGTGGGGGAGGTGCGGCACGCCGTGGTGCTCTCCAACGACGGCCTGGCCGTCGGTGCCTCGAACGGCCTCAAGCGCGAGGACGCCGAGCACCTCGCCGCCGTCGCCTCCGGCTTCCACAGCCTGGCCAAGGGCACGGGCCGGCACTTCGGAACGGGTGGGGTACGCCAGACCATGGTGGAGATGGACGACGCGTTCCTGTTCGTGGCCGCGGCCGGCGACGGCTCCTGCCTCGCCGTCCTCACCGCCGTGACCGCCGACATCGGACTGGTCGCGTACGAGATGGCCCGGCTGGTCAAGCGCGTCGGCGAGCACCTCTGCGCGCCGCCGCGCGTTGCTGCCCGCCCGCCCGCCGCCCGCTGAGCCGAGAGGGCGGTCGGCACCGATGACCCAGGACATGAGGGGCAGCCCGCGGGAGCCGGACAGCCAGTGGTACGACAGCGAGGCCGGGCCCCTGGTCCGCCCGTACGCCATGACCGGCGGACGTACCAGACCCGGGCCCTCCGGAGTGCGGTTCGACCTGATCGCGCTCGTGACGCTCGAATCCGCCGCGCCCGCCGTCCACGACGACCCCGGGCTCGGGCCCGAGCACCGAGCGCTCCTCGACCTGTGTCGCACGGAATCCCAGTCCGTCGCCGAGCTCGCCGCGGGCGCCGACCTTCCTGTGGGCGTGGTCAGGGTGCTCCTCGGCGACCTCCTGGAACTGGGCTGTGTCACCGTCAGCCGCCCAGTGCCACCGGCGCAACTGCCCGATGAACGGATTCTCCGCGAGGTCATCGAGGGACTGCGGGCGTTGTAGATGAAGGTTCAGAACCAGCCGCGGTACGGCACAGGGTTGCACTCCCTTCCGCCGACAACCGGCCCGATCCGGTCGGATGGTGACGATATCGGTGCAATCCCTCGGAAGTGAACGTCAGTTGTCATGATGCTGACTTCGCACACAGACGTCGAACACAGCCGGCACTCCCGAGAGAAGTGATCATGGTCTCCGAGCATTCCGATGCCACGCATGGCGAGACGTCCGCCCTGGCGCTGAAGATACTGGTCGCCGGCGGATTCGGCGTCGGCAAGACCACCCTGGTGGGAGCGGTCAGCGAGATCAAGCCGCTGCGCACCGAGGAACTGCTCAGCGAGGCAGGTCAGTTGGTGGACGACACGAACGGTGTGGACCAGAAGGTCACCACGACCGTCGCCATGGACTTCGGGCGCATCACCATCCGTGACGGCCTCTCCCTGTACCTCTTCGGCACACCCGGCCAGGACCGGTTCTGGTTCCTCTGGGACGAGCTGTCGCAGGGAGCTCTCGGTGCCGTGGTGCTCGCGGACACCCGGCGGCTGGAGGACTGTTTCCCGGCGGTGGACTACTTCGAGCACCGGCGCATCCCGTTCGTCGTGGCCGTCAACTGCTTCGCCGGCGCCCGCACCTACGGCCCCGACGACGTCTCCCACGCCCTCGATCTCGACCGGGGAACACCGGTGGTCCTCTGCGACGCCCGCGACCGGGACTCGGGCAAGGAAGTACTGATCCGCCTCGTCGAATACGCCGGGCGGATGCACACCGCCCGGCTCCTCGACTCCGTGAGCTGAGCGGGCGCCTCAGGCCGACAGATCCTTCACCGCCACGACGTTGTCGACGGCGACGCGGACCACGAGCTCACCCGGAACGCCGTTGCGGGCGCCGAACTCCTCGGCGCGCTCCTCACCCATGTACCGAGCCGCGATCCGGGTCGCCCAGGCCCGTACCTCGTCGAGGTCCTCCGACACCTGGGCGCGACCGTTCAGGACCACGAAGTGGAACGGCGGCCGGTCGTCGTCCACGCACAGGGCGATCCGTCCGTCGCGGGCGAGATTGCGCCCCTTCACGGTCTCCTTGCCGGTGTTGAAGACCACTTCGTCCCCGTCCAGCAGGAACCAGATGGGGGCCACATGCGGGCTCCCGTCTGCCCGTACGGTCGCCAGCTTGCCGGTGCGGGTCCCGTGCGAGACGAACGCCCGCCATTCCTCGTCGGTCATCTTCTGTGCCATGCCCCCATCCTCCTTGCCCGGACAGCGGTCGTGGGGAAGGCTGGCGGACAGACCCTCCGGCCAGGGGGAGACATCACACGGGGAGACGGAGCATGGCGCAGAACCAGGGACTCGGCTGGCTGCTCGACGACCTGACGGAGCGGGTGGAACACGTACGCCACGCGCTGGTCCTGTCGAACGACGGCCTGGTGACCGGGGCCAGCACCGGCCTTCGCCGCGAGGACGCCGAGCACCTCGCCGCCGTCGCTTCCGGACTGCACAGCCTGGCCAAGGGTTCGGGACGCCACTTCGGCGCGGGCACGGTGCGCCAGACCATGATCGAGTACGACGACGCCGTCCTGTTCGTCACCGCGGCCGGCACTGGCAGCTGTCTGTGCGTGCTCAGCGGCGCGGAGGCCGACATCGGTCAGATCGCCTACGAGATGACCCTGCTCGTCAACCGGGTCGGCGAACATCTCGGCGTGGACGCCCGACGCCCCGAGCGAACCTCCCCAGCAGACCTCTGACCTGCGCATTTTTCATTCCCCTCGGAGTTATCCACAGGCTTGCCACGCGATTCGCCAAACCGGCTACGGTTTTTTCACGGCGAGCGCACACGGCGTGAGCCACCAACTCCACGGGGGAGTACGACCATGTCAGGCAACACCGTCACTCAGCCGCGTTCCCTCACCTGCACGCCGAGCCGCGCCGCACGCGAACTGAATCTGAAACGAGGTGAGTTCGACCTCGCCGTGCACCTCGGCCGTATCAGGACCGTGCCGGACGAGGGAGGAGGCGGAGGCCGCCGGGTCGAGCGCGCCGAGATCGACCGGCTGCGCTCGGGTGAGGGGTTCCCCGAAGCGCTCCGCGACAGCGTCAAGGCCGTGGGCACCACGGAGGGCGCGGAGATCATGAACGTGTCGGCCACCAGGTTCACCCGCTTTGCGCGCCTCGGGCTGGTGGTTCCGGTGAACTTCTACCTGAATCGCTATCGAGCCGTGGTCTGGCTCTATCTTGCCGAGGAACTGCGGGAGTTCGCGGCCGACGAGAAGAACGCGTCCCTGCTGACCGGCCGTACGCCCGAGGTGCTGCGCTCGCAACTGGACACCGGCCTGGATCTGCGTGCCCGGAACTGGCGCGGACGTCACCTGGGCTTCCTGCTCCGCCAGGCCGGCGATCCCTGGGAGCGCGCCGGAGCCTTCGCCGCGTTCCTCGACCCCGCCCATATCGCGGACGTGGTCAAGGACCCGTACGAGCGCTCCCATCTGAACCGGTTCCGCCCGGCGCCACCTGCCCACGGGGCACCGGGATCGCCCTCGGCGCATCTCGCCGAGAAGATCATGACGGCGGACGACCTGGACGAGATCGGCTGGCTGAGGAGCGACCTGGCCCGAGGACTGGAGCAGGCCCGCGCCTACCGACCCGCTCCGCGTCCCGCACCGCGACACGACCCGAAGGCACCCGCACCCACACCCGGACCCACACCCGTGCCCGAAGCGCCGGAGCGGCCGCATGGGTTGCTGGGCCGGCTGCGCCGCAGAAGCCTCCGGCCCGCGGGACTGTGAAGTCCCGGCCTACAGGGCTCTGAACAGACCCTCCTGGACGACCGAAACGAGCAGGCGCCCCTGCAGGTCGTAGATGCGCCCGCGAGCCAGACCGCGGCCGCCCGTCGCGATCGGCGACTCCTGGTCGTACAGGAACCACTCGTCCGCGCGGAACGGCCGGTGGAACCACATGGCGTGGTCCAGTGAGGCCATGTCGAAGTTCCGCGCGCCCCACAGGGGTTCGACGGGTATGCGGACCGCATCCAGGAGAGTCATGTCGCTGGCGTAGGTGAGCGCGCAGGTGTGCACCAGCGGGTCGTCGCCCAGAGGTCCGACCGCGCGCATCCACACCGCGCTGCGCGGCTCCGCGCCCTTGACCTCGTCGGGATTCCACCGCAGCCGGTCGACGTAACGGATGTCGAAGGGCTGACGGCGTGCCATCCGCTCCAACTGCTCCGGCAGAGCGCCCAGATGCTTGCGGATCTCCTCCGTGACCGTCGGCAGGGACTCCGGGTCCGGCACGTCACGGGTCGGCAGCTGGTGCTCGAAAGGTCCTTCCTCAGGCATGTGAAAGGAGGCGGTGAGATTGAAGATCGTGCGGCCCTGCTGTATGGCGGTGACCCGCCGCGTCGTGAACGACCGCCCGTCGCGGACCCGCTCCACCTGGTACACGATCGGCACGCCCGGCCGGCCCGGGCGCAGGAAGTACGCGTGCAGCGAGTGCACCGGACGCTCGCCGTCCGTGGTGCGCCCCGCGGCGACCAGCGCCTGGCCCGCCACCTGGCCGCCGAAGACCCGCTGGAGGGATTCCTGGGGGCTGCGGCCACGGAAGATGTTGACCTCGATCTGCTCCAGGTCGAGCAGGTCGACGAGCCTCTCGGCCGGGTTCGTCATGGGCGGCATTCTCCTGTGTTCACAGCTGGCCGACGTCGGTCACACGGACGACCGCACGGCCCTCCGCGTCGGAGGCCGCGAGGTCGACCTCCGCGCTGACGCCCCAGTCGTGGTCGTCGTTCGGGTCGTCGAAGATCTGGCGGACGCGCCACAGCCCGTTCTGCGGCTCCTCCTGGATCACAAGCAGCTTGGGGCCGCGGGCGTCGGGGCCGGTGCCCAGGTCCTCGTACTCGTCCCAGTACTTGTCCATCGCCTCGCCCCAGGCCTGCGCGTCCCAGCCGGACTCGGCGTCCATCTCGCCCAGTTCGTCGACCTGGTCGAGGGCGGCGAGCTCCACGCGGCGGAACATCGCGTTGCGGACCAGCACGCGGAAGGCGCGCGCGTTGGTGGTCACCGGCTTCACCTCGTCGGCCCTCTCCTGGGCCTCCTCGGCCGTCATCTCCTCCGGGTTGGCCAGCTGTTCCCACTCGTCCAGCAGGCTGGAGTCGACCTGGCGCACCATCTCGCCCAGCCACTCGACCAGATCCTGGAGGTCCTCCGACTTGATGTCGTCGGGGACGGTGTGGTCCAGGGTCTTGTAGGCGCCGGCCAGGTAGCGCAGCACAATGCCCTCGATCCGGGCCAGCTCGTAGAAGGACACCAACTCCGTGAAGGAAAGGGCCCGTTCGTACATGTCACGGATGACGGACTTCGGCGACAGCGGATGGTCGCCGACCCAGGGGTGGCTCTTGCGGTAGGTGTTGTACGCGTGGAAGAGAAGCTCCTCCAGCGGCTTCGGCCAGGTGACGTCCTGGAGGCGCTCCATGCGCTCCTCGTACTCGACACCGTCCGCCTTCATCGCGGCCACCGCCTCGCCGCGCGCCTTGTTCTGCTGGGCGACCAGGATCTGGCGCGGGTCGTCCAGCGTGGACTCCACGACGGACACCATGTCCAGGGCGTAGGACGGCGACTCAGGGTCCAGCAGTTCGAACGCGGCGAGCGCGAACGTGGACAGCGGTTGGTTGAGCGCGAAGTCCTGCTGGAGGTCGACCGTGAGGCGGACGACGCGGCCCTCGGTGTCGGGCTCGTCGAGCTTTTCGACGATGCCGCCGTCGAGCAGCGAGCGGTAGATGGCGATGGCCCGCCGGATGTGCCTGAGCTGCTGCTTGCGCGGCTCGTGATTGTCCTCCAGCAGCCGCCGCATCGCGTCGAAGGCGTTGCCGGGCCGGGCGATCACCGACAGCAGCATCGTGTGCGTCACACGGAAGCGGGACGTCAGCGGTTCCGGCTCGGAGGCGATCAGCTTCTCGAAGGTGTTCTCCGTCCAGCCGACGAACCCCTCGGGCGCCTTCTTGCGGACGACCTTGCGGCGCTTCTTCGGGTCGTCGCCCGCCTTCGCGAGCGCCTTCTCGTTCTCGATGACGTGCTCGGGCGCCTGCGCGACCACGAGTCCGGCCGTGTCGAACCCGGCTCGGCCGGCCCGGCCCGCGATCTGGTGGAACTCACGGGCGCGCAGGGTGCGCACGCGGTTGCCGTCGTACTTGGTCAGGGCCGTGAACAGCACCGTCCGGATGGGGACGTTGACGCCCACGCCGAGGGTGTCGGTGCCGCAGATGACCTTCAGCAGACCGGCCTGTGCGAGCTTCTCCACCAGGCGCCGGTACTTGGGCAGCATGCCGGCGTGATGGACACCGATGCCATGGCGGACGTAACGGGACAGGTTGCGGCCGAACTTGGTGGTGAAGCGGAAGTTGCCGATCAGCTCGGCGATCTGGTCCTTCTCCTCGCGCGAGCACATGTTGATGCTCATGAGCGCCTGCGCCCGCTCCACGGCCTGCGCCTGGGTGAAGTGGACGATGTAGACCGGCGCCTGCTTGGTCTCCAGCAGGTCCGTGAGGGTCTCCGTGAGCGGGGTGAACTTGTACTCGTAGGAGAGGGGCACCGGGCGGGTGGCGGAGCGCACCACCGAGGTCGGGCGGCCGGTGCGGCGGGTGAGGTCCTTCTCGAAGAAGGAGACGTCGCCGAGCGTGGCCGACATCAGGATGAACTGCGCCTGCGGGAGTTCGAGCAGGGGGATCTGCCAGGCCCAGCCGCGGTCGCCCTCCGCGTAGAAGTGGAACTCGTCCATGACGACCTGGCCGATGTCCGCGTCCTTGCCGTCGCGCAGCGCGATGGACGCGAGCACCTCGGCGGTGCAGCAGATGACGGGCGCGTCGGCGTTGACGGACGCGTCGCCGGTCAGCATGCCGACGTTCTCGGTGCCGAAGAGCTTGCACAGCTCGAAGAACTTCTCCGACACCAGCGCCTTGATCGGGGCCGTGTAGAAGGTGACCTCGTCCCGGGCCAGGGCGGCGAAGTGGGCGCCCGCGGCGATCATGCTCTTGCCGGAGCCGGTGGGCGTCGACACGATCACGTTCGCGCCGGAGACCACCTCGATCAGCGCCTCCTCCTGGTGGGGGTAGAGCGTGAGCCCCCGCTCCTGTGCCCACGACTCGAAGGCTTCGTAGAGGGCGTCGGGGTCGGCGGTCGGCGGCAGCTGATCGATGAGGGTCACGTACCCATCTTGCCTGGCCTCCCGGCCGATGGGGGAATCGGCTGCGGGTGCGAAGATCACGGCAGCTACGCTGTGGCGCCGACGGAGCGTCAATGCACCCGGTCAACTGGACAGCGGCACACGAGGAATGGGGCGGGGAACGGCCATGATGGGACCAGCACACTCACTGTCGGGAGCCGCCGCCTGGCTCGGCGTCGGAGCGGCGGCCGCCGCGGCCGGGCACCCCATGCCCTGGCCGGTCGTGCTGGTCGGGGCCCTGATCTGTGCCGGCGCGGCGCTCGCCCCCGACCTCGACCACAAGGCGGCCACCATCTCGCGCGCCTTCGGGCCGCTGTCGCGCTGGCTCTGCGAGATCGTCGACAAGCTGTCGTACGCCGTCTACAAGGCCACCAGGAAGCAGGGCGACCCGCGCCGCTCCGGTGGACACCGGACGCTGACGCACACCTGGCTGTGGGCGGCCCTGATCGGCGCGGGCTGCTCGGCGGCGGCGATCACCGGCGGCCGCTGGGCGGTGCTGGCGATCCTGTTCGCGCACATGGTGCTGGCGATCGAGGGCCTGCTGTGGCGGGCGGCCCGTGGCTCCAGCGCCGACGTCCTGGTCTGGCTGCTGGCGGCGACCAGCGCGTGGATCCTCGCGGGCGTCCTGGACAAGCCGGGCAACGGCTCGGACTGGCTGTTCACCGCGCCGGGCCAGGAGTACCTGTGGCTGGGGCTGCCCGTCGTGCTGGGGGCGCTGGTGCACGACATCGGGGACGCGCTGACCGTCTCCGGCTGCCCGATCCTGTGGCCGATCCCGGTGGGCCGCAAGCGCTGGTACCCGGTGGGTCCGCCGAAGGGCATGCGGTTCCGGGCGGGCAGCTGGGTCGAGCTCAAGGTGCTGATGCCGGCCTTCATGCTGCTCGGGGGAGTCGGCTGCGCGGCCGCCCTCAATGTGATCTGACGGCCGGGCCGGGGTCAGCCGGCTCCCCGGCTCCCGTCGGGGTCCTGCCCGGCCCCGCCGTAGCGCCGCTCGAAGCGTGCGACGCGGCCCTCCGAGTCGACCGTGCGGGCCTTGCCCGTGTAGAAGGGGTGGCTCTCCGAGGAGATCTCGACGTCGACCACGGGGTACGTCTCGCCGTCGTCCCACTCGATGCGCTGGTCGCTGGTCGCGGTGGACCGGGTCAGGAAGGCGTATCCGGCGGAGCGGTCGCGGAAGACCACGGGATGGTAGTCGGGGTGGTTGTCCTGCTGCATGGATGCTCCTCGCACGGGGCGGCAGGCGGGTGGTGGACGTCGGGGTCAGCCGTAGTAGGTGTCCTCGTCCACGATGTGCATCGCGGCCTCCTCGGCGGAGGCGCCGGCGCCGTCGATCCCGACGTCGGTGGCGACGAGGGCGCTCTCCTCGTCCTCGTGCGCGCCTTCGTCGGGTGCCACGAGGCGGCCGGAGCGGAGCCCGCCGACCTCGTTGTCCAGGAGTTCGCCGTCGGTGCCCTGGCAGTCGCCGATGCCGTCGTCGTCCGGTGCGGCGAGATCGGGCAGCTCCTCGGCGAGGCGCTGGTCGAGGGTCTCGCCCTGGTGGCGCTCCGCCGCCGTCACGCCGGTGTGCTCCACGGCCCACGGCCGCTCGGGAGGGGACCAGCCCCGGTCGAGGGGATCGTCGACACCGTCGGCGACCAGCGTGTCCTCCGCGTCGAGCAGCCCCGAGTCCTCCTGGATCTCGGATCCATCGGGCTGGTAGACGTCGTCTCCCCATCCGTCGGCGCTGTCCACGGGTACCTCCAGGTGCTGGGGACGGCTCCTTCTCACCACGGTCGGCGCAGGGCCGTCGGCGCGCGCGGCACGAGTTTCACCCGGCTCGAACCGGACGGTTCCCGGGTGTCCCCCGAACCGGTGCTGCTCTCCAGCCTTCCACCCCGGTTCGGCACCGCGCAACGGCACGGGCCCTGGCCTGGGGGTGCACGTCCGCGCCACGGTCCGAGGCGGCCGGCAGGGCGGCCCGGCGCGGGGCGGGGCTGCTGCTGTCCGGGCCGGCCGCTTCCGGACCGGCGGCTTTGCCGGGGTGGCTCCCGCCCCACCCCGGCCGGCTGTCATGGGCCCGGTGACCTGCCTGTTCGCTCACCCGTGCCAGGACCGCCAAAGCGCCGCGTAGGCTCCGTCCGCCGCTACGAGCTGGTCGTGGCTGCCGAGCTCGCTGATGCGGCCGTTCTCGACGACGGCGATGACGTCGGCGTCGTGGGCGGTGTGCAGGCGGTGGGCGATGGCGACCACAGTGCGGCCGTCGAGGACGCGGGCGAGGGACCGCTCCAGATGGCGGGCCGCGCGCGGGTCGAGGAGCGAGGTCGCCTCGTCCAGGACGAGCGTGTGCGGGTCGGCCAGGACCAGCCGGGCCAGCGCGATCTGCTGGGCCTGGGCCGGGGTGAGCGCCACACCGCCCGAACCGACCTCGGTGTCCAGGCCGTCGTCCAGTGCCCGCGCCCAGGCGTCCGCGTCCACCGCGCCCAGGGCCGCCCACAGCTCGGCGTCGACGGCGTCGGTGCGGGCGAGCAGGAGGTTGTCGCGCAGGGAGCCCACGAACACATGGTGTTCCTGGTTGACGAGGGCGACGTGGGAGCGGACCCGTTCCGCGGGCATCCGGGACAGTTCGGCGCCGCCCAGGGTGATCCGGCCGTCCCGGGGCGCGTAGATGCCGGCGAGCAGCCTGCCCAGCGTGGACTTGCCCGCGCCGGACGGGCCGACCAGGGCCAGCCGGGTGCCGGGCGCGACCTCCAGCGACACCTTGCGCAGGACGTCGACGCCCTCGCGGTAGCCGAAGTGGACCCGGTCCGCGTGCACGTCGCGTCCGTCGGGGGCCAGCGAGGCGTCCCCGGCCTCCGGCTCGATGTCGCGGACACCGACCAGGCGGGCCAGCGACACCTGGGCGACCTGTACCTCGTCGTACCAGCGGAGGATCAGGTTCACCGGGTCGACGAGCATCTGGGCGATGAGCGCGCCGGTCGTCAGCTGACCCACGTCGATCCAGCCGTTCAGGACGAAGACCCCGCCGGCCATCAGCACCGAGCCGAGCACCAGCACATGCACGGTGCTGATCACCGGGAAGAGCACGGACCTCAGCCACAGGGTGTACCGCTCCCAGGCCGTCCACTCCTTGATCCGCCGATCCGACAGGGCGACGCGGCGGTCGCCGAGGCGGTGCGCCTCGACGGTGCGGCCGGCGTCCACGGTCTCGGCGAGCGAGGCGGCCACGGCGGCGTATCCGGCGGCCTCCGAGCGGTAGCCGGACGGTGCCCGCCTGAAGTACCAGCGGCACCCCACGACCAGCACCGGCACGGCGAGCAGTACCGCGGCCGCGAGCGGTGGCGCGGTGACGACCAGTCCGCCGAGCAGCAGCACGACCCACACGGAGCCGATGGCCAGCTGCGGCACCGCCTCACGCATGGCGTTGCCGAGCCGGTCGATGTCCGTGGTGATCCGGGACAGCAGGTCGCCCGTGCCCGCCCGCTCCAGGACGCCCGGTGGCAGGCCGACCGAGCGCACGAGGAAGTCCTCGCGCAGGTCGGCCAGCATCCGTTCGCCGAGCATCGCGCCGCGCAGCCGTACTTCGCGTACGAACACGGCCTGCACGACCAGCGCGAGCACGAAGAGCCCGACGGTCAGGCCGAGATGGAGTTCCCGCGCTCCGTCGGACACCCTCTCGACGAGCCCGCCCAGCAGATAGGGGCCCGCCATGGAGGCCATCACGGCCACGGTGTTGACGCCGATGAGGAGCAGGAAGGCACGGCGGTGCCGGCGGAACAGTTCGGCCACATAGTCGCGGACGGTTGCGGTGGCACCGACGGGCAGGGTGGTGGCCGTCGTCGGGGCTGCCGGGTCGTACGCCGGTGGCGCGACGCCGATCATGCGCTCTCCTCGATCTCTTCGAACGCGCCTCGCCGGGCGGCCTCGTGGTGGTCCGACACACCCCGCAGGGCGGCTGTCCCGTCCTCGGTCTCGCGGGTCACGACCGCCCGGTACCGGGGTTCCGTGCGCACCAGTTCGCGGTGCACACCGACCGCCGCGACCTCGCCCTCGTGCACCAGGACCACCCGGTCCGCCCAGTCCAGCAGGAGAGGCGACGAGGTGAACACCACGGTCGTGCGCCCCGTCCGCAACTGCCGCACCCCCTCCGCGATGCGGGCCTCGGTGTGCGAGTCGACGGCGGAGGTCGGTTCGTCCAGGACGAGCACCGCGGGGTCGGTGATCAGGGACCGGGCCAGCGCGAGCCGCTGGCGCTGGCCGCCCGACAGCGAGCGTCCCCGCTCGGTGATCCTGGTGTCCATCGGGTCGGCCGCGTCCAGCGAGCCCTGTGCGAGCGCCTCCAGGACGTCCCCGCACTGCGCGGCGGCCAGCGCGCCCTCGGCCGATACGGCACCGGATGTGGGGACGTCGAGCAGCTCGCGCAGCGAACCGGACAGCAGCACCGGGTCCTTGTCCTGGACGAGGACGGCGGTGCGGGCGGATTCCAGGGGCAGTTCGTCGAGCGGCACACCCCCGAGCAGGACCGGCACACCGGTCTCGGTGGGATGCCCGCCGAGCCGTTCCGCGAGCCGCCCCGCCGCGTCCGGATCGCCGCACACCACGGCGGTGAACCGGCCGCTCGGCGCGAGCAGTCCGGTGGCGGGGTCGCACAGGTCGCCGCCCGGCAGCTGGGCCTCGCGTGCCCCCGCGGTGTCCGTGGCCCGTTCCAGGGACAGTACCCGCGCGGCCCGTTTGGCCGACGGGCGCGAGAAGGAGTACGCCATGGCGATCTCCTCGAAGTGACGCAGGGGGTAGGTGAGGATCATGACCGCGCTGTAGACGGTGACGAGTTCGCCGACGGTGATCCGGCCCTGGTGGGCCAGGTCGATGCCGTGCCGGACGACCGCGATCAGCAGCAGCCCCGGCAGCAGTACCTGGATCGCGGAGATCAAGGCCCACATCCGGGCGCTGCGTACGGCCGCGTGCCGCACCTCCTGAGAGGCGCGGCGGTAGCGGTCGAGGAACAGGTCCTCGCCGCCGATGCCGCGCAGTACGCGCAGTCCGGCGACGGTGTCCGAGGCCAGCTCGGTGGCCCGGCCGGCCTTCTCGCGCTGGAGGTCGGCGCGCCGGGTCGCCCGGGGCAGCAGCGGCAGCACGGCGAACGCCACCACGGGCAGCCCGACCGCGACGATCACGCCGAGCGCCGGCTGGTAGACGACCAGGCCGACGCAGACCACGACGACCGTCAGCGCGGCCGCCGTGAAACGTGACACGGCCTCGACGAACCAGCCGATCTTCTCCACGTCGCCGGTCGAGACGGCCACCACTTCGCCGGCCGCCACCCGCCGGGTCAGCGCCGAGCCCAACTGGGCGGCCTTGCGGGCGAGCAGTTGCTGAACGCGGGCGGCTGCCGTGATCCAGTTGGTGACGGCGGTCCGGTGCAGGAAGGTGTCGCCCACGGCGATGCCCGCACCGCACAGCACCATCAGCAGGCCGGTCAGGGCCAGCCGGGTGCCGGAGCGGTCGACGACCGCCTGGACGGCGAGGCCGACGCAGAACGGCAGCGCGGAGACGGACACGAAGTGCAGCAGGCCCCAGGCCAGCGCCTTCAGCTGTCCGCCCAGTTGGTTCCGCCCCAGCCACCACAGGAATCGGGGACCCGAACGAGCGTCCGGTACGCCCGGGTCGGGATACGGAAGGTCTTGAATCTGCATGACGTCCCAGTGGCTCGTGTCAGGCGGGGGGAGCGGCAACAAGCCGTGAAAGGTTCGCGTCGGAGCGTGGTCGAAATCAAACGGTTTTCCATGAACCTTGGCGGCGAGCCAGGTCAGGGGTGCGCCACGGCGTCGGGAGAAAGCGTGCAGGGGCAGACCCGTCACGGAAGGCAAACGGGCCCGCCCCTGCGCGTCGGCGCCCACTCGCCTCCCCCCGGAGTGGCAGGCGCCTGTGACCCCGCCCGGGGTCACTTCGTTCAGCGGCCCGTGCGTCAGGAGTGTCACTGGGGTTTGCTGATGGTTGCCAGGTCAACACCGGTGTGATGGGACGCGCTTGCCGGCGCCACGATTCAGCCACGAAGCATCCACACGGGCCCGCCGTCGTCCCGATGCGAGGCCCCCTGCCGTGTCAGTGGTGGTGGCCGTGTCGGCCGAGGGTCTCCACGGGGGTCGCGCCGGGGCGGGTCCACTGCGGCACGGGGCGGCTGGTCGGGCCCCAGGTGGCGTTCCCGTCCGCGTCCGAGCGCCAGGACCAGCACGGGCTGAGGCCCTCGGGCCAGCCCTTGGGGTTGTCCTCCCATGCCTCGCCGCGACCGTAGGGCGTCATGTCGAGCAGGCCGAGGGACCCGTTGACCCGCTCGTTGCCACGGCCCGTCGTGGAGTAGGTGAGGAACACGCGGTCGCCGTCGCGAAGGAAGCAGGTGATGTACCCCATGTCGCCGCCGACCGGCGCCTCCACGTCGCGCACCGAGTACCAGGGCTGGGTGTAGCCCATGAACTCGACGTAGCAGGCCACCTCGTCCCACCGGCCCGTGGTCAGGACGGCGTACGAGACGCCGCGGGCGTTGAGGTAGACCGCGTCCTTCAGGTGCCAGGCCGTGGTCGTGCAGCCCTCGCACTGCCCCTGGTGCGGCGCGCCGTCGTACCACATGTGCTTGTAGACCACGAGCTCGTCGCGGCCCTGGAACAGATCCAGGAACGGGACCGGGCCGTCGGGTCCCACGACCTCGACCGTCCCGTCGAACTCCACCATCGGCAGCCGGCGGCGGGCCGCGGCGAGGGCGTCGCCCTCGCGGGTGTGGGCCTTCTCGCGGACCAGCAACTCGTCACGAGCGGTCTGCCAGGTGGCCAGGTCGACCACGGGCGGGCGGCCGGGCAGCGCCGGGGTCGGGTCGTTCGGCGTGGTCGTCATCGTGTCCTCCGTGGTGTCTCGTGCGGGGCAGCGTCGTACGCCGTCCTCCTACGGTCACCAGAACAGACTCGCGACCCGGCCGGAACTCATCGCGGCGCGGGCGCCCTCGGCTGCACACCAAGGGGGTACCCGTGGACCCCCGTCCCGGTGAGCAGTGCCAGGATGACCCGGTGCGGATCGACGGTGTGCGACGTGTGGTGGTCGTGGTGGCGGCCCTGGGGACCCTTCTGACGGCTCTGTCCGCGTGCGGCACGGCGGCGCGCGACGAGGGTGACCCGGAGGGCGTCGGACACGCTGGGCCGCCGTCCCGCGCCGAAAGTCACGACCCCACCCGTATTCCGGACGTCGGTGACCGTCTGCAGCGGCGGATTCCGGCCGAGTCCGGGCAGGTGGTGGCGGTCTACGGGGAGGGCAAGGACTCGGCGCGGTCCACGGTCGTGCTGTACACCAGGCACGGCACGGCCTGGCAGCGGACACGCAGTTGGGCGGGGCACAACGGCAAGAGAGGCTGGACCACCGATCACCACTCCGGCGACCGGCGCAGCCCCGTCGGCGTGTTCACGCTGACCGATGCGGGGGGTGTGCTCGACGATCCCGGTGCCGGGCTGCCGTACACACAGGACCCGTCCTTCGCCGCCCCGCGCTGGTGGGCAGAGTCGCACTGGCACGACTTCGACTACGTCATCGCCATCGACTACAACCGGGTCAAGGGAACACCGCCGAACGACCCGCGGCGCCCCGAGGGCGAGGAGCGGGGCGGGAGCATCTGGCTGCACATGGACCACGGCAGCGGTACATCGGGATGCGTCAGCATGTCCAAGTCCGACATGGAGTACCTGTTGCGCACGCTCGATCCGGACCGGCACCCCGTGGTGGTGATGGGGGACAGGGGCGAGTTGGCGGCCTGATCGCGCGGGGCCTCATTGCGGCGGGCGCCTCGATCCCCGTAGAACACCGGCCATGAGAAGCCGGATAGTCATGTCCATGCTCGCCGGAGCGACCCTCCTGGCGGGCACTCTCGTCGGAGCGAGACCCGCCCCCGCGCAGGCCGCCCCCATCCAGGCAGCCATCGTGCAGGCCGCCTCCACGCAGGTCGCCCCCGCCCCTTCGGCCGCCGCCCGGTCCTCCGACGTCCCCGCCGAGTTCGGCACCGACTGGCACGACCCGGTCACCGCCGCCCCGCCGGTCGCCGAGCCGGGCGGCACGTCCTGCCGGGTGACCCTCGCCGAGGCGCAGTTCCGTGACTTCACCCCGTACAAGGGCAGGTACACACCACCCGAGGGCTGCGGCGACCGCTGGAGCAAGGTGGTCCTGCGTCTCGACGGCAAGGTGAAGGGCCGTCAGTACGACCGGCTCGGCCAGCTGCACGTCGGGGGTGTGGAGGTGCTCCGTACGTCGACACCCGAGCCGTCCCCGGACGGCATCGAGTGGTCCGTCGAGAAGGACGTCACGCGCTACAGCGACACCTTCCGCAGCCCGCAGGACGTCGAGATGCTCATCGGCAACGTCGTCGACGACACCTACACCGGCGTCATCGACGTCAAGGTCACGCTGACCTTCTATCAGGGCAGCGGCGTTGCCAGGTCCACCGCCCCCGACCGTGTCCTCACCCTCGCCGACACGGCCGGCGGCACGACCGTCACCACGCCACGCAACAGCGAGCGCATCGTCGCCGAGGTGTACGCCACCGGATCCGGCGGCGGCTGCGAGGAGTTCTGGTATCTCACGGTGGCCGACCCGGCGCCGTACTCCTGCAAGGCCGACCACGGCCCCTACCGCGAGGTGCAGATCAAGGTCGACGGCCAACTGGCCGGAATCGCCGCGCCGTTCCCCCACGTGTGGACCGGCGGCTGGTCCAACCCCTTCCTCTGGTACGTCATTCCGGGCCCGCGCGCCTTCGACGTCAAGCCGATCGAATACGACCTGACCCCCTTCGCCGGGCTGCTCAACGACGGCCGCCCGCACCGCGTCGAGGTCTCCGTCGTCGGTGTTCCCGAGGGGCAGACCGGCTGGAGCGCCCCCGTGAACGTGCTGGTGTGGCAGGACCCGCACCGCGCGCACGTCACCGGCAGCCTCACCGTGGACAAGGCCGGCGACCTCGCCGACTCCTCGACGTACACGCCCGGTTCCACGGAGCACCGCGTCGACACCGAGGCCGGTCACCGGCTGACCGTCGCCGGATACGTCGACACCTCGCACGGCCGTGTCACGACCACCGTCCGCCGTACGCTGGCGAACACATCCGCCCATCGCTGGACCGACGGTGAGACGACCGACGGACTGGTCGCCACCTGGACGGACGACGAGACCGTCACGGTCGACGGACGCGGTCCGGCGCGGACGGCACACACGCACCGGACCTACACGATGGACGGCACCACGACCCTCGGCACGGACGACCGGCTGCGCACCGTCCTGACGCTCGGCGACCGCGCGGCGGTCGTGGAGACGCGGGAGGGCCGGCGCACGGCGTGGTCGCGGTTCGACGACACCTACACCGGTGATGCCTCGTACACCGTGAACGTGCCCCGCGACCAGCGCCATGCGGTCGGTACGACGAGCGAGCGCTACCGGCTGTACGGGTCGGACGGCTGCTACGACCGCTCCCTGACCACCGTCCAGGGGATGCTCACGCGGGACGACAGCGGCTGCTGAGGCCGGCCGACGGTATCCGGACGCGCCGCGGCTCCCACTCCACCGGTACGGAGTGGGAGCCGCGGCCTTCTGTACGTCTGTACGTCCGCCGATCAGCAGCGCGTCACGGCCTCCCCGTCGATCAGCGTGTCCAGCAGCCCGCCGAGCAGCACGCGCTGCTCGTCCGACAGCGGGGCCAGGATCTCCTCCGCCGCCGACCGGCGCGCACGGCGCAGCTCACCCAGCGTCCTGTGCCCGTCGTCGGTCAGCTCGATCCGGGTGACCCGGCGGTTCGTCGGATCGGGCACCCGGCGCACCCTGCCGCTCGCCTCAAGCCCGTCGACCAGCGTCGTCACCGCCCTCGGCACCACCTCCAGGCGCTCGGCGAGGTCGGCCATGCGCGGCGGCGAGCCGTAGTGCGCGAGGGTGCGCAGCAGGCGGGACTGCGCCGGGGTGATGCCCAGCTCGCGCTGCTGCAGATGGCGCTTCTGGATCCGGTGCACCCGACGGGTGAGCCGCAGCAGCTGCTCGGCGAGCTGGCCCTCGGGATCGGGGGTGGTCATGCGGGAACAATATCAGGACCTAGTTCATTGTGAACATAGGTAACAATGAGCTATGCTCCGTCAGTCATCGTCGGCCGACGTCCGCGCCGACGCCCGCACACCTCCGTAGGAGCCCATGCATCCCGACCGTGAACCCTCCTGGACACCCTCCGACCCCGCCGGGGATCAGCCCCGACAGGTGCGCCGCATCCTGAAGCTCTTCCGCCCCTATCGCGGCCGGCTCGCGATCGTCGGCCTGCTGGTCGGCGCCTCGTCGCTGGTCTCGGTGGCCACACCGTTCCTCCTCAAGGCGACCCTCGACATCGCGATCCCGCAGGGCCGCACCGGCCTGCTGAGCCTGCTCGCCCTGGGCATGATCCTGAGCGCCGTCCTGACCAGCGTCTTCGGCGTGCTGCAGACGCTGATCTCCACGACCGTCGGCCAGCGCGTCATGCACGACCTGCGCACCGCCGTCTACGGCCGCCTGCAGCGCATGTCGCTCGCCTTCTTCACCCGCACCCGCACCGGCGAGGTGCAGTCGCGGATAGCCAACGACATCGGCGGCATGCAGGCCACCGTCACCTCGACCGCCACCTCCCTGGTCTCCAACCTCACCAGCGTGGTCGCCACGATCGTCGCGATGATCGCCCTCGACTGGCGGCTGACCGTCGTCTCGCTGCTCCTGCTGCCGGTGTTCGTCTGGATCAGCCGCCGCGTCGGCAACGAGCGCAAGAAGATCACCACCCAGCGCCAGAAGCAGATGGCCGCGATGGCCGCCACCGTCACGGAGTCGCTGTCGGTCAGTGGCATCCTGCTCGGCCGCACCATGGGCCGCTCCGACTCGCTCACCGCGTCCTTCGCGGAGGAGTCCGAGCAACTGGTCGATCTCGAGGTGAGGTCGAACATGGCCGGCCGCTGGCGGATGGCCGTCATCACGATCGTCATGGCCGCCATGCCCGCCGTCATCTACTGGACCGCGGGCGTCGCCCTGCAGACCGGCGGATCCCAGGTCTCGCTCGGCACCATCGTCGCCTTCGTCTCGCTCCAGCAGGGCCTGTTCCGCCCCGCCGTCAGCCTGCTGGCGACCGGCGTCCAGATCCAGACCTCGCTGGCGCTCTTCCAGCGCATCTTCGAGTACCTCGACCTGCCGATCGACATCACCGAGCGGGACGAGCCGGTCCACCTCGACCACATCAAGGGCGAGGTCCGCTTCGAGGGCGTCGAGTTCCGGTACGACGGCGGCAATGACGCGGTCGGCCCGGTCATCGACGGCATCGACATCACCGTCCCGGCGGGCAACAGTCTCGCGGTCGTCGGCCCGACCGGCGCGGGCAAGTCCACGCTCGGCTATCTCGTGCCCCGGCTGTACGACGTCACCGGCGGCCGCGTCAGCCTGGACGGCGTCGACGTCCGCGACCTCGACTTCGACACGCTCGCCCGGGCGGTCGGTGTCGTCTCGCAGGAGACGTACCTCTTCCACGCCTCGGTCGCCGACAACCTCCGCTTCGCCAAGCCGGACGCCACCGACGAGGAACTGCACGCGGCCGCGAAGGCGGCCCAGATCCACGACCACATAGCCGCGCTGCCCGACGGCTACGACACGGTCGTCGGCGAACGCGGGCACCGCTTCTCGGGAGGCGAGAAGCAGCGCCTCGCCATCGCCCGCACCATCCTGCGCGACCCGCCGGTCCTCATCCTCGACGAGGCGACCAGCGCCCTGGACACCCGCACCGAGCACGCCGTCCAGGAGGCCATCGACGCCCTGTCGGCCAACCGGACGACACTGACCATCGCGCACCGGCTGTCCACCGTTCGCGGTGCCGACCAGATCGTGGTCCTCGACTCGGGGCACATCGCGGAACGCGGCACGCACGAGGAGCTGTTGGAGGCGGAGGGCAGGTACGCGGCGCTGGTCCGACGGGACGCGCAACTGGAACCGACAAGCTGACGATATGCCGGGTTTGCGGAGATATGCGGGTTAACGTGCCCGCATGCAGAAGAACACTCCGCCACGGAGCACGATTCGACTGACGCGCCGGGGCAAGCTCGTCATCCTCGTGACCTGCGCCGTCGTGGCCGGCACCGCCGTGGCGGTGCCGCTGCTGCACGTGGCCGGCGGCGGGAACGCCACGTCCAAGACCCTGGTGATCCCGGAGGGCTGGCGCGCGAGTCAGGTCTACGACGCCGTCGACAAGGTCCTCGCCCTGCCCGCGGGCACCACCCACAAGTCCATCGGCAAAGCCGGCCTGAAGCTGCCGAGCGACGCCCAGGGCAACCCGGAGGGCTACCTCTTCCCGGCCACGTATCCGGTCGGGGAGGAGGCCACGCCGCAGTCGCTGCTGCAGTACATGGTCGACACGGCGAACCAGCGATTCAACCGGGCGCCGCTCGCGGCCGGTGCGCAGCGCAACGCCATGAACCTCTACCAGGCGGTCACCATCGCGAGCATCGTCCAGGCCGAGGCCGCCACGAAGGAGGACATGGGGAAGGTGGCCCGGGTCGTCTTCAACCGGATGGAGCGCGGCATGCCGCTGCAGATGGACTCCACCCTCAACTACGCGCTGAACCGCAGCACGCTCAGAACGAGTACGGACGACACCCGGATCGAGAGCCCCTACAACTCCTACCAGCGCATGGGCCTGCCGCCCACGCCGATCCACAACCCCGGCGAGCAGGCGATGCATGCCGCGCTCAACCCGCCGCAGGGCAACTGGCTGTACTTCGTCACCGTCAAGCCCGGCGACACCCGCTTCACCGCCGACTACGCGGAGCACCAGCGCAACGTGGCCGAGTTCAACGCACACCTGAAGAGCAGCGAGCCGCAGCAGAGCCAGAGCCAGAGCCAGAGCCGGAGCCGGAGCCGGAGCCGGAGCCAGAGCCCGCAGCGGAGCGGAAGCCCGCAGCAGCACCAGAGCCCGGCGCAGCAGTCCCCGACCCCGCAGCCCCCGAAATGACCCGGGCGACGACCCGACGGGACATCACGCGGCGACAGGCTCCTCGGCCAGCAGCCGCCTGATGTCCCGTACGGCCGCGCGTCCCGCGCGGTTGGCGCCGATGGTGCTCGCCGAGGGGCCGTAGCCGACGAGATGGACCCGCGGGTCGGCGACCGTGCGGGTCCCCTCCATGCGGATCCCGCCGCCCGGCTCGCGCAGCCGCAGCGGGACCAGATGGTCCAGAGCGGCCCGGAACCCGGTCGCCCACAGGATCACGCCGGCGTCCACGTGCCGGCCGTCCTCCCATTCCACCCCGTCCGGTGTGATCCGGTCGAACATCGGCAGCCGGTCCAGGATCCCGTCCCGAAGCCCTTGCCGAATCGCGTCGTTGAGCGGCAGCCCCGTGACCGAGACCACACTCCGGGGCGGGAGGCCCTGCCGCACCCGCTCCTCCACGAGCGCGACAGCCGCCCGCCCCACGTTCTCGTCGAACGGCCCGTCGCGGAAAACCGGCGGCCGCCGGGTGACCCAGGTGGTGGCGGCCGCGTGCGGGGCGATCTCCAGGAGATGCTGGGTGCCGGACGCACCCCCGCCGACCACGACCACCGGCTGCCCGGCGAACTCCTCGGGCCCCGCGTACTGAGCGGTGTGCAACTGCCGCCCGCGGAACGTCTCCTGGCCGAAACAGCGCGGCCAGAACGGCCGGTCCCAGGTGCCGGTTGCGTTGATCAGCGCCCGCGTCGACCAGGTGCCGTCCGAGGTCTCCACGAGCAGCCTGCCGTCCTCCCCCTCGCGCACGGCCCGTACGTCGACCGGGCGCCGTACCCGCAGATCGAAGGTGCGCTCGTAGGTGTCGAAGTACTCGGTGACGACCTCGGCCGACGGCCGCGACGGATCGGCGTCCGCCAGTTCCATGCCCGGCAGCGAGTGCATCCCGTGGACCTTGCCGTACGTCAGCGACGGCCAGCGGAACTGCCAGGCGCCGCCCGGACCGGGGGCGTGGTCCAGCACCACGAAGTCGCGGTCCGGCTCGAAGCCGGTGCGGCGCAGGTGATAGGCGCTGGACAGACCGGCCTGTCCAGCGCCTATGACGACTACCTCGACCTCGCGCGTGTTGTTCACGCCTCTGCCAACAGGGCCCCGGCCGAGGATCTTCCCGACGCGGCCGCGCGCGGCGACCCGGCGGTCAACGGGGTTGCGCGGACGGGTCAGGATGGTGGCATGTCAGATGCCTTCACGACACGAGTGCTGAACGTCGCCACCGGTTCACGGGAGCGGGTCGTCGACCTCACCGGCGACTGCGAGGTCTTCCTGCGCGAGACGGCCGGCGGCCGCGACGGCCTGCTGAACCTCTTCGTCCCGCACGCGACCGCCGGTATCGCCGTCATCGAGACGGGCGCCGGCAGCGACGACGACCTCCTCGCCGCCCTGCACACCCTGCTGCCCGCCGACGACCGCTGGCAGCACCGCCACGGCAGCCCCGGTCACGGCCGCGACCACGTCCTGCCGGCCATCGTCCCCCCGCACGCCACCCTGCCGGTGCTGGGCGGGCGCCTGGTCCTGGGGACGTGGCAGTCGGTGTGCCTGGTGGACACCAACCGGGACAACCCCAACCGCCAGGTCCGGTTGAGCTTCCTCGGCTAGGGATTCGCCTCGGGCGGCCGCTAGTCTGGTCGTCGGTTGTGATCTCCGGTCACATCGCGGTGGTGGGGCTCGCCGTACCCGAACCGCGGCATCGACGCCGCCGACAGTCCCTACTTGCGAGGGAGTGTGCCCATAGGTCCGTGGGCACCGGCGAGTAGGAGACGTACGTACATGACTGCCCCCGACTCCAGCGTGACGGACGAGCCCACGGACCCCGACGTCGATCTGCACGTGCGCGCGCAGCGGCGGCAGTCGTGGCGGGCGCAGCGGCCGATCGTGGCGGTGGTGGCGCTCGGCGGGGCGGTCGGGGCGTCGGCCCGGTACGGGGCTTCGCTGATGTGGCCGGGTGCGGCGGGCTCGTTCCCGTGGACGACGCTGTGGGTCAATGCCGTGGGCTGCGCGGTGATCGGCGTGTTCATGGTGCTGATCACGGACGTGTGGGCGGCGCACCGGCTGGTCCGGCCGTTCTTCGGGACCGGGGTGCTGGGCGGGTTCACGACGTTTTCCACGTATGCCGTGGACCTTCAGAAGTTGGTGGCGGGTGGTCGTCCCCGGGCCGGGCTCGCGTATCTGGCCGCGACGCCGTGCGCGGCGCCGGCGGCGGTATGGCTCGCGGCGGCGGTGACGCGCCGCTTGGTGTCGTGGAGGCAGCGATGACAAGGCTGACACGGCCGGTGTCCGGGGGGCGGCAGCCGGAGCGGTCGTCGGCGGGGATGGGGCCGTGGCGGTTCGTGGTCTGGTTCGGCACGGTCAGCCTGCTCGCGGACGTCGTCTACGAGGGCGCCCGTTCGATCACCGGCCCGCTGCTGGCCTCGCTGGGCGCCTCCTCCCTGGTCGTGGGGACGGTCACCGGAGCCGGGGAGGCGGCGGCGCTGGGGCTGCGGCTGGTCTCCGGGCCGATGGCGGATCGGACCCGCCGATTCTGGGGCCTGGCGATCGCCGGGTACGCGCTGACGGTCGTCACGGTGCCGCTGCTGGGCGTGGCGGGTGTGCTGTGGGCCGCGTGCGTGCTGGTGATCGCCGAACGCGTCGGCAAGGCGGTGCGCTCGCCCGCGAAGGACACCCTGCTGTCACACGCCACCGCCGCGACCGGCAGGGGCCGGGGCTTCGCCGTCCACGAGGCGCTGGACCAGATCGGCGCCATCGCCGGCCCGCTGCTGGTGGCGGGCGTGCTCGCGCTGACCGGGAACGACTACGGCCCCGCGCTCGGCGTGCTCGCCGTCCCTGGCATCGCCGTACTCCTGCTGCTGTTCCGGCTACGGGCCCGGGTGCCCGACCCGGAAGCCTACGAACGCGGGGTGACCGCCGCGGCGCCCCAGCCCGAGACGCCGGAGCGGCGGGACGGGCGGCTACCGAGGGCGTTCTGGACCTACGCCGGTTTCACCGCGGCCACCACGACCGGGTTCGCCACCTTCGGTGTGCTCTCCTACCACCTGGTCCAGCGGCACCTGCTGACCGCGGCCTGGGTCCCGGTGCTGTACGCGGCGGCGATGGCGGTGGACGCGGTCGCGGCGCTGGCCACCGGTTGGGCCTACGACCGGGTCGGCCCGCGTGTCCTGGTGGTTCTGCCGGTACTGACCGCGGGCGTCGTGGTGCTGGCGTTCTCCGACACGGTCGCGATCGCGGTGGCCGGGTCGCTGGTGTGGGGTGCCGCCATGGGCATCCAGGAGTCCACCCTGCGCGCGACGGTCGCGGACCTGGTGCCCGGCGGACGGCGGGCGACCGCGTACGGCCTGTTCGCGGGCGTGGTCGGTGCGGCCAGTCTGGTCGGCGGTGCCCTGACGGGCGGTCTGTACGGCTACTCGGTCCCCGTGCTCATCACGGTGGTCATCGCCATCCAGGTGGCCGCTGTGGTGCTGCTGGCCGTCACCCGGGTCGATCGGCGCTGAGCCCGCCGGCGCGATCTCGATGAGGCGGTTGCGGCGGCTGCAAAGGGGTCCAGCCGCCCTTTGGTTGCCGCTCCGGCCGTGCGGCGGGAGACTGCTGGTATCCGGCGATGGGGCCCGCCGGCAACCGTACCCCCGCGGTGCCGATGGCCTCCACCCGCTGACCGCGCTCATGTCTGAGGAGGTCAGGGCCATGCCCCGGATCACCGTTGACATCGACGCCACCGTCTCGTCCACCATCCGCAAGTCCGACGACGGCGCCTCCGGCCGCCTCACCTCACAGGGCTGGCCGGTCGGACACGGACGGGTCCCGGACACCCTTGACCCCGATGGGCTGCCCCTGGACGCCCTGGTGGTGATGCCCGAACCGGCCCTGGCCGGCGCCACGGTGCCCGCTTGGCCGCTGGGCGTCCTGCACCGTATCGGCGCCGAGTCCGAAGGTGCCGCCCCGGTACTGCTGTGCGTGGCCGAGGACCCTTCCTTCATCGACCTCGTCGACACCCACGACCTGCCACGCTGGCACGCCGAGGGCGCCACCTGGGCCGCCGTACTGGCACGCCTGCAGCGCCAGGCCGTCGGCAAGGTCACGGACTGCGGTACCCGCGCCGAGGCCGAGCACCTGATCAGCGATGCTCATCACGCCTACGAGCGGCTCACGGGATGCCTCGAATGAGGGGCGGTGCCGTCGGCCCGGGGGAGCGGCCGCCCGCGTTCCACGCCGCGGCACACAGTGACCGGTCCACTTCGTCCGTGTAGACGGCGGCGGCGAGCCAGGCGCGGGCGAAGCCGCCCGTGTCGGCCGGGAGGAGCCGGCCGAAGGGGTCACGCGCACGGGCCGGCGCGGCGGCGTGCAGCTCGTCCAGCAGATCGGCCGCGGTCGCCAGGCCGTGCCCGCGCAGACGTGCGGCGTCCGCGGCGCCGTTCCCGGGAAACGCGAGCACCTGCCGGCCGCCGGACGCGGCCTGCTGCACACGGCGGCGCAGGAGGTGCAGCGGCGCTTCGTCGGGCGAGGGTACGGCGGCCTGGGCGGCCGGTGCCGTCGCGGCGGGCAGGTCCGCGTGCTGGAGCCGGTCCAGGCCCAGGTCGAGACGGGTGCCCGGCTCCTTCGGGTGCTCGGCGGCCAGGAGCAGGGCCCGCGGGTGTGGGGCAGGGCTGAGGCGGGCGACCACCCGCAGCCGGCTGCCCGGGGCGGCGGCCAGCAGGCGGAGGTTGTCGCGGTAGGGAAGCGCGGGGTCGTCGTGCGCGGTGATCAGACGGAGCGTCAGCCCGTCGCACTCGGCCAGCAGACAGTCGCCCGCCGCCTCACGGACCGTCCCGGTGAGCGTGACCTCCAGGAACAGCAGGTCGTGGCCGCCGGCCAGGGCACGCGCGACCTGATCGGCGACCGGCACGGCCCAGAGCCGGCCGAGCGGTTCGCCCTGCCAGTCGGCACCGGACGCCCGAACCGCCCGTACCCCCGCCCCCGCACCCAGCCGCCCGGTCGGCGAGACGGTCGCACCGGACACCGCGAGGCCCGCGCGCGACAACTCACGGTGGGTCAGGGCCGTGTCCCCGATGCGCACGGTCCGGTCGGCCGCCCCCACGGCCCGGCCGGGGCCGCCCGGGGCCACGTCGGAGACCGTGTGGAGACGGCCCTCGGCGTCGGCGGTCCAGGTGACCGCGCCCGCATAGCCGCTCGCCGTGAGCACGGGCTCGGAGAACAGGCCGTACAGCCGCAGCGAGCCGTCCGGGGTGTACGGCCGGCGTACGGTGCCGCGCAGGGCGGTCAGTTCCGGGCCGGTGGCGTACGGGACGCGGTGGGCGACGGCCAGGACCTCGCGCAGGGTGGAGACGAGGTCGGCGAGGCGGTACGCGGGGTCCGCCGAGCGGGCCGCGCGCACCGCGGTGACCACGCAGACCGCGGCGGCGGCCGCCCTGGGGAGTCCCGCCAGCCGTGCGGTGTGCGCAGCGCGCAGCAACTCGGCCTGCAGCACCGCCCCGGCGCCGTCGGTGCCGGCGTCGAGGACCCCGGCCGCGGCGTCGTACAGCGCCTGCGCGGCGGCGCGCTGCTCGGCGGTGGCCGTGTCGGGCTCCGCCGTGGACGGAGTCCTTGCCTCCGACGGGGGCTTGGCCTCAGACCGGTCCTTTGCCTCCTTGGCCGGCTCTGCGTCGGCGATCGGGGCCGCCGACGCCGCGGCGGCCCGGTGCAGGCAGTCCGGTGCCAGCAGACAGCCGCAGCGGATGCCGTCGACGTCGGTCACGGCGCCGCCGGGGGCGTGCAGTTCGAGGTCGGTGTCGTCGTCGATGGCGATGCGCACGGTGTCGCCGTCGCGCACCACCGGCCGGTCCGCCAGCTTCGCGATGCCCGCGTCCAGTCGCTTGCGCAGCCGTGGCGACAGCGCCGCGACCAGTTCGGCGGTCACGGACGGGACGACCGGAGGAAGGTCCAGGTTCATGCGATCTTCTCCCCTACCCAGCGGGCGAGTTCGAGCGGGCTGAGGGCGGCGACGGGCATCCCCGCGGCGACGAGCTGACCCGCGACACCCGTGGAGTACCGGGGACGGCCCGAGTCGTCGAGGCTCGCGCAGCCCAGGACATGGCAGCCGGCGCCGACGAGGGCGCGGACCTCGGCGAGCAGCCCGCCGAGCGGATAGCCCTCCTCGAAGTCGCTGACGACCACGACGAGCGTGCGGGACGGCACCGTCACCAGTTCGCGGGCGTGCCGGAGCCCCGCCGCGATGTGGGTGCCGCCGCCCACGCTGACCTCCAGCAGCAGGGACAGGGGGTCCTCGACGCGGTCGGTGAGGTCGATGACCTTGGTGGAGAAGGCCAGGAAGTGCGTGGACAGGGTCGGCACCCCGGCCAGCACCGAGGCCGTGAGGGCCGCCCAGATCGTGGACGCCTCCATGGACCCCGACACGTCGGTGACCAGGACGAGCCGCCAGTCGGAGGCACGCCGGGCGCGGGTACGGAACACGGGACGCTCGGGGACGACCTGGACCGTGCCGTCCGGGCCGCGCCGGGCGGTCGCCAGGTTGGCCCGCAGCGTACGGGGCAGGTCGAGGCCGCCGCCCGGCCGCCGGCTGGGCCGTGGCAGGGCCGTGCCGTGCAGCGCGGGGCGCAGCCGGGTCGCCAGCTCCCGGGTCAGCGCCTCGACCAGGCGTCGTACGAGCGGACGCAGCGCGGCCAGCCGGGCCTCGGGCAGCCCGCCCGCGTGCCGGAGCACGCTGCGCAGCAGGTCGACGGAGGGCCGGACGCTGTCCGGATCCAGCTCGGTGAGCACGTCCTGGCGGCCCGACGCGGCGGCCGCCGCCAGTACCTCCTCCCGGATGCCCGGCCCGAACAGGGCCGCCAGTTCCTCGGACCACTCGCGCACCCCGGGGTACGGCGCCTCCCGGCCACCGCCCCGGCCCCGGCCGCCGAGATTCCCCCTGCTGCCCTCGCCGCGTCCGCTGCCGTACAGCTCGTCCAGCGCCGTGGCCAACGCCGACGCGGACCGGGGCAGTTGGTCGGTACGGCGGCCGAGCAGCAGCCGCCAGCGGTCGGCGGGGGCGAGCCGGTGTGCCTCGCCGGGGGCCTGGGCCTTCTCCTCGTGGGTGGCTACCGGTTCGGCCGCGGGCCCCGGCTGTTCGCGGTCCCGCGGTGCCGGCAGGAGCCCGAGCGCGCCCAGGGCCTCACGTGCCGCGAGGTCCGCGCGCGTCCAGGTGGCGAGGGCGTCGGGGTCGATACCGGAGGTGTCGGCCGGATGACTGGTGCCGAGCCGTTCCTCGACGGCCGAGAGGAGGCGGTCGCGGGCGGCCGGGCTGAGCGTGTCGAAGCCTCCCCGGAGCGCGGGGAGCCGGTCGAGGAAGTCCCGGTCGGGCAGCTCCGAGACTCGGCTGAGCAGGGGCTCCAGCGCGGGGGCCGCGGACTCCAGGAGCCGGCCCGCCGCGGTCAGTAGTCCCGTGAGCCGGGCGGTGAGCGCCGCCCGGGACCCGGCGTCGGTGGCCGAGTCCACCCAGGAGGCGACGCGGTCGCCGAGGACCCGGGGATCGTCGTGTCCGAGGAGCACGCGTACGGCTCCCGCGGCGCCGCGCATCAGCGGGGAACCCTCGGCCGCCAGCCGGGTGAGGGCGTCGGTGAGCCGTATGCCGCCCAGGAGGTCGGCGCGGTGGGCGAGTTCGAGCAGTGCGTGCGCGTCGGCGGGGTCCTCGGAGCCGGTGAGGCCGTCCACCTGGCGCACCGCGGCGACCGTGAGCAGTTCGGCCACTTCGGCCACTTCGGCCGCACGGGCCGAACGGTCCTCGTCGGCCTCGAGTCCGGCGATGTGCCCGGCCCGCAGCCGGTCCAACAGGGCCAGCCCGGCGAGGAGTTCGGGCAGGGTGGCGGAGTGCGGCAGCACGTCGGCCGTGTCCGCGAGCCGCTCGTCCGCCAGCCCCGGCAGACCGCACTCCGCCGCCCGCTCCAGACCGTCCAGGGTCTGCGCGGCCGTGGGCCCGCCCTCGTCGTGCTCCGCCCGCCGCCGCTCCCGCAGTACGCCCTCGGCGGCCTGGGCCGGGGTGACACCGCGGATCCCGGCCGTGGTCAGCATGGCCGCGGTGGCGGGGGTCCAGCGCACCTCCCAGCGCGAGGTGAGCGCCTCGGCCCCACCCGCGCCGACGACCTCCTTGGGCTCGGCGTACGGCACCCCGCACACCGTCAGCCGGCGCAGCAGGAGTTCACGCCGGCGGTCGAGGTCGGAACGGAGCGGATCCAGACGCAGGTCCCGGGCCGCACCGGGGCCGCCGTCCGCCGGGCCGGGCAGGCCCAGCGCCGCCAACTCGGCCTCGACTGCGGGGGCGAGACCGCTGCGGGGCGCTCCGGGGGCGGGGCGGCCGCCGCGCGACCCGACCAGCACCCGCTCCATCGCCCGTGCGACGGCCCGCCCCCGGCCGTACGGCTCGCCCTGGGTGAGCACCGTCTGCACCGCCTCGACCAGCTCGCCCCGGCCGGCCGCGGGCAGCCCGCGCAGCCGGGCGAGGTCTCCGGCCAGCCGGGTGATCTCGCGCGCGTCGGCGGGGCCCGACGGGTGGCCAAGAGCGCGGAGTTCCGCACACACCCGTACGGCCGCCCGGGTCAGCGCCTCCTCCAGCGCGGCCGGATCACCCGCCGCGCCCAGCACCAGATGCTGCCACTCCGGATCGCGGATACCGGCCGGATAGCCGGAACGCTCGTCCAGGAGCGCGTAGGTGTAGGGGATGAGCGAAGTCGTCCAGAGGGGGCGGTCGTCGGGGGCGGCGGAGCCGGGGTTCACGGAGGGCGAGACCGGCTCGGGCCCGCCGGATCCTGCCGGGGACAGCAACGACGGGGCGTGGAAGGCGCCCACGAGTACCGCGGCGCGCTCGCCGTTCGCGGTGGCGGCCGCCAGACAGGAGCGCATCCGGCTCTCGCGCCGCAGGTCCAGCTCCGGCACACCCCCCGACGCGGCCGCGTCCTCACGCAGCGCCCACCCCGTCAGCAGGGCCGCCCGGCGCAGCGCTTCCGGTGCCGAGCCCGGAGCCGTGGCCTCGACGAGCCGGTCCCACAGGTCGTCGCCGGGACGACCGGTGAGACGCGAGCGCAGGGCCGTGGTCAGGCGGGGGCCACCGGGAGCCTGTGCCCGCTCCGGGCGTTCCTCCCCCCACGCCGGGTCGGCCAGCGGCAGGTCGCAGGCGACGACCCGCACGCCCCGCCGCGCGGCCCAGCGCACCGCGGCGAGTTCGGGGGAGAAGTCGGCGAAGGGGTAGAAGGCCGGGCCACCGCCCCCGCCCGCCGGAGCGGCCGCGAGTGCGACCGGGGCCCTGGTCTCCTCGTGGGCCAGCCAGGGCAGCCACTCCTGCATCTCGGCGGGGAGCTCGACGAGCAGCACGTCGGGCTCGGCCGCGTCGAGGAGCGCGGGTACCGCCGCGGCCAGCGAGGGCGCGTGGTGCCGTACGCCGATGAGGTAGGGCGCCCCCGGGTCGGTGAGGGCCGCGACGGCCTCGTGGGGGGAGACGGGGGAGAGGGGGGAGACGGGGGAGGCGGTGGAGAGGGACACGGCCGTCAGCCCTCCAGGACCGTGCGCAGGTCCCACAAGGTGCGCCAGGTGGCGGAGCCCTGCTCGGCGCGGCGCCGTACCGGACCGTCCCAATAGCCGCGCAGCCGGGCCGCGTCGGCCGGGTCGTCCTTGCGTACGACGCCGAGCAGATGCCCCGGCAGCAGCCCGAGCACATCCCGGTCCCCGGGGAAGTAGGCCGCGGCCAGCCCCAGCGCGCCGGCGACGGAGACGGCCTCCGCCGTGCTCATCACGGTGGAGGGCCGCTCCACCTCCCAGCCCTCCGTCGACCGGCCCTCCCGCAGGTCGCGGAAGGCGGTCACGAGCGCCTCCAGCACGGCGTCGTCGACCTGGAACGCCGCCCCGGCCCGCTCGACGGACGCCCGGGCCTGGCTGCGCACCAGCGCGGTCTCGGCGTCGAGGTCCGGGATGGGGCCCACGGTCTCGAAGTTGAACCGGCGCTTGAGCGCGGCGGACATCTCCGACACGCCCTTGTCCCGCAGGTTGGCGGTGGCGATGAGATTGAAGCCGGGCGCGGCATGCGCCAGGGCGTCGTCCGTGCCCGCCAGTTCGGGGACCGCGATGCGCCGCTCGGAGAGCAACGACACCAGGGAGTCCTGGACTTCGGGCAGACAGCGGGTGACCTCCTCGACCCGGGCGAGCGCGCCCCGGGTCATGGCGGTGAGGACGGGGGAGGGCACGAGGGCTTCCCTGCTCGGCCCCTTGGCGAGCAACAGGGCGTAGTTCCAGCCGTACTTGAGCTGGTCCTCGGTCGTGCCCGCCGTGCCCTGCACCACCAGCCCACTGGTGCCGCACACGGCGGCGGACAGCAGCTCGGAGAGCATCGACTTGGCGGTGCCGGGCTCGCCGACGAGCAGCAGACCGCGCTCACCGGCGAGGGTGACGACACACCGCTCGACCAGTGCCCGGTCACCGACGAACTTGCCCTCCACCACGAGCCGGCGCGGCATCCCGGCGGGCACCTCGGCGCCGTCCGGCAGCTTCAGCGCCTGCCCGCCGCTGCCCATCACGAACGTGACGACGGCACGCGGGGTGAGATGCCAGGCGGGCGGGCGCGGCCCGTCGTCGTACGCCGCGAGGAAGGCCAGTTCGACGACGTGGCGGTCCTCGGGCGGGACGATCTGACGGGTCGCGTCGGGAGCGAGGGCGGTGGTCATGGGCGGTGGTCCTTCGGGGCGGTACGGGTGGTGGTCGTCGGCAGGGGAAGCGGCGCGGTCCTCGACAGCGGGAGAGGCGCGGCCATCGACAGCGGGAGAGGCGCGGCCATCGACAGCGGGAGAGGCGCGGCCGTCGGCTGGTGAAGGAGCGCGGTCGTCGGCGGGTGAAGGGGCGCGGTCACCGGCGGCGTCCCTTCCGGCCGGTCCGGGTGGTGAGTTCCTCGTACGCCGGAGCGTCTCCCGCGCGGACGCGGTCCCAGGCGCGGGCGAACAGCTCGGGCACCGCAAGGAGCGGCACGGCGCGGCCGGTGACCGGGTAGAGGCCCTCCTTCCAGGTCTCCACCGGCACCGCGGGGGCCTTGAGGTCGTACCAGCCGCAGGGCAGGAACAGGGTGCGCCCGGCGCGCGGCCGCTTGGCCTCGACGACCAGGTCGGTCGCGGCCAGTTCGGCGCGGGCCTTCTTCATACGGGCGGGCTTCCAGCCGGTCCAGCGGGCGCAGTTGCGGTCCGTCGGATCGGGGAGCGCCAGCAGCTGGAGATAGAGAGCCGCCGCGTCCTCGCCCAGGCCGTGGGCCGTGGCGACCTCGGCGACGAGAGCGGGCACGCTCGTGCTCGCGTCCTGGGCGTGGCCCGTGGGCCCCTCGGTGTCCGTGCCCGCCGCGAGGGCCCGGGCGAGGTCGTCGCCGAGGACGGTCCGCAGCGCCCGCACACCGCCCCGGCGCGCCGGGGCCACCAGGCCCTCGACGAGCCCGAGGACCGCGTCGTCCGGGCAGGTGAGCCCGGCCGGGCGGACCAGGACCGTCTCGGTGTCGCCGTACCAGGGACGCAGCACGAGTGCCTCGCCGAGCCGGGTGAAACCGTACGCGTCGGCGCCTCCGGTGGCGGGCAGACCGTACGCCTTGCGGAGTTCGACGGCGGTCGGCCCGCCCTTCTCCGTCCACTCGATGTCGAGGTCGACGAGCAGTTCCGGGTCGGCGACGCGGCGGCGCAGGGCGGCCAGGCCGTCCGGCAGGGCGGCGCGCAGCGGATGCCCGTACGGCAGGGTGTAGGCGAGCTCGGCCAGGGCGTCGACGGCACGGGTGAGGTCGTACCGCCCGGGGAGGGCCGCGGGGTCCTCCGCGACCAGGTTGCCGTCCTTGTCGGGGCGTTGGACCGTGGTCCGGCTGAGCCAGGGAGTGCGCCCGGGGTTGAGCAGGGCCTCGGCGGAGCCGACGGACATTGCGGAGAGGCCGGCGGCGACCTCCTCGGACAGCCGGACGAACGAGCCGAGCCGCTCGGTCCACACCCGTCCCGCGGCCGCCGTGTCCGGTCCGGCCGTCCACAGGTCGGCGGGGTCCTCGGGCAGCAGGGCCCCGATCAGTGCCGCCCGGTCCCGCCGGTCCACCGAGCCCAACATGCCGTTGCCGAAGTCCCTCTGCCGCGGCTTGAGTCCCATGGTGGCCAGGCCCTCGGCACCGGGGGCGTGCGGCTGCCCGGCTAGCAGCACGGTGGCCTGGACCGGGCCCAGCCCGCCGCTCGTCGCAGCGGCGAGCGCCTCGGGTGCCTCGGGCCGCCAGGGGGCCGCGCCCTTGTCCCGGAGCAGCCGGGTGACGTCGGCGAGCCGCTCGGCGGTGATCGCCGAGGTGTGCCTGGTCTCGGTCTCCAGCGTGAAGTGGGCGACCGCGCCGAACGCGCCGGACGGGTCGTGGTCCAGGGCCAGCCAGTTGACGCGTTCCCGTTGGCCGTCGATGCTCTGGCAGCCCAGGAGCACGACGGTACGGTCGGCACGGCGCAGCACCTGACCGGCACGCTGCTGCTTGTCGTGCGGTTCGCTGAGCACGATCTCGCGGAGCGTTCCCGCGGGGGTCGCCAGCGGCCCTTCGGCGATCGCCTCGAACAGCAGGAGCAGCGGCTCGCGTTGGTCGTCGGTCAGGGCGGGCGAGGCGGCCCGGTAGGCGAGCGGGCGCAGCGTGCTCAGCACGGACGGCCACACCATCCCGATGCCGGGGACGGTGTGCTCGTCGCTGCGCCAGCCGTCGGTGAGGACGGCGAGTCGCTCTCCGGGCAGCGGCTTGCCGTCGGCGGGCCTGCCGGCGAGCACGTGGTTCACCGCGCGGATCTGCTGGAGCACGCTCCAGCGTTCGCCGCCCCACCAGCCGTTCAGCTCGGCGATGCCCGTGGCGGCGTCGTGCAGCGTCCGGTCCTCGCCGTGCCGGGGTTTGTAGTCGGCGAACATGCCGTGGGTCCGGTTGGCGGGCTGGAGCGGCCGCTGCTGGGGCGGGGTCACGAAGGCGGTGGCGGACTCGGCGATGCGCAGCGCCGAGCGCACCAGGGCGGCGACGCCCATGAGGAGCCGCTGGTCGGTGAGTTCCGGCAGGGCGTCACGCACGGCGCGCAGAGCGACCTCGTCCGCGGTCGGCA
This sequence comes from Streptomyces sp. NPDC025638, assembly GCF_055558775.1. Lineage (NCBI taxonomy): Bacteria > Bacillati > Actinomycetota > Actinomycetes > Kitasatosporales > Streptomycetaceae > Streptomyces > Streptomyces sp. NPDC025638. The sequence goes on along the minus strand of NZ_JBVHLX010000004.1, from coordinate 372,317 downwards.
CGGTCGGCTTGACGTCGGCGGCCTGTCCGGCCGTCCGTCCGTGGAGGTTCTGTCCGGGCACCGCCGCGCCGGGCGCCGCAGCGCCGGAGCCGCCCGCCCGGGCGATCCGCTCCTGCCGTTCGGCCAGGGCCGCGGCGGTGACCCGCAGCACCTCGGCCGCCCGTTCGTCGGTGAGGGCGCGCAGCACCGCCGACCCCCGCTCGTCGCGGGGGCGCAGGGCGTGCCAGAAGGCGACCGGGGGCACGAACCGGGTGCCGGCGGCGAACTCCCCACCCCGCTCGTGCGGCGTCACACGGCCGAGCTCTCCGGTGGAGGAGGTGTCGTCGGCCGCGAACAGGGAGACCCGCATGTTGACGCGCGCGACGACCGGCTCGGCCCCGCCGGGCAGCCGCAGCGCGCCCAGCGGAACACCGTGCGCCCAGCCCCACTCCCCGGACAGCGTGACGGTCCGGCCGTCCGGGGTGCCGGCGACCGTGCGTGCCTCGGCTCCCTTCCCCTCCCTGCGCACCCAGCGGCCGAGGACCGTGCCGTCGGTGCCGAAGGGGCTGTGCTCCAGGCCGGGTTGCAGGGGCAGGACCTCGCAGCCGCCGAGCTGCAGGGACGCGTCCTCGCGGATACCGGCCCGCAGGAAGGCGGGGAGCGAGGCACGTCCGTGCGTGCCCGTGCCGGGGTCGTACTCGAGCCACACCGTCTGCCGGCCCTGTCGGCCCTGGCGCCAGCACGTCGTGCCGTCGCCGATCACGGACCGGGTGGGCGGCAGGACGGTGTCACCGGCGTGCAGGGTCCGGCCGCCGGTGGCGCGGCCGCCGCCGGGCAGCGGGATCGACGGGGTGCCGGTGTCGTTGCCGGACCACCAGGTGGGGATCTGCTCGCCGCCGAGGGTGAACACCTCGGCCGGCCGGGCGGACCAGTAGGCGGACTGCTTGCTGCCCTGCCGCCACATCACCAGCAGTTCGCCGTCGGTGTAGCGGAAGCGGGGGCGCTGCCAGCGGTCCAGGTCCGCGGGGAGACGCAGGTCGTGTTCGAGCAGGATCTTGTCCGGGCCGACGACGACCGCCTTGTGCGGGCGCGCGAGGATCAGCGCGGGCCAGGCCTCGGTGACGGTCAGCGTGTTGTCCTCGCCGTTCCTGGGCTCGGTGTCGAGCAGCCGCAGGGCCTCCTCCAGAGCGGGCCAGCCCAGCTCGTCCAGGATGCCCGCGCGCAGGGTGCGGCCGAGCAGCGGCGCGACCCGGTGCTCCGCGACCGCGGCGACGGCGAGCGGACCGACCTCGGCGGCCACACCGCGGAACGGGCGCAGCCGCTCCAGTGCCGTGCGGGCGCCGGGCAGGCCCACCGAGCCGGCGAACTCCTTGGCCGAGGCCTCCAGCCACTCGCACAGTACGTCGCGGAGCACGGGGTGCTCGGCGGCCTTCAGCAGGTCGGTGGCCGAACGGTGGTCGCCCAGGGTGCCCACCGCCTGGAACAGCAGGGCGCGCAGCCGCGGATCCGCCGCGGTGGCGACCAGGTCGCGCCGCTCGTCCCGGGAGCCGCGCAGCCAGCCGTCGAGGCCCAGGTGGACGTCCACCCCGGCGTCGGGAAGGGTGAGCGGGACGCCCTCCGCCGCGCACAGGTCCAGCAGGTCCAGCTCGGCACCGTCGCGCCAGCGGCCGGTGAAGAGGTCGACCGCCCGGCCGTCGGCCCGCAGCCGGGGCGCCATCCGTGCGACCAGCGCGAGCGTGGCCGGGGAACGCCTGGAGACCGCCCCGCCGTGCTTGCGGTGCAGAGCCCAACGGCTCAGCCAGTCCGCGGCGTCGACCTCGTCCCCGTCCGTCAGCAGCCGCTCGGCCCCGCACTCCGCGAGCAGGGCCAGCCAGAACTCGTCGTCCGCGACCTCGCGGCCCAGCCCGGCCGGCATGATCTCCAGCAGCCGGGCCCGGACGGCCGGCCGGCGTTCCGCGAGGTCCGGCAGGACGGAGCGGTAGGCGGTCCAGAAGGAGGCGGGCGCCCGGACGGCGGCGGGGGAGGCGATCAGGTCGGCGACGAGGCCGCACTCCTCGGTGACCCGGTCCAGACCGGCCGCCTTGATCAGGCCCCGGGCGTCCTGCGGCAGCGAGGCGTACGGCGGCATGCCCGCCGCGCAGCGCTCCACCGTCAGCTGCCGGAACTGCGCCCAAGCGGTCGCGGGGTCGAGGCGGCGGGCGAGGTCCTTCACATACTCCTTGAGCGCCTTGACCGTCAGCGCCCCCGCGAACGCGAACTCCAGGAACACGGCACGCTGCCGCTCCTCGTCCACGGTGAGGGCGTGCACCCGCTCGGCCTCGCGCGCCTTGCCGAAGAAGGCGGCGGCGTACGTGGTGTTCTCGTGCTGGAGGAAGACCCGGGCCGCCTGCTCGTAGAAGGTGGGCAGGAAGTGCGGCACGGTGCGGCCGAGCCGGGTGCCGAGCTCCTCGAAGCCGTCCTTGGCGTTGCCCGGGCGGGACTTGGCCTGCCGGGCGAGCTGCTCGACGTCCTTGACCAGGGCCAGCGCGTGGTGCCCGTTGGCCGGGTCGTTGACCAGCGCCCAGGCGGGAAAGCCAAGGGCCTCCCGGCGCACCTGGCCGACCTCGGGGGTCTTTGGTTCCCGGGCCAGTCCGAGGAACTCCAGGGCCAGGTCCTCGGCCTCGCCGAGGGTGCCGGGCACCAGCCGGACCACACTTCGCTCCGCCAGGGCCGGGTGGGTGTAGGTGCGCACGGTGAGGACGTCCGCGTCCTCCCGGGCGGTGCTGCCCGGCGGCAGGACGGCGCCGGCGTCGAGCAGCGCGGCCACGGTGGTCCCGTCGTATGTCGTCGTGGTCGTCATGCCGCCCGCTCCTCGTCCTCGATGTCCCGCCCCGCGTACAGCGCCGCCGCCATGCGCATGCCCTCCGACCAGGCCACCGGCCCGACCTGACCGAGCTTCAGCGCCCGGCCCGCGCAGTCCGTCCACATGAGGGGACCGGTCTCCGTCTCCTCGTAGCCGTCGTAGTCGCCGATCCACACGCGGGCCTCGGCGCCGCGGCCGTCCTCCAGCACGGAGCAGACGGCGTGTCCCCCGCGCACGCGGTAGCCCAGCTGCGCCGCCCTGCCGTGCAGGAACCGCAGCTCCTTGAACGCCCCGCCCGCGTACTCCTCGACCTGTGTGCCCTCGGCGTCGAGCGCGGCCGGGCGTTGCCACACCTCGCGGAAGAGCTGCTGGGCGCGCTGCTCGACGCCGAGTTCGACGGCGAACTCCCGCAGCTCCTCCAGGTCGTCGAGGAGCACCGGGTGCGGGATGCGGACGAGGTCGGGGGTGATGCGCACGGTGTCGCCGTCGAGGTCGACCAGACCGAGCCCGCGCTCGGGGTCGGCGTCCCTCAGGAACCCGGCGACCTCTCCGTCGGCGCCCGTGACGACGACGTCGCGCAGGGCGGACCGCCAGGCGGGGTCGGGCCAGACCCCGGCGAGGACGGTGAGCGGCACCGGGAGCGAGCGCACCATCCACCGCTCGACATCGGCCAGGCACTGGCGGTCGTGCCGCTCCAGCCACTCGGCGAGCTGCCGCAGCCCGGTCACCGCGGGATCGTCCGCGAGTTTGGCCGGAACGGACTTGAGCCGTCGTCCGGCGGCGTTGCGGCACACCACCTTTCCGCCGTCGAGGGCGACCTCGTAGTCGCCCGCCGGAACCCACCCCATACGTGCCTCCCCGCACCGCAGTGATCAAGTGACGGGAACTGTAGGGGAGGCCACTGACAGCGCCCCGGGCCGGTGGAGATGACGGTCCGTGGAGGTGACCCCGGCGGAATTGGCCACCGTGGATTGTGTACGACTGGAGAAGGCCTGGAGATGGTGTGTGGGACCGCGTGTCACCGTCGGCGCGGTGTCCTCCGGGGTTCCCGGGAGAGCCGGGATCCGACCGCCTTCCTGCGCGGACGGCCTCTGTGCAGAAGCTGTGGAACGGCTGTCGAGGGCGCGCGGGTGTGGCGTGTGAATACCGGGAGTTGACCTTCACGAAACCTTTTCCCGGGGTGGCCGGAAGGTGCCTTGTTCCGTCAACTCCGCGCGCATCAAGGTGGATTGAGCACTTGAGCATCAGGAGTCACAAGCACGTTGCTTGACCCGGACCACCGACCGGCCCGGGTGCTGACGGGGGAAACTGATGCGGTGCGTTCGGTCGCCGTCGCCCTGCGCGCGGGGCCGTTTGCCGCGCCGAATCCGGAACACATTCCTCCACCAACTGTCTCTTGGTGTCTTCGTCCGGTGCCCGAGACAGGGATAGGAGGGGGAAAGCCGATGAGCGCGGTGAGCGCCGCCAAGCCGACGTATCCCGGCGTCTACGTCGAAGAGCTTCCCAGCAGCACCCGCACGATCTCGACCCTGACCACGTCGGTGACGGCCTTTGTGGGCCACACCCGGCGAGGTCCGCTGAACGAGCCGGTACGCGTCACCAGCTTCGCGGAGTTCGAGCGCCGCTTCGGCGGACTGAGCGCCCGCAGCGCCGTCGGCTACGCGGTGCACCAGTTCTTCGGCAACGGCGGCTCCGTCGCCGTCATCGTCCGGGTCACCAAGGCCGGCAGCGGCAAGGCCGCCTGCGTCACCCTGGAGTCCACCGAGGGCCACAGCGAGAGCAGGGTCCTGGAGGTGCACGCCAAGGAACCCGGTGTCTGGGGCAACGGGCTGCGCGTCGCCGTCGACCACGACACACCGTGCCCCGACGACACGTTCAACCTGCGGGTGTACGACGCCAGGGGCGACGCCCGGGAGAGCTTCACCGGCCTGTCCATGGACCCGTCCAACGGCCGCTACGCGCCGACCGTGATCAACGCCGGCTCCCGGCTGATCCGCGTCGAGGTCGTCGGCGAGGGCCGCCCCGACCCGTCCGGCACGGTCTCCAAGCCGTTCGGGCACGAACTGCCCGACCTCACCGTCGACCTGACCGTCAAGATCGGTGACGTGGAGCGCGAGTTCACGCTCTACGACCCCGACTGCGACGGCGAAGCCCCGTGCACCGTGGCCGAGTTGGCCCTGCTCCTGGAGCGCAAGCTGCGCGCGCTGCCGGACGCCCCGGGCAAGCACGCCTTCGCCGGTGCCGAGGTCACCGCCTTCGGCCGGCGCATCCAGGTCGTCGCGGGCTCCACCGACCCCGAGGACGTCGTCCGCTTCCTCGGCGAGTGCGCCAACGACCTCGGCCTGGAGGCGTCCGTCAACCCGCCCGTCTTCCCGCTGGAGGGCGGCGAGGACGGCGAGGCACCCGGACCGCGCGACCTCATCGGCTCCGAGGCCGACAAGACCGGCATCCAGGCGCTGCGCGGGGTCGCCGACGTCAACCTCCTCGTCCTGCCGGAGCTGGCGGCGTACGAGAAGACCGAGGACGCGATCACGGTCGTGTCCGCCGCCCAGCGGCTGTGCCAGGAGCGGCGGATCTTCCTGCTCGTCGACGCCCCCGGCACCTGGGTCAGCGTGGACACGGCACGCGCCGGAATCGCCGCCTTCGACGCCGTACGCGGCAACCACGCCGGCCTGTACTTCCCGCACCTCCAGCTCACCGACCCGCTCACCGGGCGGCTGCGCTCCTTCCCGCCCTCGGGAGCCGTCGCGGGCGTCATCGCGCGCACCGACTCCGAGCGCGGCGTGTGGAAGGCACCGGCCGGCACCGAGGCCCGGCTGGCCGGCGTCCACTCGCTCACGGTCAACCTGACCGACCGCGAGACCGGACTGCTCAACCCGCTCGGCGTCAACTGCCTGCGCACCTTCCCGCTGACCGGCCCGCTGGTGTGGGGCGCCCGCACCCTGGAGGGGTCCGACGCGCTCGACAGCGAGTGGAAGTACGTCCCCGTGCGCCGTCTCGCGCTGCACGTCGAGGAGAGCCTGCAACGAGGCCTGCAGTGGGTGGTGTTCGAGCCCAACGACGAGAACCTGTGGCAGCAGATCCGGCTCAGCGCCTCCTCGTTCCTGCACACGCTGTTCCGGCAGGGCGCCTTCAAGGGCGGCACCCCGCGCGAGGCCTACTTCGTCAAGTGCGACAGCGACACGACGACCGACGAGGACATCGCCAACGGCGTCGTCAACGTCCTCGTCGGCATCGCACCGGTCCGCCCGGCGGAGTTCGTGATCGTCAAAATCCAGCAGACCTCCGCGCAGTTCGAGCTGTAGGCCCCGGGAATCTTGGAGAACTGAAGGAATCCGATGGCAGAGTTCACCGTCAACGCCCATCGTTTCGACCCCTACAAGAACTTCAAGTTCCTGGTCCTGTGGGACGGTCGTACGGTCGCCGGCATCAGCAAGATCAGTCCGCTGAAGCGGACCACCGAGGTCGTCAAGCACCGCCATGGCGGCGACCCGTCCTCCCCGCGCAAGTCGCCGGGACGCTCCGAGTTCGAGGGCATCACCCTGGAGCGCGGCGTCACCCACGACCCCGAATTCGACCGCTGGGCCAACAAGGTGTGGCAGGTCGGCGCCGGACTCGGCTCCGAGGTGTCCCTCGCCGACTTCCGCAAGGACATCGTCATCCAGGTCCTCAACGAGGCGGGCCAGGTCGCCGTCTCGCACAAGCTGTACCGGACCTGGCCCAGCGAGTACCAGGTGCTCGGCGAACTGGACGCCAACGCCAACGCGGTGGCCATCCAGTCGCTGAAGCTGGAGTGCGAGGGCTGGGAGCGGGACTACGAGGTGCCCGAGCCCGAGGAGCCCTCCTTCCTCAACCCGGCGTGAGGCGGCGGTAGTCGAGGAAATCGGGGGGAGACATGGCGATCACCGGGGCGGCCGGGCTGCTGGCCACCTGGGAGGCGGGACTCGCCGAGGCGCCCGCCGGGCGCGCAGTGCTGCTGCACGGCACGGCGCGTCCGGACCTCGACCCCGCCACACTGCCGACGGTGCCGGTGGGCGAGCGCGAGTCCGACCTGTTCGCACTGCGCCGGGCGCTGTTCGGCGAGCGCATGCAGGTGCGGATGGAGTGCCACGCGTGCGGTGCGGACATGGAGTTCGACCTGGACGCCGGGGAGTTCGCCAAGTCGCCGGGCGGGGTGGGGGAGTCGGTAGTCCGGCTGTCGGAGGACGGCTGGGACCTCGCGTTCCGGCTCCCCGGCCCCGCCGACCTGACGGCGGCGGCCCGGGCCGCCGACCCGCGCGCCGCGCTGCTCGCCCGCTGTCTGGTCTCTGCGGTCCGCGACGGGAGCGCCGTGACCGCCGACGCCCTTCCGGCGCCGGTACAGCGGCGGATCGCCGATGCCGTCGAGGCGGCCGACCCGGGCGCCGACGTGACGCTCAACGTCGGCTGCCCCGAGTGCGGCGCGGCCACCCGGGCCGAACTCGACATCGCCTCCTACCTGTGGACCGAACTGGACGCCTGGGCACGGGACGTGCTCCTCGACGTCCACCTGCTCGCCACCGCCTACGGCTGGAGCGAGCCGGAGATCCTGGCGCTCAGCCCGCTGCGGCGCCGCTACTACCTGGAGCTGTGTGCGGATGTCTGACTCCTCCTCGGGGGCGCCGCCGGCGGAGCCCGACTTCCTCGACCGGCTGATCGCCCGGCACGCCGCCCCACGACCGGACACGGTCCGGGTACGACCCCGGCTGCCCGGCCCGTTCGAGCGGGTGGAGGCGGTACGGTCCCGGACCGCGGACCCCGACGCCACAGACCCGGTGACCCGGCCGTCCGCCCTGCCGACCGCCGTACCGGACCGGGACGCGCCGCGCCCGGCCGCCGCCGAGGTCCGGCGGCACACGGAACGGGAGCGGACCGTCGTACACACAGAGCGCGCCCCCACCGAGCCCCAGGCGCGCCCCGCTTCGCCCCTCGCGGCAGAGACGCCGCTGCTGCGTCCCGCCGCGCCCCTGGCGCCGGGACCGCTGTCGGCACCCCGGACCGGGCCGCGCACCTCCGGGCGAGGCCGCCCGGAACCGGGCGTGGACCGGACCGCGGCGTCCGCGCCCATCCCCCCGGGCACGGACGCCGCTCCCCCCACCGTTGTGTCCGCGGCACCACGCCCCACCGCCGCGGACACGGCGGCGGCCCGTGACGCCGTCCGGCTGGCCGCCGCCCGACGGCCGGCGCGGACACCCGAGCAGGTGGTGCAGGTACAGATCGGGCGCCTGGAGGTGACGGCCGGCCGGCCGGGCACCGGGGCACGGCAGCCGGCGCGGCGCGCCGAGCGGCCGGGGGCCGCCGTGAGCCTCGCGGACTACTTGTCCCGGGGGCGCGAGTGAGCCGCACCGGCAGTGACAGCGGCAGGACCGGCAACACGAGAGGAACCGAGGAACTGACGTCATGAGCAACGCACTCGCCATCGCCCATGTCAGCCAGGCCCTCGCCCTGCTGATCGAGTCCCATCTGCGGCCGGAGATCGACATGGGCGTCAAGGTGGAGCCGCGCAAGCCGCCCGCCGAACCACCGACGGACCCCACCATCTCCGTGTTCCTGTACCAGGTCACGCCCAACACCTCGCAGCGCAACAACGACATGCCCACGCGCGCGTCCGACGGCACGCTGATGCGCCGGGCCAGTGCCGCGCTCGACCTGCAGTACGTGATCAGCGCGTACGGCGACGAGACCGAGCTGGTCGGGCAGCGGCTCATCGGCTCCGTGGTGCGCACCCTGCACGAGACGCCGATCCTGCCCCAGGACATCATCGAACTCGCCGGTGAGCGGCCCTACTTGACGGGAAGCAATCTCGCGGAGGCGGCGCAGCGGGTGCGGTTCACGCCGATGGTGATGGACGTCGACGAGACGTCGAAGCTGTGGGGGATGCTCTACCAGACCCCCTACGCGCTGTCGGTGGTCTACCAGGCCTCGCTCGTCTTCATCGACGGCCGCGAGACGCCCGTCCCGGCGAAGCGGGTGGAACGGTCCGAGGTCCGGGTGCTGCCGTTCGGTGCGCCGGGCGCGCCGGTCCCTCCGGGGCCCGGGCCGCGTGCCGACGAGCCGTCCGGCGGTTCGGACGGTTCGGGCGACGCGGATGGGCCGGATGCCGGGGCGACCGACGCGGGGAAGGCCGCGAAGGTGCCGGCGAAGGCCGTGGCCAGGACCGCGGCCAAGGCGCCGGCGCGTCCGCGCAAGGCGGCGGTGCCGCCGGTCAAGGCCGCTACGAAGCAGGCGAAGACCGCGAAGACCGCGAAGACGGTCCGGACGGCCAAGAGCGCGCCGCCCGCCGAGCCCATGGACCCGGGCTCCGCAGCGGGCACGGGCGGCGACGAGGGCACGGAGAACTGAGGCGACGTTGGGGTCGACGGGGGCAGGTGAGCACATGGGGACATACGAGGCGAGCACCGCGGAGACGGGCGACGGCAGCGCGGCGCTGAGCGCCGAGATCCGCCGCGTCCTGGCATGCGTCGACACCCACGCGGCACGCGCCACCACCGCACCGGACGCGGTGGCCGGCGTGGGTGCCGGTTCCGTGGCCGAAGCGAGCGGCGGATCCGACGCGGACGCAGCGGACGGCGCATCCGGTGCCCGCGCCGGTGTCCGGCGCCGTGCCGGTGGTGTGCGCGGGAACGCCGTCGTGCCCGCCGTCCCGGCCCCCGCCCTGCTTGACGCCCTCGTCACCTGTTTCGGGCTCACCCCTTTCGAGCGTGACCTCGTGCTGCTCACCGCCGCCTACGAGTTGGAGCCCACGGCCGGTGCCCGGTGCGCCGCGGCCGCCGGGGACCCGGGGCGGGCCCACCCCACCTTCTCGCTCGCCCTGGCCGCGCTGGACGGTCCGCACTGGAGCGCGCTCACGCCCGTGGCACCGCTCAGGCGCTGGCGGATCGTCGAGCTGGAGGACGAGACACGGCTGACCACCTCCCGGCTACGGCTGGACGAGCGCATCCTGCACTTCCTGCTGGGCTCGCCCCACCTGGACGCCCGGCTGCACGGGCAGGTGCGCCGCACCCCGGTGCCGGACGCGCTGCCACCGTCGTACGACCTCGCCGCGAGCCGGCTCGCCGAGGGCTGGACCGAGGGCGGCCGCGCTCCGGGCGCGCCCCTGCTCGTCGAAATCACCGGCGGCGACCTGCGCAGCCGCGCCGACCTGGCCGCCGCGGCGGCCGCCCGGTCGGGGCTCGGGCTGTACGCGATGAACGCCGAGGACATCCCGACCGATCCCGCCGAGCGCGACCGGCTGGCCCGGCTGTGGCAGCGGGAGGCGATCCTGTTGCCCGCCGTGCTCCTCGTGGAGGTGGGTGAGCTGGACCGCGATCAGCGGGCGGCGGTCGAGGCGTTCCTGGCCGGTGCCGCCGTACCGGTCGTCGTGTCGAGCGAGGACCCGCTGCGCACCGAGCGCCCGCACGGCGTCCGCGTGGCCGTGCCCCGGCTCGACGACGACGAGCAACTCGCCCTGTGGGCCGATGCGTTCGAGGAGGTCGCCGACCTGGAGGAGAGCGAACTGCGGTCACTGGTGGCGCAGTTCCAGTTGCCGCCGCACGTCGTCGGTTCCGTGGCGGCCACCGTGCGCCGCCGGCTGCCGTACGAGGACGAACTCGACGCCGCCGCTCTCGCCTGGCGCTCCGGTCTCGACGAGGCCCGGATCGGCATGGACGAGCTGGGCCGCCGGATCGAGCCGCAGGCCGGCTGGGGCGATCTGGTGCTGCACGAGCGGCAGACGGCCGTACTGCGGGAGATCGTCGCGCACGTGCGGCAACGCGCCACCGTCCACCAGGAATGGGGCTTCGCCGCGACCCTGCGCCGCGGCCTCGGCGTCACCGCCCTGTTCGCGGGCGGCTCCGGCACCGGCAAGACGCTCGCCGCCGAGGTCATGGCGCGCGAGCTGGGCCTCGACCTGTTCGTCGTCGACCTCTCCCAGGTCGTCAGCAAGTACATCGGCGAGACCGAGAAGAACCTCCGGCGGGTCTTCGACGCCGCCGAACGCGGCGGCGCGCTGCTCCTGTTCGACGAGGCGGACGCCCTCTTCGGCAAGCGCAGCGAGGTCAAGGACAGCCACGACCGGTACGCCAACCTCGAAGTCAGCTATCTGCTCATGCGCATGGAGGCCTACCGGGGCCTCGCCATCCTCACCACCAACATGAAGCAGGCCCTGGACACCGCCTTCCTGCGGCGCATCCGCTTCGTCGTCGACTTCCCCTTCCCGGCCGAGCACGAACGCGCGGAGATCTGGCGCCGCGTGCTGCCACCGCAGGCCCCGGTCAAGGACATCGACCATGCCCTCCTCGCCCGGCTCGCCGTGGCCGGCGGCTCCATCCGCAACATCGCCCTGTCCGGTGCGTTCCTGGCGGCCGAGGAGGGCGACCGGCTGCAGATGCGGCACATGCTCGCGGCCGCCCGCACCGAATACCTCAAGCTGGAGCGCTCGCTGACGCCCTCGGAGGTGCGCGGATGGGTGTGAACAGGCAGCCCTCGGCGATCCGCGTGGAGATCGGCGAACTCGTCCTCGACGGCTTCCGGGTGGATCCGGACCGGGTCTCGGCCGCGTTCGAGGGCGAGTTGGCCCGGCTGGTCCGGGAGCAGGGCGTCCCCCTGGCGGCGAACGGCACCGTGAGCGTCGACGCGCTGACCGGTCTTCCCCCGCTGCCCGCCGGGCTGTCCGCACGACGGCTCGGCCAGGAACTGGCGCGCGCGGTGCACCAGGGACTCAGCGGCCACGGGGAGGTGACCCCGTGACCTCACAGGCGCAGCAGGCCGGTTCGGAGCAGGCCGCCGAACAGCGCCGCCGCAAGCGCAAGGAGCGAGCCGCCAAGTCCCGCGCCCCGGAGCCGAAGAACATCGTCAGCGGCGCGGGCCAGCCGCTCGACCCCGGCGTCCGCCGCGAGCTGGAGGAACAGCTCGGGCACGACCTCGGCCGCGTACGGCTGCACACCGGCCGCGACGCCGCACAGCTGACGGAACTGCTCGGGGCGGACGCGGTCGCCGTCGGCCAGGACATCCTCTTCCGCGAGGGCGCGTTCAAGCCGGGCACGGACGAGGGCCGCCGACTGCTCGCCCATGAGTTGCTGCACACCGTGCAGAATCCGCACGGGCTGGGGGCGTTGCGGGCGGGGCGGGAGCCGGGCGCGGTGAGCATGCCGCAGCAGGCGATCGAGCGGGAGGCGGAGTCGGCGGCGCAGGATCTCGTACGACCCGAGTCCGCGCCGGCCGCCGATTCCGCACCGCAGGTGGAGCAGGGGCAGGCGACCCCCGGCTGGCTGCGCTACGCGACCGTCCACGCGGACCGTACGCGCGCCGAGCGCGTCGACCCGGAAACGCTGGTGGACCGCCTGGCCAACGACGTCCTGCGGTCCCTGCGCGGCGACCCCGAGGACGCTTCCGGGCGGGTACGCCAGCACCTGGGGCGGATGTCTCCCGATCTGCAGGACCTGGTCCTCGACCGACTGGAGATCCGGCTGCCCACACCGGATCACGACCGGCTTCTCGACCTGGTCGACGAGGTCGAGGAGGGCCCGCTCCCCGTGGAGGCGGGCACGGCTCCGCACGCCTTGCCGGACGCGGCCGAGGAGCTGGAGCAGGACCGCGAGAGCGCCGAGTCCGCTTGGCAGGCGCGGCTGGAGAACGCCGAGCAGCTGGAGGACGAGCGGATAGCGGAGGCTCAGCGGCGCAAGGCCGAGGACCCCGGGGCCTTCGAGCAGGCGAGGAAGGACGGGAGCGCCGGGGCCTCCCCGGCGGCCGGCCCTGATGCCGGGACGGTCCCGGAGCCGTCCGCGTCCCTTGCCGCGTCCGCAGCGTCTGCCTCTTCCTCGACGGACTCCCAGGAGGCCAAGCCCCTTCAGGTGGCGGACGGTTCGGCCGATGCTGCGCAACAGGACGGGGGCGGCGATGCCCGGGGACGGTCCGCCGCGCCCGGGAAGGACGCCGGTGCGGGGTCGCGGGAGTCGCAGACCCCGGCGGCGCCCGCCCGCGCCGCCGCCAAGGATTCACCGGCTCGTCCGGTCGGTGCGGTACGGCCGGAACCGGTGGACAGGAGCGCGGCCGAACGGGACGACACCCGTGCCCCGGCCCAGGAGGAGGCGGCGCCCGGCATCGACCAGGACCCCGACGACGAGCCGCTGGGTCTGGACGAGAGCGGTGCGGCAGAGGCCCTCGCCGAGTTGGAGAACCTCCTCGACGAGTCCGAGGACGAGGCCGACGCGGAGCCGGAGCGCAGTCCCCGACCCGAGGAGGACACCGCGCCGCTCTCGGGCGACACCAGCACGGTCAACGCGGCGGCCCTGGGCGGGACTTCGGCCCCCGACGCGGAGAACGGCGCGCGCAGCCGTCCGCCCGAACCCCGTGTGACCGCGGATGAGGCCGAGGAACTCGCCTCCGCCCTGGAGGAGGACGGCCCGCAGGAGGACACCGCCGACGACGCACCCGAGGCCGCGGACGAGCCTGCCGACCAGCAGGTCGGCCCCGACCCGGAGAGCGAGACGGCCGACCGTCCGGAACCCGTCGCGCGCCCGGACGCGGACGACGAGGGCGCCGACCGGGCCGACCGGGCGGAGGACCGCGACCTGGCGGCCGAGACGCGCCGTGCCAACGAGCGGGCGGGCGGGGGCGGTTCCGACGGCGGCGCCGAGGGTACGACGGGCGCACCGGGGAAGCTGGCCCGTGCGGACGAGGACGCCCGCGGCCAGGAGACGGGCAGCCCCTCCGGAAGCGGCGGCACCACGAGCAGCGGTTCCACGGCTCCCGCACCGAAGAAGGCTCCGGAGGCGGAGGCGAGTTCACCGGCTCCGGCCGTCGCGAGCTCGCCCGGCCCGGCGGCCGGTGGCGACACCGGCGTCGGTGACCAGGCCGTCGAGGTGGAGTCGGCGACACCGAGGACCGAGGCCCCGCCGCGGCACGAGCCCGCACGCCAGGACGATGACACGCCCGTCGTCGCCAAGGCGGCGGCCCCCAGGGGGAGGAGCGGCGGGAGCCGTGCTCCGGGCGGAGGCGGCGGCGGTCGCGCGGGAGGCGCCGCCGCCAAGCCCAAGAAGCAGGCCGCTGCTGCCGATGTCGGCAACGCCACCCCCGAGGCCGGTCTCGCCGTGGCCGAGAGCCTCCAGCCGCACCTGGCGCTCACCGCCCTCAAGGGCGTCGACACGGCCGTCGGCCGTTCGGTGGACAAGGAGCGCGGCTCCCTGAAGGACGCCCCGCCCAGCATGGCGCGGCCCGTCGGCTCGCCCACGACCGTGCACGGCGGACCGAAGCCCGGCGAGCCGGGCGCCTACACCTCGGAGCAGGTCCGCGAGACGGAGGCGGCGCAGGGCAATACCCCTCAGATCCAGGGAGAGAAGACCCCCGAAGGCGAGTTGCCCGGCGCGAACATGAAGGAGCCGGGCTGGTGGGACATCACCATCGCGATCGGCGGCGCGCTCGCACGGAAGCTGCTGTCCCATCTGCTCCCGCTCCACAAGCTCACCGACTCGATCAACGATCTGCCCACCACCGACAAGGGACTTCAGGGCGCCAAGGTCGGTGACGCGCCCAAGCTGCCGCTGAAGGACGATTCGGACCCGGAGCGCACGGACAAGCAGAGCCGGCTGCTCGACGACAAGAGCGCCGAACTGCACGAGTCCGGCCGTGACGACGCGGCCCGCCCGATGGGCGAGGACCAGATCTACCCGGACGTGCCCAAGGAGACCCTCACCGCGAAACTCGGCGGCGGCAAGCCGCAGCCCGGCGCCGACGGCGGGCCGCCCGGCAGTCCCGGCGCCGGCCTGCCCCCCGAGGCGGTCTCGGCCGTCGCCGAGCATGAGCAGGGCCCCCAGATCAAGCAGGCCTTCGGGCAGGCGCGGCAGAAGATGACCACCGCGCGCAAGGAGAAGGACGACAAGGCCCGGCAGGACCGCAGCCAGTACGAGCGGGACGTACGGCGTGAGGTGGACGCCAACGCCAAGGAGCAGGCGGACGCCCGCGGCCAGGGCCGTTCCGACATCGCCGGCTCCCGGGACAGCTGGCGCAAGGAGCAGGACGACAAGCTCAGCGAGGTCGACGGCAAGAAGAGCAAGAAGTTCACCAAGGTCCGCAAGGACATCAAGGACAAGCAGGACAAGACCGATCAGGACGTCGATCGGCGGACCAAGGACGACCAGAAGAAGATCGACGACCAGCGCACGGGGTCCGAGAAGGACGTTCAGCAAAAGCGGGACGACGGGAAGAAGGACTCTGGGAACTGGTTCGAGAAGGGCCTGAACTGGATCAAGGACCAGTTCAAGAAGCTCAAGCAGGCCATCAAGGACGTCTTCGAGAAGGCCCGCAACTACGTCAAGGGCGTCATCGACGACTTCAAGAAGCAGGTCTTCAAGTTCATCGACGACGCCCGCAAGTGGGTCATCGACCAGATCAACGCCTTCGCGGACGAGCTGATCCGGCTCGGTGACGAATTGCTCAAGGACTATCCGGCCCTGCAGGCAAAGTGGCGTCGGACCATCAACGGACTGCGCGACGCCGCCGTCCGGAAGGTCAACGAGGCCGCGGACAAGCTCAAGAAGATCGCCGGCACCCTGATCGACGCGTTCGGCGGCATGCTGCTGGCCGGCCTCGACCTCATGGAGCAGGGACTGCTGGCCGCCGTGAACCTCGCGGAGACGGTCACGGTCAAGGCCATGGAGCTGGGCTCGGCGATCCTGAACAGCCTGGGTGAATGGGCGGCCATCGCGACGGACATCCTGTCCGACCCGGGTGGCTGGCTGGGCAAGGCCAAGGACGCCGCGGTCGTCGGCGCCAAGGAGCACCTGTTCACGGAGATCAAGGCCGCCGTCCGGGAGTGGTTCAACCAGAAGATCCAGCAGCTCATCGGCATCCCGATGGAGATGTTCAACCGGCTGATCAGCGGAGGCGTCTCCAAGGAGGAGATGGCCAAGATGGCCTGGGACGAGGTCGTCCCCCAACTCCCCATGATCATCGGCGAGCTGATCGTGACCAAGGTGGTCGCGAAGCTGATCCCTGGCGCCGGCTGGGTGATGGCGGTCATCGACGCGCTCAAGACGGCGTACGAGGCGCTGAGTTCCGTGCTGCGGGCGTTCGGCCTGTTCATGAACTTCCTGAAGTCCGTCAAGAGCGGCCAGGGCGCGCTGCCGTTCGCCAAGGCGGTGGCCTCCGGTGTCGTGGCCCTGCTGGAACTGATCTACCAGTGGCTGGTCGCCGGCATCGGCAAGTACCTCGGCAGGGTGGCCCGCACGCTCAGGGAGCGCGCCGGGAAGCTGTTCGGCAAGGGCCGACCCGGGGGTGGCGGGAAGTCGGGGTCCGGTGACGAGCATGCCCCGAAGAAGGACGCCCAGCAGCCCCGGAAGGACGACCCCGCTGCGCAGACGGCCGCTCCCAAGCCGAACCGTCCCGACCCCGCGCCCACACCCGGCCGCAAGCCCGAACCGCCGTCCTCGAAGACCAAGGAGAAGCGGGACGACGAGGACCGCCGCAGGGACGGCCGCTATGTCAACTCCGCCAACCGGGGCGTGAAGGACGCGGCCCACGACGCGAAGTCCCCGTCCCGACCGTCACCCTCCCGCCCCGGAGACCGAGGCCCCGAACGCCCCTCCACTCGCCGCCGACCCGGCGACAAGACCCCGGACAAGTCCCGGCCTGGAACCAAGCACCCGGACGGAAAGCACCCCGACACCGGCCGGCCGGGCGACAAGCACCGCCCCGACCTCCGCAAACCGGACCGCGACCCCAAGCGCGACCGCACGGGCAAGGACCGAGACCACAAGGACCACACGAAGACCCCGAACCGCCGCCGCCCGCTCCAGCGTGTCCGCAACGCCGTCAGCAAGGCCCTCGCCAAGGTCCGCCGCGCCTCCCGCGCCCTGCTCGGCAAGGCCCGCGACCTGCGCAACAGGCTCCGCAACCTGGCGAAGCGGCTGCGGGAGAAGTGGCAGCGGATGAAGGACCGGTTGCTCGGGAGGCAGAAGCACGAGCGGGACCGGCGGAACCGGGACAAGCAGCAGGACCAGACACGCGGCTACGAAATGCCCAAGGTCCGGTTCCACGACCAGCAGGGTGAACTGCACACCCTGCTGTACCGAGGCCGTGGGCGTGGCGCCGACCTGATGGTGCGCAGCAATCCGGCTGCGATCCGCTCCTATCTGGCGGCCTGGGCGAAGGACATCAAACCGATCCAGGACACGCCGCGAGGCCGAACCCAAGAGGCGATCCGGATCCAGGCGGAAGGCGCTTTGCTGCATGTGACCGAGATACAGAAGCTGCTCCCTCCGACCGTGACGCGCGCTGAGTACCAGCGGGTCATGTCCGTGCGCAACCGGCTGCACACCCAGATGGAGCGGCTTGCGTACCTCCTGGAACAGCGCGAGTTCCCCGACGACAAGCCGCCGTTGCTGGAGACCATCATGCCGAAGTTCCAGGATGGGATCCGGGGTCGTGGCTTCGAGGTCACAGGCATCAACAAGAACATCAAGCGAGGCGAGATCTCCACCCAGGCTCGTCCAGGCAACCCTCTCGGCTGGGACACGCTGCCGAGCACCGACAACACCTGGGTGCGAATGCACCTCCTCACCGAACGGCTCGAGGGCCCCGCCAAGGGGTCCAACCTGGTGCCGGCGCCCGGTTCGGAAGTGAACACCAAGTTTGCGTTCCGGCTGGAACTTCCGGCTCACCGCGCCGTCGCGGTCGACAAGAACGAGGACATGATCTGGTACAAGGTCGACGTCGCGTTCCATTCGGATGACCGGGCCAACCCGGACTACCCCTACCCGAAGTTCATCGGAATGAGGTGGGGTGGCTACGAGGTCAAGAACAGGACGTGGGTCAGAAAACCGACCAAGATGTCCTACGAGCGCGACAACATCGAGAAGCCGGGCCGCTATGCGAAATTCAACATCAACGGCCGGAGTCCGGCGCGGATCGTGCGAAAGTTTGGTGTGACTCCGGTGTTCGCGAAGGCAGTCGTTCTGCAGGCGCCCTATCGCGACTTCGTGGAGCTCAAACTGAGTATGACGAAATACAAGAGGTCCCTACCCGCGGGTCAGCTGACCAGTTTCAAAGACGACCTGCAAAAACTGGAAAACCGCCAGAACGAACTTCGCTACAACTGACCCCGGAGAACGATGTGCCCGAACTGACCGACCAGGAGGGGCGTTTCCTGAACCTCCTCGATGAACTGAACGACGCGCCTGGTTTGGACGTCCTTTTCGAAGAGAGGGGGCGCATCGCCGAGTACATCGGCGATGCCGACGAGGCCTTCGAACTGATCGCCGAGGAGAGGGGAGTCCTCCTGGATTCCTCGCTGCGTCGCAGTTATCTTCGGTTCGCAGGACTGTCCAGTCACTGGGCCGTCGAACGGCCCGGCCTGTACCTGACCGGAGAATTTTCCCTGCGGCACATTGCCGCGGCAATGCTTATGCCAGGCGTGGAACCTGCCGTCGACGAGCCGTCCGAGCAGGAGAGTCTGCTCTGCACCGAACTGCGACCTTTCGACGAACACCCCAGAGGGGGCGGTGGCACCCTTGCCGCCTTGCGTGTCCCGCCAGGGACGACGGTTCCCGAGGTCTGGTACTACCAGGCCACACGGGGGATCTTCCGCATGGACATCGGATACCCGGAATACCTGGACGCCTTGCTCGTCACCAAAGGGGCCTACGGATGGCAATACCTCTTCACAGAGGTCGCGCTCGACGATATCGACTTCCAGGGTGCCGCAGAGAACATCCACCACATGCTGCAGGTGTTCCCGGAAATCTTCCCTGAACACGACTACACGCCTTTCGCGAGGCGACTCGCGGAGCGCCTGGGCAAAGAAGGTGGAGACACGGCATGACCCGCTACGCCGACATCCCCAAACCCATCCGCTCCGGCCTGGTCGTCGTCGCCCCCGACACCGGCACCCCCCAGCGGATCATCGTCCTCCAGTTCAACCCCGACACCCTGGAGCGCAGCATCGCGCCCCAGTCCGCCGGGGACAGCGGTGACGGTGGTGCTGGTGGAACCGGTAGCGGGGACCGCAACGAGGCCCTCCGTCTGAAGGGCCCCGCCCAGGAGACCTGGAAGTTCACCGCCGAGATCGACGCCACCGATCAGCTGGAGATCGCCGCGCCCGACGGGATCCACCCGCAACTCGCCACCCTCGAAATGCTCGTGCAGCCGACCACCGCGCAACTGCGGGCCGCGAGCAAGCTGACGCAGAAGGGGACCATCGAGATCAGCCCGATCGAGATGCCGCTGACGCTGTTCACGTGGGGGAGCAAGCGGGTCATGCCTGTCCGGCTCACCGAACTCTCCGTCAACGAGTCCGCCTTCGACGTGAACCTCAATCCGATACGGGCCTCGCTGAGCATCGGTATGAAGATCCTCACCGTCAGCGACCTGCCCGCAGGGCACCGCGGTGCCGACCTGTACATGGCCCACCTCGCGCAGAAGGAGCGGCTCGCCGCCGCCGCGCGGGGCGGCAGCCTGGGTGCCCTCGGGCTCGGGGGCACCGATCTCGTGACCGGAAGGGGCTGACCCGAAGCCATGGCCGACATCGAGCCGTACGAGAGCGCCCTGGACGCGATACCGGGCGCCCATCCCTATCCGCGCACCAGCCGTTACCACGACGCCGAGATCGGCGTGCACCGGATGGCCGACGGCACCGAAGTCCGGTACGCCAAGCGGCGGTTGCTCCCTCCGCTCGACGAGGAGACCGAGCCGCACGTCGTCGGGGCAGGGGAGCGGCCCGATCTGCTCGGGCAGCGCTTCCTCGGCGCCCCCGGGCAGTGGTGGCGGATCGCCGACGCCAATCCCGTCCTCGATCCACGGGAGTTGACCGACGAGGCGGGGCGCGTCATCGGCATTCCGCTCGCCGGCGGCTTCCCGCGCGGAGAGCGGCGTGTCTGAACAGCCCGTGGGGCAGGGCCCCGTCCACATCCAGCTCCTCATGGGGCCGACCCTGGCCCGACCGGTCCCCGTCGAGGTCGCCGAGGCGCTGCTGTCCGCCCAGATCACCGCCACCGCCGGTGAACGCAGCGGCTTTCAGCTCGCCTTCGACCTCACCAAGAACGGGATGGTCAACCAGCGGCTGCTGCCCGAGGGGTTCTTCGACCCGAAGACCCGCGTCATCGTCACCGTCAGCGTCCGTGGCACCCCCGAGGTGCTCTTCGACGGACTGATCGTGCGTCAGGAGGTCGGCGCCAGCAACCGCCCCGGCCACTCCACGCTCACCGTCACCGGCGAGGACCTCACGCTGCTGATGGACCTGGAGGAGCGCACCGCCCGCTACCCCAATCTGCCGCCCTCCGAGCGCGTCCTCGCCATCCTGCGCCGCTACTCCGACTACGGCGTCCGGCCCGATGTCTACACCGAGAAGGTGGCCCAGCCCCCGCACCAGGACCTGCGCGTCCACTACCAGACCGGCACCGACCTGCAGTACGTCACCGAGCTGGCGCGGGCCAACGGCTACACCTTCTATCTGGAGCCCGGACCCAACCCCGGCCAGTCCTCGGCCCGTTGGGGCCCCGAGGTCCGGCTGGGCCTCAGGCAGCACGCGCTCAACGTCAACATGGACGCCAACTCCACCGTGGACCAGCTGACGTTCGCCTACGACGGCACCGCGCGGGAGGAGCCGCAGGCGCGCTGGCAGGACCCGGGGACCCGGCAGGCCACCCTGCTGCCGCAGCCGCCCATCAGCCCCCTGCGGCCGCCCCTGGGCAGGCGGCCCACCCCGGCCCTCAAGCGCAAGACGCTGTCCGGCACCGCCAAACAGCAGCGCGAGCAGGCCGAGGCCGAACTCCTCGCCAGGGCCGCGGTCTCCGCCGACGTCGTCTCGGGCTCCGGCTCCCTCGACGTCAACCGGCACGGCTACATCCTCCAGCCGCGCCAGCTCGTCGGCGTGCGCGGCGCCGGACGGGCGTACGACGGCGACTACTACGTCAAGTCCGTCACCCACAACCTGCGCCCGGGCTCGTTCCAGCAGAACTTCACCCTCTCGCGCGAGGGACTGGAAGCGCGCAGCGACTACGTCCGGCCCTAAGACGACCAACGACCCACTCATCAGGAGCAGTTCAGCATGGCGGCACCCAACAATCGCTACCTCGGCAAGTTCCGCGGCCGGGTCGTGAGCAATGACGACCCGCTGCGGATCGGCCGCATTACCGTCGAGGTCCCGGACGTCCTCGGCGACGAGGCGTCCACCTGGGCACTGCCCTGTCTGCCGTTCACCGGGCCCGAGGCGGGCCAGTTCGTGGTGCCGCCGCCCGGTGCGGGTGTGTGGGTGGAGTTCGAGCAGGGGGATCCCAGCTTCCCCGTGTGGACCGGGTGCTGGTACGGCGACGCCGGCGAGCTGCCGCCCGACGCGCGCCGCGAGCTCCAGGCGAACGCGCCGAGCAAGCCCGTGGTCGTCCAGACCCCGCAGGCCCACAAGATCGTCATGAGCGACACCGCCGGAGCCGAGCAGGGGATCCTCCTCCAGGCACAGGGCGGCGCCTACATCCGTATCACCAAAGAGGCCGTGGTCATCGCCAGCGGCGGGGGCGCCGAGGTCATCGTTCGCGGCGGCGAAGTGACCATCAACCAGGGCCAGTTGACCGTGCACTCCAAGCGATAGACAACGGGGGAAGAAGTTGTCCGGAAGTCTGCTGGACGCGGGCGCCGTGATCGGCTGCCCGCACGGCGGCCGCGTCATGCCCGCCACCACACCCACCGGCGGCACACGCATCGCGGGCGCGGCCGTCGCCACGGCCGCCCACGCCTATGTCGTCACCGGCTGCCCGCACATCGTCGACAGGGTGCCCTCGCCGTGCGTCTCGGTCCGCTGGACCGCCGACGACGTCGGCGTCACGGCCGACGGCGCGGCCGTGCTGCTCGACACCTCCGCGGCCCAGTGCTTCACCGCGGCCTTCGTCCCGCAGGGGCCGCCCGTCGTCCAGGCCGCGCAGCGAAAGGTCACCGTCCGATGAGGCCGATGAGTCAACGAACCCGACCGCGTACCGACATCGGGTTCCCCTTCCACGCCGACCGCCGGGGCCGCACCGCGCACGCCGGCCCCGCCGAGCACGTCCACGACCTGATCGAGCAACTGCTCTTCACCAGCCCCGGCGAGCGCGTGATGCGCCCCGACTTCGGCTGCGGACTGCTCGACCTGGTCTTCGCACCCAACAGCCCCGAGCTGATCAGCACCCTCGAACTCTCCGTCCAGGCCTCGCTGCAGCGCTGGCTCGGCGACCTCGTCGAGGTCGTGGCCCTCGACATCGAGGGCGGCGACGACGTCGTACGCGTGCATCTGTCCTATGTCGTACGCGCCACCGGCGCCGTCCGCGAGGACGTCTTCGAGGGGAGGGCGGCATGAGCGCGGTCACCACCCGGCGCGCCAAGGTGCGCGCCGCCCAGCTCAACGGCGTCGAC
Source organism: Streptomyces sp. NPDC025638 (assembly GCF_055558775.1). Lineage (NCBI taxonomy): Bacteria > Bacillati > Actinomycetota > Actinomycetes > Kitasatosporales > Streptomycetaceae > Streptomyces > Streptomyces sp. NPDC025638. Next base: position 350,125 of record NZ_JBVHLX010000004.1, on the reverse strand, counting down.
GCCGTCGAGGTGAGCGACGACGGGCTGCTGCTCACGGTCACCTTCCTGGGCAAGGCTCCGCACGGCCTGGGGCCCGAGAACGTCCGCATCGACGGCGGGCGCCGGATCACCGGCATCACCGCGGTCGACGTCAGCGTCGAGCGCGAGGAGGACCCGGAGCTCGACGACCGGCTCTACGTCACCCTCGACAGGTCCGGCGACACCTCCCGCTACCGGCTGTCGCTGGTGGAGCCCGACCCGTACGGGCGGCCCGGCACCGAGCCGTTCCGCGGCTTCGACCAGCGCTACCACAGCGCGGAGTTCGCCTTCCGGCCCGACTGCCCGACCCCCTTCGACTGCACGGACGACCACGAGCCGGAGCCCGCCTTCCCGGCCACCCCGGTCGTCGACTACACGGCCCGCGACTACGACACCATCCGCAAGCTGCTGCTGGACCGGCTCGCGCTCACCACCCCCGACTGGGTCGAGCGCAACCCCGCCGACCTGGGCGTGACCCTCGTGGAGCTGCTCGCCCACACCGGCGACCAGATCAGCTACCAGCAGGACGCGGTCGCCACCGAGGCCTACCTCGACACCGCGCGCCGCCGGGTCTCCGTACGCCGGCACGTCCGGCTCATCGACTACGCGATGCACGACGGCTGCAACTCCCGCGCGTACGTCACCGTGCAGACCGCCGCCGACCACACCCTGGCGCCCGGCACCTTCCGCTTCGCCTCCGTCGACGTGCGCCGCCTCGATCCGCACGACCTTCCCGAGCCCGGCACCGTCATCGACGAGAACGACCTCGGCGACCTGGACGAGCGCGGCTCGGTGGAGGTCTTCGAACCGGTCGTCACCGCCGACCCGCTGGAGCTCAGGGTCGCGCACAACGCCATCCGGCTGTGGAACTGGGGCGGTGAGGTGTGCGCCCTGCCGAAGGGCGCCACCGCGGCCACCCTGCGCGACGAGTGGGTGGACCAGGAGACCTGCCGGGACCGCCGACTGGCCCTCCAGCCGGGCGACGTCCTGGTCCTGGAGGAGGTGAAGGGCCCGCGCACCGGCACCCCCGGCGACGCCGACCCCACCCACCGTCAGGCCGTGCGCCTGACCTCCGTCACACCCGGACTGGACCGCATCGAGGACCAGCCCGTCCTGGAGGTCACCTGGGCCGCCGAGGACGCCCTGCGCTTCCCGCTCTGCCTCACCACCCGCGGCGGACGCGACTGCCTGCCCGTCGAGGACGTGACCGTGGCCCGCGGCAACGCCGTCCTCGTGGACCACGGCCGCTCCGGACTCCACGAGACGGTCACCGTGCCGCCGGTACCCGCCGTCGTGGCCCCCTGCGACCCGCCGGACTTCGGCTGCCCCGACCGTACGGAGGGCAACGCGCCCGCCCGGCTCATCCACTCGCTCACGGACCGGGCGGAGCGCGGCGAGGCCCTGGCCCCCGACGACGTCCGCGAGCTGTTCGAGGTCGTGGGGGAGAGCGCCACCATGCGCGCCGGAATCGGCCTGGAACGGGCCGGGCAGCGGCACGAGCGGGTCGTGCCCGGTACGGCGTACGCGCAGGCCGCCGCGCTGCGGACCCTGCTCGCGCAGTCCGTGTACCCGGGCATCGCACCCCGCTTCCGCCCGGTCCTCGGCCGTGCGCCCGTCACCCAGGCCGTGCCGTTCCCCGACCCGGCCACGGTCGCCGCCGGGCAGGCGGAGCGGATCGCGGGCATCCCGGGCCGGGTCAGGCAGCGGCTAGTCGAACTGTGGCGCAGCGCCCGCGACCGCGACGGACTCGGGGAACAGGAGATCGACGAACTCGCCGTGATCTACGGCCTGAAGGTGCTGGAGCGATTGGAACTCCGCCGCCATCCGGTCCGCGCGCTGCGTGAACTCCTGCATCGCAGCGACCAGTTGCTCGACGCCAAGCTGCGCCGCGCCGAGATCCTCGCCGCACGGGCCCAGGCCGGCACGGTCCTCGACGGACACATCGCCTGGGAGATCGCCCACAGTTGGGGCCCGGCGTACGCCGCCGGACTCCACCCCGACGAGACGGTGCTGCGCGGCTCCGCGACCGGCGCCCTCGCCCAGGATCCACGCCGCGCCCTGCCCGCCGTACGACTGCACGACACCGACGCCAACTGGGAACCGCACCGCGACCTGCTCGGCAGCGCGCCCCGCGATCGGCACTTCGTCGGCGAGACGGAGGACGACGGCCGCCTCGCCCTGCGCTTCGGCGACGGACGCCACGGCGCGCGGCCGACGCCCGGGGCCAGGCTGTCCGTGCGCTACCGGCTCGGGGGCGGCAGCGCGGGCAACGTCGGCGCGGAGGCCATCAACCATCTGGTCGTCGAGGGCGACTGCGAATCGCCCGCCGCCACCGTCCGCAACCCGCTGCCCGCCACCGGCGGCACCGAGCCCGAACCCGTCGACCAGGTACGCCAGTCGGCCCCGCTCGACCTGCGCCGCACCCGGCTGCGCGCGGTCACCGCCGAGGACTACGCCGCCCTCGCCTCCGCCCTTCCCGGGGTGCAGCGGGCCGCCGCGGAGCTCCGCTGGACCGGCAGCGTCCAGGAGGCGCACATCGCCGTGGACGCGCTCGGCACCGGCGCCCCGACCGAGCGGCTGCTCGCCTCGGTGGCCCAGGCCCTGGAGTCGTACCGGCGCATCGGCCACGACCTGGTGGTCGGCCCCGCCCGGCTGGTGCCGCTCGACATCGCGCTCACCGTGTGCGCCCGGCCCGGCCACCAGCACGGGCAGATCCTGGCCGAGCTGTACCGCGTGCTCGGCAGCGGCCGGCTGCCGGGCGGACGCCTGGGCTTCTTCCACCCGGACGCGCTGACCTTCGGCGAGCCGGTCCGGCTCAGCCGCCTGGTCGCCGTCGCCGCGGCCGTCCCCGGTGTGGAGAGCGTCCAGGTCACGCGGCTGCGACGGCAGTTCGACGAGGACCGAGGAGAAAGGGAGGACGGCGTGCTGCGGCTCGGCCCGCTGGAGATCGCCACCTGCGACAACGACCCGGACCGGCCGGAGAACGGACGGCTCGCGATTTCCCTGGGAGGTGACCGATGACCGCCGTGTGCTCCTGCGGCGGCGCGTGCGGCGGGCACGACGAACGCCTCGCCCCCGCCCCGCTCCACAACCCGCCCGGCCGCACCGCCCTCGACTACCGCGTCGGCGAGTACGGCTCCTTCCTCGCCGCGCTCCTCGACCGGCTCGCCTCACCCGCCTACCCGGCCCTCGACGGGCTGACCGTGCGCACCCCCGACGACCCGGCGATCGGCCTGCTCGACGCCACCGCCGTCCTCGGGGACCTGCTCACCTTCCACTCCGAGCGGATCGCCGACGAGGCCTACATCCGCACCGCCAACGAGCACCGCTCGCTGGTGCTCCTCGGCCGGCTCGTCGGCCACCGCCCGCGACCCGGCGTGGCGGCCGGCACCCATCTCGCCTACACCCTCGAACGCGATCCGCGCGCCGAGGCCATGCCGGTGCTGATCCCGCGCGGGGCACGCAGCCACAGCGTGCCCGCCTCCGCCGACGAGCAGTCCCTGACCTTCGAGACCGGCCGGGACCTCACCGCCCGCTGGGACTGGAACGAGCTGAAGGTGCGGCGCCGCCGCCCCTCCCTGATCACCCCCGACGACCTCGACCGCCGCTCGCAGCTGTTCGTCGAGGGCACGGCGAACTCCCTGCAGACCGGCGACCAGTTGCTCTTCGTCTTCGGTGAACAGGCGGGCGGCGAGCGCAAGCTGCTGCCCGTGGCGAACGTCCGGATCGACCGCGAGGAAGAGATCACCGCGATCTCCCTGCCCAAGTCGGCCCCGCCCACGCTGAAGGAACTCGTCGACGAGGTACGGCGCTGGACCGCGGAACCGGTGGACCCGGGCGAGCCGGGCGACGAGCCCCCCACCCCCGAGGTCCCCAACCCGCGGCCGGTCAGCCGGCTGATCGAGGACTTCGACGACCAGGTCCTCGCCCCGCTGCGGGCCGACCTGGACGGCATCAAGACCCCCGGCGGCCTCGCGGCCCGCCTCGCGGACCCCGTCGCCCGCCTGGGCGAGGCCCAGGTGCTCGCCGAGCCGTACGAGGACGTGGCGGCGTGGTTCGAGCAGTTGGAGGCGGTGCTGGCGGAACTGGCCGAGCGGGCAGGGGAGTTGGCGCCCGCGCAGCCCGCCGATGCCGCCACTCCCGACGCCTCGTCCGGGGCGGGCGGCGCCGACGCGCGGCAGGGAACGGCCAGCGACCCCCGCCACGCCGCCCTCCAGACCCTGAGCAGGATTCTTCCCGCCCTGCGCTCCAGCGCCCCCGCACCCCGGGGAGGCGGCCGCCCCCACCGTCCCGGCACCGACACCGCCCGTCTCCTCGCCGCCCTCGACCCGGGGCTCGGCAGCCTCTACCCGGCCTGGCGCACGGCCGCCGCCCCGGGCACCCCGCAGTTGCTGCGGGAACTGCTCGCGATGCGCGTCACCGCGGCCCCCTTCGGCGCCACCGCCCCGCTCAAGCCCGTCCAGGACGTGAACGGCCGGGTCATCCGCACCGCGGACTGGCCGCTGACGGGCGCGGTGCTGGCGAGCATGCGCGTGGTGTACGACACCGCGGGCAAGGTGCCGGTCCGGGCGGAGTTCCAGTACGTCGAGGGCAGCAGCTCCGACCAGCGCGCCGAGAACCTGCCCGTCACCCAGCAGCTCACCTTCCCGCTCGGCCCCGGCCAGGTCGACCTGTCGACCCGCGCCGCCCAGGACCGCGAGCTGAGCCGGCTCAACCGTCGCCCGGCCGTCGCCGAGGAGCCCGGCGTCACCGCCCGCCTTCACTCCGGCCTGCCCGAACGCACCCTGTTCGTGTCCCGGCCGGAGGACGACGGCACGGTCCACGTGGGCATCCACAATGGCACGCCGCAGGAGTTCACCCTGCGCCCCGGGGTGCCCGTGCAGGTCACCCACGGCGCGTACGAGGTGACCCTCAGGTACACCGTGGGCAGCACCGAGCCCAACGTCGAGATCGTCATCGCGAGCAAGCCGGAGCCGGTCAACCGCCGTGTCCTCCAGCTGGACAGCGTGCACGACGGCATCACGGTCGGCAGCTGGGTGGCCGTCCAGCGCCCGGCCAAGGGAGCCGCCGTACCCGGCGACGCCAAGCTGGCCTTCGTCACCACACAGGTCGTGGCGGCGCGCACCGCGGCGTACTCCAACTACGGCATCACCGGCCGCGGCACCGAACTCACGCTCGCCGACCCCTGGCTGGACGAGTTCGACGTCCTGCTCTCCCACATCCGCGACACCACGGTGCACGCGGCGGGCGAGCCGCTCCGCCCCGCCGACGAGCCGCTCGGCGAGGACGTGCACGGCAACGAGATCGAACTCGCCGAGCTGTACGACGGGTTGCGCCCCGGCCGCGCTCTCATCGTGAGCGGCGAGCGCGCCGACATCCCGGGCGCGACCGGTGTCACGGCCACCGAGGTGGTCACGCTCGCCGCCGCCGACCCGGCCGTCGATCCACGGCTGCCCGGCGACCACGTCCACACCCGGCTGACCCTCACCGCCGACCTCGTGCACCGCTATCGCCGCGCGAGTGTCCGGATCCTCGGCAACGTCGTCGAGGCCACCCACGGCGAGAGCCGCGAGGAGGCCATCGGCAGCGGGGACTCCGACCGTGTCAACCAGACCTTCGCGCTCTGGCAGTCCCCGCTGACCTGGCTCGCCGCGGACAATCCGCTCGGCGCCACACCCGTCCTGGAGGTGCGTGTCGACGGGGTGCTGTGGCACGAGGCCGACAGCCTCGCCGGGCGCGGCCCGACCGAGCGGGTGTACATCACGGGCACCGCGTCCGACGGCCGGACCACCGTGACCTTCGGCGACGGCGTGCACGGCGCCCGCCTGCCCAGCGGCCACGAGAACGTCCGCGCCCGCTACCGCTTCGGCACCGGCCGGGCCGCCAACGTCCCGGCCGACCGGATCACCCAGCCCCTCACCCGGCCGCTCGGTGTCACCGCGGTCACCAACCCCCGCCCGGCCACGGGCGGCGCGGACGCGGACGGGCCGGGCCTCACCCGCCGCACCGTCCCGCTCGCCGTCTCCGCCCTGGACCGGCTGGTCTCCCCGGTGGACTACGAGGACTTCGCCCGCTCACGGGCGGGCATCGGCCGGGCCGCGGCCCGCGAGCTGTTCGACGGACGCCGGCGCGTGCTGCACGTGACGGTCGCGGGCACCGACGACGTCCCGATCGCCGACGACTCCGACGTGCTGCGCGCCCTGCGCGGGGCGCTGACGGAGTACGGAGACCCGAACCTCCCGGTCCGCGTGGACGTACGCGAACTCGTTCTGCTGCTGATCGCCGCCAAGGTGAAGGTCGCCCCGGACCACTCCTGGGAGATCGTCGAACCGCGGCTGCGCCAGGCCCTGGTGCGGCGACTCGGCTACGAGGGCCGGGAGCTGGGGCAGCCCGCCCGGCTCTCCGAGCTGCTGGCCACGGGGCACTCCGTGCCCGGCGTCGACTACGTGGACGTCGACGTCTTCACCGGAGTCCCCGCCTCCGCCGGCCCGGAGGAGCTCACCGCGCTGCTCACCGGACCCGGTACACCCGGGCCGTCCGTACCGGCGCACCCGGCGACGTACGAGGAGAGGACCCACACCGTCCGCGACGAGCACGGCGAGACCCTGTCGTCCGTCTGCGCCCGCTACGGCATCCCGCTCGCCGAACTCCTGCGCCTCAACCCCGACATCACCGACACCCGGCCCTTGGCGAAGGGCCGGACGGTGTTCGTCTTCCGCGGCATCCGCCCCGCCCAACTCGCTCTGCTGTCGGCACGGGCCGCGGACACCCTGATTCTCACGGAGGTCAAGTGATGGCCGCGCATTCGGCGGATGTCCAGTTGGAGACGCCGGCCCCGGTGACGCCCCGGGAGCCCGACGGGCTCGCCGAGCTGCTGCCCCGCTGGCACCGGCTGCGCGACGCCGAGGAGGGCGAGCCGCTGCGCGCCCTGCTCGCCGTGATCGCCGAGCAGCTCGACCGGGTCCGCGACGGGGTCCAGCAGGGCTACGAGGATCTGTTCGTGGAGACCGCGGCCCCCTGGGTGCTGCCGTACCTCGGCGACCTCGTCGGCTATCGCACCCTGCCGGGCTACGAACGCGTCCTCACCACCGGTCTGCACGTCGGCGGCCGGGACGCCCTGGCCGAGGCCATCGCCCCGCGCGCGGACGTGGCCGCCACCGTCGCCCACCGCCGCCGCAAGGGCACCCTCCATCTGCTGGAGGAACTCGCCGAGCAGGTGGCCGAGTGGCCCGCCCGCGCGGTCGAGCTGTCCCGGCACGTGGCCCACACCCAGCCGGTGAAGCTGTACGGCACCGGCCGGCGAGGGGAGCGCGGCCGCCTCCTCGACCTGCGGGACGGCGCGGGACTCGCCCTCGCGGGCGGCCCGTTCGACGAGGCCGCCAGGACCGTCGACGTACGCCGTGCCGACTCGTCCCGGAGGCAGGGCGGTTGGACCCCCGCCGGGGTCGGGCTCTTCGTCTGGCGGCTGAAGTCCCACTCCCTCACCTCGTCCCCGGCCTACTGCATCGACCGCGCCCGCAACCTCTACACCTTCTCCATCCTCGGCAACGACACCCCCCTGGTCACCAAGCCGGTCCCGGAACCCTCACCGGCCCACATCGCCGCCGTCGACAACGTCCCGGCGTTCATCACCCGCCGCCTGCTGCACGACCGGCTCGCCGACTACTACGGCCCGGGCAAGAGCCTCGTCATCCGGCGCGACGGCGAGGACCGGCCGGTACCGCCGTCCGACATCGTGGTCGCGGACCTCTCCGACTGGCGCTACCGGCCCAAGCGCGGCCAGATCGTCGTCGACCCGGAGCTGGGCCGGATCGCGTTCGGGTCGCGGTCGGCGCCCCGGCAGGGCGTGTGGGTGGACTATCACCACGCGTCCGTCGCCGACATGGGCGGCGGCGAGTACGAGCGGGCGGACCGCGAGCCCCGGCCCGACGCCGACTTCTACCGCGTCGGCCCGGAACAGCCGTACCGCAGGATCATGGACGCCTACCGGGCCTGGCAGGACGAGCGCAGCCCGGACCGTACCGGCATCATCGAGATCACGCACAGCGGCGCCTACCAGGAGCAGCTGGACTTCGACCTCGATCCGGGCGACCGGCTGGAACTGCGGGCGGCCGAGGGCACCCGGCCGGTGATCCGGCTGCTCGACTGGTACAGCAACCGCCCCGACGCCCTCAACATCCGTGCGGTGTCCGACGACTGTGCCCCGCACGAGCGGCCCCGCCTCGTCCTCGACGGGCTGCTGGTCGCCGGGCGCGGCATCAACGTCACCGGTCCGATGGGCGCCGTCGTGGTCCTGCACTCCACGCTGGTGCCGGGCTGGTCGCTGGAGCCCGAGTGCGCGCCGCACTCACCCGACGAGCCCAGCATCGTCCTGGAACGCACCACCGCCTGCCTCCAGATCGAGCACAGCATCCTCGGCACCATCGAGGTCATCGGCGACGAGGTCTCGGAGGACCCCCTCGACATCCATCTGCGCGACAGCGTCCTGGACGCCACAGGCCACGACCGCGAGGCCCTCTCCGCCCCGGACTGCCGCCACGCCCACGCCGTGCTCCATCTGCACCGGACGACGGTGATCGGCGAGATCCACACGCACGCCGTACGGATCGCCGAGAACTCGGTCCTCACCGGCAGGCTGCACGTGGCCCGGCGCGGCATCGGCTGCCTGCGGTACTCGTACGTCCCGCCCGGCTCACGCACGCCGCGCCGCTACCGCTGCCAGCCGGACCTCGCCGGACCCGAACAGGCCGCGCACGTACGGCCCTTGTTCGCCTCCGAACGCTATGGGACGCCCTGGTACGGGCAGTTGGCGGACCGGTGCGCCGAGGAGATCCGGCGCGGCGCGGACGACGGCGCCGAGCTCGGCGCCTTCCACGACCTGTACCGGCCGCAGCGCGAGGACGGTCTGCGGGCCCGGCTCGCCGAGTACACGCCCGCGGGCACCGACGCCGGGATCTTCTTCGTGACGTGAGCCGAGCCGCACCTCCTACGCCTGATCCGAGACATCCCGAACCAGGGGGACCCCTTCCATGCACGCTGACCTCTCCCGCGCCACGTTCCGTCCGGAGCGGCACTACTCGGCGGTCGTCGCCCAGCAGGGCCGCGTCCAGCTCGACGCCGACCTCAACGAGCAGACCGCGATCCAGCTCCACCAGGCCCGCACCCTCACTGCGGACCTGATCGGCCGGTACGGCGGACCGCGCGACGCGACCGGCTTCCGCATCGAGTACGTGGGCGGCAAGCACGACATCGACACCCTGTACATCCACGGCGGCCGCTACTACGTGGACGGCATCCTGTGCGACGCGGACCGCCCGGCACCCGGCACGCCCGTGCCCGACGAGGATGCCGGGGAGCCGGAGCCGGCCGCGGAGACGTACTGGGACTACTGGAACCAGCCTGATGGCTTCCGCGACCCGGAGAAGCCCGGCGACCGGCTGCCCTCGCCCGCCCAGACACCGTTCCTCGTCTACCTCAGGGTGTGGGAGCGCGCCGTGTGCGCCGCCGAGGACCCGGCGCTTCGCGAGGTCGCCCTCGGCGCCGCCCTGCCGGACACCGCCGTCCGCGCCAAGGTCGTCTGGCAGGTCCTGCCGCTGTCCCTGGCCGAGCTGGAGATCGAGGACGCCGAACCGGCCAAGGAGGTGGTGCGCGCCGCCTTCGACCGCTGGGCGCAGGGCCAGGTCGCCCCCTCGGCGCGGCTCGCCGCCCGCAGCGAGCGGCCCGAGCAAGCCGACGAGGACCCGTGCCTGGTCCGGCCCGACGCCCGCTACCGCGGCCCGGAGAACCAGCTGTACCGCGTGGAGGTGCATGCGGGCGGAGAGGCGAAGGACGCCACCTTCAAGTGGTCCCGGGAGAACGGCTCGGTGGTCTTCCCGGTCGACGAACTCGACGGCACCTGGGTGCAGTTGGCCACCCTCGGCCTCGACGACAAGCTGGACCTGGACGTCGGCGACCTCGTCGAGTTCACCGACACCGCCTACGCCTCCCGCCTCGAAGCGCTGCCTCTGCTGCGGGTCGAGGAACTGGACCTGCCGGGCCGGCGCGTCCGCCTCTCCGGCGAGCCGGACCCGGGCGTGGGACGGCTGCGGCATCTGCATCCGTTCCTGCGCCGCTGGGACCACCACGAGGGGCCGCGCCGCAAGGGCCGTACCGCTGCGCTGAAGGGCGGCGCGGTGCCCGTCACCGAGGGGGAGTGGCTGCCCCTGGAGGACGGGGTCGAGGTGTACTTCGCCAAGGGCGGCGGCTACCGCACCGGCGACCACTGGCTGATCCCCGCCCGCACCGCCACCGGCAGCGTCGAGTGGCCCACCGACCCGGCCCGCCGCCCCCTGCTGACGGCGCCCGCCGGGATCGCCCGGCACTTCGCGCCGCTGGCCCTGGTCAGGGGCGAGGGCGGCACTGTCGACCTGCGCCTGGCCTTCGGACCGCTGGCCGTCGGCATTCCGGCGGCCGACGAGGCGACGCTCGCCGCCGAGGCCCAGGCCGCGAGCGAGGAACAGGCCGCCGAGGCCGATCCCTCCGGCGGCCGCTCACAGACCACAGCGGCGGCCGAGGCCGCCGTGGAAGGAGACCGCTGATGGCCCAGCCGATGAGCGCGTCCAAGCTGGTGGAGATCCTGCGTGCCGAGGGCGTCACCGTCCACGAGGTGCGCAACTGGCGTCAGCACAACCGCAACAGCAAGGGCCCCTGGGGACCGGTGAACGGTGTCATGATCCACCACACCGTCACCTCCGGCACGTCCGCCTCCGTCGACATCTGCTACAACGGCTACTCCGGCCTGCCCGGCCCGCTGTGCCACGGTGTGATCGACAAGCAGGGCCATGTCCACCTCGTCGGCAACGGCCGCGCCAACCACGCGGGCCTCGGCGACAGCGACGTCCTGCGCGCCGTCGTCAACGAGACGAGACTGCCCCACGACAACGAGGCCGACGTCGACGGCAACCGGCACTTCTACGGCTTCGAGTGCATCAACCTCGGCGACGGCAAGGACCCCTGGCCCGAGGCGCAGAAGGAGGCCATCGAGAAGGTCTCGGCCGCCATCTGCCGCCACTACGGCTGGTCCGAGCGCTCCGTCATCGGGCACAAGGAGTGGCAGCCGGGCAAGCAGGATCCGCGCGGCTTCACGATGGACAGCATGCGGGCGCGCATCGCCGAACGGCTGGCCGGCACGGGCGGCGGGAAGGACCCGGGCGGCCCGACCGACCCGAAGCCCGCGCCGAAGCCGGCCCACGCGCCCTTCCCGGGCAGCGGCTTCTTCCACATCGGGCAGAAGTCGCCGGTCATCACGGCCATGGGCCGCCGGCTCGTCGCCGAGGGCTGCGGCCACTACGAGAGCGGGCCGAGCCCCGAGTGGACCGAGGCCGACCGCAAGTCGTACGCCGCCTGGCAGCACAAGCTCGGCTTCAAGGGCAAGGACGCGGACGGCATCCCCGGCAAGGTCAGCTGGGACCGGCTGAAGGTGCCGTCGGGCGGGTGAGCGGGCGGCGCCCGGGCGGGTCGGAGCCTCAGTCCCGCTCGGCGCCCTGCTCCTTGTCCTGCTTCAGGTTCTTGACGCGCACCGACTCCTTGCGGACCTCGGCCTGGGTGGCGCGCTCCTTCTCCAGCCACTCGGGCCGTTCCTGCTTCAGCGCCTCGATCTGCTCGGTGGTGAGGGCCTCGGTGACCCCGGCGCGGGCCAGGCCCGAGATGGAGACCCCGAGCTTCGCCGCCACCACGGGGCGCGGGTGGGGGCCGTTGGCGCGCAGCTCGCGCAGCCACTGGGGCGGATCGGCCTGGAGCTCGTTCAGCTCGGCGCGCGAGACGACACCCTCCTGGAACTCGACGGGGGTGGCGGGGAGGTACACACCCAGCTTCTTCGCCGCCGTGGCGGGCTTCATCGTCTGGCCGGTCTGCTGCGAACTCATGAGGTCAAGGGTATCGGCCGGGTACGGCAGGTCCGACCACGGCCGGTAACCTGGCCTGGTGACAGGCTCGGAGGAAACACCGTCGTTCCGGCTCGCGTACGTCCCCGGCGTGACGCCCGCCAAGTGGGTACGGATCTGGACCGAGCGACTGCCCGACATCCCCCTCACCCTCCTCCAGGTGACGGCCGCCGAGGCGCCCGACGTGCTGCGCGACGGCCGGGCCGACGCCGGGTTCGTACGGCTGCCGGTCGACCGTACGTTCTTCAGCGCGATCCCCCTCTACACCGAGGCGACGGTGGTCGTGGTCCCCAAGGACCACCTGATCACGGCGGCCGAGGAGGTCACCCTGGACGACCTCGCCGACGAGGTCCTCTTCCACCCCCTCGACGATGTCTTCGACTGGGACAGCCCGCCCGGGGAGCCCGCCTTCGAACGCCCCGCCACCACGGTCGACGCCATCGAGCTGGTCGCGGCCGGCGTGGGCCTTCTGGTCGTCCCCCAGTCCCTGGCACGCCTGCACCACCGCAGGGACCTCACCTACCGCACGGTCGTGGACGCCCCCCGGTCGAGCATCGCCCTGTCCTGGCCGGAGGAGGCCACCACCGACCTGGTCGAGGACTTCATCGGCATCGTCCGCGGGCGGACGGTCAACAGCACCCGCGGCCGCGCCCAGCCCCCGGCGCAGGAGAAGGGCAAGCGCCCCGAGAAGAAGCCCGCCGCGGGCAAGTCGGCGGCACGGAACCCACGAGGCCGCTCCGGCGGCTCGCAGGGCACCAAGCGGGGCAGGCCCCGGAAACGGTCGTAGAGGCGGGGATCCGGCGCAGACGAGGCCTGCCTGGACGTCCGGCTGACCGGCGCCGCGGTCAGGACTGCGGGGCGCGCTCGCCCAGGTCGGCGACGGCCAGGGCCAGGCCGGCCAGGACGAACAGGAGGGCCGTCAGCACGCCCAGCTGCAGTGCTCCGGAAGCCCGGCCGTGGTTGGCGAGGTGCGCGAAGTACACCGCGCCCACGGCGGCGATGCCGGCCGCCGACCCGACCCGCTGCCCCATCTGCAGCACCCCTCCGGCCGCGCCGGCCCGGCGCACCGGGACGCGGGCGAGGGTGAGGGCGGTGTTGGGGGAGGTGGTCAGGCCCGAGCCGACCCCGGCGACGAGCAGGGGCAGCGCCGCGGCCCACCCCACGCCCACACCCGGCACCAGCCACACGGCCGTCATGGTCCCCAGCAGGCCGAGCACCACGGCGCACAGCCCCAAGACCACCAGCCTGCGGCCGTACCGGACGACCAGCCGTCCCCCGGCCAGCGCGGCGACCGCCGAGCCGACCGCGAACGGCATCGCGGCCAGCCCGGCCGCCAGCGCGCTGTAGTCCAGGGTGTTCTGCAGGAACAGCGTGTACACGAAGAAGACCGAGGTGAAGCCGGCGAAGTACACCAGGCTCAGCAGCGACCCGCAGGTGAACGAACGCCGGTTGAACAGCCGCAGGTCCACCAGCGGCCCCCGCCCCAGCCGCCCCTGTCGCCGCTCCCACACCCAGAACGCGACCAGCAGCGCCATGGCCACGGGCACCAGCACCCACTTGCGCCGCCCGGGCCACGCCTGCTCCTGCACCAGGGGCAGCATCATCGCCAGCGCACCGGCGCCGAGCAGCAGCACGCCCGGCACGTCGAACCCCTCCCTGGAGCCCTTCGGCGGGGACTCGGGCAACAACCGCAGCGCCGCGGCGAACACGGCCACGCCGATCGGCAGATTGACGAAGAACACCCAGCGCCAGCTGCCGGACGCCTCGATCAACAGCCCTCCCGCCAGCGGGCCGACCGCGGTGGAGACGGCGACGACACTGCCGAACATGCCGAACGCCCGGGCACGCTCGGCGCCCTGGAACATCTGCTGGATCAGCCCCGACCCCTGGGGCGCGATCATGCCCCCCGCCACGCCCTGGAGCAGCCGGAACAGCACCAGCCACCCGGCGGTCGGCGCCAGCCCGCAGGCCGCCGAGGCCAGCGTGAACAGGGCGACCCCGACGATGAAGGTCTCCCTGCGGCCCCGCAGGTCGCCCAGCCGGCCCGCGGGCACGAGGAACAGGCCGTAGGTCAGGGCGTAGCCGGAGACCACCCACGACAGGTCGGCCTGCGCCGCGTGCAGCCTCTGCTCCATCGAGGGCAGCGCCACGTTCACGATCGACGTGTCGAGCAGGGTCATGAAGCCCGCCGTCAGACAGACCGCGAGCGCCTTCCAGCGTCGCTCGTCGGTGACCGGCTCCGTGGAGCCGGCCTGCACTGTGGTCATGGGGCCTCCGCCCGGAGCGGTCCACCGCGTCGTGGATTCCTGCGATCACCGTAGGAACCGGCACCGCCCCGCGCTCGTCGTGCCACGACCGTCCTACGCCGCCGCGGGCCGCCCGGGCGTCGCGCGGCTGATGCGGCTGCTGGCCGAGAGGGCCGTGACACACCCGAAGAACAGTTCCTGCTCGGACTGCGCCGACCGGGCGACGCCCGCGTTCACGGACGTGGCGCACCTCTTCACGGACTTACGGCAGCCGTCCGTCAGAACTTGCCCGTGCCCAGGAGCCACGCGTATGCCGACTGCGCCGTGAACTCCGCCTGGCCGCCCCGCAGGAGCAGCCCCGCGGTGGCGAACTCCGGGGCGTCGGCCTGTGCGGCGACGTACGGGATTGCGATGCAGCGCATCCCCGCCGCGTGCGCGGCCGCAGCGCCCGGTGCCGCGTCCTCCAGGACCACGCAGTTCGCGGGGGCCGCGCCGAGGCGCCGCGCCGCCTCCAGGAAGATGTCGGGCGCGGGCTTGCCGCGAGGCACCTCGTCGGCCGAGACGACCGTGCGCAGCCGGGCGTCCAGGCCCGTGCCCGCGAGCACCGCCTCGATGGCCTCGGGGGAGGAGCCCGAGGCCACAGCCGTCGGGATGCCCTCGGCCGCCAGCAGCTCCACGAACGTGCGCATCTCCGGATACACGCGGGTGCGGGTGCGGGCGAGTTTCAGATAGCGGCGGTTCGTCGCGGCGAGCAGTTCGTCGACCGGGGCGGTCAGGCGGTATCGCTCCTTCCAGACGATCACCGTCTCCAGGGTGCTGACCCCGACGTAGCTCTCGTGGTCCGACCACGTGTAGTCGTGCAGGCCGTGCTCGGCGAGGGTCTCCCGGCTCGCTTCGTAGTAGTTGGGCTCGCTGTCCACCAGCGTTCCGTCGAGATCGAAGATGACCGCGACAGTGCCGAGTCGGCCCAACTTGCTCATGGCGTCCAGGATGCCTGGCGTCAGGTGCGCGCGGCCGTCCGCCCGACCGACTCCACCAGGGGCAGCAGCCGGTACGCGACGCGCTCGCGCAGCGCCACTTCCGTCCGGGTGCGCACCACGCCCGGCAGGCTGATCAGCTTCTGGATCACGTCCTCGAGATGAGCGTTGTCCCGCGCCACGACCCGGGTCAGCAGATCCCCGCCGCCCGTGATCGAGAAGGCCTCGACGATCTCCGGCACGGCGGCCAGCGCGTCCCCGACGTCGTCGAGGTGGCCCTGGGTGACCTCGATGTGCACGAAGGCCAGCACCGGGTGGCCCAGCGCCGCGGGGGACAGCGCGGGACCCGTGCCGGTGATCACGCCCTCCCGCTCCAGGCGGTCCAGCCGGGCCTGCAGGGTGCCGCGGGCGATGCCGAGGATGCGGGCGTACTCGCGCACGCTGGTACGCGGCTGCTCCAGCAGCAGTCGCAGGATGCGGGTGTCGAGCTCGTCCACGGCCATGGTGCGCCGGCCTCCTCGTCCCTTCGATGATCACCAACGACAGTACCAATGGCACAGCTCACAGCAGCGCGGGTGAGCCGTCCGGCCTGGTCCGTTGGCCCGTCGCCGGACGCCCTCGACCGACCTCGGTTGTGCCAATGGTTCAGTGATGCGGAGGAGACTTGAGCCAGTGACCCCGTTGATGCTGTCATGGAGGCGTCGATGGCGCTGCGATTCCGCGGCGCCTTTTTCATGCCAGTGTCCACAGGGGGCGGGAAAGCAGTGCTGAAGAGGGTGTTCGTGGCTCCGGACCCGGGGCGGCTGCGGCTGCGTTTCGCCGCGCGGGCCGTGCTCGGCATCGGACTGGCGGTGGTCGTCTGCGGCCTGGCCGGACACTCCCTCGCGGGCGCCGTCACGGGCGGGCTCGCCGCACTGCTCACCCTGTTCACGGTCGCCGACGCCACCGTCCGCGGGCAGGCCGTCACCACCGCGCTGCTGCCCGCCGTGGGCCTGCCGGTGCTCGCCGCGGCGGCCGAGCTGCACGACCACCCCGTGGCGCGGGACATCGCCTTCCTCGCCGTCGTCGGCGCGGGTGTGTACGCGCGCCGCTGGGGGCCGCGCGGGCACAGCCTCGGCGTGTTCGCCTTCATGACCTTCTTCATCGCCCAGTTCCTGCACGCCACCGCGGGACAACTGCCGGAGCTGTACGCCGCCGTCCTGCTGTCCGTCCTCGCCGCGGCGGCGGTGCGCTTCGGGCTGTGGTGCTACGAGCGCCGTCTGCCCCCGGTGGCCGCGCCCGCCCCGCCCGCCGGCACCGGCCTGGCCCGGGTGACCACCCGGCAGGCCGTCCAGGCGACCGCGGGCGCCGGCTTCGCGCTGATCGTGGGCCACCTGGTGTCCGGACAGCGCTGGTACTGGGCCGTCGGTGCCACCTGGTGGATCTTCGTGAACACCGCCTCGCGCGGCGAGACGCTGGTCCGGGGCTTCCGCCGGGTGCTCGGCACGGTCATCGGCATCGGCCTCGGCCTGCTGATCGCCGTCCCGGTGCACGGCGCCCCGGCACCCACCGCGGTCCTCGTCGCCGTGGCCGTCTTCGGCATCTTCTACACGGCCGCCCTGTCCTACACCTGGATGATGCTCTGGGTGACGCTGCTCGCCGAACTGCTCTACGGCCTCCTCGGCGTCCTGAGCCCCGGCCTGCTCGCCCTGCGCCTCGCGGAGACCGGCGTCGGCGCCCTCGGTGCCGTACTCGCCGTGCTGTTCGTGCTGCCCGTCACCACCCACCTCACCACCGACGCCTGGATCCAGCGCGCCCTGCGCTGCGTGCACCTGTGCACCGCGCAGGCCGCGGCCCGGCTCGCCGGCTCGCCCACCGCGGACCCGGCGCCACGGGTGGCCGAACTGGAGCAGCTGCTCGGCCGGGTACGGCTCTCGGTCGCGCCCCTCGTGCACCCGCTCAACCCGATGCTCGGCCGCAAGCGCCGCGCCCGCCGGGTCCTCACCCTGCTGGACGACTGCGCCCGGGAGATCCGCGGCCTGGTCGCCGTCGCCGCCGACCCGGAGGCCTCCCACGACGCCCGGCTGGCCGCCGCCTGCTGGCGCGTCGAAGCGGCCGTCGAGGCGCTCACCAGGGGCTCGGAGCACATCACCTGCCCCGCCGAACCGCCCGCGGAACCCGCCCTCGCCCACCTGCACGGCGTGGAACGCGCCCTCGCCGAACTCGCCGAACCCCTGCGCACCCCGGCGGGTTCACCCCTGGTCGGCGCCTGAGACGCGCCGAACCGAAGGCCTTGGTCTAGACCGCAAACTGCTACCGTCGGCCCCGTACCGGCTCGTACTGGCTCGTACCGAGAGGGGACAGCGGTGGCAGACGGCGGCAGGCGGCAAAGGGCGTTCATCGGGTCGTTCACGGCGGCGGGCGGGCCCGGGGTCGTCACCGCGGCGGTCCACCCGCACAGCGGCGCCCTGGCCCTCCTGGAGAGCGTCGACGGTGTCCCCGACCCGTCGTATCTCGCGCTCGCGCCCGGCGGGCGCACCCTGTACGCGGTCAGCGAGACCGCCGACGGCGCGGTGGCCGCCTACCACGTCCACGACGACAAACCACGGCTCGCCGGGCCACCGGTCCCGGTCGGCGGCAGCGGGCCCACCCACCTCAGCCGCTTCGACGGGCACGTCCTGACCGCCAACTACGGCTCCGGCAGCGTCACCGCCGTCCCCGTCCGCCCCGACGGCACCCTCGCCCATGCCGCCTCCGGGCTGCTCCAGCACATCGGCTCGGGTCCGCACGAGCGACGCCAGCGCGGGCCGCACGCCCACCAGGTGCAGCCGGACCCCAGCGGCCGCTGGGCGGTCAGCGTCGACCTCGGCACCGACTCGGTCCGGGTCTGCACCCTGCACGGCGGCACCCTGGCCGTGCACCGCGAGTTCGCCCTGCGCCCCGGCTCCGGCCCCCGCCACCTGGCCTTCCATCCCGGCGGCGGATACGCCTACGTCGTCAACGAACTCACCCCGACCGTCACCGTCTGCCGCTGGGACGCGGAACAGGCCTCCCTGAAGCCGCTGACCGAGACCCCGGTGCTGCCCGGCGCTCCGGCCGGCGACGCCTACCCCTCCGGCATCGTCGTCTCGCCCGACGGACGCTTCGTGTGGACCGCGACCCGCGGCGAGGACGTCCTGTCCGTGTTCGCGGTCGACGGGGAGGGGCTGCGGCTGACCGGCACCGTCCCCTGCGGCGGCCACTGGCCCCGTGCCCTCGCCCAGTGCGGCGGTTTCCTCTACGCGGCCAACGAGCGCTCCGGGGATGTGACGTGGTTCGCCATCGATCCACTGACCGGCATGCCGCGCTACGACGGCTCGGTGGCGGTACCCGCGGCTTCCTGCGTGGTCTTCGGCTGAGCCCGCCGCCCGGCCCCGCCGGCCCCGCCCGCCTCGCCGCACAAGGCGAAGGGCCCGCCCCGTCCCGGGAGCGGGCCCTGTGTCCTACAGGTGCCGTGCGGCGTCAGCGGACCGGAGTGCCCTGCGGCTGCTGCGGGGCGATGCCCAGCGCCGTCGTGTACTTGGCCAGGGCGAGCTTGCCGATCGCCGGGTACGCGCCCAGCGCCTCGGCGGTCGCGCAGCCGGCCTCGGCGGCGGCCGCCTCCAGCAGGCCCGGGTCTATCTCGGGGCCGATCAGGTACGGCGCCAGCGCCAGCTGCTGCGAGCCCGATGACCGCAGCTGCTCGGCGACGGAGGTGATCGCACCGTCCTGGTCCAGGGCCGCCGCCATCACCGGCACGGCGAGCCGCGCGGCGAGCAGCATGCCGGTGATCCCGGCCGCCTGCACGGCCTCGTCGCCGCCCACGGAGGCGAGGATGATGCCGTCGGCAGCGGTCGCCACCGTGAACAGACGGGCACGGTCGGCGCGGGCGAGACCCGCCTCGGACAGGCGCACGTGCAGTGCCTCGGCGAGCAGCGGGTGCGGGCCGAGGACATCGGTCAGGTCGGCGGCGATCCGGCTGTCCATGACGGCCTGGCGCACCCGGCGCAGCAGCGCGCTGTCCGGACCGGCCAGCAGCGGGACGACGACGGCGACCGGGCCGTCGGGCTCCTTGACCTCGACACCGGCGGCGACGGCCTGCTCGTAGCGGGCGGTGCGCTCCTCGGCGGCGTGCGTCAGGACGGACCGGAGGGTGGGGAACTCGGCATCGTCCCCGTCCAGGTGGCCGATCCGGGCATCCAGGCCGGGCAGCTCGGAGCGGGCGATGCTCACGACCTCCTCGGCAAGGCTGCGCGTGGCGGCGCTCGGCGTACCGGGCACCGCGAGGACGAGCGCGGGCGCGCCCTCGGGAGCCACCAGCGGTTCGGGGCGGCGGTGCCGTCCGGGCTGGCGGGGTCGCGGCATTCGTACTGGCAGGCCGGACGCGGGCCCAGTGGGGGAGCTCATGGAGCCGCATGTTAGTGGCTTCCTGGGCTCCTCTGTTCGGGGAGGGTGCAGGTGAGCGGTATCCGTCCGGTTTTGTCTGATGAGTTACGCGCGAATCAGAAGTGATCGGGGCACGTGCCGGACAGTTGCGCCACCAAGCGGATCAATCACCTTTTCCGGTCACGATGTACAACATCGTCTCTTCACTCGGCAGGGTGAGCCGACCCGCCGCAAGGTCGGTCGCGACCCGCACGGCGCCGTGCAACGGGTCCCCCTCGGCCGGGACCCGCAGCGCGTGCGGCAGCCGTCTCGCCAACTCCTCCGCGAGGGGTACGAGAAGCGGGTCACCCATCTTGAACAGGCCACCGGTGAGAGCGATCCGGGGTGCACCCGCCGCAGGGCACACCGCGGCGGCGGACTCGGCCAGGTGCCGGGCCGCCGCACGCAGGATGCCGGCCGCGACCGGGTCCCCGTCCGCACAGTCGGCCACCCGGGGCGCGAAGGAGGCGAGGACGGCGGGCCGGTCGGAACGCGGGTAGAGCAGGCCCGGCAGGCCCGTCACGGGGCCGAACTGCTCCTCGGCGCAGGTCAGCAGCCGTACGGAGCCGCCGTCCCGCCCGTCGTGGGCGCGCAGCGCCGCCTCCAGACCGGCCCGCCCGATCCAGGCCCCGCTCCCGCAGTCGCCCAGCAGATGCCCCCAGCCGTCCGCCCGCCGCCAGCACGTCAGGTCGGTGCCGATCGCCACCAGACCCGTACCGCCGGCGACCACGGCACCCGGGCGCGGTCCCAGGGCGCCGACATAGGCCGTGACGGCGTCGGCGGCGAGCGCGACGGTCCGCACGCCGAGCTCCCGGGCCAGCGCACCCGGCAGTTCGGCGCGCAATGCCTCGCCCAGGGTGGCGAACCCCGCGGCGCCCACGGCAGCCGTGTCCAGCCCGCTCACCCCGGTCTCGGCGACCAGGCCGCGGACCATGGGCAGGAGCTGCTCCAACAGGTGGCCGGGATCGATCCCGCGCGCACCGGTGCGCACCGGCTCCCCGGACTCCCGCTGGGCCGACGGCCCCCGGCCGGCGACACCGACCACGGCACGGAGGCCGGAGCCTCCCGAGTCGACGGCCAGGAAGCCGGATCCGCCCGCCGTGCCGCCGGTCACGGCAGGCGCCAGTCCACGGGTTGTCCCCCCTGCTGGATCAGGAAGTCATTGGCCCGGCTGAACGGGCGCGAGCCGAAGAAGCCGCGGTCGGCGGACATGGGCGAGGGATGGGAGGACTCCACCGACGGCAGAGCGCCGAGGAGCGGCCGCAGATTTCGGGCGTCGCGGCCCCACAGGATGGACACCAGCGGCTTGCCGCGCCCGGCCAGCGCGCGGATGGCCTGCTCGGTGACCTCCTCCCAGCCCTTGCCGCGATGCGCCCCCGGGCTGCGCGGGGCCGTGGTGAGCGCCCTGTTGAGCAGCAGCACACCCTGCTGCGTCCATGGCGTCAGATCACCGTTGGACGGCTGCGGCAGGCCCAGATCGGTGTTCAGCTCCCGGAAGATGTTGATCAGGCTGGGCGGCAGGGGACGGACCTCGGGCGCGACGGAGAACGACAGCCCCACCGCGTGTCCCGGTGTCGGGTACGGGTCCTGGCCGACGATCAGGACGCGTACGTCGTCGAACGGCTGCTGGAAGGCCCGCAGAACGTTCGCTCCGGCCGGCAGGTAGGTGCGTCCGGCGGAGATCTCCGTGCGCAGGAAGTCGCCCATCTCGGCGATCCGTCCGGCGACGGGTTCCAGGGCCTTCGCCCAGCCCGCTTCGACGATTTCATGCAAAGGTCGTGGTGCCACGGGCGTCACCCTACTGCCGTACACAGGGTGACGATCAAGGGGTGGCCACAGTCCGACCGAGGTTGACCGAACCGTCGGCCCGGATGACCGGAACCTCCTTTCCTTGCGGGAGTTGACCTCATCCGACGGCCGCGGCCCGCACGCACAGCACGTCCGGCAGATGAGAGGTCAGCTGCTGCCAGCTGTCGCCGTCGTCCGCCGAGGCGTACACCTCGCCGTTGCGGTTGCCGAAATACACGCCCGCCGGGTCCGCGTCGTCCGTCCACAGGGCGTCCCGGAGCACCGTGCCGTAGTGGTCCTCCGCCGGCAGTCCGGCCGACAGCGGCTCCCAGCTCTTGCCCGCGTCCGCCGTGCGGAAGACCCGGCAGCGGTGGTCGGCGGGCACCCGGTCGGCATCGGCGTTGATCGGGAAGACGTACGCGGTGTCGGCGCGGTGCGGATGGGCGGCCACCGCGAAACCGAATGTCGACGGCAGGCCCTCGCCGATGTCGGTCCAGTGCGCGCCCGCGTCGTCGCTGCGGTACACACCCCAGTGGTTCTGCAGATACAGCCGGTCCGGGTTGCCCGCGTCCCTGGCGACCTTGTGTACGCACTGGCCGAACTCCGGGTTCGGATCCGGCAGGAACACCGCGGAGACACCGGAGTTGGACGGCGCCCAGCTCGCCCCGCCGTCCGTGGTGCGGAACACCCCGGCCGTGGAGACGGCCACGGTCACGGCATTCGGGTCGCGCGCGTCGGTGAGCACCGTGTGCAGGCCCTCACCGCCGCCGCCCGGCACCCACCGGGAGCGGGTCGGGTGCTCCCACAGGGGACGCACCAGCTCGAAGCTCTCCCCCCGGTCCTCCGAGCGGTACAGGGCGGCCGGTTCCGTGCCCGCGTAGACCACGTCCGGCTCGGCCGCGGCCGGGTGCAACTGCCACACCCGCTCCAGCGAGGCGCCGGTGTCCTGGGGGAACTTGACGGCCGGTCGGGACGGCTCGGTCCAGGTGCGGCCCAGGTCGTCGGAGTGGAACACGGACGGGCCCCAGTGCGCGCTGTCGCCCCCGGCCAGCAGCCGCGGGGTGCTGCCGCGGGTGTCGAGGGCCACCGAATACACGGCCTGGGCGTTGAAGTAGGGACTCTCGTCGAACTCCCAGGCCCCTCCGCGCCGCCGCCCGATGAACAGACCCTTCCGGGTGCCCACGGCGAGCAGTACCTCGGTCATGCCGACCACCTCCGGGACGTCTTTGTCGCAGATAGTTTTCAGACATCGGCCAGTGTGCACCCCGGCACTGACAACGACCCATGGAAACCACGTCGTCGCAGGTCGGAGGGCTGGTGTCGGCCTGTCGCGGAATTCCGGAGCGCACGTTGCGGCAGAAGCCTGCGCGAGCGGCGACTCTCGTGCGACCGTCGGGACGGGGGCTCGCCCTGAGCAACGAGAGGACCTCTCCCGTATGGGAGGGCGGTCCGGCCTGTCCGTGCGCTCGTTGAGGAGGATGCCGTTGAGGGCGTTCCGTGGTCCGAAGGTGTGGCTGTGGCGCTGGCGGCGCAACCCGCTCAGGCGTCGTGCCGACATGGTGGAGGCCTGGGTGCTGCTCGGCGCCTGGGGGCTCACCGTCCTGACCGGGGTGCTCGCCGGTCTGGTGACCGCTCGCACGGTCGAGCACGGGCTGGCCCGGGAACGCCTGGAGTGGCGGCCCGTCGTGGCGCGGGTCATCGGGAAGGCGCCGGGATCCGCCACGTCCGACAGTGAAGCCGCGGGCGGCGAGCGGGTGTGGGCGAAGGTGCGCTGGACCGCGGCCGACGGCTCCCTGCACACCGGCCAGGCACGGGTCGCGCCCGGCAGCGGGGCCGGCACACCGGTCACCGTTTGGACGGACCCGCAGGGCCACCTCGTCACCAGACCCGCCACCGCCTCCCAGGCCCACCTCCGCGCCGGCCTGATAGGCACCCTGGGAGGTCTGAGCACGGCGGTCGTCCCCTTCGTAGCCGGCCGCGCCCTGCGCGGCCGGCTGGAACGACGCCGCATGGACCGATGGGACACGGAGTGGGCCCGCCTGGGCCCCCAGTGGGGCCGGATGACGGGCTGATCCCGGCCAGCCGGACTTTGCCGTGTGCCGCCCGCCCGGCACTGGCCGTGCGCGTCCCACCCCGGCGCCCCTACCCCTCCCCCAGCACCTCGCGGCACCTCCTCAGCAACCTCTCGTCCTTCAGGATGTCGTGGCTGCCGTAGCCGCCCGTTCGGGCCGTGTGGCGGCGAGGGGTGGCGAGTTCCGTGGTCACCAGGTCCCACAGGGGCGCGCCCGCGGGGCCCATCTCGGTGAGGAGCGTGGCCGTTGTGCCCCGCGTGCGGGGGTTCTCCGCCCAGGCGGAACGGAGGATGGGGAGCACGGGCTCGGGGTCCCCGGCGATCCGCCACAAGGCGCAGGCGGCGGACATCCGCTCCCAGAGCCGGTCCGACTCGGTCATGCGGCGCAGCGCGGGCAGCGCGGGGCGGGCCTCGGGACCGAGGCGGGCCAGCTCCGCGGCGGCGGCGCGGCGGCGGCCGGACTGTTCGTGCGTCAACTCCCGTAAGAGGGCGGGGAGTACGGCGGAGGCGTCCCCCTCCGCCGACCACAGCGCCCCCGCCGCCACGGCCGCGCACCCGGTGTTCAGCAACCCCAGCAGGACCGGCACCGCCGTGCGCGCGGCCGGCCCGAACGACTCCAGCGTGCGGACCGCGTTCGCCACCACGGCCTCCCGGGGACCGGGGCCGCCCGGCGTGCCCCGGAGCAGCCGCAGCACCTCCCCAACGGCCTCCGTGTGGCCCAGGGTCCGGAGCGCCGACAGCAGCGGTACGGCACGGTCGGTGACGTCGGGGGAGTCGAGGGCCACCCGGCCGAGCCCGCGCCGCAGCGCGGGAGCCAGCGGAGCCGCGGACCCGCCGAGATGGACGATCACATGTCCGAGGTCGTCGGGTACGACCGGCCCCGCGAGCACCTCGGCGAGCAGCGGCACCGCCCGCGGATCACCGCTTCTGGCGAGGGCCTTGAGCGGTCCGCCCAGCGTCGGTGCCCCGCGCTCCCACCGGTTGACCCGCAGTCCGGGCCGCTCGGTCAGCAGCGCGGCGAGGTCGTCTGCGGCGGGCGCGGCCAGCTCGAACAGCTCCGACAGGACGGACACCGACGCGTCCCGCAACTGGTCCTGCTCCGCCCACAGCTGGGCGCCGATCAGCGCGACCGGTTCGGAATGGTCGGCGCGCCACTCGCGGAACAGCGCCGCCGACATCCACACCGCGTTGCACCGGTCGATCGGGTCCGGGCTGGTCAACTGCCCGCTGAGCAGGGCGGTCCGGTCGGTCACCCGGCCGCCCAGAGCGGTGTGGAGCGTCCGCAGCAGGTGCGAGCCCTCCTCGTCCGACGGGCGCAGGCGCCGTATCCGGCCGACGAGCGTGTCCGTCTCGGCCCGGTCCGGCCCGCCGCGACGCTGTTCGGACCTGTCCCTGAGCAGCCGCACCACGGTGGGGACCAGATCGGCCGGGAGCCGGTCCGGCGCGCCGAGCGCGAGCTGACCGAGCGCGGCGAGCCGCAGGCCGGGGTGGTACGGCGGAGCGCTCTGTGCGGTCAGGAGGTCCACCGCCGCGGCGGCGTGCCCGGGGTGGCGCCGTACGAACTGGCCGAGGCCCTCGGTCACGGCGAGCAGCACCCGGCCGTCCCGCTCGACCGTGAGCCGCTGCCGCAACAGGTCCAGCACGCGTGCCGGTTCGTCCAGGAACCGTACGAGCGCCCCGGGCGCCGCCCGCCGCACCCCCGCGTCCGGGTCCCCGGCCAGCGCGACGAAGGCCTCCGCGCCCGCGCGCACCGCGGTGTCCGCCGGCGCGCGGCCGGCTCCGGCGCACTCCTCGCCGATGCTCACCAGCAGCTCGACTATGCCGCCCCGGTCCGGCACCTCCGCGCGGGTCATGAGGCCGAACAGGAACGGCACGCAGGCCAGCGTCGAGTCGTACACGTTCCCCTGGTGGTGCACCGAGCCGTACATCCCGTCGAGCGCGATCTCCCGCTCGGCCGGGTCCGCTGAGGCGAGTCCCCGCAGCAGCGCGGGCACGTCCTCCGCACTGCCGTACGCGTGCCGCAGCGAAGCCCAGTCGACCTCGTCGATCCCCGTGAACACGTTGTCCTCCCCAGGCGATTGCCACCTGATCGCGAGTCTGCACCACGGCACTGACAACGAAGCGGAGTCGGGCGGCGACTGTGTGCGATCCGTCGGCTGTCACCGGCCACGGAGCGCGCGCCCGGCGGGAGGGATCAGTTTCCGCCGGGCAGCGCCCGCTCCAGGATCGCGTCGAGGTCGGCCGCGCCGGACAGCGTGCCGAAGGCGTGCCCCCAGTCGCCGCCGAGCCGGCTCGCGCAGAAGGCGTCGGCGACCGCGGGCGGAGCGTGCCGGACGAGGAGGGAGGCCTGGAGGGCCAGGGCCATCAGCTCCACCAATCGGCGGGCGCCGGTCTGATCGGTTTCGGCCAATCGGTCCTTCAGCCGGGCCACGGCCGCGTCCAGTCGTACGTCCGCCCCCTGTGCCAGGGCGAGTTCGGCGAACAGGGCCTCCGCGGTGCCGGGCTCGCGGCCGAGCGCCCGCAGCACGTCGAGCGCGTTGACGTTCCCCGACCCCTCCCAGATCGACAGCAGGGGTGCCTCCCGGTAGTGGCGGGGCATGCCCGAGTCCTCGACATAGCCGTTCCCGCCCAGGCACTCCAGGGCTTCCGCCGTGAAGGCCGGGCCCCGCTTGGTGACCCAGTACTTGCCGACGGCGGTCGCGATCCGCCGGAAGGCCTGTTCCCCGGCGTCCCCGCGCACCGCCCGGTCGGCCGCCCCGGCGAGCCGCAGCGTGAGCGTGGTGGCGGCCTCCGACTCCAGCGCGAGATCGGCCAGGACGTTTCGCATCAGCGGCTGGTCGATCAGCCGGGCGCCGAACGCGCTGCGGTGCCGCGCATGGTGGCCCGCCTCGACGAGCGTCTTGCGCATCAGCGTCGCCGAGGACATCACACAGTCCAGCCGGGTGCAGTTGACCATCTCGATGATCGTCTTCACGCCCCGGCCCTCGGGACCCACCAGCCAGGCCACGGTCCCGTCGAACTCCGGCTCGGAGGAGGCGTTGGACCGGTTGCCCAGCTTGTCCTTCAGCCGCTGGATGCGGAACGTGTTCCGGGTGCCGTCGGGCAGGATGCGCGGCACCAGGAAGCAGGACAGTCCCTGAGGAGCCTGGGCCAGCACCAGGAACACATCGCACATGGGCGCCGACGTGAACCACTTGTGCCCGCGCAGGGTGTACACACCGGGCTCGGCGGTGGGCGTGGCCACGGTGGTGTTCGTACGGACGTCGGAGCCGCCCTGCTTCTCCGTCATGCCCATGCCCGCGAGCAGCCCTCGCTTCTCGGTCGGCACGCGAAGTCCCGGCTCGTACTCGCGGCTCGTGAGCAGCGGTTCGTAGACCTTGGCGAGCTCCGGCTGGGCGCGCAGCGCGGGGACGGCCGCGTACGTCATCGACGTCGGACAGCCGTGGCCGGCCTCGGTGTGACCCCACACCAGCCCGCCCGCGGTACGGGCGACGTGGGCGCCCGGCCGGGCGTCCGCCCACGGCGCGCCGGCCAGCCCCTCGGCGACCGCGACCCGCATCAGGTGGTGCCAGCTGGGGTGGAACTCCACCTCGTCGATCCGGTTGCCGTACCGGTCGTGCGTGCGCAGCTCGGGCTCGTGCCGGTTGGCCTGTTCACCCCACTCCTGCGCCTGGGCGCTGCCGGCGCTCAGGCCGAGGCGCCGTACCTCCTCCTCGGCCCAGCCGGCCCCCTCGCGGCGCAGCCCTTCGAGGAGGGCCGGGTCCTCGGAGGCGTCGTAGGGCGCCAGGGGAGAGGCCTGGTTGGTGACGTCGTGGGTGGCGTACTGCGGCTGAGGCCGTGCGGGTGTCGAGACCATACGGCCATGTTGCACTCTTCCTGCGGTTGTAGCAATGATGCAACAAGAAGGCGCACGTACAGTACGTGCCCATGCGGATGAACGTGTCAGTGCAGCCCGGCGAGGCCGACCTGCGGCCGCTGTCCGCGCGATCGGTCGTGCTGAGCCTGCTGCTGGGCACGCATCCGCCGGAGCTTCCGGTGAAGGACCTCGTGCGGCTGGTGGAGCCCTTCGGTGTCGGCGGCTCCACCCTGAGGGCCGCGCTCAGCCGGATGGTGGCCGTCGGCGACCTGCGGCGCACGGACGCCGTCTACGGGCTCAGCGACCGGCTGCTGGCCCGCCAGCGCCGCCAGGACGAGGCGCTGCACCCCCGCACGCGCGCGTGGGAGGGCGACTGGGAGATGGTGGTGATCACGGCGACCGGCCGCGGCCCCGCCGAACGCGCCGAGCTGCGCGCCCGGTTGACCGCCCTGCGCCTGGCCGAGCTCCGCGAGGGCGTGTGGCTGCGGCCCGCCAACCTGGTCCGCTCCCTGCCGGACGACCTGGAGCGGGTGGCCCAGTCCTACGGCGCCCGCCCCGACGGTTCCGCGCACGAGCTGGCCGCCCGCCTGTGGCCGCTCGACGTCTGGGCCGACACCGCCCGCGCGCTGCTCGCCCATGTCGCCGAGTCCCACCGCCCGGCCGATCTGCTGACCGCCTTCGCCGCGGTCGTACGCCATCTGCTCACCGACCCCGTCCTGCCTCCCGGGCTCCTTCCCGCCGACTGGCCGGGAGAGGCCCTGCGCACCGCGTATGCGGACTATCAGCGGGAGCTGGCCCGGTCAGTCAGGTGATCTCTCCGTCCGGCGGCACGGCCTTTGCCCCACGGGTGGTAGAGGACGCATGTGAGCGCTCAACCGCCGTCCGGCCCGCCGCCCGGTCCGCTGCACGGAGCGTCGGAGCCCGGACCGCCGCCGCCCCCTCCTCCTCGTCCTCCTGCTGCTGCTCGGCGACCCTGGTGGCGTGGCGTGCCCGCGCTCGTCGTCGCGGTGCTCGCCGTCGTCGGCATCGCGGTGGTGTTCGCGATGTCCAGGGGTGGCGAAGGCGGCACGAAACAGGGCCTCAGCACCGCCGCGTCGGCTCGCGAGATCGCAAGACGCGTGGCACTGGCCCCCGCGGACTGGGGATCCGGTTTCACCCGGAGCGATCACTACGAGAACGAGGAGAAGTCCGAGGGCGTGACCGATCCCGACTGCAATTACGTGACGCAGCCGATCGTGAACGCGCTGGCCGTCCTGCGGCGCGGCGTCAGGAAGGAGGACAGAACGGTCTATGCGAACTCGACGGTCGTGGTCTACCGGAACGCGAGCTCCGCTCAGGCGGACGTGGCTCGGCTGCGCTCGGACGTGCAACGGTGCCCGATGGAGAAGGAAGCCGCGAGCAAGGCGAGGTGGGAGAGCGTCCACGAGGTCGACGTCCCGCGGCTGAAGGGATTCGACGAGGTGGTGGGGGAGGAGGGTCACCTGGTCGCCGACGAGAACGGCCGGCCGGCGGACGCGTATTACACGTACCTCACCGGCCGCAAAGGGCGCTACCTGGTGCAGACGTATGTCACCCGCGGCGGCTCCCCGGCGCAGAACCGCAGTGACGCCACGAATGCGCTCTCCCTCATGCTGAGCCGCCTATAGCGCGCATGTCACACCGACCGGTGATACTGCTCCGGCACCCGCACCTCGCCCCCGAGCTCGCGTGCCGCCAGCCGCGGCCAGGACGGGTTGCGGAGCAGCTCGCGGCCCAGCAGTACCGCGTCCGCCTCGCCGTTGGGCACGATCTTGGCCGCCTGCTCGGCATCCGTGATCAGGCCCACGGCGGCGACCGGCATCGAGGTCTCGGCCTTCACCCGTGCGGCGAAGGGAACTTGGTAGCCGGGGGCGACGGGGATGCGGACGCCGGAGGCGTTGCCGCCGGTTGAGACGTCGAGCAGGTCGATGCCGTGGGTGTGCAGTTCGCCCGCGAAGCGGACCGTGTCGTCCGGGGACCAGCCGTTCTCCTCCAGCCAGTCGGTCGCGGAGATACGGAAGAACAGCGGCTTGTCGTCCGGCCACACCGCCCGTACGGCGTCGACGACCTCCAGGGCGAAACGGGTGCGGTTCTCGTACGAGCCGCCGTATGCGTCGGTGCGGTGGTTGGAGTGCGGGGAGAGGAATTCGCCGATCAGATAGCCATGGGCGCCGTGGATCTCGACGATCTCGAAACCGGCGGCGAGGGCGCGGCGGGCGGCGGTCGCGAACTGCTCGACGATCGCCCGGATCTGATCCACCGTCAACTCGTCCGGCACCGGGTGCCTGTCGTCGAACGCGACCGGGCTCGGCGCCAGCGGCTGCCAGCCGTGCGCCTCCGGGCCGACCGGTGCGCCGCCCTTCCAGGGCCGGTCCGTGGAGGCCTTCCGGCCGGCGTGCGCGAGCTGGACCGCGGGCACGGTGCCCTGTGCGGCCAGGAAGCCCGTGATCCGGCGGAACGCCTCGGCCTGTGTGTCGTTCCAGAGGCCCAGGTCGTACGGCGAGATCCGGCCCTCGGGGGAGACGGCCGTGGCCTCGACGACGATCAGACCGGCGCCACCGGTCGCGCGGGCCGCGTAGTGGGCGAAGTGCCAGTCGTGCGGGGCGCCGGTCAGCGGGCCCTCGGGGGCGGCCGAGTACTGGCACATCGGGGGCATCCAGACCCTGTTCGGGATGGTCACTTCGCGCAGGGTGCAGGGCTCGAAGAGCGCGCTCACGGCGGACTCCATTCGTCGCGGGGCCAGTGGCAGGCTTGTACGATAGGCATCGTAGTACGGTGGATGTCAAACTACGACGCTTCTCGTACAATGAAGGTGCCGATCAGCCGAAGTGGAGCCGCCGCCGTGACCAGTAGCACCGACGCGACCAGTCGCGCGCTTCCGCATCCGAGCTGCGACGAGATCCGACTGGAGGCCGTGCTGCACGCGCTCTCCGATCCGCTGCGGCTGCAGATCGTGCGCGATCTCGCCACCGACGGCGGTGAGCTCTCGTGTTCGCACTTCGACCTGCCGGTCACCAAGTCCACGACCACGCACCACTTCCGGGTGCTGCGCGAGAGCGGAGTGATCCGGCAGGTCTACCGGGGCACGGCCAAGATGAACGGCCTGCGCAGGGAGGACCTGGAGCGGCTCTTCCCGGGACTTCTCGGCAGCCTCCTCGCCGCCGCCGACCGTCAGGCGGTCCGCCTCGGGGGCGACGGCTGAGCCGGCACAATCGCCGCGACCGGGCCGCGTACATCCCGAACCGGCCTGCCTACGAGGCCGCCGTCCGTGCCGCCGTCAGCAGCGAGTCCCAGTCGGCCAGCTTGACCACGCTGCGGCCCAGCGACGCCCCGAGTTCCGCCTCGGCCCGCTCGATGGCCTGCCAGCCCGCCCACGCGACCGGCTCGATCCCCGCGGCGCGCAGCGCCGCGACGGGGTCCGCCGGCACGTCCCGGCGTTCGAGCACGGGAGCGTCCTGAAGCAGGGACGTCGCCGTCTCCTTGGCGCAGGGGCGGTTGGTGCCGATGACACCGGTCGGACCGCGCTTGATCCACCCGGACACATACTCGCCCGGGGAGGCGAGGCCGTCGCGCACGACGCGGCCCTCCTCGTTGGGCACGGTGCCGGTGCGCGGGTCGAACGGCAGCCCTGCCAGTGGCACTCCGCGATATCCCACCGAGCGCAGCACCAACTGCGCCTCGATGTCCTCGAAGCGACCCGTGCCGGTCACCCCGCCGTGCCCGTCCGGCGCCGTCCGCTCGAAGCGCACCGCGCCCACCCGCCCATCCTCGGCGAGGAGTTCGACGGGACGCAGGAAGAAGCGCAGCCCGATGTGGCGTGCCGCGTCCCCGGGCGGCCGGTCCGCCCAGCCGCGCAGCACCTCCACGTTGCGGCGCTGCGGCGCGGGCAGTCCCGAAGAGTCGGTGTAGGCCGGGTCCAGTGCCAACTCGGCTCGGTCGACGACGACTTCGGTGTCGGGCAGGCCGCCCAGCTCGCGCAGCTCCTTCGTGGTGAAGCGGGCCTGCGAGGGGCCGCGCCGGCCCACCATGTGCACGTCGGTCACCCGGCTCGCGGCCAGTGTCGTCAGCGCCGCCTGCGGCATGTCGGTGGGGTTCAGCTCCGCCGCCCCGCGGGCCAGCATCCGCGTCACGTCGACCGCGACATTGCCCACGCCGATGACCACGGCCGACCTGACCTCGTGGACGAAGTCCTGCGGCCGGGAGTCGGGATGCGCGCTGTACCAGGACACGAACTCGGTCGCCGACCAGCTGCCCGGCAGATCCTCGCCGGGAATGCCCAGGTGCCGGTCGGTCGCGGCGCCCACGCAGTACACCACCGCGTGGTACAGCTCCCGCAGCCGGTCCACCGGCAGCCCGCGGGGGCCGCCGATCTGCACGCCACCGAGGAACCTCACCCGGTCGTGCTCCAGGACCGTCCGCAGGTTTCCCTGCAGCGACTTGATCTTCTCGTGGTCCGGTGCCACGCCGTAGCGCACCAGACCGTACGGGCACGGCAACCGGTCCAGGACGTCGACTCGCACCTCGGAGTCCTGCTGGATCAGGCTCTGGGCGGTGTAGCACCCGCTCGGCCCGGAGCCGACAACGGCGACACGCAGCACGGGGGAACCCCTTCCCCGGAAGGCCGGAGGAGATCGCTGATGGCTCCAGCATTGCACCGCAAGGGCTCCACTGACAGGGTGCAGGCGGGTGATGTGGAAGCGTGTCCATTCGTATGGATTGTGATCATGCGGTTACGTTCCGTGTGTGCTAGACGCATCCTTTCTTAATCTTTCCGCCCGTTGTGCGGCGGACGGCGCGGTGACCGTCCAGCCCGCGTGGGCGGTGCGGGAGCGCGGGGAGCGTACGTCCTGGTTCCATGTCCTGCTGGCCTTCGCCGACGGCGCCCGGGTCGACGCACTGGCCGTGGTGACCGGGGCAAGCGTCTCCATCGAGGACGTCAGGGCCCAGCCCGCCCTCTCCCTGGCCGACCTGACGGTCCTCGCCGACTGGATCGAGACACCGCTGTTCGAGGCGTGCGGCATGAAGACGAAGGCCGGGGCGGAGGCGAACGCCGCCGGGGAGACGGTTGCCGGGACAGGGACGGCGTACGGCATCGACCACGCCAGGCCGCTCGGCCCGAGCCGTGCCCGCCCCACGTGGCCGCGGGGCATCGAGGGGCGCCGGCTCGTCGCGGAGAAGTACCGCGCCGCCCGGGACGAGGGGCTCGACCCCGTCCTCGCGGTGATGTGCGCGACCGGGCGCAGTCGCCGCAGGTCGCTCCGGCTCATCGCCCGGGCGCGGGACGCGGGCCTGCTGACGCCCGGTCACGCACGGCGCTGACGGCCCGGTCCGGTCACTCCGGCCGGTCGTCCGTCGCGAAGAACCGCGACAGATCCTTCTCGCACGTGCTGCCGGGCGGCTCGGTCCCGGGCGGGATGCCCAGCTCCCAGTCGAGCCGGTAGCGCTTGAACAGCTCCGCCCGCAGGACGGGGATCTGCATCGGCACCCCGGGGATCAGCGCCGCGTACACGGCGCCCATGAGCAGCGCGCGCAGCATCGGGTAGTCGGTCGCGACGTCCTGCGAGCCGTACCGGGCGACGGTGTCGCTGAGCAGCTCCGACAGGCGCCGCTGCTCCGGGCACTGCACGAACCCCTGGGCCTGCAGGAGTCCGGCCATGTGCTGCCGCATCAGCACGGGCCGGTCGCGGGCCAGCCCCAGGATCGCGTCGATGGCCCTGGCCAGCAGCTCCCGGCCGTCCTCGGTGCGCGGCTCGCGCTCCAGGGCCTCCTGCAGCGTCCGGTGCATCAGCCGGTGCACCGCGGACTGCACCAGCTGGCGTTTGCCGGGGAAGTAGTACGACACCAGTCCGCGTGCCGAACCCGCCCGGTCCGCGATGTCACCCAGGGTCGTGGCCTCGAAACCGTGCTCGCCGACCAGCTCGACCGCGGCCTGCAGGAGCCGCTCCCGGGAACGTCGGCGCAACTCTTCATTGACCGAGGCGCTGCGCGGGGACATGCTGTAACTCCTGCGTTGACTGGCTGCCAGCCAACTATACTCAACGCGGTGGGCCCGGCTTCTGCGCGGGTCCGTTCAGGGCTGCCGTCCGTCTGGGGCGACGCGGGGGATCGTCTCAGGCGGGCGGCGTTTTCCTTCGTACGACGGTGCACCGGGGGCGGGCCGGCCCATCAGGTCCAGCACCGGCAGCAGCGCGTCCGGTCGCTCGGCGCACGGCACATGGTCCACGAAGTGCACCCGGCAGCCCAGCGCGCTCGCGCCACCGTCCGCCGGGCGGCTGTCGCCGACCATCAGTACGTCCCGCGGATCGGCGTCGAGGGCCTCGCAGGCGGCGGAGAACAGCCGTGGGTCCGGCTTCTGGACGCCGTGTTCGTACGACAGGACGTACGCGTCCACGTAGGGGTCGAGGCCGTGCTCGCGGAACACCGGGCGCAGGTCCCAGCCGATGTTGCTGACGATGCCGACCCCGATGCCGCGCTCGCGGAGCGTCCGCAGCACCTCGGCGGCGTCGGGGTACGGGGACCATGCGGCCGGGGACATGTGCCGCTCGTACAGCGCGTCGTGCAGCGCGGGGTCGGGGAGTGGGACCCGCCGGGACAGACCCGTGTACGCGGCCCGGTGCGACTCGGCGCTCTCGTCGCGCACCGCCCACACCTCGGCGAGCTCCTCGGGCAGCTCGACCGGGAACGCACCGCCCGGCAGCGCACCCGCCGTCTCCAACGCCCGTGCCGTCTCGATCAGTTCCGGCCCGGAAAGACTGAAGACCGTCTCGGCCAGTACGGCGCGCAGCCATGACTCGGTGGACTCGACACGGAAGAGGGTCCCGGAGAAGTCGAAGAGGACGGCAGCCATGTGCTGGACCCTACCGGCGGTCCGTCCAGGGCATGGCCGCGGTCCGGCGCGTGTCGGTTCGGCGGAGCGGGTCGCGCAGCGCCCCGGAACTTGTCGGCCGGTCACCCAGCGGCCCCTCGTACACCACCACCGCCACGGCCACCACCAGCGCCCCCAGCAGCCACCCGCCCACCACGTCCGAGAACCAGTGCACCCCCAGCCACACCCGGGTCAGGCCGACCCCGACGACGGAGACCACCCCCACCGTGAGCGCCGTACGCCACAGGACGCGCCCGGCGCCGAAGTGGCGCAGCAGCCACAGCAGCAGGCCGCACACCACCGTGGCGGTCATCGCGTGACCGGAGGGGAAGGCCGCGTAGTGCGCGGAGTCGACGGGGTCCGGCCAGACCGGGCGCGGGCGGCCGACAGCCGCCTTCAGCGCCTGCTGCGCCACCGTGCCCAGCGCGCAGACGACCTCCAGCCACAGCGCCGCCCGCCACGCCGAGCGGCGCCACACCAGCCACAGCGCGGCCGCCGCGGCCACCAGGCGCATGGTCAGCGGGTCCCAGACCCAGTCCGTGAGGATGCGGAAGAAATGCGTGAGGCCGTGTTCGTCGAGCGCCCAGCGGTGGGTGGTGCGGGCGATGTGCCCGTCCAGGGTCATCAGGGGGCGCCACTCGACCGCGACCAGGGTCAGCAGCGCCGCGCAGAGTACGGTCAGGGCGGCAAAGGCGAGGACGGCCGGGCGCGTCGGGCGGTGCATGCCGTGATCTTCCCCGACGCGTGGCGCCGGAGGCCAGCCCCGGAGCAATCGCCGGCGGCTCAGCCGAGCGCGCGCAGCCCTGGGACGAGCGTCACCAGCACCGGGATCACCGGCACGAACGCCGCTG
Source organism: Streptomyces sp. NPDC025638 (assembly GCF_055558775.1). Taxonomy (NCBI): domain Bacteria; kingdom Bacillati; phylum Actinomycetota; class Actinomycetes; order Kitasatosporales; family Streptomycetaceae; genus Streptomyces; species Streptomyces sp. NPDC025638. The sequence continues at coordinate 315,092 of NZ_JBVHLX010000004.1, read as the reverse complement.
CCGCCGTCAGCTTCAGGCGGCGCAGCGCGGTCAGCCGGTCCGGGGGAGTGAGCAGCCGGTGCACCCGCTCCGGGACATGGGTCTGCGAGGTGGCGCCGGGGCCGAACACACCCCGGTCCTCGTTGAGTTCGACCAGCGCCAGCGCGATGGTCAGCCGGCCGAAGCGGCGCGATGCCATGTCGTCGGCGGCCAGCTCGACCAGCCGGTGCATCTCCTCGCGGAACGCGGCGAACACCGGGACCTGCGGGAATCCGCCCGCCAGCGCGCCCGAGCAGTACAGCAGCCAGTGGTGCCGGGCCCGTGCGTGACCCTGCTCATGGGCGAATACGGCGTCCAGTTGCCGCCCCTTCAGGCGGCGCAACGCGGCCGTGGTGATGACGAGTTGAGGTGCGGCGCCGGGCAGCCACCAGGCGCCCGGCCGCTCTCCCTCCAGCATGACGAGCCGTCCGCCCACCGGCTCCTCGCCCGGCAACAGCGGGGCGCGCACCAGGAGTTCGGCCCGCCGGCGGCGCCGCCGCGCCCCGGCCCGTACGACCTCGCGGACCAGCATCGCCCCGGTCCACAGCCCGCCGCAGGCGAGCGCCACCGCGGTCGCCGCCGCCCAGGGGCCGGTCGAGCCGAGGCCGTACGCGTCCACGACGGCGCTCGGCGCCGGCGCGAACACATGCCCGCGCACCGCCTGCCAGGCCGCTGCCGCGCTGAGGGTCATCGACAGCGCGCAGCACAGCAGTACGGCCGCCACGACGCACTGCCACACCCACAGCGCGACCACCGGTTCCCGGTCCGGCCAGTCGGCCCGGGCGAGCAGCCGGGGAGCGACGACGGCGGTCAGGGCGCCGAGCAGCAGCAGTGCCACGGGGACCATCATGAACAACAGCCTAGGAGCGTCGGGCCGCCCGCGGGTACGGTCCGTCGCGGCAAGTGACGCAGACAACGCTTTCGTACGGTGCGCCGCACGGCGCCCGTCACAGCGTGAGCAGCATCGCCAGCATCCCGATCCCCATCGACAGCCGGCACGCCCGGGCCAGCTCCGGCCGGTCCCCCCATCCGGCGACGGCCCCGGTGGATCCCGCCGCGGTGGCGGGGATCAGCCGGACGCCGGACAGCAGCACATAGCCGGTGAAGTAGACGAGCAGCAGCCCCGTCACCACGGGCACCCCGGCGCCGTCGTGCGCGTGGTGACGAGGTTCCGGGGCGCCGGCCATCACGACCGCCATGTAGACCATCGCCGCGGTGCCCACCAAGTGGTGCAGATGGTGCGGGTGGCCAGGCGCGGCCCACAGGGCGCGCAAAGCGGCCGCGCCGAACACCACCGCGTACAGCGGCCACGTCCACGACGGCGGGGTGAACACCGCCGCCGGCACGGCCATGGCGGCCATGCCGAATCCCATCAGCGCCTCGCCGCCCGCGGCGCGCCGCTGCTCCTCGACGCTGCTGCGCATCCGCAGCAGACAGTAGGCGCCGGTCGCCGCACACAGCGCGACCAGCAGCCAGCCGGGCGAAGCCGGTCCGTGCACGCGCACCTCCCCGCTTTGCGCTTCACGATCCGTCCATGGTTGCGATGCCCGCGACATGCGGCGCGCACGCAAGCGCAAAGAGGTACACGGGGAGCACTCGGCGGAGCACAGCAGGTGACGACGGGGTACGGGTGGGCCTGCGGTAGATGTTTCACTAGTAAAACACATGCTAAATTGTTGGTATGAGCAGTGCCACCCCCCTCCGCCTCCCCCTCGCCGGGGTGCTGCGCCTCGGCCGGCCCTCGGACATCTGGTTCAAGCCCGCGCTCAGCGTGGTCGCCGCGGTCGCCCCGCCCAATCTCACCCTGCTGGCACTCGGCAGACTCGACCTCGCGATGTACACGATGGCCGGATCCCTGTGCGCGCTCTACGGCCACAACCGCCCGTACGCCGCACGGGCCCGCGCCCTGGCCCTGGTGGTGCTCGGCATGGTCGGCGGGCTCGCGGTGGCCCTGGTCGCCGCGTCGCTCACCACCGACGCCGTCGCCCTGGTCACCGTCGGCGCGCTCATGGCCGCCGTGCAGAAGGCGCTGTGCGACGCCGGCCGCGTCGGCCCGCCCGGGAACGTGGTGCTGACCTTCATCAGCTCCGCCTCGCTCTTCGCCCCGCAGACCCTCGGTCGGGTGCCCGGCCATGTGGGGCTCGCGCTGGCGGCGGGCGGCTGGGCCTGGCTGGTCGGCATGGCGCCCGGGCTGGTCCGCCCGCACGGCCCCGAGCGCCGCGCCACCGCCCACGCCCTGAGGGCCGCCGCCGCTTACGCCGCCACGCGCGGCACCGCCGACGGCCATGCCCGGACCCGAGCCGCCGCGGCCGTGCAGGCCGCCTGGCAGTCACTGCTCGCCACGGGCGCCCGCCCGGACCGCGCCCGTCGTGCCCTCGAACGACTCGTCGTCCGCGCCGAGGCCGCCCTCGCCGCGCCGGTGGACGCGGACCCCGGCCGGCTGCGCGCCTGGGCCCGCGACCTGCGCGGCACCGGACACATCCCCCGCGCCGACCACCTGAAGGAGGCCGCCGACGAACTCCTCGGCGTGGACGCCGAACTCGCCGCCCCACGCCCTCCGCTGTGGCGCAGACTCGGCCCCCTCACCCCGATCGCGGCCCGCACCGCCCTGGGCTGCGCCCTCGCCGGATACGCCTCCCTCGCCCTCGGAGTGGGCCGCCCCTATTGGGCCCTGGTCACCGCGGCCTCCCTCTACCAGGCCAATGTCACCCTCACCTGGAGCCGGGGCGTCCAGCGGGTCGTCGGCAACCTCGTCGGGGTCCTCGTCTTCGCCGCGGTCGTCCCGCTCGCCCATCTCCACCCGGCGGCCCTCGTGCTGTGCTGCCTGGCCTTCAACTTCGGCGCCGAGGCCCTGATCGGCCGCAACTACTGGCTCGGCAGCGTCTGCGTCACCCCGATGGCCCTGCTGATCACCGAATTCGCCCGGACGCAGGACTCCGGCCGGCTGATCACCGAACGCATCGCGGACACCCTCGTGGGCGCGCTGGTCGGGTTCGCCGCGGCCGTGGCCGTCACCAACCGGCGGGCCGGCGACCGCGTCGAGCACGCGCTGACCGCCGTCGAACGGGCCCGTGAGCACGCGGCACGCCTCCTGGCCGAGCCGCGTCCGGCGCCCCGGACCCTGGAGTCGGCCCGCCGCGGACTCGTCGCCGCGCTGGCCGAACTGCGCGCCACGGCCGACGCCGCGTCCGGCGAGTGGTGGCAACGCGCCCTCCCCCAGGAGCGGGTCGTGCTCGTCGAGCAAGCCGGACACCGTACGCTCGCCGCGACGGTACGACGCACGGGGCTGCAGTCCCGGGACGGTACGAAGGCTACGAAGACTGCGCAGTCGACAACGACAACGGAGGACGTACGGCCATGACGGCGACGAACGGACGACCGGCGGCCGGCAACGACGCGGCGAGGGGTGACACCGTCGCCGTGGTCGTCCGGCAGTGGCAGGCCGTCCACCCCGAGCTGGACACCGGGCCCATGGAGATCATCGGCCGCATCAACCGCTGCGCCGCCCTCCTGCAACAGGCCGAGGACGCCCCGCTGCGCCGCGCCGGCCTCAGCCGACCCGAGTTCGACCTGCTCGGCGCGCTGCGCCGCACCGGCCACGAACTGACCCCGAGCGAGCTGGCCCGGGAGACCTTCTCCTCGGGCGCCGCCGTCACCAAGCGCCTCAAGCACCTGACCGAGCGCGGCCTCGTCGAACGCCGTGGCGACACCCGCGACCGGCGCGTCGCCCACGTCCGCCTCACCGACAACGGCCGCGACCTCGTCGACGGCATCCTCCCCGAGCAACTGGCCTACGAGACGGCCGTACTGTCGGCGCTCGCCCCCGAGGGACAGGGACAACTGGCCGGCCTGTTGGCCGAGTTGCTGAGCCGACTCGAAGGCCGGATCGGCGTGCTGCCCGTCTGAGGCACCGGGCGCAACCCCCACGGGCAGCGCTCGGCGTACGCACCGGTCATCGACCGGGTGACGGTGACTCCGCTGGTCCGACGGATCAGCCCCGGTCGCCCTCCGCGTACACCCCGAAGGCCGCACCCTGCGGATCCCGCAGCACCCCGATGCGCCGGACGTTCCCCATCGACATCGGCTCCGCCAGGACCGAACCGCCCGCCGCGACCGCCACCTGCACCGTCGCGTCCACGTCCGTGACCGCGAAGTACGGCATCCAGTGCGGCGGCACCTCGGGCGGGAAACGGTCGCCCATGTCCGCCATCCCGCCGAAGTCCTTGCCGCCGATGCCCCACTGCGTGTACCACTCCGAGGAGTTGACGGTCCATCCGAAGACCGTGGTGTAGAAGTCCCGCGCCCGGTCGGTGTCGCGGGTCGCGAGCTCGACCCAGCCCAGCGATCCGGGCGCGTTGAACAGCCCGGCACCCGGGAACGCGCGCGCCTGCCACAGCTGGAAGGCCGCGCCCGTCGGGTCCAGGGCCACGGCGAAGCGCCCGACGTCGAAGACGTCCATCGGGCCGAGTACCACGGTCCCGCCCGCCTCCTCGACCTTCCGCGCCGCCGCGTCCGCGTCCGCCACCGCGAACGACACGTTCCACGCGACCGGTTGGGACTCCTGGTACAGCGGGGTGAGCGCGGCGACCGCCGCGTCGCCCATGTGCGCGACCGTGTAACCCCCCGCCTCCTGGCGCGGATCCGTCTCCGGAAGCCAGCCGAACAGGTCCGTGTAGAACCGCTTGGCGCCCTCCAGGTCATTCGTCCCCAGCTCCGTCCAGCAGGGTCCGCCGGTCACCGGCTTGTCGAACTTCATGGCACTCCTCCCGGCGCGGAACCGCCCCCTCTCAGCACGCTAGTCCCGCCGTCCGGCACCGGCCATCGGGAAACCCCTCGCGCGGCGCCCCGGCACGGCCGTACGCTCGTCCCGTACCGCATCGCATGGCGGCCTCCCACGACGGTTCCCGACCGGAGGTCACGCATGCCCGAGGTACGCCCCTTCCACCGCGACGACCGCGACCAGCTCACTGACCTGGTGAACGCCCATGTGGCCGCCGTCGTCCCCGGTGTCTCCGTCTCCGTGAACACCGTGCTCAGCAGCCTGGAGCGGCGGCCGGACGAGTTCCTCACCGACCCGTGGGTGAGCGAGCGCATCACACTGGTCGCCGAGCAGCGCCGGCACGTCGTCGCCGCGGCGCATCTGCTGCGCTACCGCGCCGACGCCGAGGTGGGCCCGGACTACCGGGACGCGGGCGAGATCGGCTGGTTCCTGTGGCATCCGGCGGCCTCCTACCGGCCGGACACCGAGGCGGCCGCCGACCTGCTCATGAACGCCTGCCTGGCCCGGCTCGCCCGCTGGAACGTCCGTACCCGGCACGCCTCCGGCGACCTGCCCACGCCCGCCGTCCATGGCCTGCCCCGGAACTGGCCGCACGTCCGGGCCGTCTACGAACGCGCCGGATTCCGGCACACCGGCACGACGGAGGTGATCCTGCTCGCCCGGCTCACCGACCTGCCCCGGCCCGAACCGCGCCCGGGCATCACGGTCGAGCGCACGCTGGGGGAGTGCGGCACGCGCTTCACCGCGTACGCGGCGGGATCACCCGTCGGCTTCATCGAGGTGGACACCACCCTGGCCCGCCCCGAACGCCACACCCGTGCCGAGGGCCTGGCCGACATCGGCAACCTCCACATCGACCCCGGCCGCCACGGGGAGGACTCAGAACAGCGCCTCCTCGCCCAGGCCGCCGACTGGCTCCGGCTGTGCGGCGTGGACCGCCTCCTCGCCTACGAGCGCGCCGACGACCGGGCCGGGATCGAGGCCCTGCTCAAGGCGGGCTTCCACGAACTGACGAGAACGGACCGCGTCTGGACCCACGCCTAGATGCCCGGGCGGTACCGCAGTGGATGGTCGCCCGGGACCTCCACCAGGACGATCGGGGTGCCGTCGGGATCCGCGATCCACATTTCGATCAGGCCCCACGGCTCGCGCACCGGTGGGCGCACGATCTCCACGCCCTCGGCCAGCAGTTCCGCGTGCGCCGCCGTCACGTCCGGGACCTGGAGCCACAGGCGCACGGCCGGGGGCGGCGGAGTCCGCGAGCGCCCGGAGAGCTCCAGGAAGCCGCCGCCGAGGAAGTAGACGGTGCCGTGATCGGGGCCCGTGCCGAACTCGCGGTAGACGGCGAGGCCCAGCTGCCTGCCGTAGAAGGCCCGGGACCGCTCGGGGTCGGTCGGGCGCAGGAGTGTCCGGCTGCTGAGTACGTGCACCATGCACCGGGAGCCTAGCGGCAGCGCTAGTCTCGTCACTGCCGTGCCGCGCCACAGATTCGGAGACCCGCCCCATGGACACCGCCGCCACCGCGCCCACCTTCCGCGACGCCACCGACGCCGACGTGGACGCGCTGGTCGCGCTGATCGAATCGGCGTACCGGGGAGACACCAGCCGGGTCGGGTGGACCACGGAGGCGGACATCCTGGAGGGTCAGCGGACCGACCCCGAGGGCGTGCTCCAGGTCATCAAGTCGCCCGACAGCAGGCTGCTGACGGTCGAGCGGGACGGCCGCATCGTCGCCTGCTGCCAGCTCCAGCACCGCGGTGACCACACCTACTTCGGCATGTTCGCGGTCAGCCCCACGCTGCAGGGCGCGGGCCTGGGCAAGGTGGTCATCGCGGAGGCGGAGCGGCTGGCCCGCGAGAGCTGGGCCGCCACCGAGATGCACATGACGGTGATCTCCGTACGCAACGACCTGATCGCCTGGTACGAGCGCCGCGGCTACCGCCGCACGGGCCGGATGACCCCGTTCCCGTACGGCGACGAGCGCTTCGGCATTCCGCAGCGCGACGACCTGCAGTTCGAGCTCCTGGTCAAGGAACTCGCATGACCGTTACGCCGTGAAACGGCCGGTGCGCTTGATCTCCGGGTAGTCGGTCGTCGCGCCGTCCAGCTGCAGGGCCCGTACGAGCCGCAGATGGTCCTGCGTGTTCACCACCCAGCCGATGATCCTGAGGTCCGCCTTGCGGGCGTGCTCCACGACCTCCAGGGTCAGCCGCCGGATGTTCAGGCAGACGGTCGCGGCGCCGACCTCGATGGCGCGATCCACCACGTCGGGCCCGTAGCGGCCGGCGATGAGCGCGGTGCGCACGCCCGGCACCAGGCGGGCGATCTCGGCGATCGCCTCGTCGTGGAACGAGGACACCTCCACCCGGGAGACCAGGTCCCGCTTGTGCATCACCTCGGCCAGCGCCCGGGCCGCCGCTACGTCCTTGATCTCGGCCTGCAGCGGCGCTTTCACGGCGTCCAGGACCTCCTCGAAGACCGGGACGCGCTCGCCGCGGCCCGCGTCCAGGGCACGCAGCTCGGCGAGGGTCTTCTCGGCGATCGGGCCGGTGCCGTCGGTCGTGCGGTCCACCTCGGCGTCGTGCATGACGACCAGGGCGCCGTCCTTGCTCAGGTGCAGATCGAGTTCGATCAGGTCGAGGCCGGCCTGCTGGGCGGCGACGAAGGAACGGAGGGTGTTCTCGGGCTCGACACCCATGACTCCGCGGTGACCGATGGTAAGGAAGTTCAAGGTTCGACTCGCTTCCGTCGACGGCGGCTCGGCGCACGCGCGGACGGGACGGGCATCGCGGACGTCGCTGTCCACACGGCAGAGTCGCAGCCTAATGGCCGGGTCTGCCGATGAACCCGCGCGTACACGCGGGGATTGGCGTGACAGGTGGGGCGCACCGGCCCGGCGGCTGGGCCGTGCCCGCGCCGACGCTCACCCGGGCGTGGGCGAGTCTCCCGCGCATTGACTGGCCGGATCCGATCGGTGCCCCACCGTCGGCCGCCGGGCCGCGGACCGTCGCTCGTTGAAGTCGAAAGTGAGCGTCGTCACGGTTTACGGCAGGAAAAAGAGCGGTGACCATGCGAGTCCGCAGAATATTTTCCCGCATCCACTCTTGCTGAGAGAAACCTCGTCCGCTTACGGTGTCCTCCGTTCGGTTCTCGCGTGGAGGATGGGTCATGACGGAAATTCTTGTACAGGTGGGTTCGGAGGAGCAGGTTCCTCCCGCGACCAGGGTTGTTGAGCACCCGTCGTGGCCTGTGCTCAAGGATGCCGTGGAGCAGATCCGGCCATGGCAGTCCAAGGACGGATCGATCGACTTCGACGCCGAGGGCGCCCCGCGGCGTGCGGACGCCGAGCAGGCCGTGCGCCGTGCCGTGGAGGCCGTCGAGGACCTGTCCCCGCTGCTCCCGCACGACGCCGACTACCACCAGGCCCTCGTCAAGGACCTCCGTCGCTGGGCCGACGGTGGCTTCGAGGTGCCCGACTTCCTCGACTCGCTGCTGGCCTTCCACCCCGCCGCGGGCCGCGCGGACGGCCTCCAGCACCTGGTCGTCTTCCCCATGTACACGCAGAACGGCAACCCGGACCGCAATCTGGAGGCGGTCGTCCTGCGCATGGTCTGGCCCGAGTGGCTGGCCGAGCTGGAGCGCACCCGCTATGACAACCCGCTGTTCTGCGGCATCACGTTCGAGGACTTCACGGCGGGCTACGACACCAACTCCGCCGTCCTGTTCCCCGAGACCATAGCCGTCCGTGAGGCGCCGGAACGTTTCACCTGGGGTGGCATCTTCTGCGACCGCGAGGCCGCCCGCTTCCGCCGGGTCACCGACGCCGCCGTGGACATCCTGGGCCTGGAGCTGCCCGAGGACATCGCCGCCATGGTCCACGACCAGAAGCGCTGCGAAGAGGCCTTCGTGCTGTGGGACATGGTCCACGACCGCACCCACAGCCACGGCGACCTGCCGTTCGACCCGTTCATGATCAAGCAGCGCCAGCCGTTCTGGATGTACGGCCTGGAGGAGCTGCGCTGCGACCTCACCGCCTTCAAGGAGGCCGTGCAGCTGGACGCGGACGGCGTCCCGCAGGCCCGTGACGTGCAGTACGCGGTCCTCTTCGACCGTATGTTCCGCTTCCCGCTCACCGGCGACCGCAACCGCAACTACGACGGCCTCGGCGGTCAGCTGCTCTTCGCCTACCTGCACAAGCACGATGTCGTCCGCTGGACGAACAACAAGCTCACCATCGACTGGCAGCGCGCCCCGCAGGTCACCAACCAGCTGTGCGCCGAGATCGAGAAGCTGTACCGGGACGGCATCGACCGCCCGAAGCTGGTGCACTGGTTCGCCGGTTACGAGCTGGTCTCCACCTACCTCGCCCCGCACCCGGGCTCCAAGTGGGCCAAGGGTCCCGACGCCCTGGACCTGACCCTGCCGCCGCGCAGGCTCGTCGATGACGTGCTTCCCGACGAGTTTCCGCTGAGCATGTTCTTTGAGGCACTGTCCAAGAAGCTGAAGAATGTGATCGCCTCGACCAAGGGCATCACGGCGGACAGCGCCGAGCGGGTCGCCGCGTGAGCGACCGCGCCCAGAACACTGCTACGGAGGCGAGAAAGATGGGGAACGGGGCTCTCAGCGGTGCGGTGATCGCGGTGGCCGGCGCGGGCGGTCCCGCCGGCCGGGCGACCCTGCTGCGGCTGGCCGAGGCGGGCGCGACCGTCGTCGGCGCCGACAACGACGCCGAGCGGCTGTCGGAGGCCGTGGACGCGGCCCGCTACGCGTCCGGCGGCGCCACCGTCACCGGCGACACCGTGGACCTGCTCGACCTGCAGTCCACCCGTGACTGGGCCGCCCACATCGAGAAGGACTTCGGCCGTGTCGACGGCCTGGTCCACCTCGTCGGCGGCTGGCGCGGCAGTGAGACCTTCACCAAGACCAGCCTCGACGACTGGGACTTCCTGGAGCTGCTGCTCGTCAAGACCGTGCAGCACACCTCCCTCGCCTTCCATGAGGCGCTGCAGCGCAGCGAGCGGGGGCGGTACGTGCTGATCAGCGCGGCGGGCGCGAGCAAGCCGACCGCGGGCAACGCCGCGTACTCCGCCGCCAAGGCCGCCGCCGAGGCGTGGACGCTGGCCATGGCCGACTACTTCCGCAAGGCCGGGATCTCGGAGGGCGCCGAGGGTCCGACGTCGGCGGCTGCGATCCTGGTGGTGAAGGCGTTGGTGCACGACGCGATGCGCGCCGAGCGGCCCAACGCGAAGTTCGCGGGCTTCACGGACGTCAAGGACCTGGCCGAGGCCATCGAGGGCGTCTGGAGCAAGTCCGCCGCGGAATTGAACGGAAACCGTCTGTGGCTGACCGACAGGCCGTGAACCCTCCCAGGACCGACGCGCGTCGCCACCACGACCCGGAGGTTCGCGGTTTCGCCAGTGACAACTACGCCGGTGCGCACCCGGAGGTGCTCGCCGCCCTGACGCTGGCCAACGGCGGCCATCAGGTCGCCTACGGCGAGGACGACTACACCGAGAACCTCCAGCGGATCATCCGCAGCCACTTCGGCTCCACCGCGGAGGCCTTCCCGGTCTTCAACGGCACCGGCGCCAACGTCGTCGCGCTCCAGGCGGTCACCGACCGCTGGGGCGCGGTGATCTGCGCCGAGAGCGCGCACATCAACGTCGACGAGGGCGGCGCCCCCGAGCGCATGGGCGGCCTCAAGCTGCTCACCGTGCCCACGCCCGACGGCAAGCTCACGCCCGAGCTGATCGACCGGCAGGCGTACGGCTGGGAGGACGAGCACCGGGCGATGCCGCAGGTCGTCTCGATCACCCAGAGCACGGAGCTCGGCACCCTCTACACGCCGGACGAGATCCGCGCGATCTGCGAGCACGCCCATGCGCACGGCATGAAGGTGCACCTGGACGGCTCCCGGATAGCCAACGCGGCCGCCTCCCTGAACGTCCCCCTGCGGACCTTCACCAATGCGGTCGGCGTCGACATCCTGTCCCTGGGCGGGACGAAGAACGGTGCCGTGTTCGGCGAGGCGGTCGTGGTCATCAACCAGGACGCCGTCAGCCACATGAAGCATCTGCGCAAGCTGTCCATGCAGCTCGCCTCCAAGATGCGCTTCGTGTCGGTGCAGCTGGAGGCGCTGCTCGCCAAGGACCTGTGGCTGCGCAACGCCCGCCACGCCAACGAGATGGCCCAGCGCCTCGCGGAGGGCGTGCGCGCGGTGCACGGGGTGGAGATCCTCTACCCGGTGCAGGCCAACGGTGTCTTCGCGCAGCTCCCGCACGACGTGAGTGAGCGGCTGCAGAAGCGGTTCCGGTTCTACTTCTGGGACGAGGCCGCGGGGGTCGTGCGCTGGATGTGCTCCTTCGACACGACCGAGGACGACGTGGACGCGTTCGTGGCGGCGCTCAAGGAGGAGATGGCGCGCTAGCAGGACGTGCATAGGTATGCGGTCATCTGAAAAGTCATTGACTCTCGGGTGATCGCATTCCTATGCTCTGCGGGCATGGAGCTGATCCAGAACACCCCCGACCTTTGCGCCTATCTGGCCGCCGACGAGGTCATCGACCATGACCATCCGAGGGTGCGCGAGGCGGCTGCCCGCCTCGCCGAGAGCGTTCCCGACTCGTATGCCTATGCGCGAGCCGCCTTCGAGTTCGTGCGCGACACGATCCCGCACTCACAGGACTCCGGCGACCTCCGGGTCACCTGGCGCGCCTCCGACGTCCTCGCGCGGCGCACCGGCATCTGTTACGCGAAGGCGCATGCGCTGGCCGCGCTGCTGCGGGCCGAGGACATTCCCGCCGCGCTCTGCTACCAGCGACTGGCGGACGAGGACGGTGCCGGCCATGCCGTGCACGGGCTGATCGCCGTACGGTTCCATGGCGCCTGGCACCGGCAGGATCCGCGCGGGAACAAGCCGGGGGTCGACGCGCAGTTCTCCCTCGATGGGGAGCGGCTGGCCTGGGTGCCCGACCCCGAGTGCAATGAGGTGGACTATCCGGTCCTGTACGCTGAACCTCATCCGGTCGTGCTCGGCGCTCTGAAAGCGGCGCCCGACCGGCCGTATCTGTGGAAGACGCTTCCCACCGCACTCTGAGGCGAGGCAGATGACTCTCACGCTCACCGTGTCCGACGAGGTGCGCGCTCTCGCGCCCGGCTTCACGCATGTCGCGATCGAGGCGCACGGTCTGGTCAACGGGCCCAGCACCGAGGCGAGTTCCGCGCTCCTGGACGACGCGGCCCGCCGCCTGGCCGCACGCCTCGACGGCCGCGCCCCGCACGAGGACCCGCACATGGTGGCCTGGCGCGAGGTGTACACGGCGTTCGGCTCGAAGCCCTCCCGCAGCCGCAATTCGGCGGAGGCGCTGGCCAAGCGTGCGCTGTCGGACGCCGGTCTGCCCCGCATCAATCTGCTGGTCGACCTCTACAACGCGATCAGCGTGGCCCATCTCATCCCGGTCGGCGGCGAGGACATCGACCACATCGAGGGCGCGATGCGTCTCGTGCGTGCCACGGGCGACGAGGACTTCGTGACCGTCGCCGGGGGCGAGGAGGTCGTCGAACACCCCGACGCGGGCGAGGTGGTGTGGCGCGACGGCATCGGTGTGACCTGCCGCCGCTGGAACTGGCGCCAGGGCCCGCGCACCCGGCTCACCGAGCGGACGACCTCCGGCATCTTCCTGCTGGAGACCCTCGCGCCCCTGCCGCTCGGCGAGGCCGAGGCGGCGGCCGCCGAACTCGCCGAACTGCTGGAGAAGTTCAGCCCCGGCGCCCGGATCACACCGCACGCCCCCGCCTGACCTGTGCGCGCGGGCGCGCTCGCCGGGGGCCCGCCGCCTCGGTGCACGAGCGTGGCCCGCCTCCCCCGATCTGCTGCGCTCCGCCTTCCGGCGGCATGCCGCAACGGGGGTGAACCCGGTCTCCGGGAAGGTGCTCAAGTGTGCGAGAGCCTGACGGCTCCCGTTGCCGAGGATGTCAGCGTGCCTCGGCGGCCTTCAGCTGCTCCTGCGTCGGGGCCGTACCGCCCAGGTGGGCCGGGAGCCACCAGGAGTCCTCCGTGCCCTTGGGGCGTGCGGGGTAGGCGCGCTGGGCGGCCTCCAGCAGCTCCTGGACCGTCTCGCGCAGCCGGCGGGTGATGGCGCCCGCGTACTGCTCGCGAGAGGCCTCGACCGCCTCGCCGACGCGGATCGTGACCGGGGTGTGGCTGCGCTTGAAGTTGCGCGGGTGCCCCTTGGTCCACAGCCGCTGCGTGCCCCACACCGCCATCGGGACGAGCGGGACGCCCGCCTCCTGGGCCAGGCGCGCGGCGCCCGACTTGAAGCTCTTCAGGGTGAAGGACTGCGAGATCGTCGCCTCCGGGAAGACGCCGATGATCTCGCCGGAGCGCAGCGAGTCGAGCGCGTGCGCGTACGCCGCCTCGCCCTGCTTGCGGTCCACCGGGATGTGCTTCATCCCGCGCATCAGCGGACCGGAGATCTTGTGGCGGAAGACCGACTCCTTCGCCATGAAGCGCACCAGACGCTTCTGCGGGAGGGCCGCCAGGCCGTTGAAGATGAAGTCCAGGTAGCTGATGTGATTGCTCACCAGCACGGCGCCGCCCGAGCGCGGGATGTTCTCCGAGCCCTTGCAGTCGATCTTGAGGTCCCAGGCCTTGAACATCGTCAGGGCGAGACCGACGACGGGACGGTAGACCAGCTCTGCCATGGGCGGGGTGGACCCTTTCTGCTCTGCCTGGGGAAGGGTTCCCGGCGGGAAGTTACGCAGCCGTAGGTTTACGGCGTCTCGCAGATCGTGCCCGAAGAACGGTCGGGTAGCCAGTCCTGGTGCCGCGGTTCGGCGAGATCCTCGTCACGTCGGCCTACGATCGACCTCGGCTTTTGGGCCGCCGTAGCAGTCTCGTGAATGCTGGTACGGGTGATGACCGGACGTCGACGGATCGGGAGGGTGCGGGTGCGCGGGCGGGATGAGCGGCTCGGGGCCGCCGAGTTGGGCGGCGAGCTCGGGGAGCGGGCCACGCTCGTGCAGTTTTCGAGCGCCTTCTGCGCGCCCTGCCGGGCGACCCGGCGCATCCTGGCCGAGGTGGCCGGGATGGTGCCCGGCGTCACGCACGTCGAGATCGACGCCGAGGCCCGGCTGGACCTCGTACGCGCGTGGGAGATCCTCAAGACGCCCACCGTGGTGGTCCTCGACGTGGACGGACGGGTGGTGCGGCGTGCGGTCGGGCAGCCCCGCAAGGCCGATGTGATAGCCGCGCTGGGAGAGGCGGTCCGACGGCCGTGCGGATGACGGTGAGGCACCTCCCATATCCCGGAACGTACTTGACTGTGTGCGCCACCTATAGTCAGCCTGACCCCATGGCAACGGAAATCCTTCTCTTCGGGCGGGTCCACGTCGACCTCGCCCGTACCGCGAGCGCGCGCTGTCCGGGCTGTTGAGCAGCAACGGATCCGCACGTCCCCTTTCGCAGAAGGACAACTCCATGACGGCCACGCCCGACCTCCGCTCTCCCCAGCTCGCCTCCCCCGATCTGCTGCGCTCCGCCTTCCGGCGGCATGCCGCCGGTGTCGCGGTGATCACAGCCCAAGGCGCCGGGGGACCGGTCGGCTTCACCGCCACCTCCCTCACCTCCGTCTCGGCCGACCCGCCGATGCTCTCGTTCGGCATCGGCACCGGCGCCTCCAGTTGGCCGGCCATATCGACGGCCGACCACGTCGGTGTCCATGTGCTCGGTGAGCATCAGAGGGAGCTGGCCACCACCTTCGCCCGCAGCGGCGCCGACCGTTTCGGCGCGCCCACCGCCTGGCGTGAAGGACCCGAGGGCGTACCCGTGCTCGACGACGTCCTCGTGTGGCTGGTCTGCCGCATCGTGAGCCGTGTGCCCGCCGGCGACCACCGCATCGTGCTCGCCGAGGTCGTCCTGGGCGATCCCGCGGGCGCGGGCCGGCCGCTCCTGTACCACCAGGGGCGGTTCAACGGTCTGCGCGATTGATCACTGTCCGTCCGGACTGCGAGGCAGTCGGATTCCGGTTACGCTGCGTTGCGAAGGTCACAGTTCAAAGCGCTTGCTTAGCGGGAGTGGACTGGGTGTACTGATGAGTAATATTTCGTTCGGAGCGCGCGGCCGCCCCGACCGGGATCGGCCGCTTCAGGCGCCTATGCTGCCTGCAAGAGGCAGCCCAGAAATGACGATGCAGTAGGAGAGCCGGCGTGAGCTTGAGGATCGTTGTCACTGTGAAGTACGTGCCCGACGCCACTGGCGACCGGCACTTCGCCGATGACCTGACCGTCGACCGCGACGACGTGGACGGTCTGCTCTCCGAGCTGGACGAGTACGCGGTCGAGCAGGCGCTGCAGATCTCCGAGAACTCCGACGACGACGTCGAGGTCACGGTCCTGACGGTCGGCCCGGAGGACGCCAAGGACGCGCTGCGCAAGGCGCTGTCGATGGGCGCGGACAAGGCCATCCACGTCGAGGACGACGACCTGCACGGCACGGACGTCATCGGCACCTCCCTGGTGCTGGCCAAGGCTGTCGAGAAGGCCGGCTTCGACCTGGTGATCTCCGGCATGGCCTCCACCGACGGCACCGCCGGTGTGGTTCCCGCCCTGCTGGCCGAGCGCCTGGGCGTCCCGCAGGTCACCCTGCTGTCCGAGGTCTCCGTCGAGGACGGCACGGTCAAGGGCCGCCGTGACGGCGACGCCGCCTCCGAGCAGCTCGAGGCGCAGCTCCCGGCCGTCGTGTCCGTCACCGACCAGTCGGGTGAGGCGCGCTACCCGTCCTTCAAGGGCATCATGGCCGCCAAGAAGAAGCCGGTTCAGTCCTGGGACCTGTCCGACCTGGACATCGAGGCCGAGGAGGTCGGTCTCGACGGCGCCTGGACCAAGGTCGAGACGGCGGCCGCGCGTCCGGCCCGCACGGCCGGCACGATCGTCAAGGACGAGGGCGAGGGCGGCAAGCAGCTCGCTGAGTTCCTCGCGAGCCAGAAGTTCATCTGAGGCTCGCCCCCGCTGACCGCCCCTCAACTTTCGTACGCAGGAGAGCAATCCCATGGCTGAAGTCCTCGTCTACGTCGACCACGTGGACGGTGCCGTCCGCAAGCCCACCCTGGAGCTGCTGACCCTCGCCCGCCGCATCGGCGAGCCCGTCGCCGTCGCCCTCGGCAACGGCGCCGCCGACACCGCCGCCACGCTCGCCGAGCACGGCGCGGTGAAGGTCCTCACCCACGAGGCGTCCGAGTACGCCGACTACCTGGTCGTCCCGAAGGTGGACGCCCTCCAGGCCGCCGTCGAGGCCGTCTCCCCGGCCGCCGTCCTGGTCTCGTCCTCCGCGGAGGGCAAGGAGATCGCCGCCCGTCTGGCGCTGCGCATCGGCTCCGGCATCATCACCGACGCCGTCGACCTCGAGGCCGACGACGAGGGCCCGGTGGCCACCCAGTCGGTGTTCGCCGCGTCCTTCACCACCAAGTCCCGTGTCATCAAGGGCACCCCGGTCATCACGGTCAAGCCGAACTCAGCCGCCGTCGAGGCCGCCCCGGCCGCCGGCGCGGTCGAGGCCCTGTCCGTCTCCTTCTCCGAGAAGGCGACCGGCACCAAGGTCACCGCCCGCACGCCGCGTGAGTCGACGGGCCGCCCGGAGCTGACCGAGGCCGCGATCGTGGTCTCCGGTGGCCGTGGCGTCAACGGTGCCGAGAACTTCTCGATCAT
This sequence comes from Streptomyces sp. NPDC025638, assembly GCF_055558775.1. NCBI lineage: Bacteria > Bacillati > Actinomycetota > Actinomycetes > Kitasatosporales > Streptomycetaceae > Streptomyces > Streptomyces sp. NPDC025638. Next base: position 298,591 of record NZ_JBVHLX010000004.1, on the reverse strand, counting down.
CGAGGCCCTCGCCGACTCCCTCGGCGCGGCCGTCGGCGCCTCGCGTGCCGCGGTGGACGCGGGCTGGTACCCGCACACCAACCAGGTCGGCCAGACCGGCAAGTCGGTCTCGCCGCAGCTGTACATCGCCAACGGCATCTCCGGCGCGATCCAGCACCGCGCCGGTATGCAGACCTCCAAGACGATCGTGGCCGTCAACAAGGACCCCGAGGCCCCGATCTTCGACCTGGTCGACTACGGCGTCGTCGGCGACCTGTTCGACGTCGTCCCGCAGCTGACCGAGGAGATCAAGGCCCGCAAGGGCTGAGCACCTCCGGGCTGTACGAGGCCCCCGTGACCGCACGCCGGTCACGGGGGCCTCGGCTCATCCCAGGGTCAGCCACGCCTGCACGGGCAGGTGGTCGCTCGGGAACTGGCCGCTCCTGGAGAAGGTGTTGATGGAGGCCCGCTGGACCGTGACGCCCGCGGTGGCCAGGATCCAGTCGATGCGGTCGCCGTCCGGTGTGAGCGGTTTGTAGCCGTGGAAGGTGCCGTACAGCGCGCTGCGCTCGGCCGCGGTGTCCCAGCTGTCGAGGAGGCCGGCGCCCAGCATCGTGTCGTAGACCGGGTTCTTGAGCGCGGCGACGTTGAAGTCCCCGGTCACCACGATCGGCAGGCGGCGGTCGAGTTCGGCGATGCGCTGGGCCATGAGGGCGGCGCTGTGTTCGCGTGCGTACTGGCTCGCGTGGTCGAAGTGGGTGTTGAGGACGTAGAACTCCCGCCCGCCGTCGCGCAGGTCGCGGAACCGGATCCAGGTGACGACGCGGGGGAACGCGGCGCCCCAGGTGTTCGAGCGGATCACCTCCGGGGTGTCGGAGAGCCAGAAGGTGTAGTGCTCGGCCGGGGACAGACGCCGGGTGTCGTAGAAGATCGCCGCGGACTCGTCGCGGCTGCCGCCCTCGCGGCCGGTCCCGATCCAGTCGTAGTGCGGTCCGAGGTCGGAGTCGATGTCGCGCAGTTGCTGGTAGAGGCCTTCCTGGGTGCCGATGACGTGGGGCCGCTCGCGGCGCAGCAGTTCGCGCATCACCGGCCTGCGCACGGTCCAGCTGTTGGGTTCGGCGGTGCTCGCGAAGCGCAGGTTGAAGGACATGATCCCCAGGCGGTGGGCCCGGTGCTCCTCCGCCGAGGCGGTGGAGGCGGACAGTGCTGTACTGGAGAGGGGGACGGTGACGGCGGCGGCCAGCGCGACCTTGAGGCCCAGGCGGCGCGTGACTCGGCTGTGGTTCGGCACACGGGCTCCTTCGGTGGAACGGCCGGGTGACTCGAGCGGACGAAAGTGTGATACCGCGGGATGAGTTGGGCGTGAACAAGACGGGATGATGAAGCGGCACTCCTTCAACATGGTGTTGACCATCCCGAACATCCCCGGATAACTTCATTCTGCGGATTATTGATTCCGTAGAGCGGAAACATGGAGGGTGTGGGATGGGCCAGGGCCAGCAGGAGAAGGTGGCGACAAGCCTCGCGGGCGCCGTCAGCGAGGAGATCAGCGCCTCCCTCGCGCCGGTCGACGCCGAGCTGGAGCGCCACTACCCCGGAGACCCCGGCACCCGCCAGCCCGTCCACACCGTGTACGTCCCCGGTGATGTCTTCGCCGCCGACACCATCCGCTCCTGGGGCGACCGGGCGCTCGCCGCCCTCGACGAACACGCCCCGGACGCCGCCTCCTTCGCCGCCGTCCTCGGCCTCGCCGACGAGCTCGCCGAGCCGGTCTACTCCCGTGTCCGCGCCAAGCTGGAGCGCGAACCGATCGAGGACCTGCGGGTCGACTTCGAGGACGGCTACGGCCCCCGCCCGGACGCCGAGGAGGACCGGGCGGCCGCCCGCGCGGCCCGGCTGATCGCGCAGGCGTACGAGAACGGCACTGCGGCCCCGTACATGGGCATCCGCATGAAGTGCATGGAGGCCGCGGTGCGCGACCGGGGCATCCGCACCCTCGACATCTTCCTCACCGGCCTGCTGGAGGCGGGCGCACTGCCCGGCGGACTGGTCCTGACCCTGCCGAAGGTGACCTACCCCGAGCAGGTCACCGCCATGGTCCGGCTCCTGGAGGCCTTCGAGAAGGCGCGTGGCCTCCAGCCCGGCAGGATCGGCTTCGAGATACAGATAGAGACCAGCCAGTCCATCCTCGCCACCGACGGCACCGCCACCGTCGCCCGGATGATCCAGGCCGCCGAGGGCCGTGCCACCGGTCTGCACTACGGCACCTTCGACTACAGCGCCTGCCTCGGCGTCTCCGCCGCCTACCAGGCCAGCGACCACCCGGCCGCCGACCACGCCAAGGCGATCATGCAGGTCGCGGCGGCGGGCACGGGCGTACGGGTCTCGGACGGCTCGACCAATGTGCTGCCGGTCGGCCCGACCGAGAAGGTCCACGCCGCCTGGCGACTGCACTACGGCCTCACCCGGCGGGCCCTGGCGCGGGCGTACTACCAGGGCTGGGACATGCACCCCGGCCACATCCCCACCCGCTACGCGGCCGTCTTCGCCTTCTACCGCGAGGGCTTCGAGCAGGCGGCCGCCCGTCTCGCCCGCTACGCCGACCGGACCGGCGGCGACGTCATGGACGAGCCCGCCACCGCCAAGGCCCTCAGCGGCTATCTGCTGCGCGGTCTGGACTGCGGCGCGCTCGACATCGCCGAGGTGGCCGGGCCGACCGGTCTGACCCGGGCCGACCTGGAGGGCTTCGCGTCGCCGCGGCGGGCGATCTGACGGCCTCCGCCAAGTAACGGGCCGCAGTCCGGTCAGTCCGTGCGAGTCAGTCCGTGTGGGTCAGTCCCTTGTCGTGGTCCGGGGCCGCCGCAGGCCTCAGCTCTGCTCGGGCCGTACGTACCCTTCGAGACCGGACGCCGTCGCCCACTTGTGCTCCGCGAACAGCCGTGTGCCCCGTCGGCACAGTGCGGCGTCGGCGCGGGCCCGCGCGCAGAAGTCCTCCGGCGTGACACCGTACAGCTCCCGCAACGGGGCCGACCCCGCCAGGAGTTCGGTGAGCAGCGGCCGCTGCCCCGGGTGGGCGCGCGGTGTGCCGGAGCCGTTGTGCAGGACGCCGTGCCGGTTGACGTACCCGTACGCCCCGGTGAGCGTCCCGCCGTCGGACAGCTCGATCCGTACGTCCGGCGCGGGCAGCCAGGCGCGGTCGTAGCTGCCGTCCCGCAGGGGCACGCCCTCGCTTGCGTCGATCACGGTCAACTGCCGGGCGTCGAGCCAGATGACGAACAACTCGCGGGTACACCCCGGTGCCGCGACGGGCGAGGCGGAGACATATCCCAGGCGGCTGACGTGCGCGGAGACGCCGACGTCGAGACCCGTCACCCGGGTCCGCACCATCGGGACGGGCGCGGTGCTCCCGGACTCGGCCAGCTTGTGGCGCAGTTGACCGGGGCAGGCGTTGGAGCCGACCGCGAGGACCGGCACCCGGTCCTCGTGCACCAGACGGTCGAGCGGCAGTATCCGGTCGCCCCGCAGCAGCCCGGAGTCCTTCGGCCAGGCGCCCGGATAGGTCAGCGGATGGTCGCGCGGCGCCCGCGCGAGGCCCAGTTCCTCCAGGGTGCGACCCGGCATCCGCGGCTCAGTCCGCCGGCGGCAGCTCGCCCGAGCCGCGGGTGATCAGCCGGGTCGGCAGTTCGATGCGCTCCGGGACGACGAGCGTCCCGTCCAGCTGGCGGAAGAGGCGCTCGGCGGCGGTGCGGCCGAGGGCGGCCGCGTCCTGGGCGATCACCGTGACGCCCGGCTGGAGCAGGTCGGCGAGCTCGATGTCGTCGAAGCCGACGAGGGCGACCCGGCGGGAGTGCTCGGCGAGGACGCGGACGACGGTGACCGTCACCCGGTTGTTGCCCGCGAACACCGCGGTCACCGGTGTGGGGCCGGACAGCATCTCCTCCGCGGCCCGGCGCACCCGCTCCGGGTCGGTGGCACCCAGGGACATCCAGGTGTCCTCGACGGGTATCCCCGCGTCCTCCATGGCCGCCCGGTAGCCGCGCAGACGCTCGGCCGCGGTGTGGATGCGGGGCATGTCGCCGATGAACCCGATCCGGCGGTGGCCGTGGGCGATCAGATGGGCGACACCGGCGCGGGCACCGCCGTAGTTGTCGGACAGGACCACATCGGCGTCGATCTTCCCGGCCGGGCGGTCCACGAACACGGTCGCGACGCCGGCCTTGATCTCCGGCTCCAGATAGCGGTGGTCGTCCCCGGCCGGGATGATCACCAGTCCGTCCACCCGCCGTGCGCACAGCGCCAGCGCCAACTCCTGCTCGCGGTCGGGGTCCTCGGCGCTGGAGCCGTTGATCAGCAGTGCCCCGTGGGCGCGGGCCACCTCCTCGACCGCGCGGCTGAGCGGGCCGTAGAAGGGGTCGGCGAGGTCCTCCAGGACCAGCCCGATGCTCGCGGTACGGCCCTTGCGCAGCACCCGTGCGCTGTCGTTGCGGCGGAAGCCGAGCGCGTCGATGGCCTCCTGGACACGGCGCTCGGTGTCCGGGGTGACGCCGGGCTCGCCGTTGACCACGCGCGACACCGTCTTCAGCCCGACTCCGGCTCGCGCGGCGACGTCCTTCATGGTCGGACGGTTGCCGTACCGGCTCCCGGAGTGGCGGTCGGGGAGGCCGGCGGCGCGGCGGGTGGTCTCGGGCACGATGCGGTGTCCTGTCCTGTCGTCCACGGGGATGCGTCGGTCCATGGTTTTGTATGAGGATGTGGCGTCGAGCATAGAGCCTGGACAACGTTGTCAGATGCGGGAGACACTGTCCACCGCAATCAACCGGCCTGCGCCCCCACCGCTTGACCGGCCATCTTGCTCACGGTTGACGGGGAGATCTGACTCTGATGCACACCGACCTCGTGGCGGCGCTCGACATCGGCGGCACGAAGATCGCCGGCGCGCTGGTGGACGGCGACGGACGGATCCAGCTGCGCGCGCAGCGCGCGACGCCCGCCAAGGAGGACGGCGAGACCGTCATGCGGGCCGTGGAGGAGGTGTTCGCGGAGCTCGCCGACTCGCCCCTGTGGGGACGTGCGGGCTCCATCGGCATCGGCAGTGCGGGACCGGTGGACGCCTCGGCGGGCACCGTGAGCCCGGTGAACGTGCCCGGCTGGCGGGACTTCCCGCTCGTGCAGCGGGTGCGTGCGGCCACCGGCGGCCTGCCGGTCGAGCTGATCGGCGACGGCGTGGCGATCACGGCCGCCGAGCACTGGCAGGGCGCGGCCCGCGGCCACGACAACGCGCTGTGCATGGTGGTCTCGACGGGCGTCGGCGGCGGCCTGGTCCTGAACGGCCGGCTGCATCCGGGACCCACCGGCAACGCGGGCCACATCGGCCACATCAGTGTCGACCTCGACGGCGACCCGTGTCCGTGCGGCTCGCGGGGCTGCGTCGAGCGCATCGCCAGCGGCCCCAACATCGCCCGGCGCGCACGGGAGGACGGCTGGCGGCCCGGCCCGGACGGTGACACCTCCGCCGCCGCGGTGGCCGCCGCCGCCCGGGCCGGCGACCCGGTCGCCGTGGCCTCCTTCGAGCGTGCGGCGCAGGCCCTCGCCGCCGGAATCGCGGCCACCGCGACGCTCGTCGAGATCGACATCGCGGTGATCGGCGGGGGAGTGGGCAAGGCGGGCGACGTCCTGTTCACACCGCTGCGCAAGGCCCTGGCCGACTACGCGACCCTGTCCTTCGTACGGCGTCTGACGGTGGCACCCGCTCAGATGGGCACGGACGCGGGCCTGGTGGGCGCGGCGGCCGCGGCGCTGGCCCGACGGCCGGACGCGACGGCGGCCGGCGTCTGACGGCGGACACCGCGGCGGGAGGCCGGGTGCGCAGGAACGTTTTTTCTGTGCGACGGACCGGGCTCGGGGTTCTTCGTCCTCCCCCGGTCGGCCGACGGCCCCGTGGATCGCCCACGGGGCCGAGGGCCTCGGCTTTCGACCGGTCGGGCCGAGGGTCTCGGTTTCCGACCGGTCAGCGGGGCATCGGGTCAGCAGCCGAGCCGGGCGTCCGCCCAGTCCGCGTGGTCCGAGTCGATGCCGTCGCCGCCGTCCGTGACGACGAGGCGGACCACCTGGGCGCCGGTGACGTCCGCGGTGAGCGGCTGGGCGGGCATCGCGTTGGTCAGGACGCCGGTCGAGGCGACCTTGGTGCCGTCGGCCCAGACCTCGAAGGCGACGGTGCCCTTCGCCCCCTTCTCGTCGTCGACGCCGACGTTCGCGGTGACCGTCTCGCACGCCTTCCCGGTGTAGTACGCGACGCTGCTCTCCGCATGCACCCCGAGCCCCTTGGCGTACACCACGCCGCCCAGGGTGATCGGGTGCCCGTCGCCCGCGGCGCTCTCCCCGTTGCTGGTGTTGCGTTCCACCGGGCCCCACCCGTTCGTGGTCGACAGCCAGGGCAGGTCACCGAGGTACGACGTCCCCGACGGCGGCGGCACCACCACAGTGGCGGTCAGTGGCAGGGTGCTGTCGACACGCGCCCCGAACGGCGAGCGGTATGCGGCGCGCAGTGTCAGGTCGTACGACCCCGTCGGCGTCCCCGGTGGCGCGGTCACCGTCCAGCCGGTGCGCAGCGAACGGCCGGTCGCCAGGGAGGGGGCCCTCGTCGGTGACGTCGGGGTCACGGTCCAGCCGGTGGGGCCGGTCAGCGAGACGGACACCCGCAGGGCGGGCGTGCGGCCGAGGTCGGTGACCGTGGTCGTCAGCGCGGCCGGTGTGCCGGCCTCCACGAACGGGGTGCCGTCCAGGCCGAGTTCGACGGCGGGCGGGTATGCGGCCCAGCGGCGGTCGGCGGTGACCCTGACGAGGACCGTGCCGTGGGCCGGGACGGTCGCGGAGACGGTGCCGGCGGTGTTGTGGGTCCGGTGCTGCCAGAGGTCGCGCAGCGTGTAGGCCGGGGCGTCCGGCAGCCCGACGGCCTCGGCGGTCGTCGTGATGCGCTGGGCGGTGCCGGACTCGTTGAACAGGGCCACGGCACGGCTGCCGTCCCGCATCTCCTTGGCCACGACCCAGCGCCCGCCCTCGGCGGAGATGACGGTGCCCTGCTTGCCCAGCGGGTCCTGGTCGACCGCGATGACCTCCTTGTTGTCCAGGATGTCGAAGGTCGCCGGGGAGGCCTTGCGCAGGTCGGTGCCGATGAGCAGCGGGGCCGCCATGACCGACCACATCGAGAAGTGCGAGCGGTACTCGGTGTCGGTCATGCCGCCGTTGCCGACCTCCAGCATGTCGGGGTCGTTCCAGTGGCCGGGGCCGGCGTACTGCGCGAGCGGCAGGTTCTGCTTCAGGATCGACAGCATCGAGCCCCAGCTGTCGCTGATGTCCCCGGTGGTACGCCAGAGCTGACCGACGTCCGCCGCCCACTGCCAGGGCTTGTTCTCGCCCCATTCGCAGATGCTGTAGACGATGGGCCGGCCGGTGGCCTTCAGAGCGTCACGCATGGTGGTGTAGCGCTGCTTGGCGTCCACGCCCTGGTTGTTGCAGTTGTCGTACTTGAGGTAGTCCACGCCCCAGTCGGCGAACTGCTGCGCGTCGCTGTACTCGTGGCCCAGCGCGCCGGGGAAGCCCGCGCTGTTGCAGGTCTTCGTGCCCGCGCTGGTGTAGATGCCGAGCTTGAGTCCCTTGGTGTGTATGTAGTCCGCGACGGCCTTGATCCCATGGGGGAAACGGACGGGGTCGGGCACCAGCTTGCCGTTCGCGTCCCGGGACGGCAGGGCCCAGCAGTCGTCGAGGTTGACGTACTGGTACCCGGCGTCCTTGAGGCCCTTCTCGACAAACAGGTCCGCCATCCCCTTGACCATGGCCTCGTTGAAGTCGGCCCGGCAGTGCGTGGAGTTCCAGTTGTTGAAGCCCATGGGCGGCGTGAGGGCGAGGCCGTCGGCCGGGGCGGGGGTGACGGGGTCCGTGACGGGTGCGGCCACGGCGGGTGCGGCGTGTCCTGCCGCGCCGAGGAGTCCTGTGCAGAGGAGTCCTGCGGTGAGCGCTCCGACCACTCTTCGGCGGGTTGTGCGGGTGTGAGGGTGACGCATCGTTACGTTCCTCCGACTCGCGAAAGGTGGGATGACTGTGAGTGCCGTATGTCCTTCATGTGCGTGTCATCGGTGCGCGTTTACGGTAGGACTTGTTGGACTGTGATGGAAGGGGTGCGGTAACGTTCGTTCGATATCCCGTCATGGGCCTTGATTCGTTGCCCAGTTGCGAGTGATGGTCGGCGCGCGTTCGGTTGTGCTGGGTCGCGCTCCGGGGAGGGGCATGGACGCGGCGGTCGCTCGGCCCCGGTCTGAAGTGCAGTCAACCGGCCATGGCCGCCTGGCCGTACGGCCAGGCGGCCGACCCGTCACCGGAACTCGTGGATCACCTGGATCGTGCCGACGATGTGGGTGTTGAACTCGTCGAGTTCCTCCGCGGGTACCCACAGTTCCAGGATCGTCTCGCCGCCCGCCCGCTGGACGGGATAGCGGGTCAGGAACTCCGTGTCGACCTCGAAGCGGGTCACGAAGCCCGCGCCGTCGTGCTTGACGTTCCAGTCGCGGGCGATTTTGATCGCGTAGTCCTCGTTGAGCACCGGATAGAAGATCGGCTGCTCGGGGAGGCGGGGCGGCCAGGCGCGCCAGTCCAGCTCGCGGACCAGGTCCAGTTCCTTGGGGCCGGTGGGGCGCCAGAGGGTGGTCGTGGGCCGGGAGCCGGTCATCTAAGTCGCTTCCTGGTCGAGGGCCACGCGGTGGCCGCGGTTCGGGAATCCGCACGATATTAGGAACGCGATCTTCGGTTCCACGGGGTTTCGGTCCGCTCGGCGGCCGTGGATACTCGCGGCATGGGGTTCGCCGTCTTCATGACCTTGCCGGGACTGGTCATCGTGCTCACCGCCGTGGCCCTCGTCGATCAGGTGCTGATGCGTGCCGGACGCGCGGGCATTCTGCCGTGGCGCAACGGAGCCAGGCTCGGCCAGGTGTCGGCCACGGGGTTCGAGCAACTGCACGGCGCCCTGTCCCCGGGCAAGCAGCACGAGCTCAAGGAGCGGCAGTCGGCACTGCTGCTCCGGGACGACGACGAGGACGGCGCACCCCCGCACAGGACGACGATCGACCTGGAGAGCGGAACCGCGGTGATCCGCGTGACTCCCGGCGACCTGCGTAGTTGAACGGGGCATGAAGAAGCGCAGCATGCTCGCCATCGCCTCCCTCGCCACCGGGTTCGTCGTGGCCGCGATCAGCCCGTCCCACGGTGAGGACACCCACGCCGTCAGTGACCTGAACGTGTCGGACACGGTCGACACGGTGGGACACCTTGTCAGCCAGGAAAGCCTCGCCGTCGACGACAACGCCCTGGGACAGGAGTAGAACCGCACACAGGCACTGTGCGGCGCCGGGGCCCCGTCGCGGGGCGCCGGCGCCCCGTTCGCACGCCCTCAGCTGGGGCTGGTTTCCATGGCAGTGTGGAGCGGGCAAGCCACAGGGGGCCAACAGAAGAGGGGGAGTCCGTGACCGTCGTCTGGATCAACGGCGCGTTCGGTGCGGGGAAGACCACCACCGCACGGGAACTGATCGAACTGATCCCGAACAGCACGCTCTTCGACCCGGAGGTCATCGGCGGAGCGCTCACGCACCTGCTCCCGCCCAAGCGCCTCGCCGAGGTCGGTGACTTCCAGGACCTGCCGATCTGGCGGCGACTCGTGATCGACACCGCGGCAGCGATGCTCGCCGAGCTCGGCGGAACCCTCGTGGTCCCCATGACCCTGCTGCGCCAGGAGTACCGCGACGAGATCTTCGGCGGCCTCGCCGCGCGCCGCATCACCGTCCGGCACGTCCTGCTCGCCCCGGCGGAAACGATCCTGCGGGAGCGAATAGCCGGGCGGGAGGTCCCGCCGGACCTCCCCGACGGCGAGCTGCGGCAACGGCAGTGGGCGTACGACCACATCGAGCCGTACCGCGCCGCGCTCGCCTCCTGGCTCACCGCCGACGCCCACCCCGTCGACACCGGTGCCCTCACCCCGTACGAGACGGCCGTCCGCATCGCCGAGGCCGTCAGCAGCGGTGCCGTCGCCCCCTGCGACATCGTGCAGACCCCGGAGCCCACCGCCGAGACCCTCGCCGCGGGCGTGCTCCTCTTCGACGAACGGGACCGTGTGCTGCTCGTCGACCCCACCTACAAGCCCGGCTGGGAGTTCCCCGGAGGAGTGGTCGAGCGCGGCGAGGCCCCGGCCCGTGCCGGTATGCGCGAGGTCGCCGAGGAGACCGGGATACAGCTGGCGGACGTGCCGCGACTGCTCGTCGTGGACTGGGAGCAGCCGGTGCCCCCGGGCTTCGGCGGGCTGCGGCTGCTCTTCGACGGCGGTCGGCTCGACTCGGCCGAGACCGGCCGGCTGCTGCTGCCGGGTCCGGAACTGCGCGACTGGCGCTTCGTCACCGAGCAGGAGGCCGCCGACCTGCTGCCGCCCGTCCGCTACCAGCGGCTGTGCTGGGCGCTTCGGGCACGTGAGCGCGGGGCCGCGCTGTACCTGGAGGCGGGCGTTCCGGTCGGCTGAGCCCGGATGGCTTCGATGTCGTAGTGGCAGAGTCCATGGTCAGCGCGGACGTGCGTAGGTGTCCGCGGCTTTCCGTAGGACCGTCGAGGCCCCACTGGTGACGGGATCGCCGTGGCCGAAACAGGCCAGGCCCGCATCCAGGTCCGCCAGCCGGTGGAAGGACGCGACGGTCCGGGCCCGGTCGAGGTTGAACACGCCCGGCATCACCGATCCGGTGACCGGGGCCGCGGCCACCGTGTCCCCCGTGAACAGCACGCCGTGCTCGGGGAGTTGGAGGGCGATGCTGCCCTCGGTGTGCCCCGGGACGTGGACGACACGGGCTCCGCCGCCGAAGTCGAGGACATCGCCGTCGGACAGTTCGGTGACCCGCTCCGGGCGCACCGGGTCGCCCTGGGGCAGATGCCTCGCGGCCTCGGCGTGGATCGGCAGCTCCCAGTCCTCGAAGACCGGCGGCGGGCCGGGCATCTCACCCCTGACGACCGGAGCGTCCCGGCCGTGCGCCAGCACCTCGGCGCCGGTCAGGGCGGCCAACTCGCCCGCCCCGCCCGCGTGGTCCTCGTGGAAGTGGGTGAGCACGATGCGGCGTACGTCCGAAGGGGCCCGCCCGAGGGCCCGGACCGCGTCGGCGATCACCCGGCCGGAGCCGATCGTGCCGGCGTCGATCAGCGTCAACTCGTCGCCGTCGCGCCAGAGGTAGGCCTGGCCGACCGGGAAGCGCAGGAGATGGAGACGGGGAAGGAGCTCGATGACGTCCATGCGCCGACCGTAGGGAGGGCCCCCGCCCCTCGGCGAGGGCCCTCTGCTGTGGGCAGAGAGGTTCAGCCCGCCGCGTAGTTCCGCAGGAACAGGGCCTCTGCCACCGACAGCCGCTCCAGCTCCTCGGGGGAGACGCTCTCGTTGACCGCGTGGATCTGGGCCTCGGGCTCGCTCAGGCCGATGAGCAGGATCTCCGCCTCCGGGTAGAGGCCCGCGAGGGTGTTGCACAGCGGGATGGAGCCGCCCTGACCGGCGTACTGCATCGTCTCGCCCGGGTAGGCGACACCCATCGCGTCAGCCATCGCCTGGTACGCCGGGCTGCCGGTGTCGGCGCGGAAGGCCTGGCCCTGACCGACCTGCTCGGTGCGCACCCGGGCGCCCCACGGCGTGTGCGCCTCCATATGGGCCTGGAGCAGCTTGGTGGCCTCGGTCGCGTCGACGCCCGGCGGCACCCGCAGGCTGACCAGGGCGCGGGCGCTCGACTGGACGGACGGGGTGGCGCCGACGACCGGCGGGCAGTCGATGCCGATGACCGTGACGGCCGGGTCGGCCCAGATGCGGTCGGCGACCGAGCCGTCGCCGATCAGCCCCACGCCGTCCAGCACCTTGGCGTCGGTGCGGAACTGCTCCTCGGTGTACTCCAGGCCCTCCCACCGGGTCTCGGGGGCGAGTCCGTCGACCGTGGTCGAGCCGTCCTCGGCGCGCAGCGAGTCCAGGACGCGGATCAGCGCGGCCAGCGCGTCCGGGGCGGCACCGCCGAACTGGCCGGAGTGCAGATTGCCCTCAAGGGTGTCGATCTGCACGCGGACCAGGGTCATGCCGCGCAGCGTGGTGGTGACGGTCGGCAGGCCGACGCGGAAGTTGCCCGCGTCGCCGATCACGATCGCGTCGGCCCGCAGCAGCTCGGGGTGCTGCTCGGCGTACCGCTCCAGGCCGCCCGTGCCCATCTCCTCCGAGCCCTCGACGATCACCTTGATGTGCACCGGGACGCCGCCGTTCGCCTTGAGGGCGCGCAGCGCGAGGAGATGCATGATCACACCGCCCTTGCAGTCGGCGGCCCCACGGCCGTACCAGCGGCCGTCACGCTCGGTCAGCTCGAAGGGCGGGGTGGTCCAGGCGGACTCGTCCAGCGGCGGCTGCACGTCGTAGTGGGCGTAGAGCAGGACCGTTTCGGCACCCTCCGGGCCCGGGAGGAAGCCGTACACCGACTGTGTGCCGTCCGGGGTGTCGAGCAGGGCCACGTCCTCGAAGCCCTCGGCGCGCAGCGCGTCGGCGACCCAGTTCGCGGCGCCCTCGCTCTCGCTCCTCGGAAACTGGTCGAAGTCCGCCACCGACTTGAAGGCCACCAGCTCGGTGAGCTCCGCCCTCGCCCTCGGCAGCAGCGAGGCGACGGTCTCGGCGACCGGATTCGACGACATGGGCACGCTCCTTGTAGGTGCGACGTTGTACCTCTGGATAGACCCGATCCTCCCACAGCGGCCTGCGACGACCTCCGCCGTAGGATGCGGGGGACAGGAGCGGCAGACGGCTTGATCGGAGCGGCAGACCATCGTGAGCAGCGAGAACTCTTCGGCGGACGGCGTGCAGCGGGTGTGGGACGTCGTCGTGGTGGGCGCGGGCCCCGCGGGGGCCTCGGCGGCCTACGCGGCCGCGGTCACGGGACGGCGCGTGCTGTTGCTGGAGAAGGCGGAGCTGCCCCGCTACAAGACCTGTGGCGGCGGCATCATCGGCCCCTCGCGCGACGCGCTGCCGCCCGGCTTCGAGCTGCCTCTGCGGGACCGGGTGCACGCGGTCACCTTTTCGAACAACGGGCGCTTCACCCGTACCCGCCGCTCCAAGCAGATGCTGTTCGGGCTGATCAACCGTCCCGAGTTCGACCAGCAGCTGGTCGAGCAGGCGCAGAAGGCGGGCGCCGAGCTGCGTACGGGTGCCACGGTGTCGCGGATCGAGCAGCACGGCTCGGCGGTGCCGGACCGGCGCACGGTCGCCGTCGTGCTGCAGGGCGGCGAGACGCTGCTGGCCCGGGCGGTGGTGGGCGCCGACGGCAGCGCCAGCCGCATAGGAGCGCACGTCGGGGTGAAGCTGGAGCAGGTCGACCTCGGCCTGGAGTCGGAGATCCCGGTGCCCGAGACGGTCGCGGAGGACTGGAAGGGACGGGTCCTCATCGACTGGGGCCCGATGCCCGGCAGTTACGGCTGGGTCTTCCCCAAGGGGGACACCCTCACGGTCGGTGTGATCTCGGCGCGCGGCGAAGGCGCCGCCACCAAGCGGTACTTGGAGGACTTCGTCGCCCGGCTGGGCCTCGCCGGCTTCGAACCGAGCATCTCCTCGGGCCACTTGACCCGCTGCCGGGCCGACGACTCGCCGTTGTCCCGCGGCCGGGTGCTCGTCTGCGGTGACGCGGCGGGGCTGCTGGAGCCATGGACCCGCGAGGGCATCTCCTTCGCACTGCGGTCGGGTCGGCTGGCGGGGGAGTGGGCGGTCCGGATCGCCGAGGCGCACGACGCCGTGGACACCCGCCGCCAGGCCCTGAACTACGCGTTCGCGATCAAGGCGGGGCTCGGTGTCGAGATGAGCGTCGGCAAGCGGCTGCTGACGGTGTTCGAGCGCCGTCCCGGCCTGTTCCACGCGGCGCTGACGAGCTTCCGCCCCGCCTGGAGGGCCTTCAAGGACATCACCCGGGGCTCGACGTCCCTGGGCGAGCTCGTCCGCACCCACCCCATGGCCCAGCGCGCCCTGACCGCGCTGGACCGGCGCCAGGCCGTGGCCCCGGTCCCCGCCTCGCCCCCGGCCTCGGGGGACGCGGTCAGCTCGTGACCGTGACCCGGAAGACCGGGTGGTCGGGGGCGATACGACGCATCTCGTCGTCGGGGGAGTCGGGTCCGACCCCGTCGAAGAAGATGCCGACCTCGGCCTTCCAGCGCTTCAGATAGGCGCGCAGGAGCGGGACCTTGTCCTCGTCGGCGATCTCGGTCGCGGTGAACACGTCCACCTGCTTGCCCAGCCGCAGCTCGCCACCGCCGGCCGCCCGCATGTTGTGCGTCCACTGGACGTGACCGCGCGGGGCGAGCAGGTACTGCTGTCCGTCCACGGTCAGCAGGTTCACGGGGGTGGTCCGCCACTCGCCGCTCTTGCGGCCGCGCACCGCCAGGACCCGGGAGCCCCAGACACTGACACCGCGACGGGTCAGCCAGGCGACGAAGCGGTTGAAGACGTTGACGGTGAACCAGCCGGGCTTCTTGACGTGCGCGGACATGACGACCCCCTGCGGATGGGAGAGCGGGTGCTCTCACTGTTTGGGAGAGCAGTGCTCTCGCTCGAGATGAGTGTGCACCCCCTCGGCACTCCAGTGCAAGAGCGGTGCTCTCTTTTGTGTGCAGTGCTCTCGCTTCGTGGCAGACTGCTTCCCATGACCAAAGCAGGGGGCGCCCGCGCGCGGGCCAGGATCGAAGTGACCGCGGCCATCAAGGACGAGGCGCGCAGACAGCTGGCGGCTCAGGGCGCGGCCGAGCTGTCGCTGCGGGCCGTGGCGCGCGAACTCGGTATGGTCTCCTCCGCGCTGTACCGCTACTTCCCCAGCCGTGACGACCTGCTGACCGCGCTCATCATCGACGCGTACGACTCCCTCGGCGAGGCCGCCGAAGCCGCCGCGACCGAGGTCCGGGACGCCGCCCCCGCCGAGCGCTGGGTCGCCGTGTGCGAGGCGGTACGTCGCTGGGCGCTCACGCATCCGCACGAGTACGCGCTCATCTACGGCTCGCCGGTGCCCGGCTACTCGGCACCCGAGGCGACCGTCCCGCCCGCGTCCCGGGTGGGGGTCCTGCTCATCGGCATCGTCCGCGAGGCCTACGAGCGGCGCGGTGTGGCCCGTACGCCGCTGCCCGCCGAGCTGGCGCCCGAGGCCCGGCGCATGGCCGCCGACCTGGCCCCCGACCTGCCACCGGAGGTGGTCGTGGCCCTGGTCGCGGCCTGGGCACAGTTGTACGGCCTGGTCGGGTTCGAACTGTTCGGGCAGTTCACCAGGGTGGTGGAGGACCGTGAGCCGTTCTTCCGGCACGCGGCGGCCCGGCTCGCCCACGACGTGGGTCTGGTCCTCCCCCATGCTCCGCATGACTAGTCCTGCTCCTTCGGGATCAGGACGACCTTGCCGGCCACTGTGCCGGACTCGGCCAGCCGCATGGCCTCGGCGGCCTCCGTGAGCGGCAGCCGGGCGGCGATCCTTGCGGTGACCTCGCCGCGCTGGAGGGCG
Organism: Streptomyces sp. NPDC025638; assembly: GCF_055558775.1. NCBI lineage: Bacteria > Bacillati > Actinomycetota > Actinomycetes > Kitasatosporales > Streptomycetaceae > Streptomyces > Streptomyces sp. NPDC025638. The sequence goes on along the minus strand of NZ_JBVHLX010000004.1, from coordinate 283,052 downwards.
TGGAACACCTCGGTGAGGTCGGTGCCCAGACGGGCCCGGAAGCGGTCCTTGCTCAGGGCGCGGCCGGCCCAGACGTTGAAGAAGTACGCGTGGCGGCCGTTGGGCAGCGCGTTCCACAGCCACACCCGGCCGAGGATCTTCAGGACGGGCCACTGCTTGGAGCCCGTGTCGTCCCGGGTGGCGGCGCTGCCGTAGGAGACGAGCGTGCCGCCGGGCGCGAGCAGCCGCCAGGAGTCGATCACGCTCCGGCCGCCGACGTGGTCGAAGACGGCGTCGACCCCGCCGGGGGCGAGTTCGCGCACTCGGGCCGGGATGTCCTCGGTGCGGTAGTCGACGGGAGTCACGCCCAGCTCGCGCAGCGCGTCGTGATGGCGGGCCGACGCCGTGCCGATCACCTTCAGGCCGGCCGCCAGCGCCAGCTGGACGAGGACGGTGCCGACACCGCCGTTGGCCCCGTGGACGAGGATCGTGCCGCCGCTGCGCACGCGGGCCTTGCGGTGGAGCATCTGCCAGGCGGTGATGCCGTTGACGACCAGGGTCTCCGCCTCCGCCGCGCCGATGCCGGCCGGCACCTCCACCGCGTCGGCGGCGTCGAGCACCACATGGCTGGCCCAGCCGCCGACCTTCACCAGCGCCGCCACCCGCTTGCCGACGAGGCCGGGGGCAACGCCGGGGCCGGCCGTCAGCACCGTGCCGACCAGGTCGTAGCCGGGCACGAACGGGAAGGGCGGCTGGTCGTAGTACCGGCCGCGACGCATCTGCTGCTCCGCGAAGGAGACCCCGGTGGCCTCCACCCGGCACAGGATCTGCCCGGCACCCGCGGCCGGTATGTCCCGGCGCCGGAACTGGAGCCCCTCCGGTTCGACCGTTCCCGGCAGGACGACCTCGACGAGTTCCGTGCTTCCCATGACGACCTCCGTGTAGGGCAACTCATTTGCGTTAGAAGCTATAACTAACATGATGGCCGATAGCGTGAGTGTCAAGCTCTCGCGATAATGTCTGTTAGTGGCTATCGCTGCGGTGATAGGTTGAAACGAACCGGACGGAGAGGAGCGTGGAGGCGATGACGGCAGGCGCGGCGAGCCCTCGCGAGCGGTACCGCAGCCAGGTGCGTGCGGAGATCAAGGCGCGGGCCTGGGAACAGATCGCCTCGGCGGGAGCGACGGGGCTCTCCCTCAACGCCATCGCCAAGGAGCTGGGCATGAGCGGCCCGGCTCTCTACCGGTACTTCGGCGGCCGGGACGAACTGATCACCGAGCTGATCCGCGACGCCTACCGCAGCCTCGCGGACACCTTCCGCGCCGCCGCCGACTCGGGCGGCGGACTGCGCGGTCTCGCGCACGCCCTGCGCCGCTGGGCGCTCGCGGACCCCCAGCGGTATTTCCTGGTCTACGGCACGCCGGTCCCCGGCTATCACGCCCCGGACGACATCACGGCGATCGCCCAGGAGATCATGGCCGCACTGCTCGACGTGTGCGTGGCCGCGGGCGCCGACACCCACGGCGCCGACACTCACGGCCCCGACACCTTCGACGCCCACCTCGCGGACCACCGGCAGTGGGCGGCCGGCCACCCCGCCCCGCCCTCGGCCCTGCACCGGGCGCTGCTGTGCTGGACCCGTCTGCACGGGCACCTCTCACTGGAGCTCGCGGGTCATTTCACCGGCATGGGATTCGACCCCGAGCTGCTGTTCGCCGCCGAGGTGGACGAGCTGGCGGGCGGCCACTGATCACGCCTGCGGGCGTACTCCTCGGGGAGTACGTGTGATCACCTCGCCCGGCTGACGTCCTTGCGGACCGCGGACGTCTAGCGTGGCGGACATGGGAGAGCAGCGCGTGCGCGGGCATGGCCCGCCGCAGTGGTGGCGGTACGGGCCGCCGTGGTGGCACCACCCGGACGGTGATGCCGCTCCGGGCCGCGCGCGCCTGCCGTGGCGCTCCACCCTGCCGCTCATGGTCTTCGTGGTGTTCGGCTCGAACTTCGCCGCGCACGAACAGCTCCATCGCGTGCAGCTCGACGGCTACGCGCGCGTGCTGCTGCTCGTTGCCTCGGGGCTGCTGCTCTGGCGCCAGCGGTACCCCGTGTTCGTGGCGTCCGGCACGGCCGCGACCGCCCTGGTCTACCTGGGCGCCGGCTACCCGTACGGACCGATCTTCCTGACCGTCGCCGTCAGCTGCTTCAGTGCCGTCGTCACGGGCCACCGACTCGCGGCCTGGTCGTCGGTCGGGATGCTCTGGGCCGGACACGCCCTGATCACGCTCTGGCTCTACCGCTGGCTTCCGCCACCCGGCGACGAGGCCGCGAGCCTCAACCAGGAGATCGTCATCGCGACCTGGGTCGTGGCCGTGGTCGCGGTGTCCGAACTGGCCCGGGTGCGGCGGGAGCAGTGGGCCCGGGAGCGCGCCGACCGCGCCCAGGCGGCCCGCCGGCGCGCGGACGAGGAGCGGCTGCGGATCGCCCGCGAGCTGCACGACGTCCTGGCCCACAGCATCTCCGTCATCAATGTGCAGGCGGGTGTCGGCCTCGCCCTCCTCGACACCGACCCGGAGCAGGCACGCGAGGCGCTCACCACCATCAAGGCCGCCAGCAAGGAGGCGCTCGGGGAGGTGCGCCAGGTCCTGGACACCCTGCGTGCCCCCGGCGCCGCGCCGCGCGCCCCCGCGCCCGGCCTCAACCGGCTGCCGGAGCTGGTGGAACAGGCGGCGGGCGCGGGCCTCACGGTCGACGTCGAGGGCGAGCCGCCGCGCCTCGCGCCGGGCGCCGACCTCGCGGCGTTCCGGATCGTCCAGGAGGCGCTGACCAATGTCGTACGGCATTCCGGCTCGCGGCACGCGCGCGTGTGCTTCGAGGACGACGACGGCGTGCTGCGGCTGCGGATCGACGATGACGGGCCCGCGACCGGCGAGGACGCGGGCGGCAGCGGGAACGGGCTGGCGGGGATGAGGGAACGAGCCGCCGCGCTGGGTGGCACGATCGAGGCGGGCCCGCGCCCCGACGGGGGCTTCCGGGTGCTCGCCGTACTGCCGTTGAAGGTGAAGGTCAAGGAGGACGGCCGGTGATCCGTGTACTGCTCGCCGACGACCAGTCATTGGTGCGGGCGGGCTTCAAGGCGCTGCTGGACGCGCAGCCGGACATCGAGGTGGCCGGTGAGGCGGCCGACGGCGAGGAGGCCCTGCGCGAGGTGCGCGAACTGCGCCCCGACGTCGTCCTGATGGACATCCGCATGCCGCTCCTGGACGGCCTGGCCGCCACCCGCCGTATCACCGGTGCGCCGGAGCTGAAGGACGTGAAGGTGGTCATGCTCACCACCTTCGAACTCGACGAGTACGTCTTCGAGGCGCTCCGCTCGGGCGCCTCGGGCTTCCTGGTGAAGGACACCGAGCCCGCTGAACTCGTGCGCGCCGTAAGGGCGGTGGTCGAGGGCGACGCACTGCTCTCGCCGGGGGTGACCCGCCGGCTGATCGCCGAGTTCGCGGCCCGTTCCAAGGAGCCGGCGGCCGCCGACGCGCTGGCCCAACTCACCGAGCGGGAAAGGGAGGTGATGGCCCTGGTCGGCATCGGACTGTCCAACGAGGAGATCGCCCGCCGCCTGGTCGTCAGCCCCCTCACCGCGAAGACCCATGTGAGCCGCACGATGGTGAAGCTGGGGGCGCGCGACCGGGCCCAACTCGTGGTGCTGGCCTACGAGTCGGGGCTGGTGCGGCCCGGCTGGCTGGGCTGAGGCCCGCGGCGGAAGCGGACCAGCACGCACACGACCCGCGCGACGCCGACGACCGCCGCCAGGGCGATTCACCGCCCGCCCACGGTCCGCGGCGACAGGGTCGGGCCTGCCCGGTCGGCGAAACCAAGCTGGCTGGGCCTACCGCCGGGCCGGCGGGATGTCAGGTCTGTGGAGTTGGTGTAAGACCGATGGTTGGCACCCCAACCCTTGCCGTTGGTTCGGGTCGGCAGCTGTCGATGAAGCAGAAAGGTCAACCCGTGAGGGTTGAATCCCCCTGCTCCAGCTGGGGGAGAAGTCAAACGGGCAGTCTCACAGCCGTGTGCGCCGGCGGGGCAAGCCAAACCCCGCCGGGCGCACTCGCGCAGGCGTTTCCCTAGTCGCGGACCGGTACCGGTACCGGTTCCGCCTGCGCCTCCTCCACGGTGGACCTCGCGACCACGATCGACGGCCGCGTGCGGCGGCCGCGCAGACCGGTGAGCGTGATGAGCAGCCCGGCCACGGCGATGCCCGTGACCACAATGAACCCGGGCCGGTAGCTGTCGAGCACGGCCTGCGGGGTCGCGCGGCCGGGGGCGCCCGCGGTGACCACGGCCGTGACCACCGCCAGGAAGATCGCGCCGCCGACCTGGACCGAGGTGTTGAGCAGACCGGAGACCATGCCCTGCTCGTGGTCCTCGACGCCGTTGGTGGCCTGGATGTTGAGCGACGGGAAGACCAGCGCGCAGGCCGCGCCGATCAGCAGCATCGACGGCAGGACGACGGCCGCGTACACCGGGTCGAGGTCGATACGAAGGAACAGCGCGTATCCGACGACCATCAGCGCGAAGCCCACCGCGATCAGCCGCGGTGTGCCGAACCGGTCGACGACCGAGCCGACCTTCGTCGAGGACACCGCCACCAGTGCGCCCGCGGGCAGGAAGGCCAGCGCGGTGTGCAGCGCCGACCAGCCGAGCAGCGACTGCATGTACAGCGTGGTCAGGAACTGGAATCCGACGTACGACCCGAAGAAGGCCACTGCGCCGAGCTGGGCCCGTACTTGGCTGCCGGAGCGCAGCACGCCGAGCCGGATCAGCGGGCTCACCGCGCGCCGCTCGACCAGGACGAAGACGGTCAGCAAGGCGGCCACCGCGAGGAACGACAGCAGGGTGCGGGCGGATGCCCAGCCTGCCTCGGGTGCCTGGACGACGGTGAAGACGAGCAGCAGCATCGACGCGGTGCCGATGACGGCGCCCGGGATGTCGTAGCCGTCGTGGTCGCGTTCGCGCATGGTGCGCGGCAGCAGCCTGAGCCCGGCGAGCAGGGCGAGCAGCGCGATGGGCGCAGGCAGCAGCATGGTGAGCCGCCAACTGGCCTCGGTCAGCAGGCCGGAGAGCACCAGACCCATGGAGAAACCGGTGGCCGCGCAGGTGGTGTAGATGGACAGGGCGCGGTTGCGCAGCGGACCCTCGGGGAAGGTCGTGGTGATGATCGAGAGGCCCGCGGGAGCCGTGAACGCCGCGCTCAGGCCCTTGATGAAACGGCTGGCGATCAGCAGCGGACCCGAGTCGACGAGGCCGCCGAGCAGTGAGGCGAGCGCGAAGACGCCGAGGGCCACGAGGAACACCTGACGCCGGCCGAGCAGGTCGGCGGTGCGGCCGCCGAGGAGGAGCAGCCCGCCGTATCCAAGGATGTAGCCGCTGACGATCCATTGCAGCGTCGACGTGGAGAGGTGGAGGTCGGAGCCGATGGACGGCAGGGCGACGCCGACCATCGACACATCGAGCGCGTCGAGGAACATCGCGGCGCAGAGCACCAGCAGTGTGCCCCACAGCCGGGGAGTCCAGCGAACCGCCGACGACGGGGCCGCGGGGGTGGTGAGCGGAGAGGTCATGGCGACGACACTACATGCATGTGCATCGAATGCAAGCGCATTTAATTCCGATGCAAGGAATTCATTTCTCTGCTACGGTGCGGCCATGGCGGCGAAGAATGCCGAGCAGGCGCTCGTGGACCAGTGGCGGGGCATCCTGGCGCTGCACGCCCGCACCCAGTGCGAGCTCGACCGCGCCCTGCACGGACACGGCCTGTGCGCCAGCGACTTCGAGGTCCTCGACCTGCTCGCCGAGGGCCGTGCGGCGGACGGCGGCTGCGCCTATCGCGTCCAGGAGATCTCGGAGCGGGTGCATCTCAGCCAGAGCGCCCTGTCCCGGCTGATCGCCCGTCTGGAGAAGGACGGCCTGGTCGACCGGGCCATGTGCGCGGAGGACCGGCGGGGCGTGCGGGTGGCGCTCACACCGAAGGGGCGCGCGCTGCACGGCGAGGTGCTGCCGGTGCAGCGCGCGGTACTGACCCGGATGCTGGCGGGCTGACCGGCCGCCCGTCAGATGCCGGACCGCTCCCGCCACAGCGTGGCGAGCGCGGCGTCACCGGTCACCTCGGGCATCGGCGCCCGGTTCCACAGGGCGAGGTACAACTGGTCGGCCGGGCCGGACAGTTCGGCCTCCGCCACGCCGGACTCGTCCCGCGTGGTCATGGGCGGCTCCGCGGAGAGCCGTACGGTCCACACGTCCCCGCAGTCCGAGGCGCGCACCCGCAGCACACGCGGCTCGTCCGTGCGCACCCGGCTCCTCGTGCGGGCGTGGAAGCCGCGCAGCAACTCGTCGATGCCGTCCACCGCGAAGTCCCGCGCGACCGGGGAGGGAACCCCGGCCCGCGCGGACTCCGCGTCATAGCGGTGCACGGTCGTCTCGTGGGCCTGCCGCCTGGTCCAGAACGCCAGCGGCGAGGGGGAGGGCGCGGGGTGGAAGGTCCAGCACTCCAGGTCGGACGGCGCCGCGGCCAGGGTGTCGACCAGGCGGGCATGGCTGTCCCGGTACCAGGCCACCAACTCGGCGCCGTCGAGGTCCGGGAGGTCACCGAAGGGGCGCGGCGCGGTGCGCCCGTCGGCGACGATCCCGGCGGCCCAGCGATGCACCGCGCCGGTGTGCCGCAACAGGTCGCGCACCTGCCACTCCGGGCAGGTGGGCACCTTGGCATCGGTCCCCGCCACCTCGGCGGCCGCGGCCAGCAACCGGCCCTCCCGGTCCAGGGTCTGAAGGAAGTCGGCAGTCTCCATGCAGGTGAGTGTGCCGTATGGAACGACCGGATCCAGGGGCCTCGGTGATACGCGGCCTGTACCCGGGAGGTCAGAGGCTGATCCAACCGAGCGTCAGGGCGAGGATCCCGAGGCCCGCTCCGGCGACCGAGACGGCGAGGACGACGCGTTCGCGCTCCGAGAAGAGCCGGCGGCCCTGTTCCCGGCGGGTCATCACGAACAGGACGGTCGCGGGGGCGTAGACGATGAAGGACACCAGCAGGGACTTCGGGCCCGCCGCGAAGAGGAGGAAGGCCGTGCAGACCGTGGCGAGGGAGGCGACCACCAGCTCCCCGGTGCCGCGCCCCCGGGTCCTTCGCTGCCCCGCGATCTTCGCCGCGAAGGCCGCCGCCAGCAGATACGGGACCAGGGACAGCGCGCTCGTCAGACGGAGCGTGAAGGTGAGGGCGTCCTTCGAGAACAGCGTGACGACCAGCACGGCCTGGGACAGCAGGGTCGTCAACAGCAGCGCGCGTACGGGCACGTCGTCCGCAGTCGCCCGGCGCAGGAAGCGCGGCATGTCGCCGTCCTGGGCGGCGACGAACAGCACCTCGGCGGCCATCAGCGTCCAGGCGAGGTACGCCCCGAGGACCGAGATGATCAGCCCGACGCCGACGAAGACCCCGCCCCAGGTGCCGACCGCGTGCTCCAGGACACCCGCCATGGAGGGCCGGCGCAGCTGGGCGATCTCGCTCATGGGCATGATCCCGTACGACACGATCGTCACCGAGGCGAAGACGCACAGGACGCTCAGGAACCCGAGCAGGGTCGCGCGGCCGACGTCCTCGCGCCGCTTGGCGTGCCGGGAGTAGGTACTGGCGCCCTCCACCCCGAGGAACACGAACACGGTCGCCGGCAGGGTGCCGCGGACCTGGTCGAACAGCGAACCGGTGTGGGCGGCGCCGTGGAAGTTGGCGGCGAAGACGTCCGTGTCGAGGTAGCAGAGGGCCAGGACGACGAAGAGCAGGACGGGGACGACCTTAGCCACCGTGACGATCCTGTTGATCGACGCGGCCTCCCTGACGCCTCGCCGGATCAGCAGGAAGAACCCCCACAGGCCGACCGTGGACAGGGCGGTGGCCACGACCGTGTCGCCCTCGCCCAGCGCGGGCCACACCGTGCCCACCGTCGACATGATCAGCACCCAGTACGCCACATTGCCGACGCAGACGCTCGCCCAGTACCCGAACGCCGAGAAGAAGCCCAGGTACTCGCCGAACCCCGCCTTGGCATAGGCGTACACGCCCGCGTCGAGGTCCGGCCGCCGCAGCGCGAGGGTCCGGAGGACGAGCGCCAGCATCAGCATGCCGGCACCCGCGACCCCCCAGGCGGTCAGGGCACCGGCGACACCGGTCTGTTCGGCGAAGCGCCGGGGCAGCGAGAAGACACCGGCGCCCACCATGGAACCGACGACCATCGCGGTCAGCGTGGGCCGCGTCAGCTTGGCCGCAGGCGTCGGCTTGGCCGCGGTCGTCAGCTTGGCCGCAGGCGGTGCGGAGCCGGGACTCTCGGTCGACTGGGTCTGAGCCTGAGCCATGATGATCACGCTGGGGCATGCACCGAGGCTCCGCACCTTTTGCTGGGCGAGATGTGTCCGCGGGTCTGACGTGGGGTCAGCCCGATGCCGCGCGGCGAGTGATGACGCCGATCAGGGCCGCCACCGCCGCCAGTGCCGCGACGCTGGTGAGCGCGGTCGGCAGGGAGAACCAGTCGGCCATGAAGCCGATCGCGGGCGGCCCGAGGAGCATGCCGCCGTAGCCCAGGGTGGAGGCGACGGCGACGCCGGAGGGGCCGGCCAGGGCACCGGCCCGTTCCACGGCGACCGGGAAGAGATTGGCGAGGCCGAGTCCGGTGACGGCGAACCCGATCAGCGCCGCCCACACGGACGGGGCGAGCGAGCCGAGCAGCATGCCGGCCGCGGCGGTGCCGCCTCCGACGACGACGGTCCGGGTGCGGCCCAGACGTTCGAGCAGCGCGGTGCCGGTCAGCCGCCCCACGGTCATGGCCAGCGCGAAGCACGAGTACCCGACGGCCGCGAGGCCGGGTGAGGCGTCGAGGTCCTGTTCGAGGTGGAGCGCGCCCCAGTCGGCCATGGCGCCTTCGCCGTACGCCGTGCACAGCGCGATCAGGCCGAAGACGGCGACGAGCCCGCGCGTACGGCGATCCGCGCGGCGCGGGGTGTCGCCCTGGGGCGGGGGCGGGTTGCTGCTCGGGGGCCGGGGCCGGGGCCGGTCCGGCGGAACCGGGGCCTGCTCGCGCAGCAGAGTGCGTCCCGCGACGGCGGTGACCAGCAGGCCGACCAGGGTGAGGCCGAACAGATGGCGGGTGGGGGAGAGGGACCCCGCCACCAGCCCGCCGAGGCCCGCCCCGGTCATGCCGCCCAGGCTGAACGCGGCGTGGAAGCTGGGCATGACCGGTCGTTTCAGTGCGGTCACCAGGTCGACGGCCGCGCTGTTGAAGGCGACGTTGATGCTGCCGTAGGCCGCCCCGAACATCAGCAGCACGGCGCCGAGCGCGGGCGCCGAGTGGGTGAGCGGTGGCAGCGCGACGCTGAGGGAGAGCAGAACGGCGCACGCGACGGTCACCGGGTGGTTTCCGTAGCGGCGGCACAGCCGCCCCGTGAGCATCATCGTGATCACCGCGCCGGCCGAGACGCCGAGCAGCGCGAAGCCGAGCCCGGTGGCCGAGGCGTGGGTCTGCTCCTTGATGGCCGGGATGCGGACGACCCAGCCGGCGAAGACGAAGCCGTCCAGCGCGAAGAACACGGTGAGGGCGACACGGAGACGGGTGAGGTCGCTGCCCGGCACGACATTGTGCGATCGGGTTTTGTTTATTAGCGGCACAAAGTCAGCCTAGAGGGGTGCCGAGGGCCGGACAAGGGCACGGCCGGACGCGCGCTCCGTCCTCCATGTGTGCGGCAAGCAGCCCCATGGCATGGCCCGCGCGGGCGACCCTCCGGCCCCGGCTGCCGACGCCGCTCACCTGTGCACCCTCATCGTGGTCCGGGCCCGTGTGGCGGTGCTCATGTCCTGTTCGAAGAGAGGTTCCCATGCCCCGTCTTCCACGCCTGGCCGGCGCCGCCGTGGCAGCCGTCACCGTCAGCGTGCTCGCGTCGGCCACCGCGTCGGGCGGTGAGCCGGAGCGCTCGGACGCGCGTGTCGTCGCCCGCTTCGACTTCGCCGCCGGGCAGACACCGGAGAACATCGCGCTCGAACGCGACGGCTCCGCCGATCTGGCCTTCGCGTTCTCCCGGCAGGTCGCCAACGTCACCCCGCGCGGCCGCACCCGGATCCTCGCGACGCTGCCCGAGGTCAGGAACCCGAAGACGCCCATCGTCCACAGCGGCGTAGTCCTCGGCATCGCCCGGGCCCACGACGGCACGCTGTACGTCACCTACGCGACCGGGACCCGCAAGACCGGCATCTGGTGCATCACTCGCGACGGCGGCGCACCCAAACAGATCGCGAAGCTCCCGGCCGACGGACTGCCCAACGGGCTCGCCCTCGACGAGCACCGCGGCGTGCTCTACGCCGCCGACTCGGTGCTGGGCATCGTCTGGCGCGTCCCGCAGACGGGCGGGACCGCCATGAAATGGGCCAAGGCCCCCGCGCTCGCCCCGTCCCGCGCCCCCTCGGGCGGCTTCGGCGCCAACGGCATCAAGGTCCACGGCCATGCCGTATGGGTGTCCAACAGCGACCGGGGGACGCTGCTGCGCATCCCGGTACGGCCGGACGACTCCGCGGACGCGATCGAGACCAGGGTGACCGGGCTGCACGGGATCGACGACTTCGCCTTCACCGGCCGCGGGCACACCGTCCTCGCGGCCCTGACCGCCACCGGCCAGGTCGCCCTGGTGCGACCGGACGGCACCCGCACGATCGTCCTCGCGCGAAAGGACGGCCTGGCCGACCCGACCTCGGTGGCCGTGCGCGACCGCAGCGTCTACGTGCCCAGCGCGGCGTACTTCACCATGCGGGACCCGAACCTGGTCGTGGCCCGCCTGCCTTGGCGCGCGGGCTGACGGCCGGGCGTGGTGAGTGTCCGAGTCGTACGGAGTTGTCATCCGGTTGTTCGCGCGCGGCCGCCGGACCGTCGTCGGCATCGAACACCTGCCGCCCGGCGGTGACTTCAGACATCTTCCGGCCACTCGCTCGCCTCGTCGGGGTGGGCAGAACATGCGGAAGTGCCTGGTCCGGGAGGACATGGGGACGATTCTTTGGTGGTGTGTCTTCGGACAGACCATGGATACGGGTCGGTTAATGCTTGCTCACGTGCTGGTTGCGGAAGAGTGAGCGGGCCATGATGGGCCCATGACGTTGGCCTCGCGTGCCCTCACGCAACTGGCGACCTGGCCGGACCTGAGACAGGCCGTACCGAGCTGCGGCCTGGGGCAGGCGCTCAGCTCGGACCGGGGTGAGATCGCCCACTTCCATTCGGACAGGGACGTCGACCTGCATCTGACGGACCGTGCCATCCGGCGTTTCGCCAAGGACCTCATGGGTTCGGGGGCGATCCGGGTCGTCCCGGGTTCGCAGTGGGTGACCATACGCCTCGACGCCACGAGCGACGTCGATCTGCTGATGACCCTGGTCAGCGTTGCGCTCCAGGCCCAGCAGGTCTGGCCGGACCCCGTCGGCCGGTTCGAGGCCGGCTGCAACGACCAGCGGGGCGCGGGGTTCGTCCGGGCCGATCCCGGCGGCATCTGACGCGGCGCGCCGGGGGCGTCACACGGCGACGACCCGCATCCCCGCCTCCTCGAACCGGCGCACGGTGTCCCGCTCCACCGCCGTGTCCGTGACGAGTGTGTCCACCATCTCGGCCGCGCAGATCCGGGCGAACGCCCGCCGGCCGAGCTTGCTCGAGTCGGCCGCGACGATCACTCGTTCGGCTTGTTCACACAGCAGCCGGTTGATCGCGGCTTCCGCCTCGTCGTGAGCCGCCGCGCCGTGCGTGACGTCGAAGGCCACCACCCCGAGCACCGCCACGTCGAGCGTGATCTGGCCGAGCACACCGTCCGCCAGCGGCCCGATCAGCTCGTACGACTGCGGGCGCGCGACCCCGCCCGTCACCACGATCTTGAACTGGGGCCGTACGGCCAGCTCGTTGGCGATGTTGAGCGCATTGGTGACGATGGTCAGCGCCGGTGAGCCCGAGGTGAGGTCCGCGCGCACGGCCAGCGCGCGGGCCACCTCGGTCGTGGTCGTACCGCCGGTCAGGCCCACCACCTCGCCCGGCGCCACCAGTTCCGCAACCGCCTTGGCGATGCGCTGCTTCTCGGAGGCGTGCCGGGCCGTTTTGTAGCGCAGCGGCAGTTCGTACGACACCCCGTGCACGACCGCCCCGCCCCGGGTGCGCACCAGCATCTGCTGCTCGGCGAGCTGGTCGAAGTCCCGGCGGATGGTCGCGGCGGACACCGACAGTTGCGCCGCCGCCTCCTCGACGTCCAGGCGGCCGCGTTCCACGAGCAGTTCCAGCAGCGCCTTCCAGCGGGCGTCGCGCGACATCCGGAGCCTCCATTCCTCGATCTTCCGCGACCCTAGCGCAACCCCGTCTCGCCTCGAATGCTTGATTGTGCTTGAAAGCTGGCTATATCTTGCAAGAAAAATCACCCAGGGGAGGGGCACGGCATGACCCATGTCGAGGACGAGCTCAGCAGCCAGCCGGAGTGCTGGATACGGGCGGCCGAACAGGCGCCCCACAGCGGTAGGGCGCTGCCGGGAGAGGGGGAGCGGGTCGCGATCGTCGGCTGCGGCACCTCGTACTTCATGGCGCAGGCCGCCGCGGCCCTGCGGGAAGGGGCGGGCCAGGGCGAGACCGACGCCTTCGCCGCGTCCGAGTTCCCGTACGGGCGCCCGTACGACCGTGTCCTCGCCCTCACCCGCTCCGGCACCACCACCGAAGTGCTGGATCTGCTGGGGCAGTTGAAGGGACGCACCCGCACCACCGCGATCACCGCGGACCCGGACACCCCCGTGACGACGGCCGCCGACGATGTCGTCGTACTGGACTTCGCGGACGAACGGTCCGTCGTGCAGACCCGGTTCGCCACCAGCGCGCTCACCCTGCTCCGCGCCCACCTCGGCCTGCACACCGACACGGTCGTCGCCGACGCCCGCGCCGCGCTGTCCACCCCCCTGCCCGAAGAACTCGTCGACTGCACCCAGTTCACCTTCCTGGGGCGCGGCTGGACCGTCGGCCTGGCGAGCGAGGCCGGGCTGAAGATGCGCGAGGCCTCGCTGTCCTGGACCGAGGCCTACCCGGCGATGGAGTACCGGCACGGCCCCATCAGCATCACCACGCGCGGGACGGCGACCTGGATGTTCGGCCAGGCGCCGGACGGACTGGCCGAACAGGTGCGTACCACCGGCGGATTGTGGGTCGACGGCTCGCTCGACCCGCTCGCCGAACTCGTCCGCGCCCAGCGCCTCGCGGTGGCCGTCGCCGACCGCCGGGGCCTCGACCCCGACCGGCCCCGCCACCTCACCCGCTCGGTGATCCTCGCCCCCTGACCCACGACCCGGGAGGAGAAGCCGTGCCCCTCGCACGCACCGGCGAGCTCGTCACCCGCGCCGCCGAGGCACGCTCAGCCGTCGCCGCCTTCAACATCATCACGCTCGAACACGTCGAGGCCGTCATCGCCGGAGCCGAAGCGGCGGACGCGCCGGTCGTCCTCCAAGTCAGCGAGAACGCCGTCAAGTTCCGCTACGGACGCCTGCTCCCGCTGGCCCGCGCGGCGGCGGCCGCCGCCGAACGCTCCGGTGTGCCCGTCGCGTTGCACCTCGACCACGTACAGAGCGACGACCTGCTGCGCCAGGCGGCCGACGCAGGCTTCGGCTCCGTGATGTACGACGCGGCCCGCCTTCCGTACGCCGAGAACCTGGCCGCGACCCGCGCCGCGGTCGACTGGGCGCACGGCCAAGGGCTCTGGATCGAGGCGGAGTTGGGGGAGATCGGCGGAAAGGGCCGACCGCCGCTGGACGCCCACGCGCCCGGAGCCCGCACCGACCCCGCCCAGGCGGCCGCCTTCGTCGCGGACACCGGCGTCGACGCCCTGGCCGTCGCCGTCGGCAGCGTCCACGCCATGACGACCCGCACGGCAGCCCTCGACCACGAACTCCTCAAACGGCTGTCCGTCACCGTGCCCGTTCCGCTCGTGCTGCACGGTTCCTCGGGCGTGCCGGACGAGGGACTCGTCGCGGCCGTCGCGGGCGGCATCGCCAAGGTCAACGTCGGCACCGCCCTCAACATGGCGATGACCGGCGCCATTCGGGACTTCCTCGCCGCCCATCCCGAGGCGGTCGACTCGCGCAAGTACCTCAGCGTGGGGCGGGAGGCGATGGCACGGGAGGTGACACGGATCATCAGGGTGCTCGGCTAGCCCGCCGACAGGGTTCGACCGACCGGGTTCGACCGACGAGGCTCGGCCGACAGGGCTCGACCGACCGGGTTCGACCGCTACCGTTTGACGGCCTTGAGCACCACGAACTTCGGGTCGGAGGCCATCAGTTGGCTGTTGCCGAACAGGCTCCGCAGCTTCACGTGGTAGCCCAGGTGGCGGTTGCCGATCACCCACAGCTCGCCGCCCGGCCGCAGCGCGCGCCGCGCCCCGGTGAACATCCGCCACGCCGTCGTGTCCGTCGTCGCCTGGTGGGAGTGGAACGGAGGGTTGTTGAGGACGACGTCCACGCTGCCGGCCGCCACCCCCGCCAGCCCGTCCCCGACCCGGAACTCCGCGTGCCCAGGCACCCCGTTGGCCTTGTACGTGGCCTCCGCCGACGCCACGGCCTGGAACGACTCGTCAACGAACAGCACCTCGGCCGCGGGATCGGCCAGCGCCACCGCCGTACCCACGACCCCGTTGCCGCACCCCAGGTCCACGACCCGGCGCGGGCCGCGGCCGGCCGGCAGGTGCTGGAGGAAGAACCGCGTGCCGATGTCCAGCCGGTCGGCGCAGAACACGCCCGCGTGGTTGACGACGGTGCGCCCGGAGACCGCGCCGATGCCCTCGGGGAGGGCGTAGCTGTACGGCCACGGATTGGCGGCGCGCTCCAGCGCCGGGTCCGGGGTGCACAGGATCAGCCGGGCCTTCTGCTCAGCGAGCGAGGTCCGCGTCGGCCCGAGAATCCGCTCGAACAGCTCCAGCGTGGAGGTGTGGATCTCCTTCACCATCCCGGTGCCCACGACGACCGTACCCTCGTGCAGGGCGGGCGCCAGCCGCTGCAACTGGTCCTCCAGGAGCGCCAGGCTCTTCGGCACGCGCACCAGCAGGACGTCGACGCGGTCCGGCGGGGGATCCTGGGTGGTGAGGAGCCGTACGGCACCCGGCTCGACGCCGGCCCGCGCTAGGTTCGCCCGGGTCGCCTCCTGACTGAGGAAGGAGTCGGTGATCTGTACCGGCCTGTGCTCCGCGAGCGCCGTGACCAGCGCGCCCCAGCGGTCCCCCAGGACCACGACCGTGCCGGACAACGGGATCCGCTCCTGGGCCAGATGCCGCAGCAGATACGCGTCGGAGGCGTCCCAGGCACGCAGCCGGTCGCGTGGATCCTCGGGGAAGCGGGACAGCTCGAACTCGCCCCACACAGTCGTCATGCGATCGCTCATTGTGTGTCCAGGCTAGCGGAGCCGCAGCTCAGGCCCGGTCGGGCGGGCCCCTGGGGCAGGATGGAACGCATGGACGTGGAGCTGTTCCCCAGGGAGCGCACCGAGGTCGCCCCCGGCGCCGTGCACATGCCGGACTGGCTCGACGCCCGCGCCCAGCGGGAGCTGCTGGCGGCCTGCCGGGAGTGGGCGCGCCCGCCGGCGGGCCTGCGCACGGTCCGCACCCCCGGCGGCACCATGACCGCCCGCCAGGTCTGCCTGGGCCGGCACTGGTATCCGTACGCCTACGCCCGCACCGCCGTCGACGGCGACGGGGCCCGGGTGAAACCGTTCCCCTCCTGGCTGGGCGAACTGGGCCGCCGGGCGGTGGCCGACGCGCTGGGTCCGCGGGCGGTGGCATCGGCGCCGTACGACATCGCACTGATCAACTTCTACGACGGCGACGCACGCATGGGAATGCACCGCGACAGCGACGAGAAGTCCGACGCGCCGGTGGTGTCGCTGAGCCTGGGGGACACCTGCGTCTTCCGCTTCGGCAACACCGAGACCCGGACCAGGCCCTATACGGACGTGGGGCTGCGCAGCGGGGACCTGTTCGTCTTCGGCGGCGTGTCGCGCCTGGCCTACCACGGGGTGCCGCGGGTGCACCCCGGCACGGCGCCGCCCGGACTCGGGCTCACCGGGCGGTTGAACATCACCCTGAGGGTGAGTGGACTCTAGTTTGCGGCGCAGGCCGGCCGGTCTGCGGATCATGGGAGACTCGCCCTCATGAGCGGCAAGGCGGACCCCCGGGCGGCGGGGGAAGGAACCACCTCCAGGACGCGACTGGACCGGGGGCGCGGCGCGCTGGGGCCCGCGCTGGAGCTCGTGCACACCGGGCGCGCGCCGACCCGGGCCGTGCTCACCGCCGAACTGGGGGTGACCCGGGCGACGGCCGGTGCGGTCGCCGCCGAGCTGGAGGCGCTCGGGCTGATCCGGGTGGACGCCCGGCCGGGCGCGGCGGCCGGTTCCCAGGGGCGCCCCTCGCACCGGCTGGAGGTGGCCGACGACGGGCCCGTGGCGCTCGCCGCGCAGGTGCACGCCGACGGTTTCCGGGCCGCGCTGGTCGGCCTGGGCGGCCGGACAGTGGCGACGGCACCGGGCTGCGAGACCGTGGACGCGGACCCGGCGAAGGTGCTGGGCTCGGTGGTCGAGGCGGGTGCCGAACTGCTCCGTACGACGGGCCGCCGCTGCGTGGGCGCCGGGCTCGCCGTGCCGTCCGCCGTCGCCGAACCGGACGGCCTGGCCCTCAACCCCCTGCACCTGGCCTGGCCCGTGGGCGCGCCGGTCCGCCGCATCTTCGCCGAGTGCGTGGCCGCGGCCGGGATCAGCGGCCCGGCGTTCGCGGGCAACGACGTCAACCTCGCCGCGCTCGCCGAGCACCGGCACGGCGCGGGTCGCGGCGCCGGGGACCTGCTCTGCGTGGCCACCGGACACCGGGGAGTCGGCGGCGCACTGGTCCTCGACGGCCGCCTGCACACGGGCAGTTCGGGCCTGGCCCTGGAGGTCGGCCATCTCACGGTGAACCCCGAGGGCCGCCCCTGTCACTGCGGCAGCCGCGGCTGTCTGGACGTCGAGGCGGATCCACTGGCCCTGCTCATCGAGGCCGGCCGCGAACCCGGCCCCGAGGTGTCACTGCTCCAGCAGGCCAACGACCTGCTCCGCAACCACTACCACGACCCCACCGTGCGCACCGCCGCCGAGGCCCTGATCGACCGTCTGGGCCTGGGCCTCGCCGGGCTGGTGAACATCCTCAACCCCGACCGCATCATCCTCGGCGGCCTGCACCGCACCCTGCTCGACGCCGACCCCGACCGGCTCCGCGCGGTCGTCGCCGACCGCAGCCTGTGGGGCCAGAGCGGCGGAGTCCCCATTCTCGCGTGCACCCTCGACCACAACAGCCTGGTCGGCGCGGCGGAGTTGGCCTGGCAGCCGGTACTGGACGACCCGCTGGCCGCGCTCCAGTGACACACCGGCACCGGCGACCGCGGTGTCCCCGCCGAGCAGCAGCCGGTGGCCGAACCCGGCCTCGGCGAGGGCCAGTACGGCGTCCGGCATGCGCCGGTCGGCGGCGTGATGGGCGAGGGACGGGCCGTCGAAGGCCGGCCGACAGCCCGTCCCGGCGGCCTGCCGGTGGACGACCGGGGCGGGGGAGCGGTTGAGGTGGCCGAGGATCACCCGGTGGGGCGGAATGCCCAACTCGCCGCAGGGCAGGTCCAGTACGTCGACTGCGCCGGTGCCCTGCTCCGGGTGCACGGCGATGGGCGCGCCCGTCGCGTGGTGGGCCTGGGCCGCGGCGGTCATCGTCCAGCGCGCGTGCGCGTCGAGGGCGTGGAAGCCCGGCCACCTTGACCAGCCCGGCGCGGACGCCCGAGGTGCCGATGCCCACGGTCAGCTCGGAGACGAACACCTCGGCGAGCTTCCCGCGCGGTGAACTCCCGCCGAGCGGGACAGAAGTGGCAGGCCGGCGGCGTCCACCGGACGACAGCAGCCCCGCCCGCGGCGCGCAACGCCGCCGGCTCGGCCCGCGCGGCGGTGGCGTCGTTGAGTTCCCTGACCGGGCAGTCGCGGGCTGCGCAGGAAGAGGTGGTCGTGCGCGTCGCACACGCCCAGTTCCTCGGGCCGTATGTCGCCCAGGACCGTACGGACGGTGCTCATCACTGCCGCTCCCGCGGCAGCCGATCCCGGCCCGGCGCCGACATGTGCAGCACCTGGAACACATCGCCCGCGGCCTTGGGCGCATCGTGCTCCCAGAGCGAGAAGTGGACCAGCTCCCACCGACGCGTGTCCACGGCGGCCGCCGCCGGCACGGCCCCGTCCTCCACGGCCACCCGCCTGGTCGCGCGCACCGCGTCGTCCTTCCTCCGGTGAGGCGGTCAAGCGGGATACACGTCGGCGGACACGTGCGCGTCCCATTCGGTGATCGTGCCGTCCGCCTCGGCCTCGACGACGGCGAGGTGCGTCATCGGGGTGTCAGAAGGCAGAGCAGATCCCGGACGCCCGCGTCGAACGCGGCCGGTGAGCCGGAGGCGCGGGCGCTCGTACGGCGATCCCGGCCCGCCGAGTACTCCCTCGGCGGTAGCCCGCGGCTCCTCGGCCGTACGCCGGATCGCCGCAGGCGCCAGGTCCGGCTCGCCCTTGAAGTGGTGGTACATGCTGCCCTGGCCGGCACCCGCGCGTTCCAGGACGGACCTCGGGCTGGTGCCACCCTTTCGGACGCCGCCCGGGGGAGGAGCCGCCGCACACCCGCGTACTCCCGTGGAGGTACGCCCACTGCCGCTGGCCGTACGACGACCCGGACCCCTCCCCGGGGCCAGTCTCGATGCATCACCACCACACGCTTCGGCACAGGAGATGAACCGAGATGCAGACCCTGGCGCACTGGGACGGCGGCCCCGGCCCGTGGATCCTGTTCTTTCCGCTGATCTGGGCGGCCGTCGTGATCGGCGCCGTCACCGTCCTTCGCCGCACGGTGTGGCGCGGCCGCCGTGGACCGTGGCGCCCGATGGACGGCCGGCGCCCGGAGGGCGACTCGCCGATCGCGATCCTCGGCCGGCGCTTCGCCACCGGCGAGATCGACGAGGACGAGTACTGGCGGCGGCTGTCCGTCCTGGACGAGCAGTTCGGCCGCGTCGGCAAGGGCGGTGCGGCATGACCGCCACGACCACCACCATGACCTCCGCCCGTACGGCCGCCCGGGTCGAGGGCGCCGTGAAGGTGTACGGCCGCGGCGACACCGCCGTACGGGCGCTCGACGGGATCGACGTGGACTTTCCCGTCGGACGCTTCACCGCGATCATGGGGCCCTCGGGCTCCGGCAAGTCCACCTTGATGCACTGCGCGGCCGGGCTCGACACGCTCACCTCGGGCACCGCCTACATCGGCGACACCGACCTCGGCTCGCTCGACGACCGGCGCCTGACCCTGCTCCGCCGCGACCGGGTCGGCTTCGTCTTCCAGGCGTTCAATCTGGTGCCGACGCTGACCGTCGCGGAGAACATCACCCTGCCGCTGGACCTGGCCGGGGACCGGGGCGACCCGGAGTGGATCGACGCGCTGATCGACGTCGTCGGCCTGCGCGACCGGCTGCACCACCGCCCCTCCGAGCTCTCCGGCGGGCAGCAGCAACGCGTCGCCGTGGCACGGGCGTTCGCCGGACGGCCGGACGTCGTCTTCGCCGACGAGCCCACCGGCAACCTCGACTCCCGCTCCGGCGAGGAGGTCCTCGGTCTCCTCGGCTCGGCCGTACGCCGGACCGGCCGCACGGTCGTCATGGTCACCCATGACCCGGTCGCCGCCGCCCACGCCGACGAGGTCGTCTTCCTCGCGGACGGGCGCCTGGTGGACCGTATGGAGTCACCGACCGCCGACAAGGTCCTGGACCGTATGAAGGCCTTCGAGGTGAGGGCATGAACGCCTCGGTACGGCTGAGCCTTTCCTCGCTGCGCGCCCACCGGCGCCGCTTCGCCGGCACGTTCCTCGCGGTGTTCCTCGGCGTCGCCTTCCTGGCCGGGACCCTGGTCATGGGCGACACCCTGCGCGCGAGCTTCGGTTCCATGTTCGGCGAGGCGACCAGCGGCACGGACGCCGTCGTGCGCGGCGCCGACGCCATCACCACGCCGGGCGAGGCACAGGGGGTGCGGCGGCCGGTCGACACCTCGCTGGTGAAGACCGTCGAGAAGGTTCCCGGCGTCGCGGCCGCCGCCCCGGACATCCAGGGCGCGGGCCAACTGGTCGGCGCCGACGGCAAGCCCATCGGCGGCCAGGGTCCGCCCACCCTGGCCGGCAACTGGATCACCGACCCGGAGCTCAACCCGTACCGGCTCGCCGAGGGCCACGCCCCCCTGAAGTCCGGCGAGGTCGTGGTCAATCGCGGCACCGCGAAGAAGGGGCACCTGAAGATCGGCGACACGACGACGCTCCGCACGCCCGATCCCGTCAAGGTGACGATCGTCGGCCTCGCGACCTTCGGCGGCGAGGACGGCATGGCACAGGTGACCTTCACCGGCATGACCCAGGACGACGCCGAGAAGTACCTCACCGCGCGGCCCGGACAGGCGGCGAGCATCGAGGTGCGGGCCGGACCTGGGGTGAGCCAGCAGCAACTCGTCGACCGGCTGACTCCCGTACTGCCCAAGGGAGTCGAGGCCATCACCGGCCAGGCGTCGGCGCAGGAGAACACCGACATGATCTCCAGCCAGTTCCTGACCGTGTTCACCACCTTCCTCCTCGTCTTCTCCGGCGTCGCCCTGCTGGTCGCGACCTTCTCCATCCACAACACGTTCGCGATCGTCGTCGCCCAACGAGCCCGTGAGAACGCCCTGTTGCGTGCCCTCGGCGCCTCCCGACGTCAGGTGACGGCGTCGACGCTGGTGGAGGCGAGCGTCGTCGCGGTGACCGCGTCGGCCGCCGGGCTCGCCGGCGGCATCGGGATCGCCGCCGGGCTGCAGGCGCTGTTCCCGGCTATCGGATTCCCCTTCCCCGGGGGCGACCTGGTCGTCAAGACGCCGTCGATGGTGCTTCCGCTCGCCGTGGGCGTCGTGGTGTGCCTGGGCTCGGCGCTGATGCCCGCCGTACGGGCCGGACGCACCGCCCCGCTCGCCGCGCTGCGCGAGACGGCCGTCGACACCTCCGGCGCCTCCCGGCTCCGTGCGGTCACCGGCACGGTCCTCGCCGCCCTGGCGGTCGCGGTGGCGCTCACCGGCGTCCTGGTCTCACCGTCCGTGTGGCTGGTGGGACTCGGTGCCGTCCTGGCCCTGGTCGCGTTCGTGGTCCTCGGCCCGGTCGCCTCCGCCACGGCCGTACGGCTCCTCGGCAGCCCGCTCGACCGGCTGCGCGGCGTCACCGGTGCCCTGGCCCGGCGCAACGCCCTGCGCAGTCCCCGGCGGACGGCCGCCACCGCGAGCGCCCTGATGATCGGTGTCGCCGTCGTCTCCCTGTTCACGGTGTTCGGGGCCTCGCTCAAGGCGACGATGGACCAGACCGTGTCCCGGTCCTTCGCGGGTGACGTGGCCGTCAGCACCCCGTCCTTCGGCGCGGGCGGCAGCGGGCTCAGCCCCGAACTGGCCCCGGCCGTCCAGCGGCTGCCCGAGGTGGACACCGCCGTCGGACTCGGCCGCGGGGTCGCGCAGGTCGACGGCAAGGGACGGGCGCTGACCGTCACCGACCCGGCGGCGCTCGCCCGTTCCTTCGACCTCGGCACGGTCCAAGGCGACCTGCGCGGCCTCGGCGGCGACGGCATCGCCGTCACCCGGAAGGAGGCCGACCGGCAGGGACTGCGTACGGGCGACACCGCCCGGCTCACCTTCACCGACGGCACGACGGAGAAGTTCACCGTCCGCGCGGTCTACGGCCAGTCCGAACTCGCCGGTGACTACGTCATCACGCGCGCGGCCTGGGCGCCGCACCGCACCCAGGACTCCGACCGGCTGGTCGCCGTGACGTTCAAGGACGGTGTGAGCACGGCGGCGGGCAAGGCCGCGGTGCAGAAGGCGGCCGCCCGGTACGGCGATCCGCAGGTGCAGACCCGCGACGAGTACGCACAGTCGTCGGCCGGCGGCATCGACATGATGCTCACCCTCGTCTACGCGCTGCTCGCCCTCGCGGTGTTCATCGCCCTGCTCGGCATCGCCAACACGCTGACGCTGGCCGTGCACGAGCGCACCCGGGAGCTCGGCCTGCTCAGGGCCGTCGGTCAGACCCGGTCCCAGTTGCGGGCCATGGTCCGCTGGGAGTCGGTGCTGGTCGCCGCCTTCGGTACGGCGGGTGGGCTCGGCCTCGGCGCGTTCCTCGGCTGGGTGCTGGTGCGGGCCTCGGACGGCGCGAGTGACAGCGCCTTCGCCTTCGCGCTCCCACCCGCACGGCTCGCGGTGGTCGCCCTGGTCGGCCTCGCCGCCGGAGCCCTGGCGGGCCTGCGCCCGGCACGGCGGGCGGCCCGGCTGGACGTGCTGCGGGCCATCGCCACCGAGTGACGACCTACCGCCGTCGCCCCCGGGCGCCGCACGAAAGAGCGAAGAAGAACGTCACCGCCCGGTCAGCCGGCAACGGCCGACCGGGCGGGAGCGTGCGCGGGAGACGGGCCGCACACCGCCGGTCCGGCCTCCGCGAACGGATGCGCGAGCGGCTCCACGGCCGCACGGCGCAGCGGCCGGGCCGGCTTGGGCTTCGCCGCCGGGGGCGCGGGCAGGGTGAACCACACGACCTTGCCGTTGTCGCCGTCGGGGCGCACCCCCCAGCTCTCGCTCACCGCGGCCACCATCGCCAGCCCCCGGCCACAGGTGGCCAGCGGTGCGATGTCGGCCGCCTCGGCGACCTCGGGGAGGCGGGGATCGTGGTCACGCACGGAGACCGTGAGCCGGTCGAGCAGCAGTTCCATCTCCACGGTGCACGACTTGTCGGGCTGGGCATGCCGGTGGACGTTGCTCAGCAGCTCCGTCACACCGAGCGCGGCCCGGTCTATCAATGGGTCGAGATGCCAGTAGCGCAACTGCGCAGATACGATTCTGCGGACCTGGCCGATCCGCGACGGCAGGGCTTGAAGCTCCACCGTGCAGTGCCTGCTCGGATGACTGATCACGGCTGCGACTCCCCGACGTGAGGTCCGGAAGAACACGGAGAACGGATCCAGCAGGGTGCATGCGTCAAGCGGCCGCCTGCTGTCGTGGCCGGCGGGCTGGTTCGCAGCGTTATCGCCGGTAAACCCAGAGTGACGTGAGACCAGCGTGACGCAGTGGTCACGCTCCCGCAACTCGCCGCGGACCGGCGCCGCTCAGCCGCCGCGCCCCGCCGCCCTGCGCACCGCCTCGATGAACCGGCGTGCGGCGGGCGGACCCGGCTCGCCCGGTGCGGGGTCGTGCTCGCCCAGAGTCAGCGAGTAGCGATTGCCGTTGAGGTCGGCCAACGCCCGGTCGTCCGGGGCGAACCAGGGCCTGGAGGCGCGCACCGCCTGTACCGGGGCGCTGTCGATCTCACTGCCATAGCTGGTGAGCAACTCCAGCCTGCCGTCGCTGATCCGGACCTGCCCGGCCCGGGTGAGCGACCGCAGTCGCTTGCCGATCCGTACGCCCGTGGCCGTGAACTCGGGCTCCGCCATCCTTCCCCGCCCCCTTGTGCGCGTCGGTCGCCGTGCCGGATTCCTCGTGGGCCGTGGCCCGGCGGGATCCGGCTCGTGTCGTGATCCAGTGTGCGCCCCCGTTCGGGGCGTTCGGCCCGTCCGGTGCAGTGTGCCCGCAGCCTGCGGAGAGCACCAGTACGCACGAGGTGTGTGGGGCGAGTGGACGGAGCACTCGCCCGAATGCGCCCCCGGGTGTTCGCACGGGTGTGCCCCAGGGGCTTCTTTGGGCTGTCCAAAGGTGTGTTTATGCAGGTGAGAAGTGGTGTGGAAGCTGCCTATGATCGAGGTGGCGGCCGCCTCGGGCGCCGTCGGCGCGAAGCGTAAGGAGCCCCGCCGTGAGCACCACCCCACAGACCCGGACCGGCGCCACTCTGGACGTCGACCACAGCGACGCCGACTACCGGAACTGGCTGAAAGAGGCTGTCCGGAAGGTCCAGGCGGATGCGAACCGCTCGGCCGACACGCACTTGCTGCGTTTCCCGTTGCCCGAGAAATGGGGCATCGACCTGTATCTGAAGGACGAGTCGACCCACCCCACCGGAAGTCTCAAGCACCGGCTCGCGCGTTCCCTGTTCCTCTACGGCCTGTGCAATGGCTGGATCCGGCCGGGCCGCCCGGTGATCGAGGCGTCCAGCGGCTCGACGGCCGTCTCCGAGGCCTACTTCGCGGGGCTCATCGGTGTGCCCTTCATCGCGGTCATGCCGCGCACGACGAGCGCCGAGAAGTGCCGCCTCATCGAATTCCACGGCGGGCAGTGCCACTTCGTGGACGACTCACGCAAGATGTACGAGGAGTCCGCCCGCCTCGCGGTGGAGACCGGCGGCCACTACATGGACCAGTTCACCTACGCCGAACGGGCCACGGACTGGCGCGGCAACAACAACATCGCCGAATCCGTCTTCCGGCAACTGGAGTTGGAGCGCTTCCCGGAGCCCACGTGGATCGTCGCCACGGCGGGCACCGGCGGCACGTCCGCGACCATCGCGCGCTACGTCCATTACATGCAGTACGACACCCGCATCTGCGTAGCCGATCCGGAGAACTCCTGTTTCTTCGAGGGCTGGACCACTGGCGATCCGGACGTCACCTGCGACTGCGGCTCGCGCATCGAGGGCATCGGCCGGCCGCGCATGGAGCCGAGCTTCGTGCCCGGCGCCATCGACCGGATGATGAAGGTTCCCGACGCGGCCAGCGTCGCCGCCGTCCGCGCCCTGGAGCGGGCCATCGGCCGCAAGGCCGGTGGCTCGACGGGCACCGGCCTGTGGAGCGCCCTGAAGATCGTCTCCGAGATGGTCGCCGAGGGCCGCCGGGGCAGCGTGGTGACCCTGCTGTGCGACCCGGGGGACCGCTACCTCGACAAGTACTACTCGGACGCGTGGCTGGAGGAACAGGGCCTGGACATCACGCCGTACGCGGCGGCGATCGAGTCCCTGCTGGAGACGGGCGTCTGGCCGGACTGAGCCGCGCTTTCACCCCGGCTGACGCCGTCCCCCGACGTCCGGCTCGGGTAGATCGTCGACGGGCTCCCGGCGCATGTCGCCGCGGTCGCCTTTCCTCGCCGGCTCGACCTGTGGTGGATGAACGGGGCCCTCATCCATGCGGAATCCACCGGGGAGGCCGCTCCAACCACCGCTCGGGCGACGACCCCGGAACACACGGAGCACTTGCTGTCACCGTGCGTACCCCTGCTGGAGGATCCCTTCGAACCCGGGGCCCGTCCGACAATCCCGCCTGCCCTGCGACGCCTGGCGCGCGGGCTCTAGCCGGACAGGCGCCGGTCC
This sequence comes from Streptomyces sp. NPDC025638, assembly GCF_055558775.1. NCBI lineage: Bacteria > Bacillati > Actinomycetota > Actinomycetes > Kitasatosporales > Streptomycetaceae > Streptomyces > Streptomyces sp. NPDC025638. The sequence goes on along the minus strand of NZ_JBVHLX010000004.1, from coordinate 257,688 downwards.
AGCGCCGTGACCGCCTTCCGGAACGCCCTGCCCGTGCCCGCGCGGGCGAGGCCGAACAGGAAGCGGAACGGGGCCGTTCCGTCGACGGCGAAGGTCATCTGGACCCGTGTGCCGGTGCCGGCCGGGGAGAGCCGCCACTCCTCGACCCAGGCGCGGGGGCCCGGGATGTTGGTCAGGTCGACCCGGTACGCGTACACCTCGGGCGCCTTCGTGACGATCACCGTCTCCTCGAAGCGCGTACCGCCCCTGAGCCGGACCTCGCGTCCGCCCTCGGTCGGCCGGGCGGAGGCCACCGCCGAGAACCACTGCGGCCAGCCCGGCACGTCCTCGGCGAGCGCACGGAAGACCGCGTCCGGGGCGGCCGTGATCTCCCGTGCGAACACGAGACGTACGGGGGCGGTCTCGACGAAGTCGATCCCCACCGGGCGCAGACGGTGAGCCATGGACGACAACCCCCTTGTGAAGTCACGGGAGCGAACGGGCCGTTGGCCGGTCACCCTAGCTGACGGTCCGTCAGAAGTCTGCATCCTCGTCGTCGGTCTCGCCCGCCACCACCAACCGCCGCAGATGCTCGGAGATCTCCGCCCGCGCCTCGGCCGGCAGGCCCGCGTCCGTGACCAGGGTGTCGACCTGCTCCAGCGCCGCAAACGAACTCAGGCCCACCGTGCCCCATTTGGTGTGGTCGGCGACCACCACGACCCGCCGCGCCGACTGCACCAGCCGCCGGTTGGTCTCCGCCTCCGCGAGGTTCGGCGTCGACAGGCCCGCCTCCACCGATATCCCGTGCACACCGAGGAACAGCAGATCGAAGTGGAGCGCCGCGATCGCCTGGTCGGCCACCGGCCCCACGAGCGAGTCCGACGGGGTGCGCACCCCACCGGTCAGCACGACCGTGGCCGCGCCCTGCCGGGGTCCCGAGGTGCGCTGCGCCGCATGGAAGACGTCCGCGACCCGCACGGAGTTCGTCACCACGGTCAGATCGGGCACCTCGACGAGATGGTGAGCGAGCGCATAGGTCGTCGTACCGCCCGACAGGGCGATCGCGGTCCCCGGGGTGACCAGCTGCGCCGCGGTCCGCGCGATGTCCTCCTTGGCGCTGAGCTCCAGACCCGACTTGGCCTCGAAGCCCGGCTCATGGGTGCTCGCCTCGACCACCGGCACGGCACCGCCGTGCACCTTCTCCAGCACACCCTGGCGGGCCAGCGCGTCGAGGTCACGGCGCACGGTCATGTCCGACACGCCGAGCTTGCGGGTCAGTTCGTTCACGCGCACGCCGCCGCGGCGCCGGACCTCGTCCAGGATCAGGGCGCGCCGCTGCTCCGCGAGGAGGTTCTGATTCTCACTCACGTACGCTCCGGTCCTCTCGTCTCGACAAGCCGTCCGACACACCCTGCGCACCTGCCCCTACCAGGACGTTCCGCCCCTCTCCGGTGCGCGGGCGTCTCATCCTTTCACGGGAGGGTGCAGGTTGCGCCACTACCCGTACCGACGCGCACATGCCATTCGGTCACCACCCGTCCCGGCGGATGTCACTCGGACCGGGGAGATTCCGTGACGAGAGGTGTACATCGCATCCGAAGCGGAGATCCTGAAGGCCGCACGGACACAGCCGACGGCGGGTCACGGGGGAAGTGCGAGAACAGTGGAACGTGCGCAGGAACGTGCAGCGAAGGACGGACCGGACGGCCTCGCCGCACGGCCCGGGGGACCGCAGACCGACCTGGAGCTCCTCGTCCACGGAGTCGGTGGCACCACACCCGAGGAGATGCTCGGCGACCCGCGAACGGTACGGATCACCGGCGACGACACCGCCGCGGTCTTCCGGCGCGCCGACGACGCCGACGCGGAGTCCGCACCGGACGATCACCGGGACGGGCCCGTGCCCGAGGCGTACGTCTGGTGCAACCTCACCTCCGGCAACGGAGCCCGCGCCCTCTGGTTGTTGCTGCTGCCCTTCATGGTCGTCAACCTCGCCCACTGGATGCGCCCCGCCGCACGCGGCCGGAAACGCGCGGTGCAGCTGTACGGCCTGCTGGTGCGGCTCGCGGGACTCACCCTGACGGTGCTGCTGGTGGCGGCCGCCTGCGAGGTGGCACTCGACCTCGCCGCCTGGCAGTGCGCGGGCACCGGTGCCTGCGCCCGGCACCACTCCTGGCTGGGCTTCCTCTCGCCCGCCGTCTCCGGCGACGGCTGGTGGAGCCGCCCAGGGCGGCGGCTCGCCGTGGCGGCGCTCGTCCCGACCGCGCTCACCGGCCTGCTCTGGTACCTCTCGCACCGCACCTGGACCGCGTACGAGTCCGAGAAGCCGATGACCCGCGATCCCGGACCCGACGACCACGACGACCGCACCTCGCTGGGCCGCCCCGGCTTCTGGTACGGCCGCCGCCCGGTGGCCCGGCTGCGCGCCGCCCACACCACGGCGGGACTGCTGACGGTCGCCGCGGCGGTCATGACACCGGTGCTCGCCTTCGACCGCCGGGCGGGCGGACCCGCGGCACCGGAGATCCTGGGCCCCCTCCTGGCCGCGGCGACGGCCCTCTGGGCGGCCGTCGCGGTGGGGGTGGTCTGCCGCCGGGGCCGCAGCGAGAACCGCCTCGACCAGGAGCTCGACGAGCATCTCGTACGACGCCTGCCGCTCGGTGCCCTGGCCCTGCTCGCCCTCACCCTGGTGTACGCGCTCTGGCCGCGGCCGGGATGGCACTCGACCGGGCGGCTGCCCGGCGACACGGCCTTCGGCGGCATCGCCCTCGCACAGGGCGTGCTGGTCATCGCCCTCGGCGTGGTCGCCCACGACCTGCACCGCCGGCACCCCGACCCGCGCGCCGCCATGCGCGGCCTGGGCGGACCGGCGGTCGCCCTGCTCGCCTGCGCGCTGGGCGGGGTGATGTCGGGAGGTGTCGCACAGCGCGTGGCCGACTGGCTGGACGGCACCGGCGGCTCCATCACCGGACCGCCCGTGCTGCTGACCTGGCAGGCCTCGGTGATCCCACCCCTGCTGCTGGCCGTGCTGGCCCTGGCCGCAGTGCTGACCTGGCACACCTGGCAGCGCAGCCGCGCCGAGCGGCGCACGGTGGAGCACGGCCACGGGGGGGAGCCCGAGGACACGGCACGTACCCGCCGTATCGCACGCATCCGGGCGATGGCCGCCCTCACCGACCGGGCACCGCTCGTGGTCGCCGTTGTCTCCGCGGCCACGTTCCTGCTGGGCGCCGGAGCGCTGGTGGGCGCCCAGGTCAGCGAGCGGACCCCCGGCGAGGCGGCCCGGCGCGCCCACGCCGTGGTCCAGGGCGCGGCCGAGACCGCGCAGGCACTGGGCTCCTGGCTGGTCGGACTCGGCTTCATACTGTTCGTCACCTGGGGCCGCCGCGCCTACAAGGACGCTTCGGCCCGGCGCACCATCGGCGTCCTCTGGGACGTCGGCACCTTCTGGCCGCGCGCCGCCCACCCCTTCGCCCCGCCCTGCTACGCCGAGCGCGCGGTGCCGGACCTGACCTGGCGGATGGCGACCTGGACGCGGCGCACCGGCGGCCGCGTGGTCATCTCCGGGCACTCCCAGGGCAGCGTGCTCGCGGCCGCCGCGGCCTGGCAGCTGGAGCCCTCTGTACGCAAGAAGGTCGCGCTGCTGACGTACGGCGCCCCGCTGGAGCGCCTGTACGGCCGCTGGTTCCCGGCCCACTTCGGGCCGCCCGCGCTGAGCTCCCTGCACCGCGAGGTCGCCTGCTGGCGCAATCTCTACCGCCTCACCGACCCCATCGGCGGCCCCGTCCGACTGCCCGGCGACTGCGGGCCCGAGGTGGACCGCGAGCCGCTGCACGACCCGCTCGCCTACGGCCGCACCGCCCTGCACCCGCTGCCCGCCCCCATCCTCGGCCACTCCGACTACCAGGCGGACCCGGCCTTCGCCGAGGAACGGGCCCGGCTGCTGGCACGGCTGCGGCCGGATGTACCGGGCCCGCGGCATCGGGGCGAACCGGCCGCCGGGCCGGACCCGGACGGGGAGGCCGGCTCTCAGGGCAGCTCGGGCAGGTCCTCGGCGTAGAGCAGGGTCAGATCGTCGGTGGTCGGCTCGACGACCTGGGCGACCCGGCTCGCGTGCCGTTCCACCATCGCCTCGAACGTCTGGCGGGCCGTGCGGCCGTTGCCGAAGGCGGGGCCCTTCGGAATCTCCGTGAAGTACTTCAGCAAGGCCTCCGGGGAGCCCGGCGCCAGCCGGTACTCGTGCTCCTCGGCCTGCTGCTCCACGATGCGCAGCAGTTCCCCGGGGCCGTAGTCGGTGAAGGTGATGGTCCGCGAGAAGCGGGACGCCACACCGGGGTTGATGGACAGGAACCGCTCCATCTCGGCCGTGTAGCCCGCGACGATGACCACCACCGCGTCCCGGTGGTCCTCCATCAGTTTCACCAGCGTGTCGATGGCCTCCTTGCCGAAGTCACGGCCGGCGTCCTCGGGCGACAGCGCATACGCCTCGTCGATGAACAGCACACCGCCGCGTGCCCGTTCGAAGGCCTCCTGGGTGCGGATCGCCGTGGAGCCGATGTGCTCGCCGACCAGGTCGACGCGGGAGACCTCGACGAGATGGCCCTTGTCCAGGACGCCGAGGGAGGCGAGGATCTCGCCGTAGAGCCGGGCCACCGTGGTCTTTCCCGTGCCGGGGGAACCGGTGAAGACCAGATGGCGCTTGACCGAGGCCGCCTTGAGGCCCGCCTGTTGGCGGCGCCGGCCGACCTCGATCATGTCGGTGAGGGCGCGGACCTCGCGCTTGACGCTCTCCAGGCCGACCAGCGCGTCGAGTTCACCGAGCACGGCCTTCGAGGTCCGCGACGGCTTCTCCGGCTCCGTGGCGGTGACGAGCGGTTCCTGTTCGGTCGTGCGCTGTCCTGGGATCGCGCCCAGCAGACCGGAGGACTGGTTCGCCGTCTGCACCGCCGGCTCCGGGGCCGGGCGCCCGATCCCGGCCCCGCTCTCGTCGCTGGTGCAGTCCTCCACGACCGGGCCCGTGCCGGATGCCGCGTCCGGGCCCGCGTCGGCGAACTCGTAGCCGCCGCGCGCGCACCGCTCCGTGCGGCATTTCTTCAGCGTCGTACGGCATCCGTCTATCACGTGGAAGCCGTATCCGGTGCTGCCCGTCACCCGGCAGCCGGTGAAGCTGCCCCGGCCGCCGGCCGACACATAGAAGCCCGCCTCCGCCGGGGAGTCGACCGTGCAGCGCTCGATGGTGGGGTCGGCGCCCTTGGTGACGATGACACCGGTCTGGGTGCCGTCCAGGGTGCAGTTGTTGAGGGTGCCCCCGCTGCCGTGGTCGCGGAACCACGCGCCGGTGGCCGCGTCCCGGATCCGGCAGTCGTCCAGTTGCGCGGTGGCGCCGTCGCTCACCGACACGGCCGTGTTGCGCACCTGGGACAGATCGCTGTCCACGACGTCCGCGCGGGAGCCGCGGTCCAGCACGAACAGCGCGTCCGGTACGTCGTGCACCCGGCAGGAGTCGAGCACCGCGGTGGCGCCGTCGCTCACCCACACCGCGGGATAGTCGCCCGTGCTGTCGAAGATCTCGCACTGGTTGGCGTCCACACGTGTGCCCGGGTCCCACACCGACAGGCCGTTGCGGCCGAACTGACGCACGGTCGTCCGAGTCAGCGTCAGCACCGAGCGGGACCGCAGGTCGACCGCGTTCTCCGGGATGTCGTGGATACGGCAGTCGGCCAGGGTGAGCACGGCCTCCGTGTCGAGCGTGACGCCGTCGGCGGTGGTGCGGTGCACATCGCAGTCGGTCAGGTGTGCGGTGGCCCGCGAGGTCACCTGGGCTCCGGAGCCCCGGATCTCGTAGACCTCGCAACCGACCGCTTCCAGTGCGGAGTTCTCGCCCGTGACCATCAGGCCCGCGCCGGAGGCGTGGTGCACCCGGCAGCGGTCCAGCCGGGGGTGCGCACCGCCGCGTACCGCGACGCCGGACTGACCGGCCGCGACCACCTCGCAGTCCTCGAACACCCCACCGCCACCGTCGAGTACGGCGATGCCGACGCCGGCGGGGTTGTCGACGGTGCAGCGGCGCACGGTGGGCCGGGCGCCGCCGCGGACCTCGATTCCCGCGGCGGACCGGGTGACGACCCGGACGTCCAGCAGCTCCGGCGTGCCCTCCTCCACCAGCAGCGCGGGTGCGGCCGCGTCCTGCCCCTCCACGTGCAGGTCCTGCACCACGGCCGAGGCGCGCAGGGTCAGCGGCACCCCGTCCGTGGGCGCGATGCGCACCGAACCGGGCGAGCCCTCGGGCCCGCGCAGTGTCACCGCCCGCTCGACGACGAGATTCTCCCGGTAGGTACCAGGGGCGACGGTGAGGACGTCCCCGTCGGCCGCGGCCTCCAGGGCGGCGGCGAGCGAAGAGTACTCACCCGTGCGGCGCCGCCACCGCGATGTGCCGGTGTGCGTCACCTGGACCGTGCCCTGTGCCATGGCGTTGCTGTGCCCCCACCTCGTCGTGCTGATGGCTCGTTCGCCTTCGGGGCATACGGCCCCTACGACTCCCTCGCGCGCGGGTCGATGCCGAATGGTTCGGCGGTCCACCGTAGCGTGTGCGCAGGCAGTGGGTTGACCAGAGACGGAAGGCGGTCAGCTGCCCGTGCCGGCCCTGCCCCAGTCCGGGCCCGCCCGGTCCCAGGCCTGGTCCCAACGCGCGTACCTCCGGCGGACCATGCGCCACACGATCAGCCGTCTGCCGCTCTCGACCGCCCCCGCGGTCAGGAGCGCCGCGCCGAACCCGGCGAGCACGGCGTGCGTCGTCGCCGTCGCGGAGTCCAGCGGGCGGGCGACCACGCGGCCGTGCGAGTCCGTCCAGAGTCTGAAGTGGTCGCCCTTGTGCGGGGACTTGAGGTCCGACATCACCGGCCCGTGGTGCCGGGTGCCGTCGGGCGCTGTCCAGTCGGCAAGGACACGGCTGCGGCTGTCGTGCGCCGAGGTCGAGTCGGGGTCGGGCTCCAGGCGGGCGCTGTCCAGCTTGCGCACCACGGTGGCGGTGACCGGATGGCGGGAGTGGTGCTGGTCGACGACGGACTGCTGCAGGGCGTCCTGTGCCACCGCCCCGACGAGCGAACCGATCAGGGGCGCGGCCACCACGATGAGGAGCAGGGCCACGAGGGCCACCCAGGCCTCGGCCAGATCGCTCGTGCGGCGCAGCGGATTGCGCCGCCAGCGCCACAGACCGCTGATTGCTCGCACAGTCCCGCACCCCCCTTCCCGCTCCGTGATAACCCCCGGCGGAGCCGTTCACCCACGGGCCGGTCGAAGAGAGAGCGAAATCACCTCTGACCCTCTGACCGGAACCCCTTGAGCACTTCTCACCACATCCCAACGACCGGGGCCCGGCGTCCGGTTCCCCTCCTCCAGAACACAGCGCCCACCTGGAATGCCGGTCGAGTTCCTGGAGTCCTAGTCGAGGATCCGCACCGGGTCACCGACCCGTATCGTGCCGGGCGACGCGGGCACCAGATTCTGGCCGAAGACGAGGTCGGTGCCGAAGCGGCGGTGCCGTGCCAGGGTGCGCAGAGGCTCCCGGCCGCGTTCCGCGGTGCCCTGGTCGGTCGTGGTCACGACGCACCGCCCGCACGTTTTGGCCACGCGGAACACCACGTCGCCGACGGCGAGGCGCGACCAGTCGTCCTCGGCCCAGGGCTCGGTGCCCGCCACGACCACGCTCGGCCGGAAACGCTCCATCGGCAGCGGGCCCTCGTGGGCGTGGTCGCCCTGCGCTATCAGGGAGTTCAGGGCGTCGAGGGAGGAGACGGTGGTGACCAGCAACGGGTAACCGTCCGCGAAGCTCACGGTCTCGCCCGGCAGCGCGAAGTCCGGGTCGATCGGGCGGCGGGTCGCCGGATCGTCCAGATGGACGAGACGGACGTCGGCCTCCAGGTAGTCGGCGCACCAGGTGCTGGCGGCGTCCTCCGCCAGGACCGCCTCCACCTTGGTGCCGAAGATGTTCACCGGTACCGTGCCCGACGGTTCAGGAACGGGCACCGTCAGGGGCTCCCGCCCGGGCGCGGACAAGCGAACACCGCCGCCGGGCACGAGCTCGGCGGCGGCCAGCGCCAAGCGCGGCTGCTCGCGCTGTGTGACGACCTTTCCCCCGTCGTCGATCAGAGCCCAGCGTCGGTCCCCGGACAGCCCCCAGGGCTCCACCACGGCCTGCCGCGGTGAGATGCCCCGGAATGCCTTGACCGGGTGGACGTGAATCGACTGCAGTACGGCGTTCCCCATGAAGCCATGGTGCCAGGCGGCACCGACAGCCGGGGAGACCGGTCAGTAGCCGCGGTACTGCTGCTGGTTGTACGGGTCCTGGTATGGAGTCGGCGCGGGCCGCGGAGCCGCGGGACGCATCGCCTCGTAGCCGGTGCCCGCCGCCATCGGCCGGGGCGGCTGCTGCATCTGCTGCATCTGCGGGCCGGGATAGCCGCGGGGCGCGGTGGCCTGCTGCGGGATGTAGGCCGCGGGGGCCTGCTGCAGCGGAGCGGGCTGCGCCGCCTGCGGGTAGCCGTAGGAGGGAACGTGGTGCGACGGACCCGCGGGGAGCGCGGGCAGTGCCGAGGGCAGCGCGGGCAGGTTGCTGCCCATCGCCGACAGGTTGCCGCCCATGTCGTAGGCGGCGGGGACCCGGATCGGGGCGATCTGCGGGGTGCCCCGCTCGGCCACGAGCGAGTCGTAGATCGGGGTGTCCGGGAAGGAGGCGGAGTAGTAGCCGCCACCATAAGTGGAGCGGGGGGAGGTCATGGCACATAAGTTAAGCCCACGATGTGCTGGTTGGGGAGACCGATAAGAGGGTTGTTTTCCGTGTCGGCAGTGACGCGGGATCCCTAATCCGAGCGAACTTGGCAAAAAAGGGCGGCGATCAGCGTTCTGATCGTGTAAAGGCCGAGTTCCCGGCGGGTTACCGGGGGTTGGCCAGCGATCTTCCTGTGCCGCCCATGGGAGTTCGCCGTCCCTCGGGAATAGGTTGGGCGGGTAGGGATGGAAGCCCACGGCCGGGGTGCGGCCCGGCGGGGCGACACAGGAGATGGGGGCGTACATGTCAATGCCGAAAGGGTCGAATGCGCCGGTGCCGACGAAGGCCCTGCGCGTCGAATTGGGCTGGCGCTCCGGACCCGGCGTCCCGGACGCGGATGCCTCGGCGCTGCTCCTCGTGGCGGGAAAGGTGCGCTCCGACGGCGACTTCGTCTTCTACAACCAGCCGGCGCATCCCTCCGGCGCGGTCCGGCACGAGGGCAAACGGAACACGGGCGGACGGGTCACCGACACCCTCTTCGTCGACCTCGCGCGCGTGGAGGGCGCCGTCGAGCGGGTCGTCCTCGCGGCCTCCGCGGACGGCGGCGCCTTCGGGCAGGTGCCGGACCTGTACGTCGAGGTCCAGGACGCCGACGGGGGCGGAGTGGTCGCCCGCTTCGACAGCCCCGGTGCCACGGTGGAAACGGCCTTCGTGCTCGGCGAGTTCTACCGCCGCCAGGGCGGCTGGAAGTTCCGGGCCGTGGGCCAGGGCTACAGCAGCGGGCTCGAGGGCCTGGCCACGGACTTCGGGATCACCGTGGACGAGCCGCAGCACGCGGCACCTCCCACCGTCCCGCCCGTCGCACCCCCGGTGACCGTGCCGCCCCCGCCCGCGCCGCCCGCCCCGATGCCCCCGCCCCCGGGTTCCACCGCCCACCTGCCCCCGCCGTCCGGGCCCCCGGTCCATCTGACTCCGCCCCCGTCGGCGCCGCCCGCCCAGCCCGTCCGCCTCAGCAAGGTGACGCTCACCAAGGCGGCCCCCTCGGTGTCGCTGGCCAAGCAGGGCGGCACGTCCGGCACCATGCGCGTCAACCTCAACTGGCAGATGCGCAAGCAGTTCCCCACCTGGGGCGGCCGGCGGGGCGCGGCACAGGGAGACCTCGACCTCGACCTGTGCGCCCTGTACGAACTCGCCGACGGCCGCAAGGGAGTCGTACAGGCACTCGGCAACGCCTTCGGATCGCTGCACCGGCCCCCGTACATCCACCTCGACGGCGACGACCGCACCGGCGCGGTGGCGAGCGGCGAGAACCTCACCGTCAACCTCGACCACACCCGCGACTTCCGGCGCATCCTCGTCTTCGTGACCATCTACGAAGGCGCCTCCTCCTTCGCGGACCTGCACGCGACGGTCACGCTCCAGCCGCAGCACGGCGCCCCCGTCGACTTCTCCCTCGACGAGTGCACCGTCCCCTCCACCGTGTGCGCGCTCGCCCTGATCACCAACACGGGCGCCGACCTCGTCGTCCAGCGCGAGGCGCGATACCTGGTGCCGGATCGCGGAGTGAGCCCGCAACGGACCGTCGACCGCGCCTATGGGTGGGGCATGAACTGGACCCCCGGCCGGAAGTAGATGGGTCAGCCCTCGTCGGGCACGGTGTCCGGACGCGCGTACGTGCGGCCCTTCCAGGCCGCCCCGCGCCCCCTGTAGTGCTGCACCGCGGAATCGACCGTCATGAGGAGATAGAGGAACGCGGTGAAGGGCAGCAGGGGAGCGAGCCACAGCGGCAGGCGGTAGTAGCGGAGCATCGGGACGTACGTCGCCGTCATCACCAGCCACGCGGAAGCGCCGGTGACCGTGGCCGCCGTACTTCCCGCCGCGGCACCCGCCACCACGGCCGCGGGCGGCACGAGGTACACCAGCGCCAGCCCGGCGACCGTACCGAGCAGCAGCAGCGGGTTGTGCCGCAGCTGTGCGTACGCGCTGCGCGAGACCATGCGCCACAGGTCGTGCAGCCGCGGGTAGGGGCGCACACTGTCCACCCGCTCGGCCAGCCCAAGCCAGATGTGGCCCCCGCCGCCCTTCACGGCACGGGCGAGGGCCACGTCGTCGATGACGGCGTGCCGGATGGCGTCCGGGATGCACGCCCGCTGTGCCGTATCCGCGCGCAGGAGCACACAGCCGCCCGCCGCGGCCGCCGTCCGGGCCCCTCTCCGGCCGATCCGGCGGAACGGGTACAGCTGAGCGAAGAAGTAGACGAAAGCGGGCACCACGAGCTGTTCCCACAGGCTCTCCACCCGCAGCCGGGCCATCTGCGACACGGCGTCGAAGTTCCCGGTGCGCGCCGCCGCCACCAGATGGCGCAGGCTGTCGGGCGTGTGGGCGATGTCCGCGTCCGTCAGCAGCAGGTACTCGGGACCACGCGCGCGTGCCAGGGCGATGCCGTGGCGCACCGCCCAGAGCTTGCCCGTCCAGCCCGCGGGCGGCTCGCCGGGGGAGTCCACCGTCAGCGGCAGTCCGCCGTGGCGCGCGGCCAGTTCACGGGCCAGTTCCCCGGTGCCGTCCGAACTGCCGTCGTCGATCAGAAAGACCTCGGCCCGCCCCGGATAGTCCTGCGCCAGCAGCGACGGCAGACTCGCCGGCAGTACGGCGGCCTCGTCCCGGGCCGGTACGACGACACACACGGACGGCCAGTCGTCCGGATCCCTGCGCGGCGGCAGCCGTACGTCCGTACGCCAGAAGAAGCCCTGGCAGAGCAGCAGCCACAGCCAGGCGGCGAGGGACAGGGCGGAGATCCACACGATCGCGCTCACCCGCGAAGTCTGCACCACCCGGCCGGTCCACAGGGGCCCATCGTCTATCGTGGCCGGGTGAAGATCGCGCTCATGGACTCCGGAATCGGCCTGCTGGCGGCCACCGCCGCGGTACGGCGCCTGCGCCCCGACGCCGATCTCGTTCTCTCCCTGGACCCCGACGGGATGCCCTGGGGACCGCGTACCCCGGAGGACCTCACCGGCCGTGCCCTGGCCGTCGCCGAGGCCGCCGCGGCCCACCGGCCCGACGCGCTCATCGTCGGCTGCAACACCGCGACCGTGCACGCCCTGCACACGCTGCGCGCCCGGCTGGAGCCCGCCATCCCGGTGATCGGCACGGTCCCGGCGATCAAGCCCGCCGCGGCCGGCGGCGGCCCCCTCGCGATCTGGGCGACGCCCGCCACCACGGGCAGCCCGTACCAGCGCGGTCTCATCGAGGAGTTCGCCGACGGCGTCCCGGTCGCCGAGGTGCCCTGCTGGGGCCTCGCCGAGGCCGTGGAGCACGCCGACGAGGCGGCCATCGACGCCGCCGTCGCCGTGGCCGCCGCACTGACTCCGGACGAGGTGACGACCGTGGTCCTGGGCTGCACCCACTACGAACTGGTGGCGGAACGTATCCGCGCCGCGGTGCAGCGGCCGGACGCGCCGCCGCTGGTCCTGCACGGCTCCGCCGGGGCGGTGGCCGCACAGGCGCTGCGCCGGATCGGTGAGGAGCCCGCCCCCGGGGCCCCGGCCGACGGCACCCTCACCGTGCTGCTGAGCGGCCGCGAGGGCGAGCTGCCCGTGCCCGCGCTGAACTACGCCGAGGGCAGGCTCCTGCCCGCCGTCACCCCCGTCCGCTGACCCCGGCTGTCCTCGTCCGCGGCAGTCACCCTCCGCGACGCGGTACCCGCGCAGCGAAACCTGAGTAACCTCGTAGCCATGAGGGACCACCCCCACGACGCGGACGCCGTGCAGCCCGAGGTGTGGACCGGACGCGCTACGAACCGGGCCCAGTGGCTGCCGGCTCTCGCCGGCGCGGCCTGCATGGCGCTCGGTATCGAGCTGGCGGTGGACTCCGCCTGGACCTCGGGCGTCGCCCCGCTGGTCATGTCCGTCGTGGGCTGCATCGCGGCCGGACTGCTGGTCCTCTTCGGCACCCTCGCGTTCGTGCACGTCGACCTGAAGCTCGACCGGGAGTGCGTCGAGGTCCGCTGCGGCCATATGGGTGTGCCCCGCCGCCGTATCCCGCTCGACCAGGTCGCCGGAGCCGAGTTCGCCCCGATGGTGACTCCGCGGCACTGGGGAGGCTGGGGCTACCGCTGGCGTCCCGAGAAGGGCACGGCGGTCGTCGTGCGCCGGGGCGAGGGTGTGGTCCTGCGCCTGTGGGACGGCCACACGTTCACGATCACCGTGGACAACGCGGAGTCCGCGGTGACGGCCATCCGGGACCGTCTGCGGTCGATCGCGCCGGGGACCGCTCGCTGACGTCGCGGGAGCTGTGCGGGGTCACACAGGTCCTCCTCGGTGCGGCCCGCGCGAGCGGCCGGCCCGAGTCACTGTTCCGTGGGTTCGTGCGCGACGAGCGGCCGGGCCGTGGCCAGGCCGGCCAGCAGCCCCGCGCCCACCGACACCGTGGTGAAACTCAGCGGATTGCCGACCGCGGCGATCGCGGCCAGGGCCGTGAGCGCGGCGCCCGCGCTGAGCGCGACCGGCGTGCTGCGGGGACTGCGCCACAGGGCGTACAGCACCCAGCAGAACGCCGCCGCCAGCAGCAGCACACCGACGAGTCCCTGTTCGGCCGCCTGTTGCAGCGGCGCGGAGTGCGGCTTGCCGTCGGGCAACAGCGCCTGATGTGCGGTGGTGCTCAGTTCGCCGAAGCGGCCGGGGCCGATGCCCAGGGCGGCGTTCTGGCGGGCCAGCCGCAGCGCGTCCTGCCACAGCCCGACGCGGTGCTGGGTGAGCCGGCCCTCCAGGGCGGCGGTGAGCCCCTCCGGCAGGGTGTGCTCGGCCAGTGCCCAGGTCACTCCGGCCGCCAGGGCCGCCGCCAGGGCCAGGCCCACGAGGCCCGGGCCGCGCCGGCTCATCCGGCCCGCGGCGAGGGAGCACAGCAGGACGCCGGCGGCCAGGGCGCATCCGACGGCCGAGCCCAGGGCGGCCGCGGTCAGCGTGATCCCGAGGGCCAGCAGGTGCAGGGCGAGCCGCAGGGCCGGCACGGGCGTGGCCCACGCGGCACAGCAGGCGGCTCCGGTGGCCAGGGTCAGCAGCGCCGCGGTGGCGCCGGTGGGCCCGAGCGGGGTGGTGAACTGGGGGCCGGGGGCGAGGTGGGGCATGGCCACCGCCAGTCCCAGCCCGGCCAGCGCCCCGGCGCAGGGCGCGGCGACCGGCAGCAGGGCTCCGGAGATCCGGCCCGAGGCATAGCCGGCGGCCACGGCAAGCACCGCGAGCAGGACGCCCTCGGGCCGGCCGCCGTGCGCCGCCGCGGTGATCAGCGCCCACGCGGCGCAGGCCCCGAGCACCACGACACCCGTGGCGTCAGAAACGTTTCGTCTGTCGCTCTCCGCGTCCGCCCCCGCCGCGGACGCCATCCCCGTGGAACCCACCCAGTCGCCCCTCGTACCCGTCCCCCGACGTGTGGCCGACCCGTCCGCGCGACCGGGACGACCGCACGACACAGGCTCCGGCACACCGTAACGGCTGATCACCGTTTTGTGGACGAGTTACGCAGGAAGGATGTGGCTCCCGGACGGCGGCCGCTGCGCTCCCCGCCATCCGGACCGTCCTGTCCGCGGCAAGGTCACCCGCCGTACACTCCCCGAGTGACCGTCACCGCAACCTCCGTGGACCAGTCGGACCAGCCGGACCAGCTCCCGTTGCAGCCCGCGCCCACCGCGCGCGGCCTCCGGCTGCTCCGGCGTCTGGCCCCGGCCGCAGCCGCCGCGCTCTGCGGCGTGCTCCTGTACGTCAGCTTCCCGCCCCGCACCCTGTGGTGGCTCGCCGTGCCCGCCTTCGCCGGCTTCGCCTGGGTGCTGCGCGGCCGCGGCTGGAAGGCGGCCCTCGGCCTCGGCTACCTCTTCGGCCTCGGCTTCCTGCTGCCGCTGCTGGTGTGGACGGGTGTGGAGGTCGGTCCCGGGCCGTGGCTGGCGCTGGTGGCCATCGAGGCGGTCTTCGTCGGCCTCGTCGGCGTGGGCGTCGCCGCGGTGTCCAAGCTGCCCGCCTGGCCGCTGTGGGCGGCGGCCGTATGGATCGCGGGCGAGGCGCTACGCGCGCGCGTGCCCTTCCGCGGCTTCCCCTGGGGCAAGATCGCGTTCGGTCAGGCGGACGGCGTCTTCCTGCCGCTCGCCGCGGTGGGCGGGACGCCGGTGCTCGGCTTCGCGGTCGTCCTGTGCGGCTTCGGTCTGTACGAGGCCGGGCGGCTGGTCGCCGAGGGGCGCCGCACCCGGACCCTGCGCAAGGCGGCCGCGGCCACGGCCCTGCTGAGCGTGGCCGTCCCGGTGGTGGGAGCCGTGGCCGCCCGGGGGCTGGTCAGTGACAAGGCGGAGAACGGCACCGCGACCGTCGCGGTCATCCAGGGCAATGTGCCACGCGCCGGTCTGGAGTTCAGCGCCCAGCGGCGCGCAGTGCTCGACTACCACGCGCGTGAGACCCGGAAGCTCGCCGCGGACATCAAGGCGGGCAAGGTCGCCAAGCCCGACTTCGTCCTGTGGCCGGAGAACTCCTCGGACATCGACCCCTTCACCAACGCCGACGCGGCCCAGATCCTCGACGACGCGGCAGAGGCCGTCGGCGCGCCCATCTCGGTGGGCGGTGTCGTCGAGAAGGACGGGAAGCTGCTCAACGAGCAGATCCTGTGGGACCCGGTCAAGGGGCCCACGCAGACGTACGACAAGCGGCAGATCCAGCCGTTCGGCGAGTACCTTCCGCTGCGGTCGCTGGTCGGGGCGATCAACAAGAACTGGACCAGCATGGTCCGCCAGGACTTCAGCCGGGGCACGAAGCCGGGTGTGTTCGACTTCGACGGCTCCAAGGTCGGCCTGGTCACCTGCTACGAGGCCGCCTTCGACTGGGCCGTGCGGTCCGAGGTCACCGACGGCGCTCAGCTGATCTCCGTGCCGAGCAACAACGCGACCTTCGACCGCAGCGAGATGACCTACCAGCAGCTCGCCATGTCCCGCGTCCGTGCCGTCGAGCACAGCCGTACCGTGACCGTGCCGGTGACCAGCGGTGTCAGCGCCGTCATCATGCCGGACGGGACGATCACCAAGAAGACCGGCATGTTCGTGCCCGACTACCTGGTCCAGAAGGTGCCGCTGCGCTCCTCGAAGACACCCGCCACCGAGCTGGGCATGCTGCCCGAGACCGCCCTGCTGCTGATCGCCGCGGGCGGGCTCGGCTGGGCGATCGGCGCCGGTGTGCGCGGCCGGCGCGCCGACGAGGCGTAGCCGCGCGCCCCGCCGCGCGCCCGCTGCGTCGCGCTGAAGGACGCGGCGTCGCGCTGAAGGAAGGGAACCGGCCGGTTAGGGTCGGTTCCATGGCTACTCCTGACTTCATCCGTACGCTTCGCGCCTCCGCCGGACACCAGTTGCTGTGGCTCCCCGGAGTCAGCGCCGTGGTCTTCGACGACCAGGGCAGAGTCCTGCTGGGGCAGCGTGCGGACAACCACAAGTGGGCGGTGCTCTCCGGCATCCCGGATCCCGGTGAGCAGCCCGCCGCCTGCGCCGTGCGCGAGGTGTACGAGGAGACCGCCGTGCGGTGCGTGGCCGAACGGATCGTGATGGTGAAGTCGGCGGAGCCGGTCACCTTCGGCAACGGCGACATCTGCCAGTTCATGGACATCACCTTCCGCTGCCGGGCCGTCGGCGGCGAGGCGCGGGTCAACGACGACGAGTCCCTGCAGGTCGGCTGGTTCGAGGTGGACGCGCTGCCGGAGATGGACGAACGCCACCACATTCGGATCAAGCAGGCCATGTCCGATGAACCCACGTGGTTCGAGCCTACGAGCTTCAAGTAAAGTGTGGGGCCTGACCATATGTGGCCGGGTGGGAGGGCTGCCTAGGGTCGGCACATGACCTCGCCCAGCGCCCTGCCCGGCCCATACGCCTCCACGCTCGACCTCGGTGGCCGTACGGCCCTCGTCACCGGCGCCGCCGGCGGCATCGGCCGCGCCTGCGCGCTGCGTCTCGCGGCCGCCGGGGCCAAGGTGAGAGCCGTCGACCGGGACGCAGCGGGCCTGGAAGAGCTGGCCGAGGCGGCCCGCGGCCTCGCGGGCGGCATCGAACCGCACGTCCTGGACCTCACCGACCTGGACGCCGCCGAACTCGCCGCCGCCGGCACCGACGTCCTGGTCAACAACGCCGGACTGCAACTGGTGCGCCCCATCGAGGAGTTCCCGCCCGACGTCTTCCACACCGTGCTGACCGTGATGCTGGAGGCGCCGTTCCGGCTCGTCCGCGGTGCCCTGCCGCACATGTATGGACAGGGCTGGGGCCGCATCGTCAACGTGTCCTCCGTCCATGGTCTGCGCGCCTCGGCCTTCAAATCCGCCTATGTGGCCGCCAAACACGGTCTTGAGGGCCTGTCCAAGACGGCCGCCCTCGAAGGCGCGCCCCATGGGGTCACCTCGAACTGTGTGAACCCCGCCTATGTGCGCACCCCACTGGTCGAGAAGCAGCTCACTGACCAGGCACGCGCGCACGGCATCCCCGAGGAACGCGTGCTGACCGAGGTGCTCCTGCAGGACAGCGCCGTCAAGCGGCTCATCGAACCCGAGGACGTTGCCGAGGCCGTGGCCTACCTGTGCAGTCCTCGGGCGTCCTTCGTCACCGGCACCTCGCTGGTCCTCGACGGCGGCTGGACGGCGCACTGAGCCACCCGCCGCCCACGCGACCGAAGGTTTTCCACAGGCCCCGACGGACCGACGGACGATGCGGAATCCTGTGAGCATGTCCCGCGATCACCTGCACTCCGCCGGACGCCCCGCCACCGGTGCCGGGGCGCCGGCCGGCGCCGCCGTCACGCCCGACCCCGGCGCCGAGACGCCGTTCCTCGAACTGCTCGCACGCGGCGCGCCGGCGGAGGCGTACGAGCAGCCGGTGCTGCTCGCCCGCGCCGAGGGCCGCCCGGCCGACCGGATCGCCGCGCTGGAGCGGGCCAGGCTCCTGGCCCTGCGGGTCCGCTCGGACCTGGAGGGACGCCGCCGCCGCGAGGCGGAGCTGTCCGCCCTCTTCGAAACCGCGCACGACCTGGCGGGCCTCAGGGACCTGGACGCGGTGCTGCAGGCGATCGTGCAGCGCGCCCGCTCCCTGCTCGGCACGGACGTCGCCTACCTCAGCCTCAACGACCCCGACCGGGGCGACACCTATATGCGGGTGACCGAGGGCTCGGTCGCGGCCCGCTTCCAGCAGCTGCGCCTGGGCATGGGGGAGGGGCTCGGCGGACTCGTCGCCCAGACGGCCCGGCCGTACGTCACCGACGACTACTTCAAGGACGCCCGCTTCCAGCACACCCTCGCCATCGACGCGGGTGTGCGGGACGAGGGCCTGGTCGCCATTCTCGGCGTGCCCCTGATGCTCGGGCCCCATGTCATCGGCGTCCTGTTCGCCGCGGACCGGCGCGCCCGGGTCTTCGAGCGTGAGCAGATCGCACTGCTCGGCTCCTTCGCCGCTCTCGCCGCGGCCGCCATCGACACCGCGAACCTGCTCACCGAGACCCGCTCGGCGCTCGCCGGGCTGGAGCGCGCCAACGAGATCATCCGGGACCGCAGCGCGGTCATCGAACGCGCCTCGGACGTCCACGACCGGCTCGCCGAACTCGTGCTGCGCGGCGGCGGGGTCCACGACGTCGCCGCCGCGGTGTCCCAGGTCCTCCCCGGAACCGTCGAGTTCGCCGAGGCGGACGCCACACCGCCGCAGGCGCTGGAGGAGTCCCGGGCCGAGGGCCACGCGGTGCGGCACGGGGACGACTGGATCGCCGCGGTGGCCGCGGGCGGTGAACTCCTCGGCGCCCTCGTGCTGCGCGGCCACCCGGGTCTCGACCCCGTCGACCAGCTCACCCTGGAGCGCGCCGCGATGGTCACCTCGCTGCTCCTGCTCGCCCGCCGCTCCGCCGCCGAGGCCGAGCAGCGCGTCCGCGGCGAACTCCTCGACGACCTGCTCGACGCCCGCGACCGCGACCCGCGTCTGCTGCGCGCCCGCGCGGCCCGGCTGCACGCCGACCTCGACGCCACCCATGTCGTCCTGGCCGCCCGCCTCGACGGCCCGGCGGCCGACGCCGAACAGGAGGCCGCCGCCCGACGCCGGCTGTGGGCCGCGGCCTCCCATCTCGCCGCCACCCGGCACGGCCTGGCCGCGGCCCGTGACGGAGGCACCGTCCTGCTGCTGCCCCTCGGCCCCGGTGACACCGCCACCGAGGTGGCCCGGCGCACCGCGCGCCACCTCGGCACCGCCGTCCATGAACCGGTCACCGCGGGCGCCTCCGCCCCCGTCGCCGACCTCCTCGCACACCCCGACACCCTGGCCACCGCCTACGCCGAGGGCCGCCGCTGCCTCGACGCGCTGCGTCTTCTGGGCCGCTCCGGGGACGGCGCCGCCGCCGAGGACTTCGGCTTCCTCGGTCTGCTCCTCGCGGGCGAGCGGGACGTCACCGGTTTCGTCGACCGCACCATCGGCCCGGTGGTGGCCTACGACGAACGGCGCGGTACGGACCTGCTGCGCACCCTCGACGCCTACTTCGCCTGCGGTATGAGCCCGGCCCGCACCAAGGACGAACTCCACGTCCACGTCAACACGGTCGCCCAGCGGCTGGAGCGCGTCTCCCGCCTCCTCGGCGACGACTGGCAGGGCCCCGCCCGCGCCCTGGAGATCCAACTCGCCCTGCGCCTGCACCGGTTGGCGGCACCGGCACGGCACTGACCCCCGTACGGACGACCGTACGGGGGCCGGTGCGGGCGTAGCCGATCACCCGGTGGACGCGCCCGACGCCGAGGCTCCGGCGGTCTCGGAACCGCCCAAGGCTCCGGCCCCGGCTCCGTGCCCGGCCCCGACATCGGCGAGGTCCCGGTGCCGGGTCTCCTGCGCCACCCCCACGGCGATCAGCGTCAGCACGGCCGCCGCGATCACATACAGGGCGATCGGCGTCGAGTTGCCGTAGTCGGCGAGCAGCGCGGTGGCGATGAGCGGCGCGGGGGCACCGGCCGCCACGGACGCGAACTGGGCGCCGATGGAAGCGCCGGAGTAGCGCATCCGGGTCGCGAACATCTCGGAGAAGAAGGCGGCCTGCGGCGCGTACATCGCGCCGTGCAGCACGAGCCCCACGGTCACGGCGAGGACGAGGTTCCCGAACGTGGCCGTGTCGACCAGGGAGAAGAAGGGGAACATCCACAGGCCCACACCGGCCGCGCCCAGCAGATAGACGGGACGGCGCCCGACCCGGTCGGACAGCGCGCCCCAGGCCGGAATGACCGCGAAGTGCACGGCCGAGCCGATGAGCACGGCGTTCAGCGCCGTCTGCTTGGAGACGCCGGCCGACGTGGTGGCGTAGACGAGGATGAACGCGGTGATGACGTAGTAGCTGATGTTCTCCGCCATGCGCGCGCCCATCGCCACGAGCACATCACGCCAGTGGTGCCGCAGGACGGAGACGAGCGGCAGCTTCTCGGCATCCTCCGCGCGCTCCGCCCTGCGGGCCTCGGCCCGCTCCAACGCCTCACGGAACACAGGCGATTCATCGACAGAGAGCCGAATCCACAAACCGACGACGACCAGCACACCGGAGAGCAGGAACGGGATCCGCCAGCCCCAGCTGCCGAAGGCGTCGTCCGACAGCATGGCGGTGAGCAGCGAGAGCACACCGGTCGCGAGGAGTTGTCCCGCCGGGGCCCCGGTCTGCGGCCACGAGGCCCAGAACCCGCGCCGCCGCGCGTCCCCGTGCTCGGACACCAGCAGCACGGCCCCGCCCCACTCACCGCCGAGCGCGAAGCCCTGGACGAGGCGCAGCGCGGTGAGCAGGACGGGGGCGGCGGCGCCAACGCTGGCGTGCGTGGGCAGCAGCCCGATCGCGAAGGTCGCGCCGCCCATCAGCAACAGGCTCAGCACCAGCAGCTTCTTGCGCCCCAGCCGGTCGCCGTAGTGCCCGAAGACCAGCGCGCCGAGCGGCCGCGCCGCGAATCCGACGGCGTACGTCAGAAACGACAGCAGCGTGCCGACGAGCGGGTCCGCGCCCGGGAAGAACAACTTGTTGAACACCAGCGCGGCGGCCGAGCCGTAGAGGAAGAAGTCGTACCACTCGATGGTGGTGCCGATGAGGCTGGCGGCGACGATGCGGGGGAGGTTCGGGGGAGCGGGTGGGGCGCTTGCGGGCGACGACATCGGCACCACTTCCTGGCGTGTGACGGGGACGTTTGCGTGTCGCCACACCGTAGGAACGTGCAGGTCAGAGGCGTATGTGTTGGGACACCATAGTTCTGGGCGTGGGAGTGCGCGCGCACACCATGGAGGCACTCCCGGGGCGTCGTCGATGGCCGCGATGAGGCGGCGAAGGGCGCTGTCCGAGTTGCGCCGTTCGGGCATGATTCAGAGGTGCCGTGCTGACTCCCGTGCTGGTTTGGTGCTGACCAAAAGCCCACGTCATCACCCGTTCTCACCCCTCCCGTGCTGACTTGGTGCTGACTACGCAGCGTAGGACTCCGGCATGAGTCGCAGATCGGGCGTCGCAGTGCTGGGAGGGCCTGCGAGGCGCGTAGCTCCCCTGGTCCTCACCTTCGGTTCGCTGGTGGCTGCCGGTCTGCCCCTGCTCACCGCGCTGCTGGGCGTGGGGATCGGCGGCTCCGTGATCAGCGCGCTCGCCCACACGTTCGACCTCGGCGACGTCACCTCCACCCTGGCGATGATGCTGGGCCTGGCGGTCGGCATCGATTACGCGTTGTTCATCGTCACCCGCTACCGGACCGAACTGGCCGAGGGGCGGGACAGGGAGGAGGCCGCCGGCCGTGCCACGGGCACAGCGGGCTCCGCGGTCGTGTTCGCCGGCCTCACGGTGGTGATCGCCCTGGCGGCCCTGT
The DNA here is from genome assembly GCF_055558775.1 of Streptomyces sp. NPDC025638. Taxonomy (NCBI): domain Bacteria; kingdom Bacillati; phylum Actinomycetota; class Actinomycetes; order Kitasatosporales; family Streptomycetaceae; genus Streptomyces; species Streptomyces sp. NPDC025638. Next base: position 236,093 of record NZ_JBVHLX010000004.1, on the reverse strand, counting down.
CCGTGGTCGGTGTCCCCGTGCTGCCGAAAATGGGTCTGGCGGCGGCCGGTTCGGTCGCCCTCGCCGTGATCGTCGCGCTCTGCTCCGGGCGGAGGGGCAGATGCTCTTGTTCACCGGTGAGGCCCTGCACACGGCCCTGGCCGCCTCCGTTCCCGCGGCACTGCGCGCCGCTTTGACGGAGCATCATCGAGCGCGACGGCCGGGCGTGCCGACGCCCTCCGCAGAGGACACCCCGTCGCGGACGCCCGCCGCCGACGCCAAGTCCCGCGCTGCGGATGCCGCCCGCGGTGCATCGCCCTGGTCGTCACGGACGCGGCACCGGCCCACCCGGTGGTCGACGTCGTCCTCCCATGATGTGACGTCCTCCACTCCGCTCCCCTCCCTGTGCCCCCGCGGTGAACCTCTCGTGGAATATGTGTCCGAAGAACTGTTATCCGAGGCTCACCGAACGATCTCCCATGCATCGGACAGCATCGTTCGGCGTCGAGGACAGGGAAGTTTTTTGATGAGCACACAGAACCCGGTGGAGACCGCGGCACTGGTGACCGCTGCCCGAGGGGGCGACCCCGAGGCTCAGGACGCCCTGGTCAGTGCGTACCTCCCGCTGGTCTACAACGTCGTGGGGCGGGCTCTGAACGGCTCGGTCGACGTCGACGACGTGGTGCAGGAGACGATGCTCCGCGCCCTCGACGGGCTGGGCGGACTGCGCGACCCCGAGAGCTTCCGCTCCTGGCTCGTGGCGATCGCGATGAATCAGGTCCGGGCCCACTGGCAGGACCGGCAGGTCGCGCCGGGCGCCGTGGAGGACGCCCAGGACTTCGCCGACCCGGGCGCCGACTTCGTCGACCTGACCATGGTGCAGCTGCAACTGTCCGGCCAGCGCCAGGAGACCGCCCGGGCGTCACGCTGGCTGGAGCCGGACGACCGGGGACTGCTGTCGGTGTGGTGGCTGGAGTGCGCCGGTGAACTGACCCGGACCGAGGTCGCCGCGGCCCTGGAGCTGTCGCCGCAGCACACGGCGGTCCGGGTGCAACGGATGAAGGCGCAACTGGAGGCCGCCCGCGTGGTGGTCCGGGCACTCGACGCGCAGCCGCCGTGCGAGGAACTGCGGGGCATGCTGGGCACTTGGGACGGCCGGCCCTCGGCGCTGTGGCGCAAACGAATAGCCCGGCACGCCCGTGGCTGCGCGCGCTGCTCCGGTCTGTGGAGCGGGTTGATGCCGGCCGAGGGGCTGCTGGCCGGTCTGGCGCTCGTCGCGGCGGCGCCCGCACTGCTGGAGAAGGTGCTCTCCGCCTCCGACTCCATGGCACCGGTCGGGTCGGCATCCCTGCTCGGCGCCTCCGGAAGTCACGCCTCGGCGGGCACGGGAGCCGGACACCGTGCCACGCGCGGCCGGTCGAACACCCGTGGCGAGGCGCGGCGACTCCGGCGGGTCCGGCGCCGGGCCGTCGGCGGTGCCGTGGTGGCGGCCTGTGTGGCGGGGGGCGGCCTCTGGTACTTCGGCACGGACTCCGGGGCCGACAGTTCGACCACCGCGCGGACGGCCGATGCCCCCGTGGTGGACCTCTCGGCACCGAGCGCCGTCGAGACCTCCCCGTCGGCCTCCGCGTCCCCGTCGCCGTCCGCCTCGAAATCGAAGAAGGCGAGCGCCTCCAAGACCCCGAAGCCCGCCAAGAAGAGCGTGCCGCCGACCTGGCAGTCCGCCCGGCCGACTCCGACTCCGGCCAGTACCCCGCAGACCCAGTCGGCCCCGACGGGCACGGTTGCGCAGGTGGTCGCGCTGGTGAACAAGGAGCGGGCGAACGCAGGCTGCGGTCCCCTCACGGAGAACGCGCAACTGGAGAAGGCCGCGCAGGCCCACTCCGACGACATGGCCGCCCGCAACTTCTTCGACCACACCAACCCGGACGGCGTCGACCCCGGGCAGCGCATCACCGCCGCGGGCTACCGCTGGTCCACGTACGGGGAGAACATCGCCCAGGGCCAGCAGACCCCCCAGTCGGTGATGGACTCCTGGATGAACAGCCCCGGCCACCGCGCCAACATCCTCAACTGCTCGTTCAAGGAGATCGGCGTGGGCGTCCACAAGGGTTCGGGCGGCCCGTGGTGGACCCAGGACTTCGGCGCCAAGCTGTGAGGTGAGCGGCACCCGCTGGGCCGCGCCTGCGAGTGGGCCGAAGTCGGCGTGGACGTCCATCCGGCAGCACGTGGTCACCGTGCTCGGCCTGCCGGACACCGTGCCGACGGACTGCGCGCACTGCCGTCAGCCGGTCGAAAGCGGGCGGTTGGCAGTGCCGTCTTCCGCGGTGCTTCGGGCCGCTGCGAGGTAGGTGTAGGCGGAGGCGCGGGAGATGCCGAGCCGGGTCGCCACCTGCTGGACCGCGCCCCGTACGGCGAACACACCGCGCCGGTCGAGGTCGCGGAACAGCTCCACGCGTTCCTCGCGGCCGAGTTGCGGCCAGGGCTTGTTCTGGCGCAGCTGGCGGGCGTCGACGATCGCGTCCAGCACCGTGCCGATGTCGTCCCCGAAGGTCGTGGTGGGGAGCGTGGTGGCGGGCGCGGTGACGCCGGCGATCTCGCCGACCAGGGTGTGCACCTGGTTCACGGCGGTCACGTCGAGGTTGATGCACAGCGCGCCGAACACCGCACCGCTCGAATCGCGCAGCACCATGGTGGACGACTTGACCAACTTCCCGTCCTGCGTGCGGGTGATGTAGTTCAGCTCGTCGCGCGCCTCGGCACCGCGAGCCAGGATCTGCATGCCGATCTCGCTCATCGACCCGCCGACGCCCCGTCCGGTGACCGATCCCGCGAGGGCGACGACGGAGTGTTCGGGCCGGCGGAAGTCGTGGATCACCACCTCGCAGAAAGATCCGAGGCTCGCGGCGATCCCGTCGATCACCGGAGTCAGCGCGGCGATGATCGCGTCCTGCTCGTCGGCCGGCATGGCACACCCCTCGCGCTGCGTCACGCACCCTGCCCCGGTGGCGGGTCTGGACATGCAGTATAGGTGTTGGACAATAATTCCAGAGCCGATGTTCCGGACCGTCGAAGGGACCACGACCATGCCCGACGCCCAGCCCGTCACCCTGCACGACGTCCAGGACGCCGCGGCGCAGATCAAGGGAGTGGCCCACCGCACGCCCGTACTGCGCTCCCGCACACTGGACGCACTGGTCGGAGCCCAGGTCTTCGTCAAGTGCGAGAACTTCCAGCGCGTCGGCGCCTTCAAGTTCCGCGGCGCGTACAACGCCGTGTCCAGGCTGTCCCCCGAGCAGCTGGCCAAGGGGGTCGCCGCCTACTCCTCCGGCAACCATGCGCAGGCCGTCGCCCTGGCAGCCCGGGAACTCGGCGCCCGCGCGGTCATCGTGATGCCCGAGGACACGCCCCGCTCGAAGCTGGAGGCGACCGCGGGCTACGGGGCGGAGATCGTCACCTACGACCGTTACACCGGCGACCGGGAGGCGATCGGGGGAGCCCTCGCGGCCGAGCGGGGCCTGGCGCTCGTGCCGCCGTACGAGCATCCGCACGTCATCGCGGGGCAGGGCACCGCCGCCCTCGAACTCATCGAGGAAGTGGGGGACTTGGACGCCCTCGTCGTGCCGGTCGGGGGCGGCGGGCTGATCGCCGGCAGCGCCACCGCCGCCAAGGGGCTCCTTCCGGACATCCGTGTCATCGGGGTCGAGCCGGAGGCCGGGGACGACACCAAGCGGTCTCTCGAAGCCGGGCGGCGCGTCTCCATTCCCGTGCCGCGCACCATCGCCGACGGTCAGGCCGCCGACATCCCCGGAGAGCTCACCTTCTCCATCAACCGGCGTCTGCTGGACGGCATCGCCCTGGTCGACGACGACCGGATCCGGGACGCCATGCGCTTCGCGTTCGAGCGCATGAAGATCGTCGTCGAACCCAGCGGAGCAAGCGCGCTCGGCGCCCTGCTGTCCCACCGCACCGACCTCGGCCCGGCTCCCCGCAGGATCGGGGTCATCGTGTCCGGCGGCAACATCGGCGCCCAGCGCTTCGCGGAACTCCTCGGCGGCTGAGGATCACGAACCGGCCTGTCGCTGCTGCTGTTGTCCCCGCTCCCGCTCCTGTTCCCGCTCCTATTCCTGCTCCTGCTCCTGTTCCGCCAGTCGGCGGCGGGCCTCCGTCCAGTCGATGGGCAGGGCGGACGCCGGTACCTGCCAGAAGGTGAAGACCGACGCCTTCATCGAGGAGCGCAGTCCGGTCATGATCGACCGGTGCGGTTCGGTCTTCGCGTACCGGTACAACGCGTCCTTGTCCTGCCAGGCCGACAGGGTCCAGAAGGTGCGCTTGAGGGGCTGGGCTGTCAGCGAGGCGCCGTACGCACCGGGTGCGCCGGTCACCTGTTTCCATGTGGCGAGCGAGCGCAGGAAGAAGCGCGGTACGTCGGAGAGCTTGCGAACCTCCAGACGTGACGCCATGACGAACGCCTCGGCGTCCGGTGCGGGCTTGTCGACGGTGGTCCAACGCAGAGTGGGCATGGCTGCCGCCTTCTCGGGTTCAGGGGTCGGAGCACGACGGGAGAGAGGAACCCCTATTGGATACCTCTGCTATCCAGATTAGATAGTAGAGGTATCCAGTTTCCAGAGCGAGGCCGATTTCGATGCGCATGTCCGAGCTGAGCCGCCGCGGCGGCGTCTCCGTCTCGACCGTCAAGTACTACATCCGCGAGGGCCTGCTCCCGCCCGGCCGGACGACCGCGGCGACCCAGGCCGAGTACGACGACCACCATCTGCGCAGGCTCCGTCTGATCCGTGCGCTGACCGGGGTGCGCGGGCTGTCCGTGGGCACCACCCGGGAGCTGCTCGACGCCCTGTGCCGGAACGCCGACGACACCCACCTCACGCTCGGCCTCGCCCTGGGCTCGATCGGACCGGCCGGGGAGCCAGGAGAGCAGGCCCCCGCCGCAACCGAAGTCGATGAGCTGGTCGAGGAGCTGGGCTGGGACGTGCACCGGTCGGCACCCGCCCGTGCCACGCTCGCCGAGACCCTCACCTCACTGCGCTCGCTCGGAGTCCCTCTGGACCGGCGTACGTTGCTGCCGTACGCGCGGCTGGCGGAGCGGACCGCGGTCCTCGACCTCGACCAACTCGACGGAATCGAGGACCCGTTGGAGGCAGCCGAACGCGCCCTGCTGCTGACCGTCCTCCTGGAGCCCGCGCTGATGGCGCTCAGACGCATGGCCCAGGAGAACGAGTCGGCCCACCGCCACGCCGGCCCCGGACCCTCACCCGCCTAGCCGGCTCAGCAGTCGCGGAACTCCGGTGACCGGCGGCGCGACGCACGGCCGGCCGCGTCCTCAGTCGGTGTCGCGGCGGGAGACCTCCACGTTCTCCAGGATGCCGAGTGCGTCCGGTACGAGCACCGCTGCTGCGTAGTAGGTGCTCACCAGACAGGAGGTCACCGCCTGCTCGTTGACGCCCATGAAGCGGATGTTCAGGCCCGGTTCGACCTCGTCCGGCAGGCCCGTCTGGTGCAGGCCGATCACGCCCTGGTCGTCCTCGCCGGTGCGCATCGCGATGATCGACGACGTACGGGCCTCGGTGACCGGGATCTTGCCGCACGGCAGCAGGGGAACCCCGCGCCAGGCGGGCAGTCTGTGGCCGTTCACCTCGACACCGCCGAAGTACAGGCCCCGCTTGCTGCACTCGCGGCCGAACGCGGCGATCGCCCGTGGATGCGCGAACAGGAAACTCGTCTCGCGCCGCATGCTCAGCAGTTCGTCCAGATCGTCCGGCGTCGGCGGCCCGGAACGGGTGGAGATCCGCTGGTCGTAGTCGGCGTTGTGCAGCAGCCCGAAGTCCCGGTTGTTGACCAGCTCGCGCTCCTGCCGCTCCCGCAACGCCTCCACGGTCAGCCGGAGTTGCTGCTGGGTCTGGTGCATCGGCTGGTTGTAGAGATCGGCGACACGGGTGTGCACCCGCAGCACGGTCTGCGCGACGCTCAGCCCGTACTCGCGCGGCTCCACCTCGTAGTCCACGAACGTCCCCGGGATGTCGGGCTCGCCCGAGTGCCCCGAACTGAGCGCGATCTCGGCCTCTCCGGAGCCGTTGACCGGCCGGTGACCGTCCGGCCGGGCCAGATCCACGTGCGCCCGCAGGTCGTCGTGCCGCTGCGCGACCTCCTGGTACGCCGAGTGCGGCAGCGCCAGCACGGTGGTGGCGGTCGCCGCGCGGGCGGTGAACTCCCAGGCGCCGTCCAGGCCCGCGAGCACCTGGCCGCCGAAGGTGTCCCCGTCGGCGAGCAGGCCGACCACCGTCTCGTCGCCGTAGGGGCCCGCGCCGATCTTCTCCACCTTGCCGTGCGCGACCAGGTAGACATGGTCGGCCGGCCGGCCCCCCGCGGCGATCACCTGGCCGGGCGCGTACTCCCGCTGCTCGAACCGTGCCGCCAGCGCCCGCAGCGCGGCACCGTCCGGGAACCCGCGCAGCAGGGGCAGTTCGCCCAGCTCCGCCGGGACCACCCTGACCTGCGCGCCGGTCTTGACGAACGTCACCCGTCCGTCGCCGAGCACATACGCCAGCCGCCGGTTGACGCGATACGTACCGCCCGGCACGTCCACCCAGGGCAGCATGCGTGTCAGCCATCGTGAGCTGATCCCCTGCATTTGGGGCTCGGACTTGGTCGTCGTCGCGAGATTCCGTGCCGCGGCGGTACCGAGGCTCTGCCGCTCCCGCTCCTCGGCACCCGCCGCGGGTGTCGTACCGGTCTCGACCGACATGGTTCCTTCTCCCTGTAGCACCGGTGACGGCTCATGCTCCTACCGTCACCCTCCGTGTCTACAGTTACCCGGAACCGGTCACGACGAGTGATGACTTGGGAGGGCGTGCGAGGCACGGCCCGCCGCGAACGGCCCCCGCACCACCCCCGGTTCCGCCGCGGGCACCCGGTTGGCGGTATCCGCCACGGCCGCGGGGCACAGGCGCGTGCCGGACCGGGAACGGGACACGGACCGGGAACGGGACACATGGTGGGCCCGGCCGCCGTGTTCACGGGGGAGTGACCCGGGCCCGATGGTGCGGGCGGCCGTCGCGCACTCCCGCGCCCCCGCTCCACCCGGACGAGGATGAGCGGCGCCGACCCCGCTCATCCCTGCGGCGATCTCCGTTCACCGCGAGCACACCGTAGGCGTCGGGCGCGTCCGGGACACTCCGCAATGCGTGGCCGTTGTCCGCACTCCGTACGGCGCCCATGACCCGTCTGCGGTGCTCCCCGAGTCCCCGGAGCCGGGCGCCGTTCAGAATGACCGCATGGCATGGATCTCCGGCGCGGCCGGGGCGCTGGTGCTCGCACTGGTCCTCAGCAGCATCCTGCGCACCCTGGTGGTGCCCCGCGGGCTGTACTCCGGGCTGGTGTTCCGCCTGTGGTGGGTGCTGCGCAGACTGCTGCGGCTCACCCAGCGAGGGGGCGGATACGAGGCCGTCGACCGCGCGCAGACCTGGCTCGCCCCGCTGATGCTGATCGGGATGCTCACCACCTGGCTCGGCGGGGCCCTGCTCGCGTTCGGGCTCCTGCTGTACGCGCTGTCCCCGCTGTCCTGGGCCTCGGCCTTCCGGGAGGCGGGCAGCAGCCTGTTCACCCTCGGCTTCGCCAGCGGGGCCCGGCTGAAGCTGTCGGCGCTCGACTTCGCCGCCGCGGCCACCGGACCCGTCGTCATCGCCCTGCAGATCGCCTACCTGCCGACGCTCTACAGCGCCTACAACCGGCGCGAACTGGAGGTCACCCTGCTCCAGTCCCGGGCCGGCGAGCCCGCCTGGGGCCCCGAGGTGCTGGCCCGGCAGTGGCTGGTCGACACCGAGGGCGCGCTGCCCGAGCTGTACCGCGCCTGGGAGCGGCTGGCCTCGGACATCGGGGAGAGCCACTCCACGTACCCGATCCTGCTGACCTTCCGCTCCCCGCGCCCGCACCGCAGCGCACTGGTCGGGCTCGTCGCCGTCATGGACGCGGCGGCCATGCAGCTCTCCCTGGCCCCGCGCGTCGCGCCGCCGGAGGCGCGGCTCGTGCTGCGCGCCGGGTTCACGGCCCTGCGCGACATCGCCCGCGCGCTGCGCATCCCCTTCGACGCCGACCCGGCACCGGACGCCTCGATCCTGCTCACGTTCGGGGAGTTCGAGGAGGCGGTGGCGAGAGTGGAGGCGGCCGGTTTCCTGGCCGAGCGGCCGGCCAAGGACGCCTGGCCGCACTTCCGGGGCTGGCGCGTCAACTACGAGGCGATCGTCTACGAGTTGTGCCGCCGCTGCGACGCGGTCCCGGCCCTGTGGACCGGCCCGCGCGACTTCGTGGCCGGTCCGATCCCGCCCCGGCGTCCGGTGGACCGGCGTCCCGGCGAAGGTCGGCCGGAACTGCCCCCCGCCGAGGGGTAGTCCACCGGCCTCCGGAGGGAAGATCCCAGCGGAGGGACCGGGAGAGCGAGAGGAGCGGATGGTCGTGAGGGTCGTCCTGCTGGGCACGGCCGCGGGCGGTGGCTTCCCGCAGTGGAACTGCGCCTGCGCGCTGTGCACGGCCGCCCGGGACGGCAAACTGCCTCCCCGCACCCAGGAATGCCTGGCCCTCACCGGCAACGGGCGCGACTGGTGGCTGCTCAACGCCTCGCCCGACATCGGCACCCAGCTCACCGCCACCCCGGCGCTGTGGCCGGGCCTCGGCCCCCGCGACACCCCGCTGCGGGGCGTGCTGCTGACCGATGCGGAGGCCGACCACGTCACCGGTCTGACGGTGCTGCGCGGCGCCGTGGACCTGAAGGTGTACGCGGCCCCGCCGGTGCGTGCCGTGCTCGCTCCGGCCCGCGCGGCACTGGACCGCTATGCCCCCTGGGAATGGGCCGACAGCCTGGCCGACGGCGGATTCGTGCTGGCCGGCGGCCTGGTCGTCACGGCCCACCCGGTGGGGGACAAGATCCCGAAGTATGTACCGGCCCCCGTGCGGGAGCCGGACGACCGCTGGGTGACGGCGTACCGCGTGGAGGACCTGGCCACCGGGGGAGTCCTGGTCTACGCGCCCTGCGTGGCCGCCTGGTCGCCCGTCCTGGACGAGCTGTGCGCGTCGGCGGACTGTGTGCTGTTCGACGGCACGTTCTTCGCCGCCGACGAGATGGGTGCGGCGGTGCGGTCGGGTGCCGGGCAGGGGGCCATGGGGCACCTTTCCGTCACGGGTCCGCGCGGCAGCCTCGCCGCCCTGGCCCGCCATCCCCGCCTGCGCCGGATCTACACCCACCTCAACAACACGAACCCGCTGCTCGACCCGGCCTCACGGGCCCGGTCGCGGGTGGCCGAAAAGGGCGTCGAAGTGCTGCCGGACGGTGCCGAGTTCGTGGTCTAGCCGGTGCTCTCCTCGGCGCCCTCCAGGGTGCGGGCCAGCGCGGCACGTTGCAGTGGCAGCACTTCGGTGTGCAGGTCACGGCCCTTGCGGGTGAGCGTGACCCAGACCCCGCGCCGGTCCTCGGCGCAGACGGAGCGCTCCACCAGGCCGTCCTTCTCCAGGCGGGCTATCAGCCGGGACAGCGCGCTCTGGCTGAGATGGACCCGTCCGACGATGTTCTGCACCCGGCACTGGTCGCCCTCGCGGGGCGCCTCGGAGGCCAGGATGTCGAGCACCTCGAAGTCGCTCGCGCCCAGGCCGTGCGGGTGCAGGGCCCGGTCGATCTCGCACATCGTGCGCGCGTGCACGGACAGGATGTCCCGCCAACGCTCTTCGAGCCGGGACTCGGCCGTTGTGACTGCCATACCCGCACGGTAACACCGATTCGGCCAATCGTTGAGTGTGCAACTAGTGCGGGTGCAAGCAGATTGTCCGACGGGCGCAAGCAGTCGTCCGACGCCCGGCCGGCCGTCCGGACTCAGGCGGCCGCGTCCTGCAGGAGCCCCACGAGGTTGCCGTCGGCGTCCTTCACCGAGGCGATCAGCCGGCCGCCACCGACGTCCTGCACGTCCTGCAGCAGCTCGGCGCCCGCCTCCAGCAGGCTCGCGAGCCGGGCCCGGATGTCGGAGACGTGCCAGTACGGCACGGGCCCGGTCATGCCCTTGGCGTGCCCGTTCGGGTCGAGACCGACGTCCTGCCCGGCGTCCTTGAAGCCGACGTAGTACGGCTCGTCCGCATAGGGCTCGACTTCGAGCAGGGCGCTGAACAGGGCCTTGGCCCGGGCGATGTCCTTGACGGGGTAGATGATCGTCTGGAGGCCGGCGGTCATGGTGAACTCACTCCTTCGTGGTGCGGGACCGACGTGATCCGTCGGTGGTCCCACGCTAGAGCCGGGGAGCGCGGGGCCGCTTCTCCGATCCTGACCGGTTCCCGCGTTCGCCCCTGACGGGCCGGGGCCGCTGGTGGACCGGATATCGTTCGCCGGACTGCCCGTCCGGGTCCGGGTCTCCGGCGACCCGCGCCCCCTCCCGCGGGGCGGCGACGGCGGCAGGGCGGAGGTGGGCGTGCGCTACGCCGACCACACCCTGCGCGTGGAGGTCCTCAGCACCGGCACCAGCGTGCGGACCGGCTGCGCTGCCGTGCGGCCGCCCGTGTCTGGACGCCACGAGGGCGCGGGGCGCGGCCGGTCGGGCCTGCGGGAGCGGGTCGCGGTGTACGGCGGCGACTTGGACGCCCGCCGACGCCTCGGCGGCTACCGCGTCCGGGCACGCATACCTCTGGACCGCCCATGACAGCCGCCGCGTAATCGGAGGGCCCGCCGGGCGGCCGGAGGCCGGGCCCGAGCGGGTGCCGCGTGTGCTGATCGTCGACGACCGGACGCTGATCGGGACCGGCTTCCGGCTGATTCTGACGGCCCGCAGCATCGACGTGGCGGCCGGACGTCGTCCCGATGGACATACGCATGCCGGCCATGGACGGCCTGGAGGCGATCCGGCGCATCCTCGAACAGGACCCGGACTGCCGGGCACCGATGTTGTGACGACCTTCGACCTGGACCGCTACGTGTACACGGCACTCTCGCTCGGGGCGAGCGGCTTCCTGCTGAAGGACGTGACCCCGGAACATCTGGCGGCGGCCGTACGGCTCGTCGCCACCGGCGACGCCCTGCCGGCCCCGTCCAGCACCCGGCGGCTCGTCGAGCGCCGTGCTGCGAAGGACGACCGCGGGCCCACCGTACCCACCGACCTCCGACACGGAACCCGCGCGTCAGGTCGACTCGCGGCGCACCAGTTCCGTCGGCAGGATCACCGCCGCCGGGTCCTCGCCCCCGATCTGGGCGAGCAGCACCCGGACCATCTCGTTGCTGATCCGGTCCCACGGTTGGCGGATCGTGGTGAGGGCCGGGTTGACCGCGGTGGCCGCCGGGGAGTCGTCGAAACCGCCGACGGCGATGTCGTCCGGCACCCGCCTGCCCGCCCGCTGCAGCACGCTGAGCACGCCCTGCGCCATCAGGTCGGACGCGACGAACACGGCGTCCATGTCCGGCGCCCGGTCGAGCAGCCGCTCCGCGCCCGCCGCACCGCTGGCCCGGCTGTAGTCCCCGGAGACGATGAGCCGCTCGTCGGTCTCGATGCCCGCCTCGGCGAGCACCTCCTTGTACCCGGCCAGGCGCTCGACACCGCCCGGGGTGTCCAGCGGGCCGGTGACCACGCCGATCCGGCGTCGGCCCAGCGACAGCAGATGGCGCACCATGTCACGGGCGCCGTCCCGGTCGTCGGCCGCCACATAACTCACCTTGGAGCCCAGCCCGATCGGCTTGCCGCAGGCGACCAGCGGCACCCCCGCCTCGCGCAACTCCTCCGCGACCGGGTCGCCGGAGTGGCTGGAGACCAGCAGCACACCGTCGACATGCCCGGCCGTGATGTACCGCGTGATGCGCCGCCGTTCGTCCTTCGTGCCCGCCAGCATCAGCAGCAGCGGGATGTCGTGCGCGGCCAGCGCCTGGGTGCAGCCGCTCAGCAGCACGTTGAAGTTCGGGTCCTCGAAGAACCGCTCCTGCGGCTCGGTCAGCAGGAAACCGACCGAGTCCGAGCGTCCGGTGATCAGGGAGCGGGCGTGCCGGTTCACGACGTACCCCGTCCTGCGTATGGCGGCGTTCACCGCCTCCTGCGCGGCGGGGCTGACGTAGTGCCCACCGTTGAGCACACGCGAGACGGTGCCCCGCGAGACGCCCGCCTCGCGCGCCACGTCGTGGATCGTCGGCGGTTTCCGCCGGCCCCCCGGATTGCCCATGGTCATGACTTTACGGCTCCGGACAGCAGATCCAGACTCCAGAACCGCTGAATGACCAGGAAGAGGCCGATCAGCGGGAGGACCGCCAGGAAGGCGCCCGTGATCACCAGCGTGTACAGGGCCGGGGTGTTGGAGCCCTGCTCCAGGAGCGTGTACAGACCGAGCGTCAGCGGGAACCGCTCGTCGTCGCTGAGCATGATGTACGGCAGCAGGAAGTTGTTCCACACGGCCACGAACTGGAACAGGAACACCGTGACCATGCCGGGGATCATCATCGGCAGCGCGACCCGGGTGAAGATCCGCCACTCGCTCGCTCCGTCCATCCGCCCCGCCTCGACCACATCGGCGGGCACCGCGGCGGCCGTGTAGATCCGCGAGAGGTAGACGCCGTACGGCGAGAGGATCTGCGGCAGCAGCACGGACAGGTAGGAGTCCGTGAGACCGGCCTTGGCCAGCAGCAGGTACTGCGGAACGGCGAGGATCACCGGCGGCATCAGCACGCCGGCGAGCAGCACGTTGAACATCGTCTCGCGGCCCCGGAAGCGGTAGGTCGCGAGCGCGTAGCCGCTGAACGCCGACACGGCGGTGGACAGCAGGGCGCCGAGCCCGGCGTACAGGGCGGAGTTGCCCATCCACTGCCAGTAGATGCCGTCGCGGTAGGCGTCGAGGTCCTTGATGTTGTCGGTGAAACCGGTGCCGGGCAGGAAGGTGAAGGTGGAGAACAGCTCGCGCCCGGACTTGGTGGACGCGATCACCACCCAGGCGACCGGCAGCAGCGTGTAGACGGCGCCGATCAGCAGGGTGACGGTCGGCACCAGCGCGATCCGGCGGCGCAGCGGCGGGCCCTGTGCGGTGCCGGGGGTGGTGCCGGCGGCCGGGGCCGCCTTGCGGACGGCAAGAGAGCTCATCGCGCTGCCTCCTGCTTGTTGCGACGGTTCGCGGCCCGAAGGAACCCGAAGGACAGCACCAGCGTGGCCAGCGCGATCAGGGTCGCCTCGGCGGCGGCGGAGTAGATGTCACCGCGGTGGAAGGCGTCCTGGTACACCTTCATCAGCGGACTCCAGCTCGTGTTGACGGAGTTGGTGAGCGGCTTGAGGGTGGTCGGCTCGTTGAACACCTGGAGCGTCGCGATGATCGAGAAGAAGAAGGTCAGCACCAGCGAGGGCGCCACCATCGGGATCTTGATCTTCAGCGCGATCTGCAGCGGGGTGGCGCCGTCCAGCTTCGCCGCCTCGTACACCTCGGCCGGGATGGCCTGCAGCGAGGTGTAGATGACGATCATGTTGAAGCCGGTGCCGCCCCAGACAGCGATGTTCGACAGGGCGAGATAGAGCGGACCGCCGTCGAGCAGGTCGGGCTGCGGCAGGCTCAGCCTGTCGAGCACGTAGTAGAACGGGCTGACGTCCGGCAGGTACAGGAAGCCCCACATCAGCGCGGCCACCACGCCGGGGATGGCGTACGGCAGGAAGATCGCGAGCCGGGTGAACGGGGCGAGCCGCACCTTGTCGGAGTCCAGCATCAGCGCGAACAGCAGCGCGAGGCCGAGCATCACCGGGACGACGATGCAGCCGTAGCCGAGCACGCGCAGCGCGCCGTGCAGCAGTTCGCTGTCGTGGAACGCCCCGGTGTAGTTCTCGAAGCCGGCCCAGATCTCGCTGCGGGCGTGCGCCCCGAGGCCGAGGCCGGAGACGTGCACCTTGCGGAAGCTGAGCCAGACCGCGTACCCGATGGGCAGCGCGAAGAACAGCGCGAAGAGGATCGTTGCGGGGAGGAGGAAGGCATACGGGGCCCCCTTGACCCCGTACGCCTTCCGGCTTGCGGCGCGTGTCACTGAGAGACCCCGAAGCCCTGCTTCTTCATGTCGGCGACCGTGGCGTCCTGCATCTTGTCCAGGGCGGCCACGAAGTCCGACTTGTCCTTGGCGGCGACACCGAACGCGTCGTTGAAGGTCGCGTAGGCGACGTTCACGTTCGGGCCCCATGCGGACGGCGCGGTGGTCTTCGCGATGTCGGCCGCCTTGGTGTAGAAGTCCGCCTGGTTGGAGAAGAACTCCGGCGGGCTGGAGAACGCACCGCTGAGCTGGGCGGAGGTGGAGGCCGGGTAGATGCCGCCCTCCTTGGCCAGGGCGTTGAGTGCCTCGCCGTCCGTGTTCAGCCAGGCGGCGAACTTGGCGGCGGCGGCCCGGTGCTCGGAGTCGGTGGTCACGGCCGTGGAGGAGCCGCCCCAGCTGCCCGTGACGTTCTCGGTCCCGGACCACTGGGGGAGCGGGGTCATGGCCCACTTGCCCTTGGTGTCCGGCGCGGCCGTGGTGAGCGTGCCCGGTGCCCACACGGCGCTGACCCAGCCGATCTCCTTGCCCGTGTTGAGCGCCTTGTTCCAGGCCGGCTGGTACATCGGCTGGTTGTCGATGACACCGTCCTTGACCAGCCCGCCCCAGAACGTGGCGACCTTCTGGGTGGCCGCGTCGTTGATGGCGACCTTCCACTTGTCGCCGGAGGTGGTCCACCACTTGGCGCCGGCCTGTTGGGCGAGCCCCGCGAAGAGGCCGGAGTCGTTGGCGGAGAAGGTGGTCAGGGCCTTGTCCGGGGCCTTCTTCTTCAGCGCGCGGGCCGTCTCGGCGAACTGCTCCCAGGTGGTGGGGACCTTGAGGCCGTACTTCTTGAACAGGTCCTCGCGGTAGTAGAACATCATCGGGCCGATGTCCTGCGGCACCGCGTAGACGGCGTCCGTGCCCAGTGTGGTCTGCTGCCAGACGCCGTCGGCGAACTTGCTCTTCGCGTCGCCGACGTCCTTGGAGATGTCCGCCAGCGCGTCATTGCTCACCAGGGTCGGCAGCGCCTGGTACTCGGCCTGCACCAGGTCGGGCGCCTTCTTCGCCTTGTGCGCGGTGAGGATCTTGGTGACCAGCGAGTCGCCGGAGGCCTGCTTCTTCACCGTGACCGTGATCCGGTCCTTCTTCCCCGGCCCCTTGTTCCACAGGTCCACGACCTTGTCCATGCCGGGCGTCCAGGTCCAGTACGTCAGTGAGACCGGACCGGACTCGGTCTTGCTGTCGCTGTCGGACGAGCCGCAGGCGGCGAGGGTGGTGGCGCCGAGCGAGACGGCGACGGCAGTTGTCACGAGGCGACGGCGCTTCGTGTGCGGCATGGATCTCTCCCCTGACCTGGGTCCCCGCCCGCTGCGGAGACCTGCCATGCAGATGTGAGCGTTCACATGAGACGGGTCCTCGCCTGCCGCGAGGCCCTGCCCTGCGTCTGTGAGCGTTCACAGTAGAGAAACATCCAAGACACTTGTCAATGGTTGTTGCTGTGCGGTTATGTTGGGCTCGCGCCGCCAACGATGTGTGTGCACGTTCCCAAATGATCGATTAAGCGGGAGAGATCCATGCCGGAGACCACCCCCAGGGGCCTCACCAGGCTCGCCTTCGGTGGGGACTACAACCCCGAGCAGTGGCCGGAGAGCGTCTGGCAGGAGGACGTCCGGCTGATGCGGGAGGCCGGCGTCACGATGGTGAGCGTCGGGATCTTCTCCTGGGCGCTGCTGGAGCCCTCACCCGGCGCGTACGACTTCGGCTGGCTGGACCGGATCCTCGGCCTGCTGCACGAGAACGGCATCCGCGTCGACCTCGGCACACCCACCGTGGTGCCCCCGGCGTGGTTCTACCGGGCCCACCCCGAGGCGCTGCCGGTGACCGCCGAGGGCGTGCGCTACGAGTTCGGCTCCCGCGGCGCCATCTGCCACAGCAACGCCGACTACCGCGCGGCCGCCGCGAGCATCACCACGAAGCTCGCCGAGCGCTACGGCGACCACCCCGCGCTCGCGCTGTGGCACGTGCACAATGAGTACGGCGTCCCCGTCTCGGCCTGCTACTGCGACTCCTGCGCCGCCCACTTCCGCCGCCGGCTGGCGGACACCTACGGGAGCGTCGAAGGCGTCAACGCGGCCTGGGGCACCGCCTTCTGGGGACAGCACTACACGGACCTGGAGCAGATCAACCCGCCGCGCGCGACCCCGACCGTCGGCAACCCCGCCCAGGCGCTGGACTACCGGCGGTTCGCCGACGCCACCGTCCGCGAGAACTTCCGCCGGGAGCGGGACATCCTGCACCGGCTCTCGCCCGGCATCCCGGTCACCACCAACTTCATGACCGCGCTCAGCCAGTGCGACTCCATGGACTACTGGGCCTGGGGCCGCGAGGTCGACCTCGTCACCAACGACCACTACCTGATCACCGACGGCCGTCGCACCCACGTCAACCTGGCGATGGCCGCCGACCTCACCCGTTCCGTCGCAGGCGGCGCACCCTGGCTGCTGCTCGAACACTCCACCTCGGGCGTCAACTGGCAGCCCCGCAACCCCGCCAAGGCCCCCGGCCAGATGGCCCGCAACTCCCTCGCCCATGTGGCGCGCGGCTCCGACGGCGCCATGTTCTTCCAGTGGCGGCAGTCGCGGCGCGGCGCCGAGAAGTTCCACTCCGCGATGCTGCCGCACGGCGGCACCGAGACGCGGGTGTGGCGCGAAGTGGTCGAACTCGGCGCCGCTCTGGACTCATTGGCGCCGGTCCGCGGTACCCGCACGCGGGCCGACGTCGCCGTCCTGTGGGACTGGCAGTCCTGGTGGGCGCAGAACCTCCAGTGGCGCCCCAGCGAGGACCACGACCCGCGCGAGCGCGCCGACGCCTTCTACGAGGCCCTCTACGACCGCCACCTCACGGTCGACTTCGCCCACCCGGAAGCCGATTTGTCGGCCTATCCCCTTGTCGTCGTTCCCGCGCTGTACCTGATGACGGAGGCGGCCGGGAACAACCTCCGGGAGTACGTCGAGAACGGCGGCACGCTCGTCGTCTCCTACTTCTCCGGCATCGTCGACGAGCACGACGCCGTGCACGCGGGCGCCTACCCGGGCGCGCTGCGCGAGGTCCTGGGCCTGACCGTGGAGGAGTTCTCGCCGCTGCTCCAGGACGAGCGGGTGCGGGTCACCGGACCCGACGGCTCCGAGCTCACGGCCGACGTGTGGACGGAGTTCGTGGTGCCGCGCGGCGCCGAGACGGTGTGGACGTACGCCGACGGGCTCGCCGCAGGTCACCCGGCCGTCACCCGGCACCGGCTCGGCGAGGGCACCGCCTGGTACGTGTCGACCCGACTCGACGCGCACGGCCTGGACGCCCTGATCGGCTGGGCCGCCGAGGACGCGTGCATCGCCCCGTGCGCCGATCTGCCCCGCGACGTCGAGGTCGTGCGCCGCGCCGGCGAGTCCGGCAGCTTCTTGTTCGCGATCAACCACACCGCCACCGACGCCAAGGTGCCGCTGGACGCGCACGGCACCGAACTGCTGACGGGCGAACGCGCCGCGGGCCGCCTCGCCGTTCCCGCGGGAGCCGTCCGGGTCGTACGCCTCGACGGCTGAGCCGGCTTCCCTCCGCCCGCGTGAGCCGTCGAGCCGCGGGCGGAGGGGCTTGTCCTCCGGCCCCCATCGGAGGACCGATCAAGGTGACCAACAACCAGTGCACCATCAGCGTCAACAGTGACGCGAACGCGGGCAACTGGATCAATGTTGACGATCTGACCTTCACGTCCGGTACGACGAGTACGTCGATCCACGGTGCCGACATCTCCTCCCTCGCCAAGAGCGAGGCCAAGGGCGGCGTCTACCGGACCGGTTCCGGCAGCACCGGGGACGCCCTCGCCGTCCTGAAGTCGTACGGCATGAACTACGCCCGGCTGAAGGTCTGGGTGAACCCGGCCGACGGCTACAACAACAAGACGCGCGTGCTGGCCATGGCCAAGCGCATCAAGGCCCAGGGCATGAAGCTCCTGGTCGACTTCCACTACTCCGACACCTGGGCCGACCCGGGCGCACAGACCAAGCCGGCCGCCTGGGCGAGCCACTCGTACAGTCAACTCAAGACAGACGTGTACAACCACACGTACGACGTGTTGAACGCCTTGAAGGCTCAAGGCACCACCGCCGACATGGTCCAGGTGGGCAATGAGATCAATGGCGGCATGTTGTGGTCCGAGGGGTCGACCGGCAACTGGACGCAGCTCGCCGGTCTGCTCAACTCCGGCTACGACGCGGTCAAGGCCGTCAACTCGTCCACGGTCGTCGCGCTGCACCTGGCCAAGGGCGGTGACAAGGCCGGCACCGAGTGGTGGTTCGACAACGCGGTCGCCAAGGGCGTGAAGTTCGACGCGATCGGCCTGTCCTACTACGGCTACTGGCACGGCCCGCTCTCCGACTTCCAGACCACCCTGGACGACGCCGCCGCCCGCTACGGCAAGCCGGTCTTCGTCGCCGAGACGGCCTACCCCTTCCGCCTCGACAGCGACGACTCGCTCACCAACCAGATCGACACCACCGGTGAGCTGGTCTCCGGCTACCCGGCGACCGTGGCCGGCCAGACCAGGTGGATGAACGACGTGGCGAGCATCGTGGAAGCCGTCCCGAACGGCCGCGGCCTCGGCGTCTTCTACTGGGAGGCCACCTGGACCGCCGTCACCGGCAACGGCTGGGACCCGACCGACGCCACCTCCGGCAACGGCTGGGAGAACCAGGCGCTGTTCGGCTACGACGACAAGGCGCTCTCCTCCATGACGTGGTTCGGCCACCGCTGAGCCATCGCCGGCCGGGCCCGGCCGTAATAGGGGACGGCCGGGCCCTTCGGTGCCCTCCCGGGTACCTGCGCCCGTCCTGGGTACCAGGACAGAACAGCTTTCTGTCGTACGACGGTTCGGTACCGGACAAGGGTCGCGCAGTCCCGGACACGGCGGACCCTGCTGCGGGACAGTGGGACAGGCGCGTACCAGGCCAGGACGGAGGCGACGAGTTGCTGAGGAATCCCGTCGGCGTAAGGCGCCTGGACATCCTTGAGTGGCTGAAGGACCCGGCCGCCCACTTCCCGCCGCAGCGCCACGGTGACCCCGTCGAGGACGGAGTCACCGCACGAGCCGTCGCCGTCAAGCTCGGCGTGCCCCGCCGCGTCGCCGTCACGCACCTCGGGCTCCTCACCCGCCTGGGCCTTCTGCGTACCAAGAGACTCCGGTACCGCACGTACTACCGCCGCGACGACGTCCGTGTCGCCGAGGTGGCCCGCATCTTCGAGAAGGGCTGGTAGCCGTCGGCCGCACGGATCGGCTGCCAGGATGGGCGGACTTCCTACCGTGAAGGGCAGGCGCACATGGGCCAGGACCGTCCCACCGCACTCGTCCCCCGCCACCATGTCGCGATCGGCGGCCACGGCCCCGAGGACGTGGTGGCCGATGCCCGCGGCCGCGTCCTCACCGGTGTCGAGGACGGCCGCATCCTGCGCCTCGACGGACTCACCGACCCGGCCACGGCCCGCGTCGAGGTGCTCGCCGAGACCGGTGGCCGTCCGCTGGGCCTCGAACTCCTCCCGGACGGAGACCTGTTGGTCTGCGACGCGGAACGCGGCCTGCTCCGCGTAGGCCTCGGCGACGGCGTCGTGCGCGTCCTCGCCGACTCGGTCGCGGGGGAGCGGCTGCGGTTCTGCAGCAACGCCGTCGCCCTCTCCGACGGCAGCGTGTACTTCACCGTCTCCAGCCGCCGTCACCCCCTGGAGCACTGGATCGGCGACGTCGTCGAGCACAGCGGCACCGGACGCCTGCTGCGGCTCCCGCCCGGTGGCAAGACCCCCGAAGTGGTGCTGGAGGGGCTTCAGTTCGCCAACGGCCTCGCGCCCGCCGCCGACGAGTCCTTCCTGGTCGTCGCCGAGACCAGCGCGTACCGCCTGACCCGTTACTGGCTCACCGGACCCCACGCCGGACGCGGCGAACCCTTCGCCGACGCCCTGCCGGGCATGCCCGACAACCTCTGGCGCGACCGGCGGGGCGGCCCGATCTGGGTGGCCCTCGCCGGACCGCGCGTACCCCCGCTGGACCTGCTGCACCGGACCCCGCCCGCCGTGCGCCGAGCCGCGGCCCGGGTCGCCGTACGCGCCCCGTACCGCCCGACCGGCACGATCGGCGTCCTGGCGCTCGACGACGAGGGCCGGGTCGTCCACCACCTCGCCCGCCGCCACTCCGGCTACCGCATGGTCACCAGCGTCTGCGAGACCGACGGACAGCTGATCCTGGGGAGCATCTGGGAACGCGGTGTGGCGGTGTGCGAGGGTCCCCTCGCGAAGTGACCCGGCGCAGGCCGGGCGGTACCCTGTTCACCCACCGTGATCACCCGGCAGTGGGGCCGAACAGGAGACGAACGACCATGACCGCCCCGGAAGCCGAGAGCCTCCGTGTCCGGCCGAGCCCCGCGAGGCGTTCGGCCCGGCGCGCCCAGGTCCCCGTCGTCGCGGTGGTCGCGCTCGGCGGCGCGCTCGGCGCGACGGCCCGTTACGCCCTGACGCTGTGGTGGCCCACGCAGTCCGGGGGCTTCCCCTGGGCGACGTTCGTGACCAATGTCGTCGGATGCGCCGTGATAGGCGTGTTCATGGTGATCATCACGGACGTCTGGGCCGCCCATCGGCTGGTGCGGCCCTTCTTCGGTACCGGAGTGCTCGGCGGCTTCACCACCTTCTCGACGTACGCCGTCGACATCCAGAAGCTTGTTGACAGCGGCCACTCCGCCACGGGGCTGGCCTATCTCGCCGCGACCCTGGTCGCGGCCCTCGCGGCGGTGTGGCTCGCGTCCGCCGCGGCCCGCCGTGTCCTGACCGGGAGGCAGCGATGACCAGGCTCACGGGCCGCGCCCTGCGCGTGACCGTCTACATCGGCGAGAACGACACCTGGCACCACCGGCCGCTCTACGCCGAGATCGTGCACCGCGCCCGCGCGGCCGGTCTCGCGGGCGCCAGCGTCTTCCGCGGCGTCGAGGGCTTCGGCGCCTCGTCCATGATCCACACGTCACGGCTGCTGTCGCTGAGCGAGGACCTGCCGGTCGCGGTCGTGATCGTGGACACCGAGGAGCGGGTGCGGGCGTTTCTGCCGCAGCTCGACGAACTCGTCGGCGAGGGGCTGGTCACCCTCGACGACTGCGAGGTCATCCGGTACGTCGGCCGTGCGGACAGTCCGGGCGAAACGGACTCGAAGGGTAAGAAGTAGTTGTGAACTGGCTGCTGGTCGCCCTCGGGGCCGTGGTCGGAGCTCCGCTCCGCTATCTCACCGACCGGGCCGTGCAGTCCCGGCACGACTCGGTCTTCCCCTGGGGCACTTTCGTGGTGAATGTCACGGGCTGTCTGATTCTGGGCCTGCTGACCGGCGCGGTCTCGGCGGGCGCCGCGGGCCCGCACCTGCAGCTGCTGCTGGGGACGGGGCTGTGCGGGGCCCTGACGACCTATTCGACCTTCTCCTACGAGACCCTCAGACTTTCCGAGGCGGGTGCGGGGCTCTACGCTGCCGCCAACGTCGTCGCGAGCGTGGTGGCGGGTCTCGGAGCGGCCTTCGCCGGAGTGTGGATCGCCGGAGTGCTGTGGGCGTAGGCATTTGTCATTCGCCCGCGCGCAGTGAGACTGTCTACAGCACTGTCGACCAACTCCTCAGAACTGGATCCCATGAGCGCCATCTCTGTCGGTCAGGCCGTCGTCCTCGGAGTCGTCGAGGGGGTGACCGAATTCCTTCCCGTGTCGTCCACCGGTCATCTCAAGATCACCGAGGGGCTCATGAACATCCCCGTCGACGACAAGTCCGTCGTCGGTTTCTCGGCGGTCATCCAGGTCGGTGCCATCGCCGCCGTGCTCGTGTACTTCTTCAAGGACATCGTGCGGATCGTCTCCGCCTGGGGCCGCGGTCTGCGCAATCCTCAGGAGCGCTACCACCACGACTACAAGTTCGCCTGGTGGGTGATCTACGCGACGATTCCGATCGTCCTGGTCGGCCTGGCGGCCAAGCCTCTCATCGAGGGTCCGCTCGCCTCGCTCTGGGTGGTCGCGGGCTCCCTGATCGTCGGCAGTGGTGTGATGTGGGCGGCGGACCAGATGGGCCGCCACAAGCGCGGTGAGGACGACACCTCGTTCAAGGACGCGATGCTGGTCGGCTGCTCGCAGATCCTCGCCCTGCTCTTCCCCGGCTTCTCCCGCTCCGGCGCCACCATGTCCACCGCGCTCATCCTGGACCTGGACCGGGTGGCCGCCACCCGGCTGTCCTTCTTCCTCGGCATCCCGGCCCTGACCGGCGCCGGCATCTACGAGCTGAAGGACGCCCTGGGCGCCGGCGTGGGCGCCGCTCCGCTGGTCGTCGGCACGGTCGTCTCCTTCGTCGTCGCCTACGCCTCCATCGCCTGGCTGCTGAAGTTCGTCGCCAAGCACTCCTTCAACGCCTTCGTGCTCTACCGCATCGTCGTCGGCGCGGCGCTGTTCGGCCTGCTCGCGGGCGGCGTCATCGACAGCTGATCCGCGGCCGCCGGATCCGGTCGGCCCCTGGGCCCTGTCGTCAAACTCCCGCCTGCCCCGCGAGGCCATGCACGCTCCCCCAAGCTCTTCGAGCAGGGGGGACCCCCACTCGCCGCACCGGCCCCTGACCCACGTACATCCAGTACGAGGGCCAGGACCCGGCACCCCGAGAGCACGCTCCCCCAAGCTCTCGGCTTCGCTCGAGCAGGGGGACCCCCATGACGCCGCAAGGCCCGCCCTTCGGGCGGACGACGCGAGTTTGACGACAGGACCCAGCCCCGGGCGTGAAGTCTGCTTACAGGCTTCACGCCCGTTGAATTTTTCCTTTCGGCTCCCTTGACATCAGCCGTCGCTCACCCGGAACATCTCTCTCGTGAACCTGTCAGACAGCCAGACAGGTGGAGCGGGGCCGCGGCGCGTCAGCGCCATGGAAGCGGTCCTCGCCCACCTCCGCGGTGCCATCGAGCGCGGCGACTACGCCATCGGAGACAAGCTCCCCTCGGAGGCGGAGCTCTGCCGCACCCTCGAGGTCTCCCGCCCCGTGCTCCGCGAGGCCCTGCGGGCCCTGCAGACGATGGGCCTGACGGTCTCCAGGACCGGCAAGGGCACCTTCGTGGTGGCGAGCGCCGTCGAAGACCCCACCTTCGGCGACTACGCGGCCAGCGACCTGCTGGAGGTGCGCCGCCACATCGAGGTCCCGGTCGCCGGGTACGCGGCCCTGCGCCGCACCCCCGAGAACCTGGACCACCTGGCCCACCTGCTGGACCGCATGGAGCGGGAGACGGACACCACCGCATGGGTCGCGATGGACACCCTCTTCCACCTGGCCGTGGCCGAGGCCGCCCAGAACCCGGTGTTCCGCCGGGTCATCGAGGAGATCCGGGACGCACTGGCGCGTCAGTCGGCCTTCCTCAACCAGCTGGGCGGCCGCCGCGAGCAGTCCAACCGGGAGCACCGGGCCATCGTCGAGGCGCTGACCGACGGTTCGGAACTCGACGCGGTGGAGGCCATGTCCCACCACCTCGACCGCGTCGAGACCACCCTGACCGACATCGTGCGCTCCGGGCGCACGGACACCCCCACGAAAGGCGGAGCCGAGGCGTGAGCGAGCAGCACCTCAAAGACGAGACGCGCCCGTCGTCCGGTCATGTCGACGCCGGAGACACCGGCTACAGCAAGTCCCTGAAGTCCCGGCACGTCAACATGATCGCCATCGGCGGGGCCATCGGCACCGGCCTCTTCCTCGGCGCGGGCGGCCGGCTCGCCGACGCGGGACCCTCCCTCTTCATCGCGTACGCGGTCTGCGGCATCTTCGCCTTCCTCGTCGTGCGGGCCCTCGGCGAACTCGTCCTGTACCGGCCCTCCTCCGGCGCCTTCGTGTCGTACGCCCGGGAGTTCCTGGGGGAGAAGGGCGCCTACACGGCGGGCTGGATGTACTTCCTCAACTGGGCCACCACCGGCATCGCCGACATCACCGCGGTGGCCACCTACACCCACTACTGGGGCATGTTCTCCGACATCCCGCAGTGGGTGATCGCGCTGATAGCCCTGGCCGTGGTGCTCACCGTGAATCTGATCTCGGTGAAGATCTTCGGCGAACTGGAGTTCTGGTTCGCCATCGTCAAGGTCGGCGCGCTCGTCGTCTTCATGGCCATCGGCATCTTCCTGCTGGTCACCCAGCACCCCGTCGACGGCGCCACCCCCGGCCCGTCCCTGATCACCGACAACGGCGGCGTCTTCCCCAACGGCCTGCTGCCCATGCTGCTGATCATCCAGGGCGTCGTCTTCGCCTACGCCTCCGTCGAGCTGGTCGGCATCGCGGCCGGTGAGACCGAGAACCCCGAGAAGATCATGCCTAAGGCGATCAACTCGATCATGTGGCGAGTCGGCCTCTTCTACGTCGGCTCGGTCGTCCTCCTCTCGATGCTGCTGCCCTGGAACAAGTACACGGCCGGCGAGAGCCCCTTCGTGACGGTCCTCTCCCACATCGGTGTCCCGGCGGCCGGCGGCGTGATGAACCTGGTCGTCCTGACCGCGGCGATGTCGTCCCTCAACTCCGGCCTCTACTCCACCGGTCGCATCCTGCGGTCGATGGCCGTCAACGGCTCCGCCCCGCGGTTCACGGCGCGGATGAGCCGCAGCCAGGTCCCGTACGGCGGCATCCTGCTCACCAGCGGCATCTGCGTCCTCGGTGTCGGCCTCAACTTCGTGGTCCCCGCCGACGCGTTCGAGATCGTGCTGAACCTCGCGGCGATCGGCATCCTCTCCACCTGGGGCATGATCATGCTCTGTCACCTGCTGTTCTGGCGGAAGACCCAGAACGGCGAGCTGACCCGGCCCGGCTACCGACTGCCGGGTTCCCCCTGGACCGAACTCGTGACGCTGGCCTTCCTCGCCTCCGTCCTGGTCCTCATGTACGCCGACGGCGGCGCCGGACGCACCACCGTGCTGTGCCTGCCGCTGATCGTCGGGGCGCTGGTCGCGGGCTGGTACGCCATCCGCGGCCGCACGGCGCGCAAGTCCGCCGGAACCGGCGCGTGAATCCACGCCGGTCCACTCCAACCCACCAGTGATCCGGGCAGTCATGTACAGCAGTTCACCCGCGGACGCACCCCTTGTCCGTGAGCCCCTCCACGCTCCCGTCGCCCACCTGATACGCGGCGGGGTCGTGGAGGGCATCCACTACGGTTCCGTCGTCGTCCTCGGCGCCGACGGCGAGGTCCAGTTCCAGCTCGGCGACATCGAGGCCGCCTTCTACCCGCGCTCGGCGCTCAAGCCCGTCCAGGCCGTGGCCATGCTGCGGGCGGGGCTGCCGCTCGACGGCGACCTGCTCTCGCTGGCGGCCGCGAGCCACTCCGGCGAGGAACTCCACCTCGCCGGTACCCGGCGGATGCTCGAACTGGCCGGCCTCGCCGAGGACGACCTGCGCAACGTGCCCGACATGCCCTACGACCCCGTCGTCCGGGACGCCTGGGTGCGCGAGGGCCGGCTGCCCTCCCGGCTCGCCCAGAACTGCTCCGGCAAGCACGCGGCGATGCTCTGGACGGCCAAGCTCAACGGCTGGTCCCTGGACGACTACCTCGACCCGGCCCACCCCCTCCAGCAGGCCATCGCCGAGATCGTCGAGGACCTCACCGGCCAGCGCATCGCCCGCGTGACGGTCGACGGCTGCGGCGCCCCGCTGTTCTCCGTCTCCCTGCACGGCCTGGCTCGCGCGCTCGCCCGTATCACCACCGCGCCGCCCGGCACCCCCGAGGCCCGGGTGGCCGACGCGATGCGCGAGCACGCCGAGATGGCCTCCGGGTCCGGCCGGGACGTGGCCGCGCTGATGCGGGCCGTGCCCGGGCTGCTCGCCAAGGACGGCTTCGAGGGCGTCCAGGTCGCGGCGCTGCCGGACGGCCGGGCCGTCGCCGTCAAGATCGCCGACGGCGCCAACCGCGCCCGCGTTCCCGTCGCCGCGGCCGCCCTCGCCCGCGCCGGGGTCGCCCCCGCGCTCCTCACCGAGTTCGCGGGCGAACCGCTGCTCGGCGGAGCGGAGCCGGTCGGCTGCGTACGACCGGTGCGGGCGCTGGATCCGGTCCAGCTGCCGGCCTGCGCGTAGCGCTCCGCCGGAAACGACAGCCACCTTCTCGACTGCGGGCCGTCCAGGGACGGTGTCCCTGGCCGGTCGCGCAGTACCCCGCGCCCCCTCCGGGGCGCTCGTTCCCACCCCTCAGAAAGAGGCCGCACCACCATGACGACCGTCGCCACCCGAAGCGAACACGACCTGCTCGGCGACCGTGACGTCCCCGCCGACGCGTACTGGGGCGTCCACACCCTGCGCGCGGCCGAGAACTTCCCCATCACCGGCACGCCGATCTCCGTCTACCCGCATCTGATCGACGCGCTGGCCGCGGTCAAGGAGGCCGCCGCCCTCGCCAACGAGGAACTCGGCCTGCTGGAGCCGAAGAAGGCGGCCGCGATCGTCGCCGCCTGCCGCGAGATCCGCGGCGGCAAGCTGCACGACCAGTTCGTCGTGGACGTCATCCAGGGCGGCGCCGGCACCTCGACCAACATGAACGCCAACGAGGTCGTCGCCAACCGGGCGCTGGAACTGCTCGGGCACGAGAAGGGCCAGTACCGCCACCTGCACCCCAACGAGGACGTCAACCTCGGCCAGTCGACGAACGACGTCTACCCGACCGCCGTCAAGATCGCGACCGTCTTCGCCGTCCGCGGACTGCTCAAGGCCATGGCCCTGCTGCAGGACTCCTTCGCCCGCAAGGCCGTCGAGTTCCGGGACGTCCTGAAGATGGGGCGTACCCAGCTCCAGGACGCGGTGCCCATGACGCTCGGGCAGGAGTTCTCGGCGTACGCCGTCATGCTCGACGAGGACCGCAGCCGGCTCGCGGAAGCGGTCGAGCTGATCCATGAGATCAACCTGGGCGCCACCGCGATCGGCACCGGGCTCAACGCCCCCGCCGGATACGCCGAGTCCGCCCGCCGGCACCTCGCCGACATCACCGGGCTGCCCCTGGTGACCGCCGCCAACCTGGTCGAGGCCACCCAGGACTGCGGCGCCTTCGTCCAGATGTCCGGCGTGCTCAAGCGGATCGCCGTCAAGCTCTCCAAGAGCTGCAACGACCTGCGTCTGCTGTCCTCCGGGCCGCGCGCGGGCCTCGGCGAGATCAACCTGCCCCCGGTGCAGGCCGGTTCGAGCATCATGCCCGGCAAGGTCAACCCGGTCGTTCCCGAGGTCGTCAACCAGGTCGCCTTCGAGGTGATCGGCAACGACGTCGCCATCACCATGGCCGCCGAGGCCGGCCAGCTCCAGCTGAACGCCTTCGAGCCGATCATCCTGCACTCCCTGTCGGAGAGCATCACCCACCTGCAGAGCGCGTGCGTCACGCTCGCGGAGCGCTGTGTGGACGGGATCACCGCCAACACCGAGGCGCTGCGCGCGAGCGTCGAGAACTCCATCGGCCTGGTCACCGCCCTCAACCCGTACATCGGGTACTCGGCGGCCACCGACATCGCCAAGGAGGCCCTCGTCACCGGCCGGGGCGTGGCCGAACTCGTCCTGGAGAAGGGACTGTTGCCCGCCGAGACCCTCGCGGACCTGCTGCGTCCCGAGATCGTCGCGGGTAGCGGCGCACCCCGCCCCTGACCTGCTGATTCACACCGGCGACTACGCGCCCGGACCGGCCCGGAGGCACAATAGTGATCATGACAACGACGTCGTCCCGCACCTTCCTGCCGGTCCTGGAGCGCATCGCCGAGGAGATGGAGCGGACGCCCGGCCGCGGGCGTCCCGCCGACTACATCCCGGTGCTCGCGGCCTGCGACCCACGCCGTTTCGGCATGGCCGTGGCCGAGCTGGACGGCATGGTCTACGGGGTGGGGGACTGGCGGCAGCCGTTCTCGGCGCAGTCCATCACCAAGGTCTTCACCCTCGCCCTGGGCCTGGCCCGAGAAGGTGACGAACTCTGGGAGCACGTGGGCCGCGAGCCCTCCGGCAACCCGTTCAACTCCCTGGTCCAGCTGGAGTACGAGAACGGCATCCCGCGCAATCCCTTCATCAACGCGGGCGCCCTGGTGGTCACCGACCGCCTCCAGACCCGTACCGGAGACGCGGCCGGTGAGCTTCTGGCCTTCCTGCGCGCGGAGAGCGGCAACCCCGCCCTGGACTTCGACAAGGAGGTCGCCGCCTCCGAGACGGCACACGGCGACCGCAACGCCGCCCTCGCCCACTTCATGGTGTCGTACCGCAACATCGACAACCCGGTGCCGGTCCTGCTCGACCAGTACTTCCGGCAGTGCTCCATCGCCGCTTCCTGCGCCGACCTCGCCCTGGCCACCGGCTTCCTGGCCCGCCACGGCATCCGCGCCGACGGCACCCGGCTGCTCACCCGCAGCCAGGCCAAGCAGGTCAACGCGGTGATGCTCACCTGCGGGACCTACGACGCCGCGGGCGAATTCGCCTACCGGGTCGGCCTGCCCGGCAAGAGCGGTGTCGGCGGCGGAATCATCGCGGTCGTACCGGGCCGGTGCACGCTGTGCGTATGGAGCCCGGGGCTCGACGAGCGCGGCAATTCGGTCGCGGGAGTGGCGGCCCTCGACCGCTTCACGACACTCACCGGACTGTCGGTGTTCTGATCCACGAGCGTTTCCGTTGCGGCGTTCCAGCCGTTTTCCGTCGCCGATCACGCTCCGGTCACGTGCAGGCCGCCCGCCGGAGGGTGGGGCGTCGCCTTCCCGCCATTCGGCGTTGACACGCTTCCCCAGTGTTGGCCATGGCTTTTCCCGTCGATCTCCGCCGCTGCCGGATACTCGGTCTGGCCGGCACGGCCTTCCTCGCGCTGGGGGGTGAGACCGCCGGCGCCCTGCCCGTCCGGGAACTGCTGGCCCCCGCCTCGGCGCAGGCGGCCCTGGGCCTGGTCGGGGTGTACTTCGGCGTCGTCCTGCTGATCGCGGCCTGGTTGCTGCTCGGCCGTCTCGTCCGCAGCCCCGAGCCGCCGGCCCCGCGCGCCCTGCTGCTCGTCCTGGCCGTCTGGGCGGCCCCGCTGCTGCTCGCACCGCCGTTGTTCAGCCGGGACGTGTACAGCTATCTCGCGCAGGGTGCCATGGTCGACGCGCACATGGACGTGTATGCGCACGGGCCCGCCGTGCTCGGCGGTCCGCTGGCCGACGAGGTCGCCCCCGTGTGGCGCAACACCGGGGCCCCGTACGGCCCCGCGTTCCTGGCCGTGGCCTCGGCCCTGTCCGGACTGACCCGCGGCGAACTGCCCGCCGGGCTCGTCGGGATGAGGCTCGTCGCCCTGCTCGGGGTGGCCCTGATGGCGGCCGCGCTGCCCCGTCTGGCCCGGCACAGCGGCGCCGACCCGGCCGCGGCCCTGTGGCTGGGCGCCCTCAACCCGCTGGTCCTGCTGCACCTGGTCGCGGGCGCCCACAACGACGCCATCATGCTGGGCCTGCTCGGGGTCGGCCTGGTCGCCGCGCTCGGCCGGTGGCCCGTCCTGGGCGCCGTGCTCGTCACCCTTGCCGCGCTGGTCAAGGCACCCGCCGCGCTCGGCCTGCTGGCGATCGTGGTCGTCCAGGTGCGGGCGGGCCGAAGTCCGGCGCGGGCGGTCCTGACGACGAGCGCCGCGGCCGGTGCCACCACGGTCGCCGCCACAGCCGTGGCCGGCACGGGCTACGGCTGGATAGGCGCCCTGGACACCCCGGTGTCCGCGCACAACTGGGCGCTCACCAGTCTGCTCGGCCGGGCCACCGGCGCCCTGCTCGACCACCTCGGCAGCGATCTGGCGCCGCTGGCCATTCCCGTCTGGCACACGCTCGGCCTCGTGGTCACCGCCGTCGCCGTCCTGTTCATCTGGCTTCGGCTGCGTCCGCGGCCGGTGTACGCGCTCGGGCTGAGCCTGCTGGCGGTGGCCGCCTTCGGTCCGGCGATCCGCCCCTGGTACGCCCTGTGGGGCCTGTTCCTGATCGCGGCCGCCGCGCCGAGTACGTCGGTACGGCACCGGGTGGCCGCCCTGGCAGGGGTGCTCGCGCTCGCCGTCCTGCCCAGCGGCGGGCCCGCGGACATCGGCCAACTGGTGCTCGCCGTCTCAGGCGGCGTGCTGGCGGTGGTCGTCCTGTGGCAGGCCCACCAGGCGGCGCAGGCCCCGGCGCTGGGACGTACGGCATGAGAGCGCCCCGGACCGAACGCGGCCGGCTGGTCCTGATCGTCGTCCTCGCCGCCGTCGTCACCGTGTTCACGGCGACCGTGCCGCTGCTGCGCGACTGGTTCGACCTGCGGGTCTACTACGGAACGGTGAACACGTGGGTCCACCACGGCGGCCGGATCTACGACTACCTGGTGCCCGGGACGGCCTACGGCTTCACCTACCCGCCGTTCGCCGCCCTCGTCATGCTGCCGATGGCCTTCGTGGGACTGCGCACGGCGATCGTCGCCTCCGTGCTGCTCAACCTGGCCGCGCTGGCCTTCGTGCTGCGCATCCTGGCCGGAACCGAGTGGCGGCGCTACGGCTGGTACGGCTGGGCGCTGGCCGCCTGCGGGCTCGCGCTGTACGAACCGCTCCGTGACACCTTCAGTTTCGGCCAGGTGAACCTCCTGCTGCTGGCACTCGTGCTGGGCGACGGACTGCTGCTGGCGACCGGCCGCAGCCGCTGGGCGGGTGCCGGGATCGGCCTCGCCGCCGCGATCAAACTCACGCCCGCCCTCTTCATCGGGCTGCTGCTGCTCGCCCGCCGGTGGCGGGCCGCGGGTCTGGCCTCCGGGGTCGCCGTGGCCGCGACCGCGCTCGCGGCCCTGGCCGATCCCGGGGCCTCGCGCTTCTACTGGACCGAGGCGCTGTGGGACACCGGCCGGGTGGGCCGCCTCGACTATGTGTCCAACCAGTCGCTGCAGGGCGTACTGGCCCGGCTGGGCGCCGCGGACCGCCCGTTGTGGGCGACGGCGGTCCTGCTCGTACTGTGCGTGTGGGCGTGGCGGACGCGCCGGGCCGTCGCGGCGGGGGACTGGACGGCCGCCTTCGCCCTCACCGGTCTCGCCGCCTGTCTGGTCAGCCCGATCACCTGGGTGCACCACCTGGTGTGGCTGCTGCCGTCCTTCGCCGTGCTGGTCCGGTCCGGGCACCCGCGGGTGGCGGGCGCCCTGTACGCGGTGCTGTGCACCAGCGTCGTGTGGCTGTGGTTCGAGGACGCCTCCGGCATCGACGGATTCCTCGGCAGCAACATCTATACGTGGATCACACTGGGCCTGCTCCTCGGGCTGCCGTCCGGTCAGCCGCGCGCGGACCGGCCGCCCTTGACCCGCAGCGCCAGCGCCAAGGCCCCGGCGCCGAGACCGGCGGCGCCGGCGATGACGCCGGTGCCGGGCCAGTCGGAATCGCCGTCGGGAACCGAGGACGCGGCCGCCGCCACCGCGCCCGTGGCCGAGAAGGACTTCGCCCGCAGCCCGTCCAGCGAGCCCACCGGATCGACCCGCCCGGCGGCCGCGAAACCCCAGTCCAGCAGTGCGCGCGCCTCCTCGTACACGGCGAACCCACCGCCCTCCTGAGGGTTCATCACCGTCACCACGAGCGTGCGGCCGCCCTGGTGGGCGGCGGCGACCAGAGTGTTGCCGGCGTTGCTGGTGTAGCCGTTCTTGACGCCGATCAGACCGGGGTAGCGCGCCACGCCGTCCTCGCCGGTGAGCAGCCGGTTGGTGTTCTCGATGTCGAAGGACCCCGCGCCGTCCGGGAACCGGGCGTCGACGGTGGAGCAGTACCGGGCGAAGTCGGCGTTGTGCAGTCCGGCCCGGCCGAAGACCGCCAGGTCGTAGGCCGAGGACACCTGGCCGGGCGCGTCGTAGCCGTCGGGCGAGACGACATGGGTGTCCAGGGCGCCCAGGGCGCGGGCCTTGGCCTGCATCCCGGCGACGGTGCCGCGCACGCCGCCGTTGAGCGAGGCCAGCACGTGCACGGCGTCATTGCCCGAGCTGAGGAAGACCCCGCGCCACAGGTCGGCCACCCGGTACGTCTGTCCCTCCACGACCCCGACCAGGCTGCTGCCCTCGCCGACGTCCGCCAGTTCCTCCGGCCGCACCGTGTGCTGGATGCCGCCGGGCAGGACGGGCAGCACGGTGAGGGCGAACAGCGTCTTCAGGGTGCTGGCGGGCGGCAGTTTGCGGTGCGCGTCGCTCGCGGCCAGCACCTCGCCGGTGCCGGCGTCGGCCACCAGCCACGACAGCGCGGAGACCGCCGGGACCTCGGGCACCCCGGGGTGCGCTCTGACCTGTGTGCCGGACCGGTACAGGACCGCCGGCTGCGGTACCACCGTTCCGGTGCGGGAGGCGGCCGCGGCAGGCGTGAGCGCCAGGACGCCCGCCACGCACAGGGCACAGGTCGACACGGCCACCCGGGATGAGAATCCGATAGTCATATGGTCAACGTAGAAACGGTACTGCTGTTCAGCGCGCTGCCAGGGCCGGACGGTGTCAGCGACAACCCGGATGCCGCACGGGCCGTACGGCGAACCCGCGCGCTAGCCCGCCGGCAGCGTCGGCTGGACGCGGCGCAGGAAGGTCGCGTTGTCCGGGGTCTCGCGCATTCGCTCCAGCAGGGTCTCCAGGTTCGCCGGACCGCCGTCCCGGGACTGCAGGGCCCGGCGCAGACCCCGTACGGCGGTCAACTCGGCGGGGGAGAGCAGGAGTTCCTCGCGGCGGGTGCCGGACGTGCCGAGTTCGACGGCCGGGAACACCCGCCGGGAGGCGAGCTCCCGGTCCAGGCGGAGCTCCATGTTGCCGGTGCTCTTGAGCTCCTCGAAGTAGTAGCCGTCGGCACGGGAGCCGGTGTCCACCAGGGCGGTGGCGAGGATGGTGAGCGAGCCGCCCTCCTCGGCCCGGCGCGCGGCGCCGAAGAACCGCTTGGGGCCGAGCAGCGCCGCCGCGTCGACGCCGCCGCTGAGGGTGCGGCCACCGGAGGCCGCCGCGTTGTTGTGGGCCCGGCACAGCCGGGTGAGGGAGTCGAGGAGGACGACGACGTCCTCGCCGTCCTCGACGAGCCGCTTGGCCCGTTCGATCACGAGTTCCGCGAGCGCGATGTGCTGCTTGGGTGCCCGGTCGAAGGTCGAGGCGTACACCTCGCCGCGCACGGAGCGCCGCATCTCGGTGACCTCCTCGGGGCGCTCGTCGAGCAGCACCACCATCAGGCGGCACTCGGGGTGATTGCCGGCGACGGCGGCCGCGATCTGCTGGAGCAGTACGGTCTTGCCGGTCTTCGGCGGGGCCACGACGAGCCCGCGCTGGCCCTTGCCGACGGGCGCGAACAGGTCGGTGACGCGTCCGGCCAGGCCGGAGGCCGGGTGTTCGAGGCGGATCCGCTCGCGCGGGTGCAGGGGAGTGAGGTCCCGGAAGTGCCGGCGGCCGCGCAGCTCCTCGGGCGTACGGCCGTTCACACGCCCGACCTCGGTGAGCGAGCGCTGCGCTCCACGGACGCCCTCGACGAGGTCGCCCTTGCGCAGACCGTGACGGCGGATCAGTGCGGCACCGACCTGGGGGTCGGAGGCCGAGGGCAGGCAGCTCTCGGCGCGCAGGTACCCCTTTCCGCCGGCGTCGATGTCGAGGACACCGGTGACGGTCCGGGGTGTCGCGGGCTGCTGCTGTACAGGGGGCTGTTCGAGTGTGGTGGTCATCGATGGTCCTTTCACGGACGGAAGACATGAGGAAAGGGGGGAGAGGGCCGCGAGCGGGAGGCGTACGCCCATGCCTCCGGGCGGCGGGAACAGCACCTCGGACGCGCTCGGACACGCTTGGCCACGAGAGACGCGAGGTGGCGCTGGGAAACCGATGCGCGCCGACCGGAATCGACGGACGGATCGGGGCGATGAAGGGAAACTGGCACCGGCGCCCCAAAGGGGGCGTACACAAGTGCTGACCGCAGAGTACCACTCGACGCGGCGGCGCGCCGGTCGGTTGTCTCAACGCGCTGTCGGCGCGAGCTGTTCCGCCGTCGGCCGGATGAGACAGGCGCAAGATCGCGCACGCAGCCGAAGCACTTGCGAACCGGCAGGTGACGGCGTGGCCGTCCTGAGCGCGAGTTGACGTGAATCCCGGTTCGGAAACAGGTCGGGTGAGCTTACGATCGGGCACGTCGCGTCCGGTCGTACGGCCCTCAGGAGAGCACCCGGTGGAGACCTCGCCCGCCATACCGCCGCACCGTATGAACCCCGGCGGCGGCTGCCCGCACGCCGACAACGCGCGGTTGCTGGCGCGCGGTGCCGTGGTGCCGGTCGTGCTGCCGGGAGACATCGAGGGGATGGCCGTACTCGGGCACGAGGCGCTCAAGGAGTTCCTTCAGCAC
Organism: Streptomyces sp. NPDC025638; assembly: GCF_055558775.1. NCBI lineage: Bacteria > Bacillati > Actinomycetota > Actinomycetes > Kitasatosporales > Streptomycetaceae > Streptomyces > Streptomyces sp. NPDC025638. Next base: position 201,758 of record NZ_JBVHLX010000004.1, on the reverse strand, counting down.
CCCGATGTCGCCAAGGACGCACGGCACTTCACCGCACTGCGCGAGGGACGGATCACCGACGGTTGGCCGCTCGCGACCTTCGCCACCGTGCGGGGCATGACCACCGCCGACGGCGACGACCACCGCAGGCTGCGTTCGCTGGTGAGCCGGGCCTTCACGCCCCGCCGGGTCGAGGAACTGCGGCCCCGGATCGAGAAGTTGACGGCCTCGCTGCTCGACGACCTTGCGCGGGCCGCGGAGGCGGGTGACGGCGTCGCCGATCTCAGGCGGCACTTCGCGCTGCCGCTGCCGATGGGTGTCATCAGCGAACTCCTCGGCGTCGAAGCCGAGTTCCGGGACCGGCTGCACCAGCTGTGCAGCCAGGTCGTGGCCACCGACATCGGCCCTCGCGAGGCCGTCGCCGCCAACCGTGAACTCGTCGGCACCCTGGCCGCCATCGCCGCGGCCAAGGCCGAGCGGCCCGGCGACGACCTCACCAGCGCCCTGATCGCCGTCCGCGACGAGGACGGCGACCGGCTGGGCCAGGAGGAGCTCATCGGCACTCTGGTGCTGATGATCATCGCCGGGCACGAGACCACGCTGAACCTGATCACCAACGCCGTACGGGCCCTGTGCGGCCACCCCGGTCAGCTCGCGCTCGTCCGGAAGGGGGAGGCGAGCTGGCTGGACGTCGTCGAGGAGACGCTGCGCTGGGACGCTCCCGTCAGCTACTTCCCGTTCCGGTATCCCGTACGGGACCTGACCCTGGACGGCACCCTCATCCCCCGGGGCACGCCCGTGCTGGCCGGGTACTCCGCCGCAGGGCGCGACCGCGCCGCGCACGGGCCGGACGCCGACCGGTTCGACGTCACCCGCGCCGCCCGCCCGGACGCTGTACGGAACCTCTCGCTCGGGCACGGCGCCCACTACTGTCTGGGCGCGCCGCTGGCCCGGCTGGAGGCCACCGTCGCACTGGAGCGGTTGTTCAACCGCTTCCCCGGCCTGGACCTCGCCGTGCCCGAGCGCGAGCTCTCCCGTCACGCCAGTTTCGTCGGCAACAGTGTGCGGACCCTTCCTGTGCGCGTCCGGTGAGTATCCGAAGAGCACGCTGCCCTTACCAACTGTACGAACCCTCGATGGCCTCTTCCTGACGCATTTCTTGTTCCATCGCCTTCATCAGTGGCACGGGAGCCGGAATAGGCCGGGCCGTGGCCGAAACCGTTGAACTCGTGGAGAAGGCCGGGGGGAGTCATGCGCTCCCTCGCGCCCGTCGGCCTGTCCACCGATGCCGGCGCGCGGGAGTGGATCGAGGCCGGGATCCAGGCATTCGGCGGCATCGACTCCGAGGCGACGGGGGCCGACGCCCCAGTCTCCTGACTTTTCGCCCGGACGGAGTTTCCGGTGCCGCTCGGTCCTATGCGCCGGTATAGACGAAGGCCGCCCAGTGGCCGATGCCGGCGAAGGGCGTGACACGGGCCCACCGCGCGCGTGACCCGGGTGACATAGGTGTGCTGCCCAACTCCGGGAGACGCTCGACGAGCTGTTCGTTCGTGGCGTTCCGAAGGCGGAGTTGTGCCGAACGCAGCGCCTCGGCGGGGGAGTGGGACTTCCACTCCTCGTAGAAGAACGCGGTCAGGAGCCGGGCGACCCGGTTGCCCGGCTGCCACAGAGGTGCCACGCACCCCTTCGCCCCTGAGATGACGAGCGAATAGGACAGCGGAAGCGGGTTTGGTGGGGCCAACCCGCCGGAGGATCCGGCGTGACAGCTGTCGACGATGACCAAAGGGGAGCGGATCCCGTCGGCGAGCATGCCTCGGACGGTGACGCGCTCGTCGCCGAGGCTGATCCAACTGTCCAGAGGAGAAAGGGGATTGGCTGTACCGTGTCCGGTGAAATGGAGCGCGGTGGTCTCGCTGCCGAGAACCTCGGGCAGGGACGTCCGGTCGAACCTGTCGTCCCACAGATCGCCCAGGGGAATGCTCGGCCACCCGTGCACCTCGGTCTCCGGCCCACCGCCGTAGACACGCACTCCCGCCTGGGACCGGTCCGGCGACGCGGGTGCCGTGACACGCGAGGCGCTGGGAGCGTAACTCAGACGCCATTCGTCGAGGAGATAGCGGCGTGCTGCGGGTGTTTCCGGGTCTCGCCGGAAGGCGGAGTGCAGGGGAAGCAGGCGGAGTTGTCCGGTGGGCACCAGGACGACAGGGCGTCCCGGGTCCACCGCCGGCATCACGTGCCGCATGCACAGCTTCCACAGTTCGGCGCAGGTCTCCTCGAGAAGACTCGCCCCGGTCAGCGAGATCCGGTCTGCTCCGGTCGCGGTCTGGATCCTTCGGGACAGCTCGATGACGCGCTCCGTGGTGAGGGCGGGCAGCAGTACGTGGCGGACGCTCGTCGCGTCCGTGATCAGGGCCGCTCCGCCCTCGACGGTTGCCAGCAGATGGATGGTCTGCCGGTCGCCCAGCCGTTGCTGCACCTCGTCCATGGGCGCTGCCGCGACCAACTGTGCCTTGGTGCCCCAAGGAAGCGTCGCGCCGAGCGATTCCGGGCTGGAGCACAGCTCCTCCAGAGCCGCGAACGCCTCCGGCAGACGCTCCCGCCGCAGCAGGGAGTAGGCCGTCATGGTGCTGTCGAGGCGTCTCGCCTGATGCCGGAGCGCGGAAAGGTAAGGGTACGTCTGCGTGTGCTGTTCGTCGAGGGGCGGGGTATCCGCGGGGGCGCTGTCGAACAGGTCCGGGTTGAGCCCGTGCCCCAGATAGAACGCCACGTGCTGTTGTTCCGCCTCGCCTTCGACAGGGAGATCGGTGTCCGAGGAGGCCTGTGCGGTCTCGTGGTGTTGAAGTGTCGTCGGCGCGGTCCCCGGCAGGTGGGTCTCCACGAAGCGGCGCGCCTCTTCCAGGGCGTGGGCGTCGCCGCTGAACGCTCCGTAGTCCACGAGGCAGAAGAGCAGGTGGCGCAGCGCCGCCCGGCCCGCCTCGTGTTGCCCTTCGGCCCGGCGGAACGCCTCGTCGAAGGAGGCCAGCGCGGTATTCAGGTCCGCGGCCGTGTTCTCCCGTTTCGGCCCCTCCATCGCAGCGTTGATGCGGAGTCTCATCATGAGGGTGTCGGCGAGCGCCCGGAACGGCCTCGATGCGTCCGCCCGGCCTCTGACCGCCAGCATGGCGGCGTCCCGCCACAGGGCGATCGACCGGTCGATGTGGGTGCGCTCGGCGGTCCGTACCAGCAGCGCCGAACGCAGCTGTGCCACCCATTCGAGCGCCTCCGGATAGACCGTGCTTGTCAACGGAACCACGCCCAGGGCCAGTTCTCCGGCGGACAGCGCCCGGTCCAGGGCGCCGCGATCGCCACGGACGTCGTACTGCACGATGCTGACGTCGGCCAACAGCTGGAGCATGTTGCGGCGTTGCGTGGGCAGACAGTCGATCAATCCCGTCTGGAGGACACGGACCACCGAATCCAGGTCGGCGGACCGCCGGCTGCGCAGGGCCCGGTGGTACAGGGCCTCGGCGAGATTGAGACGCGTGTCGGGCACGACATCGCCCAGCAGGAGGAAGGGGGTCGGCTCGACGGAGCCGGAGTCGGCGGCCTCGGTGAGCACCCGGACCGCTTCGGCCAGGTCGTCCTCGCGGCCCTCGACATCGAATCCGATCAGTAGCATCCAGCCGTGGGTGTTGGCCAGTTGCCGCCACGGGGCCGAGGCCCTTGCCTCGTGGGCGCGGTAGCGGGCGAGCAGCGACAGGGCGTCGCGGAACTCTCGTGCCGCGCGACGCTCACCCTGCCGTGACCGGTACCGGAACGACTGGGCCACGGCGAGTAGCCGTACCAGGTCGGTCCTGCGCGTGAAGCGATTGAACCCCTGGCTGAGTGCGACGTCGAGCAGCCGGATGACCTCCTCCACGGAGGACTCCTCCGCCTTGCCCGCCTCGTACGCCGTCAACAGGGCGTGCGCGAGCGTGTAATACGTCAGACCGGTCTCGAACCCGGGCGCCACATCGCTCTTCGCATCACGCAGCCCCTCCAGCGCCCGGGACAGGTCGGTGATGTCCCGGCGGACTCGGAAGGCCTCCAGGAACGCGATCCCGTACCCGAGGGAGACATAGCGGTACAGCCGTCGGTCGGGAGACCTCTCCAGTGTCCGTTCCAGGATGCGCAGGGCCTCGTCGATGTCCCAGGAGGACTGCGCCGCGTGCAGCCTGTCCACGCAGATCCTGGTGATGTCCAGGACCAGACGCAGGACTTCCTCACCTGGGTCGTGGGCCCGGGAGTAGAGCTCCTCCACGAGCTCCTCCGGATCCCTGACGCTGCGCGGAACGTCCCGTGCCGCCCTCTCGGCCGTGTCGCCGCGCGGGGGTTCGTGACTGTTCGGGCTCACGCCGCATCCCCCTCGGTGCCGCAGAACTGACCGACGCGCTCCACCTGCATATGAGGATGCCCGAAGAACTGGTACGCCATGGCACTGAACGCGAGTTCGCCGTCGTCACGCGCCGCGGCCCGCAGCGACCGCATCACCTCGGCCGGCCTCTCGCCCTTCAGGACTCGTCGGTAGAAGGCCAGCGCCACACACCGCGCGTCCCGGTCGTCCAGCGCCCACAGCGGCGACACCACGGCGCTGGCTCCGATGCCGAGGAAGGCCTGCACGAGCCCCGCGTAGCCGCCGAACACACCTTGGACGGCGGCTGCCTTGCACGCGTTGAGGAAGACGAAGGTCTCGCCCGGGAAGTCGTATGCCTTGACGGTCGTCGGATCGAGCGTGTGTCCGTCGATCATCACCAGCCCGTTGTCCCAGCCGTCCGTACCGTGCTGCCCGTGGCCCGCGAAGTGGACGATCCCCGCGATCGGTCCGTCCTTGAGGTGGCTGACGACCTCGGTGAGGCGTGCCTCGATCTGGGTGGCGCCGTAGCTGTCGATCAGCGTCGCGGCCTCCAGCTCGGCGTCGACGAGCCGCTGCCAGCCGCCGCTCTCGTAGACACCGGAGATCACCTCCATGGAGGCGGCCCGGACGACCATCGGGGGCGGCACCATGATCCGGCGGTCGGCGAGCACCCAGCGGCCCAGGGCGACCTGACAGCCGAGGAACGCGGGCGCATCCGCGGGCAGCGTGTCGGGCGCGTCACCCAACAAGGGCTTCGGAAGGACGGCCAGTTCCCACGGCATGTACGCTTCGGCCGACTGGATGAGCACCGCGGGTACGCGCGGGGACACGGCCTCGGCGACCGCGTCGAGGACGGTCCACAGGCCGGTCGGCATGACATCGGTGATCTCCCGGCCCAGTCCCGTCATGAAGGCCATCAGGTCGGGGCGCTTTTGGCGGTCGGCCATCCGGCTGATCACGGAGAAGGCGTAGTCCGGTGCGTCCGCGCCCACGTCGCACTGCTCCTGCAAGCCGGGCCACCGTACGTGCGGCGACATGTAGGAGAACAGGAAACGCCCGGGACGGTCGGCCCGGACGATGGTGACGGTGAGGTCGGCAGGCTCGTCCCCGCGCGGCAGCAACAGCGCCCGGGACGTGCCGTCGGCCGTGTCGGGGCTCTCACCGAGCATTCTCGGGTCCTTCACGACGGCGATGGACCTGTAGCCCATCCCCACCACTTCCCCGTCGATGCTGTAGACCACCTGCAGCATGCCGGCCCGCACCGGGCGCCCGTCCGGGTCCGCACGGACCTTCAGCACGTGCAGGGGGTAGCGCTCCGTCTCGGTTACCCGCAGGTCGGCGACCCAGGAATCCCCGTCGACCAGCGTGAACCCGTCCGCGATGGTCTGCACGGTGACCGTGAGTGGACAACGGGAGTCCGCGCCCCGCACGGCACCGCCGGAGACGGAACCGATGATCTCGGGGGACAGGCCGACGACGACGTGGAAGGGCCATTCCGCGACGACTTCACCGGGGGCGTCGATCCGAGGGAAGCCGCAGCACTCCGACGGGCTGCCCGAGCCCGGTGGGGCCTGGGCCGAGACAGCCGGCACTCCCGCCAGCTCCGGGAGCGGTGCCGCGTGAAGCTCCTCCTGGGGCAGCAGCAGTTCCTCGAAGCGCGCCAGCGCCTCCGGATGGGCCAGCACCGCGGTCACGACATTGTCGGCAAGTGCCTCCTGGTCGACGCCCTCCCGGTCCTGCAGGATCTGGACGAGATCCGCGCGGAGCCCCGCCGTCTCACTCAGCTCGGTCAGCAGCACGTCCGCTGCGGCCAACACGTTCTCCGGCTCCATCGCACCCCACCGCGTGAACTCGTCCCCCCGGGGCAGCAACCCCGCCCACACGTGCGCCGGCGGCCGTCGCCGGCACGTGGTCCGTCGACCGTAGCAAGAGGGGAGGCCCGCGGTGTATCGGAAGCGCGCAACTCGTGTGAGGCTGCGAGGACATGACGGCAACTCCGGTGCCGGATTCGCCAACACCGTTCACACCAGCCACGGTTGTGGCACCCTGAGCCCGTGCGGTACGAGGATATTGCCCCTGACGCTCCGAACGTCCCGGATCCGGGAGTGGTCCTGGAGGCCGCGCGGGCGATCCGGCCCTATCTCCCCGAACTGTTCTCCCACGCTCCGGAACGGGCCGCGCGGCTGGACACTGAACTCGCCCGGCTGCTGGATCCGGGCGCCGGATCGGGGGCGGCGGAGAGCGTGCTCCGGGTGCTCGAAGGCAACCCGATCACTCAGGTGTGGGCGGCCCAGTTCATTGATTTCGGGGTACCGCCCGAGTTCGCCGGACCCGGCACGCGGGGCCCCGCCGGGCCGGTACCGTCCGGGGACGGCGAGGCCCTGCGCCCGGGACCCAAGTACGTGTGCCCGGTCGGCGGGGACGTCGTCTGGTGGCGTCGCCACATCGGACAGGAAGTGCCCCGCTGTGCCACGCACGGCCGCACGCTGGTCAAGGCCTGACGGGGGCCGGGCGTGCTGGGTAAGTTCTGGGAGAGCGTCGGCTCGAAACTCGGCGAGAAGTGGCTCGTGGCCGCCCTCCCCGCACTGCTGGTCTGGGCACTGGGCGCCGTCGCGTACTCCCACGCCCACGGCACCCGGTGGATCGCGGACAGGTCGGCATGGCTGCGGGGGCAGCCGGTCGTCGTCCAGGTCGCGGCGCTGGCGGCCGGGCTGCTTGCCGTCGGCACGTCGGGCCAGGCCGTCGAGCGGATCTCCGCCCCGGTGCTGCGTGGTCTGGCGGGCTACTGGTGGCCCTGGCTCGATCCCCTGCGCCGCCAACTGAGCGATCGGCAGACCGGACGCGTGAGCCGCCTCCAGAAGCGCTACGACGACCTGGCACCGCTGATCGACAACGGTGCGGCGGACGCGGACCAGGAACGGGAGTACCAGCGGCTCGACGCGGAACTGCGGCGCAACCCGCCGCGAAAGGCACAGCACATGCCCACACGCCTGGGGATGTGTCTGCGCGCGGCCGAGAGCGAGGCGAGGGACAAGTACGGCCTCGACGTGGTGAAGTGCTGGCCGCATTTGTGGGCGGTACTCCCGGAGCAGTCGCGGAACGACCTGACGGCCGCCCACACGGCACTGCGGCGTTCGGCCGAGTGCGTCGTGTGGACCGTGCTCGCCCTGGCCTGGGCGTGCTGGGCGCCCTGGCTCCTCGTGGGGCTGGTGCCTTTGATGTGGCTGGTGCACCGGTTCTGGGTGCTCTCGAACGCCATCGCCTACGGCGACCTGTTCCGGGCGTCCGTGGATCTGCACCGCCGTGCGCTGTACACCGCGTTGTCCTGGCCGCTGCCCGCGAACCCGGCTGCGGAACGCAGGGCGGGCGAGGAGCTCACGGAATACCTGTGGCGGGGCAGCGACCGCGACGACGTGCAGCTCGCTCCTTGACGCGGCAGATCACCGGCCGTTGTCCGGCGCGCGACCGCCTTCACCCCGTCGTGGGCCGTGTGTCCGCCGTCGACCGTGGTCTCCGCCCCGTTCACGTACGACGCCTCGTCGGGCAGCTGACAGACCACCAGCGGCGCCACCCCGCCCACGGTCCCCGCCCGGCCCTGCGGGGTCGGCGCGAGAGGGGCCCGGACGAAGGGGCATGAGGCGGGCCGCACGATCCGAGGCATCGGGTCCGGCATGCGCACACCACACGCCTATTCCCTTGTGCGCGCGGCTGATTCACTCCTTAGTGCGCACCACCGGCACGCGAATCATGGTCGCCTCTGGCGAGACGTACGAGCCTGGGACGGCTGCTCACCGCGACCGGCGGCACCGCGACCCTGATCCAGGCCGACACCTACCGCGGCGACGTCGTGCTCACCGTGGCCGCCGCGAACGAGGTCACCCACGAGACGCTCGGCTTCCCCTTCCGGCGCGTACACGCTGGTCCGGCCCGCCATCTCCCTGACCGGCAACGGCCGTTGCGACTTCGCCGGGTACGGAGCCGCCGTCGTCGGAGGCACGTCGCTCAGACGGCCCGCGCCTCAGCCTCCTCCGCCTCCTTGGCTATGCGGTCGAACTGCGCGCCCATGGCCTCCGCCAGGGCCTGGGCGCCCGACAGCGGGCGCACCATGACCATGAACTCGTCGATCAGGCCGTCCTCGTTCACATGGATGAAGTCGCAGCCGTTGATCTCCCGGTCGCCGACTCGGGTGGTGAACACCAGCGCGTGGTCGCGGCCGTCGGCGCCGGCGAGCTCACGGTCGTACCGGAAGTCCTCGAAGACCCGCAGGACCCCGCGCAGGATCGCCGCCGTGATGGCCTTGCCGGAGTACGGCTTGAACACGACCGGGCTGGTGAAGACGACGTCCTGCGCCAGCAGCGCCTCGACGGCATCGAGATCGCGGGCCTCGACCGCCTCACGGAACGCTCGCATCGGCTCACCTCATAGTCAATTAATTGATTAGATGTCGATGAGAATAGGCTGCGTCCGTTACCGTGTCCACAGGAACAGCACCGCTCCCCCTAGGCTGGCCGAATGTTCAGCCCCGAAGGACCCAGCCTCCGCGAGCTCGCCGTCCAGGCACTGTCGTCCGTCGAGCGCGGCTACGACCTGCTGGCGCCCAAGTTCGACCACACCCCCTTCCGTACGCCGGACTCGGTGCTGGAATCCGTCGCCGAGGCGCTCACCCGGCTCGGCCCCTTCGCGGACGGGCTCGACCTGTGCTGCGGCACCGGCGCCGGGACGGACGTGCTGGGGCGGGTGTGCCGGGAGAGCATCACGGGCGTCGACTTCAGCGCCGGGATGCTCGACGTCGCCCGGCGGCAGCCCCGTCCCGAGGAACCGCGGATCGCCTGGGTGCGCGGGGACGCCCGCGCCTTGCCGTTCGCGTCCGCCTTCGACCTGGTGGTGAGCTTCGGGGCCTTCGGTCACTTCCTGCCGCGCGAGCTGCCGGGGCTGTTCGCCCAGGTCCGCTCGGTCCTGCGGCCGGGTGGTCGTTTCGCGTTCCCCGTGCTCGCCCCGCCCCGTCCGTCCCGTCCGGGATTCTGGATCCTGCTCGGCTTCGACGCGGTCATGCGGGTGCGCAACGCGGTGTGGCGGCCGCCCTTCGTCATGTACTACCGGGCGTTCCGGTTCGGGAGTGTGCTGCGGGAGCTGGAACGCGCCGGCTTCGCGGTGGACCTGTACCCCCTGCCCGAGTTCGGACGGCGCGACGACGGCAGCCCCCGCGCCCGGCTCGTGGCGGCGCGACGGCTGCCCTAGCCTCCAGGGAGCCTGGCGCGGGCGTGGTCAGCCCGCCGCCGGCAGCGTGAACTCGTAGATCAGCGCGTCCTGTTGGGCGTCCACCACCAGGTCGGTGATCTCCAGCGGGCGGGCGTACTGGTCGTGCACGCGCCGGGTCACCCGGACCGAGGCGGCGTCGGTGGCCTGGGTGATGGAGTCCCGGTGGTGCAGGGCCAGGCCCGCCCTGCGCATCCAGTCGTAGGCCCGTCGCAGCTGCGCGGCGGCCGACCCGTCGGCGCGGTCGCGGTACCGGCCCAGCTCCTCCACCTCGGACAGCGCCACCGCCGAGAAGGACGTCACCGCGGCACGCAGGGTGCGTCCGTCGGGCGCGGCGGACTCGTAGCGGTGCACCAGGGTCGGCCGGTGCGGGGCGAGCCCCAGGGCCGCGGCATGCTCCGGCGGCGGGGCTTCCCAGGTCACGGTGGCCCGGTCGACCGCACACGGGTCCGCGCTCCGGACGCCCACCGGGAAGGCGAGGGACACCGGGTCCTCCACCGGGCGGCCGGGAAGCGTGGCGTGGCTGCCCCGGCGGTCGGTGGCGACCAGACCGTCCCGCCGCAGCACCTCCAGCGCCTGCCTGACGGTCTCCCTGCTGACCCCGAAGTGCTCGGCCAACTGCCGCTCGCCCGGCAGCCGTTCACCCGGCGGTACGGTTCCGTCGCGCAGCTCCGCCAGGAGCTTCGTCGCGATCCGCCAGTACAGGGGCTGGTCGTCGGTCTGCGGGTGGTCGTGAGGGGTGGTGCGGGCCATGCCGCGCCTCCTGTTGGTCACAAGACGTAGCCGTGCGGGCTCATTGCGCGACCACATCTAGCATTGGTCTAAACCATCAGGGAAGAGCGGCCCGGCGGTTCGGCCGAAACCGAACCGCGCGCGGTCGCGGGTCAGAGCGCTCGGTACAGGGCGTCGACCAGTGCCATCTTCCGTGGGTCGTCGGCGATATGAGGCCCCATCCGGTTCATCGTGTAGCCCATCGACACCCCGGCGTCCGGGTCGGCAAGACCGCAGGAGCCGCCGAAGCCGTCATGTCCGAAAGCCCGCGGATCGGGTCCGTACGAACCGTTCGGTCCGCTGAGCCACAGGCCGAGCCCGACCTCCGTCTCGTGCTCGAAACCGGCCCCGAGTACGAGGTCGCGGCAACTGCCCTGCCCCTCGCGCACCCGCTCGGCCGCCTCGGCGGACAGGATGCGCCGGCCGCCGTAGCTGCCCCGTCCGGCGAAGACGCCGTACAGCGCGGCCACGGCCCGCGCCGTGCCGTGGCCATTGGCGGCCGGGATCTCGGCCGCTCGCCACGCGGGCGTGTTGGCCTCGGCGGCGCCGGCGAGTGGATTGGTCAGCGCCGCGATCGCGGCCGGCGTCAACTGGCTGAAGATCGCGGCCTGTTCGCTGGAGCTCACGGCCCGTGGGTGCACCAGCTCGGCCGCCCGCCCGGACTCCCTCGGCGGCAGGCCGATGGTGAAGTCGATCCCGAGCGGCCCGGTCACCTCCCGCTCCAGGAAGGCCCCGGGACGCAGCCCCGAGACTCGCCGTACGACCTCGCCGACGAGGTGGCCGTAGGTCAGGGCGTGGTACCCGGACACGGTCCCCGGCTCCCACCAGGGCTCCGTCGCCGCGAGTCGCGCGGTCGTCAGCTCCCAGTCGTAGAGCTGCTCCAGCGAGTGCGGTTCACGCAGGCCGGCCAGCCCTGCCCGGTGCGACAGCAAATGCCGTACGAGGACCTTCTCCTTTCCTGCGGCGGCGAACTCGGGCCAGTACGCGGCCACCGGCGCGTCCAGGTCGACGAGTCCCCGGTCGGCGAGGATGTGCGCGCACAGCGCCGTCGGTCCCTTCGTGGTCGACCAGACGTTGACCACGGTGTCCCGCTCCCACGCGCGCGTGCGTGCCGCGTCCGCCCAGCCGCCCCACAGGTCGACCACCGTCTCGCCGTCGACCGTCACCGCCACCGCGGCACCCAGTTCGTCCCGGTCCCGGAAGTTCTCCTCGAACGCCAGCCGCACCGCCGCGAAGCGCGCGTCGCAGTGACCGTGAACGTCTGGCTCGTGCTCGGACATGGGCCCTCCGTCGTCGCAGGGGGAAACCCGGGCCGCGCTGCTGCGGTCCGGGCCCCCTGAACGTACCGACTGGTCGGACTGGAGGGAAGTCGTCGGCCGGTCAGAGGAACACCTGCTCCCCTGCCCGTCGGGCGCCGCTCAGGCGTGCGACCGCAGCCAGCGCATCTGCTCGGCCTGGTGGAAGGGGCCGCCGCCCTCGTGGTCGTTGAAGTCGTACACCTCGATCGCCTTGTCGTCGTGCGCCCAGGCGTTGAACGCCGCGAAGACCGTCGACGGCGGGCACGTCTGGTCCTCCAGTGCCGTCGAGAACAGCGCGGGGGTGCGGCCGCGGGACGCGAAGTGGACGCCGTCGAAGTAGGAGAGCGTACGCAGCACGTCGTCGAACCGGCCGCGGTGCGTCTTGAGGTAGAGGGCTATCTCCCGGTACGGGTGACGGTCCGTCAGCGTCGTCGCGCGCGGGTAGTCGCACAGGAACGGCACGTTCGGGGCGACCGCCACCAGGTCGGGGACCAGACCGCCCACCGCGAGGGTGATCCCGCCGCCCTGGCTCGAACCGAGCGCCACGGTGCGCGCGGCGTCCGTCAGGGGGTGCGAGCGGGCCGCCTCGACCGCGCGCACCGCGTCCGTGAACACCCGCCGGTAGTAGTAGTTCTCGGGCGCGTCGATGCCCCGCGTCATGAATCCGGGGTACGCCGGAGCGCCGCCCACCGGGTCGGCGGTGCCGCCCCCGCCGCCCCAGGCGCTGCCCTGGCCGCGGGTGTCCATCACGAAGTGCGCCCGGCCCGTCGACGCCCACAGCAGGTGCTCGTGCGGCAGCCCGCGCCCTCCGCCGTAGCCCACGAACTCCACCACCAGGGGCAGCGGCTCCTCGGCCCCGGCGGGCAGGAGCAGCCAGCCCTTGACCGGGTGGCCGCCGAACCCCGCGAACGTCACGTCGTACACCCGCACCGTGGCCAGACCGGCGTCGACCGGTTCGAAGCGGGCGTCCAGGTCGTGCTCGCGTGCCTCCTGGAGCGTCTTGGACCAGAAGGCGTCGAAGTCCTCGGGCTCCGTGGATTCGCTGCGGTACTCACGGAGCTCGTCGAGAGGAAGGTCGAACAGGGCCATCGGCAACCGCCTTTCAGGAGTGATCCTGCGGATGATCACACCGTACGTGGGTGGTCGGAGGAGCCGAAAGGCCCGGGTCGCCCGCGTCGGCGAGGGCCCCGGTTCCTCCGCCTCGGCTCATACGCCCCGGCTCATGCCGTCCAGCGGGTCCACTCCGGGCCCGTGCGCGCCCACTCGCGTTCCCACTCGGACATCCGGTGGCGGAGCGAGATCCGGCGTATGACGCCGTGGCCGACGAGGGTGACGGCCGCCGCGCCGCCGGCCGCGCACACGCCGACGGAGACGGTGTGCTGCCAGACCGCCACGTCGTTCGGCGGTGGCGCGACACCGCGCCCCCGGGAGTCGAACCACACGTCCACCACATCACCCTGGCGCGTGCCCGCCGGGACCCGCGCCACGGCCGTGCGGGCCGCCGCGCCCGGCTGTTCCGTCCAGCGCACCGTCGCCCGGTAGGGGTGGTGCCGGCCGGTCTGCACCGAGGGGAGCTGCCGGGGCGTGCCGCCGATCACCTCGGCACGGACGCGATGCCTCTCGGCCCGCTGCGCCGCGGCCACCGTCCGGGCCCCGTCGTGGGCCCACAGGCCCACCAGCGCACCGGCCAGGGGCGCACCGACCAGCAGCAGCACGGCGACGGTCAGCGCGGTCCACGCCTCCACGACGTCCGACCGGCGCCGCAGCGGGTTGTACCGCCAGCGCCAGCCGCGAACCCGGGTTCGCATGTCGACCTCCTCGCAGTCACCCATGCGAGCGTCCACACCGGAGTGGTACCCCGTACGGCGCAGTCGGCTCACCTCGCCGGAGGGACCGAGCGTGACAAGGCCGTCCACAGCGACGCTCGACACCCACTGGCATCCCGGCGTGCCGGCCTGCGGGTCTGCGGGTCTGCCGGAAACGGCGCGAGGTCAGCCGAAGCGTTCGATGCGGATGCGGTCCACGGGCTGGCCCGCCGCCACGAGCAGCCGTGACGCATGCTCGGCGAACCCGTTGGAGCCGCATACATAGGCCTCCCACCCACCGGGAGGCTGCTCGGCCAGGAGCGGCGCCACATGTGCGGCGGCCATACGTCCCACCGGCACACCGTCCGGCGCGCTACGGGTGAACACCGGTGTCGTCTCCGCGCCGAGCTCGCGCGCGTAGATCAGCTCCTCGGGGCCGCGCGCGGACACCAGCAGCCGCAGCGGCACGGTGAGGCCGCTCGTGCGGTGGTGCCGCACCATCGACATCAGCGGTACGACTCCGGAACCGGCGCCGATCAGCAGCGCGGGCCGGTCGCCGGGCCAGGCGAAGAAACCGCTCAGCGGGCCGCGCACCTCGACGGTGTCGCCCGGCCTGGCCACCGTGTGGAACCAGCCGGAGACCTCGCCGCCCTCGACATGATCCAGGGTCAGCTCGATGTGCCCGGAGTCGTCGGGTGCGGACGCGATCGAATAGTGGCGCTGCGCCACATAGCCGTCCTCGGCGGTGAGCCGCAGCATCAGATGCTGCCCGGGCAGATGCCCCGCCCAGTGCGGCACCGCGAACCGGAAGGTGGCGGCGTGCGGGGTCTCGCGCCGGATCTCCGTGAGGGTGGCCGGCTGCCATGCCGTCGCGGCCTGGCCGCTGACCGCGATGCGCCCCGGCACCGCGAAACGGGTGGGGGGAGTGAAGGTCTCAGTCACCGGAGTACCGCTGCTCCTCCCAGGGGTTGCCGCGCGCGTGGTAGCCGTGCTGCTCCCAGAAGCCCGGCGCGTCGTGGTCGAGCAGGGTGAGGCCCGCGATCCACTTGGCGCTCTTCCAGAAGTACAGGTGCGGCACCAGCAGCCGCGCCGGCCCGCCGTGCTCGGCCGCGAGCGGCCTGCCGTCGTACTCCCAGGCGATCCAGGCGTGCCCGCCGGTGAGGTCCGCGAGCGGGAGGCTGGATGTGTAGCCGGTGTGCGAATAAGCCACGGCATGTGTGGCGGACCCAAGGGGCCGCACCACACTGAGGAATGCGTCCAGCGAGACACCTCCGAACCGCACCCCGAACTTCGACCAGCTCGTCACGCAGTGGATGTCGCCCTCGTACGCCGACCCGGGCAGGGCGTGCGCCTCGTCCCAGTCCCAGGTCCGCGGCTCCGCGACCAGTCCGTCCACGCGGAAGGACCAGTCGGCGGGCGCGAGGTCGGGGGTGACCTCGGCGGACAGGACGGGCCAGTCGTCGCCCGCGTCGTACTGGCCGGGTGGCAGCCCGGCGTTGGCGACACGGGGGCGCCCGGTGAAGCCTCGGGTGACGTTCATGCTTCAACCGTACGCTGTCGCCGCCGCTGCTCCGTCCCTGGTCAGCGGCCCGCTCACGGCGGCTGTACGAAGTCTGCACGGGGCCGGGAATAGCCCTCGCGCGTTCGTCCTTGGCGCTGACTGCCGGGATCGACCGCCCCGGCGGCGGCGTGGGGAGAGTGAGGAAGCAGATGCCCGAGGCGTATGTGTGCACGCGGTACGGCGGACCGGAGACCGAGGCGGCCGACGGGGGCTCCGGTGCGGCCGGGGAGGTCGCCGCATGAGCGACCCCGGCTGCGGCGGCGGTGCCCCGCACGTCCTCGACAATCCCGCCCTCGCCTCCCTGACCGGCCCGCACGCGCAGTTCGCCGAGCGGCGCGGGCGTGTGCTGCGCTACCCGGTCGACGTGTCCCCGTGGCTCGCGCTGCCCGCCGAGCCCGACGCGGACGACTGGGCCGACCTCGCCGCGCTGGCCGGGCCGGGCGCCGAGGTACCGCTGCCGGGCTTCCGGGGGCGGGTCCCCGCCGACTGGGAGATCACCTTCCGGGTGGAGGGCGTACAGCTCGTGGACGACGGCGTGGTCGCCGCGCCGGACGCGGAGGCGGTCCGCCTCGGTGCCGCCGACGTGCCCGAGATGCTCGATCTGGTCGAGCGCACCCGGCCCGGACCGTTCCTGCCCCGCACCATCGAACTCGGCACCTACCTGGGCATACGCCGCAGCGGCGCGCTGGTCGCCATGGCGGGGGAGCGGCTCCGTCCGCCCGGCTGGACCGAGATCAGCGCGGTCTGCACCGACCCCGACTTCCGCGGCGAGGGCCTGGCGACCCGGCTGATCCTCGCCGTCGCGCACGGCATCCGGGAGCGCGGGGAGACGCCGTTCCTGCACACCGGTGCGCGCAGCACCCACGCCATCCGGCTCTACGAGTCCCTCGGCTTCCGGCTGCGCCGCCGCACGGCGTTCCTCGCGGCGCGGGCGCCGGAGCGGCTTGCGGGCGGTCGGGAAGCCGTACCGGTGTCGTAGGGCGGGCGTCCGCTCAGTCGGGGCCGGCGGCCGGCGCCGGCCCCGCGTTGTACCGCTCCAGATACCCGGCGAACCGGATCAGGTCCTCCGCGGGCCAGTGTGCGAGCCGCTCCCGGAAGGCGGCCCGGCGGCTCCGGGTGACCTGGGCGAGGATCTCCTCGCCTGCCTCCGTCAGATGCAGCACCTGGACGCGGTGGTCCTCCGGGTCCGTACGGCGCTCGATCAGCCCGGCCCGCTCCAGCGCGGCCACCTGGCGGCTGACCGTGGACTTGTCCAGGGCGTAGTGCGCGGCCAGGTCGGTGGCCCGGCAGCCGCCGCTCTCCTCCAGGTGCCCGAGCAGGGTGTACGACACCAGGGACAGCTCCGGGTGCAGGCGTCCCGCCGAGGCGCGGGCCCGGCGGGCGAAGATCGTCATCTCGCGCTGGATGGTCTCGACGGCCGTCTCCGCTGCTGTCACGCGAATACCTCCTCCACGTCCTGGTTGTATAGTACAACTTAAGGGGAAGGTTGTATAAGCCAACTAATGGAGGTCGCCCCCGATGAGGTCACCAGCGCTCCGCCATGTGCTCACCCACCTGATCACCCCCCTGCTGCTGTGCCTGGGTATGGGGCTGGCATACATGGGGGCGTTCGTGACCCCGGAGCCCCACCACTTGCCCGTCGCCGTGGTGGGCTCCGGGCCCGAGGTGAAGGTGTTCGCCCAGACGCTCAAGGACACCGCGGGGGACAAGCTCGACGTCCGCACCGTCGCCACCCGGACCGGGGCCGTCGACCTGCTCAAGTCCCGTGACATCACGGGTGCTTATGTGCCGGGCGGGAAGGCGCCGCAACTCCTGGTCGCCAGTGCCGCGTCCGACATGGACGCCACGGCGGCCGAGAAGGTCTTCATCCCTCTCGTCGCGAAGGAGGGCGCGCCGCTGAAGGTCACCGACGTGGCCGCGCCGGTCGCCGACGACCCCACCGGGCAGGGCCTGTTCTTCCTGCTGATCGCGCTGAGCATCGGCTCGTACGCCTCGGTCGCCGCGCTCGGTGCCGCGGGCTCAGCGCTGCCCATGCGGGTGCGGGCCCTGCTGGCGCTCGGCGTGTCCGTCGTCGTCGGCGGCATCGGCGCGCTGCTCGCCGGACCCGTGTTCCGCCTCGCCCACCACGACCTCGCCGGTCTGTGGGGGATCGCCTGGCTCTACTCCGCGGGCATCCTCTTCATCGGTGTCGGCCTGCACACCTTCCTGAAGCGGTGGACCACGCTGACCATGATGGTGCTGTTCGTGATGCTCAACTTCACCAGCTCCGGCGGTTTGTTCCGGCCCGAGCTGCAGAACGGCTTCTTCGGCACCCTGCACGCCTTCTGGAACGGCGCCGGGTTCGTGGAGGGCATCCGCGGCCTGCTGTACTTCGGCGGCGACGGCCTGGGCCGCACCGTGGGGACGCTGGCGGCCTGGCTGCTGGCCGGCCTTGCCCTGACCGCGATCGCGGCGGCGTACGAGCGGGCCGGGGCGTCCGCGCCGGCGCTCGCCGTGCCGGGGCCGGCGGCCGCGCAGCGGGCGGTCGTCCCGGACGAGGCCGAGGTGGAGGTCGAAGAGACCGTCGGCGTCTGACCGTTGGGGTAGGGTTGCGGTCGGCCGCGGACCGTCCCGGCCGTGCGCCGCGAGGAGGTGGGACCCATTACCGCTGTGTCAGCTCGGGTGCTCTCTCCTCGACGTATTGCGGGTCACCGGCAGTAGGTGACCACGAGAGCATCCTTCGGCCCCAGGTCTCCGAAAGGCTCTCGGCTCTCATGCCCCCGCATTCCCCTGCCACCGTCGTCTCCACGCTGCGCGCCGCCGGGTGTGTCTTCGCCGAGGACGAGGCGGAACTGATCCTCGCCACCGCCCGCACGCCCGACGAGCTCGCCGCGATGGTGGACCGGCGCGTCTCCGGACTGCCCCTCGAACACGTCCTCGGCTGGGCCGAGTTCCACGGACTGCGCATCTCGGTGGGACCGGGCGTCTTCGTCCCCCGCCGCCGCACCGAGTTCCTGGTCGACCAGGCCCTCGCCCAGGCCCCGCACGCGTCCGTCGTCGTGGACCTGTGCTGCGGTTCCGGAGCGGTCGGCGCGGCCCTGGCCGCCGCGCTCGGCCGGGTGGAGCTGCACGCCGCCGACGTGGATCCGGCCGCAGTGCGCTGCGCCCGACGCAATATCGCCGCCTTCGGCGGTCATGCCCATACGGGCGACCTGTTCGACGCGCTGCCCGGCGACCTGCGCGGCCGGGTCGGCATCCTCGCGGCGAACGTGCCGTACGTCCCCACCGACGAGGTGGACCTCCTGCCGGCGGAGGCCCGCGACCACGAACCCCTGGTCGCCCTCGACGGCGGCGCCGACGGCCTGGGCGTCCTGCGCCGGGTCGCCGCCGGGGCACCACAGTGGCTCGCCCCCGGCGGCTGCGTCCTGGTGGAGACGGGCGAACGCCAGGCGCCGGGCGCCGTCGAGGCGTTCACCGAGGCCGGCCTGAGCGCCCGCCTTGCGGTGTCCGAGGAGCTGTACGCCAACGTGGTGATCGCCGTCCGGCCGTAGGCGCCACCCCGGTCGAGCCGTGTCGGCTCAGGTCGTCGCCCCGCTGCCCGTCGGACTCGGTGACGCGGTGCGGTCCGGGTGGCCCCACCGCGGACCGCCGTGGCCGGGGAAGCCCCAGCGGCCGTCGTGCCGGCCCTCGCCCGGGCCCCCGCGGTCGAAGGTGCCCGCGATGGCGACCGCGGCGGTCCTCGTGCCGTTGTCGGAGCGCGTGCCGGCCAGGAACGCCTTGTCGCCCTTCTTCAGAGCGTCGGCGCCCTTGCCGGACGAGCCCTCGCGGTGCACCTTGGCGTCCGAGCCCACCGTCCAGGTCCACCGGGCGCCGTCGTCGCTCTTCACGGTGACCTGGTCGCCGTCCACCTTCTCGACCGTGCCCCGCTGCCAGGTCCGTACGACCCACTTCCCGGTGTTCCGGTCCTTGACCGTCGCCTCGCCGTGCACGCCGCCCCCGCCGAGGCCGAACCAGCCGAAGCCAGGGCCGTGTCCCTGGCCGTCCGGCGACGGTGACCCGGAAGGGGAGCCGGCGGCAGCGGGTACGACGCCGGCGCCCGGCCCGCCCGAGGTGGCGGCGTAGGCGACGGTGCCGCCGAGGGCCAGTGCCACGACCGTGGCCGCCACGGTCACCGCCCGGACCCGGGCCGACTGCCTGCGCCACCGTGCCCGCAGCGGCAGACCCGGCTCACGGTCCTGTCCCGGTCCGGCGATCACTTCCCATTCCCCGGCCGCCCGCGGCGGATGCGGGGGCATCGGCGGGATCGACTTCGCGGGCCCGTCGCCGGAGCCGTGCCCGTGATCCGGTTCGTGCGTCACTGCTCGCTCCCATCGGCCATGACACGCGGCATCCCGTGCGCATGCCTCCCAGTGATTGTCCGATGGCGCCGATAAGGACCTGGTAACGAGTTGCTGTGAATCGGGCGGTCGGGCCGGTGCCCGCGCAGCTCAGGGCAGTTCCTGCGCCCGCGCCATCAGGAGTGCCACGTCGTCGTGGTTGTCGGGGTGGTGCAGGGTGCGCAGCAGCAGGTCGCAGGCCTCCTCCAGGGGCCGGGCCGGGTCGTCGAGGAGGGAGAGGAGGAAGTCGAGGCGTTCGTCGAGCGAGTGGCTGCGCGTCTCGACCAGCCCGTCCGTGTAGAACACCAGCTCGTCGCCGGGGGCGAAGTCGACCGTGGTGGTGGAGAACGGGACCCCGCCCACCCCGAGCGGCACGCCCGTGGGCAGGTCGAGCAGCTCGGGCGGGTGGCCGACGCGGACGCGGGCCGGGGGCAGATGCCCCGCGTTGGCGATGCGGCACTGGCGCAGCCGGGGGTCGTGGACGGTGTACACACAGGTCGCGATGGAGTGGTCCAGGCCCGAGGCGATCTTGTCGAGATGCTCCAGGAGCACCGCGGGATCGAGGCCGAGCGAGGCCAGGGTGGTGGTCGCCGTGCGCAGCCGGCCCATGGTGGCGGCCGCGTTGATACCGCTGCCCATCACGTCGCCCACGACCAGCGCCGTCCTGCCGCCCTCCAGCGGGATGACGTCGAACCAGTCACCGCCGACCTCGGTGGTGGCTCCCGCGGGCTGGTAGCGCGAGGCGACCTCCAGGCCGGTCGTCACCGGCGGATGGCCGGGCAGCAGGCTGCGCTGCAGGGTGAGCGCGGTGTTGCGGGCGTTCTGGTACCAGCGCGCGTTGTCGATCTGCACGGCCGCGCGGGCGGCCAGCTCACGGGCGAGCACCAGGTCGTCCTCGCCGAAGGGCGCCGGATTGCGGGTGCGTTTGAGGTCGAGCGCGCCGAGCACCTCGCCGCGCGCGATCAGCGGGACGGCCAGGTAGGAGTGGACGCCTGCCCGGCCCAGCAGCACGGCCGACTCGGGGGAGCGGGCGATGCGGGGCAGGTGCTCGTCCTTCACCTGGGGTACCACCACCGGGCGGCCGGTCCGTACGCACTCGGTGATCAGGCGGTCGGGGGCGTACCGGACGAGCTGCCCGGGCGGGTCGGCGGCCTGGAGGGCGTCCTCGCCGTCCTCCGCCCGTACGGCGAGGGCGCGGATCACCGCGGGCTCGGACGGGCCGAGCGTGCTGCGGCGCCCCTCGACCACCGCGTCGAGCAGGTCGACGGCTGCCACGTCGGCAAGTTCGGGCACGGCGACGTCGGCCAGCTCGCGGGCCGTGCGGTCCAGCTCCAGGGTGGTGCCGATCCGGGTGGAGGCGTCGGCGATGACGGCGAGGCGGCGCCGCGCGGTTTCGGCCTCGACCTCGGCCCGGTGCTGCTCGGTGATGTCCACTATGGAGGCCGCGACGCCGAGGACCGTCCCCATGGCGTCCTCCAGCCGGTACAGCGACACCGACCAGGTGTGGTCCTCGTCCGGATCCGCCGGGGTCCGGCCGACGGTGGTCCTGTCGACGAACGGCTCTCCCGTCTCCAGGACCCGGCGGGCCGCCCCTTCCAGGGTGTCGGCGTCCACCAGCGGCAGCACCTCGGGGACCGTCCGTCCGACGTGGTCCCCGGCGGGAACTCCGTTGATCTTCGCCAGTGCCGGGTTGACCGAGACGTACCGCAGCTCGGTGTCCAGCACGGCCAGCCCGATCGGCGACTGGTTCACGATCCGCTCGGACAGCGCCACGTCCTGCTCGAGACGGCGCACCGTCGACCGGTCGGCCGCGAGACCCAGCGCGTACACATCGCCCTGGTCGTCCAGCAGGCGCATGTTGCGGAACTCCACCAGCCGGGTGCCGCCGTCCTTGATCCGGACGGGGAAGGCGCCGGCCCAGCTCTGCCCGGTGCGCATCACGTCGGCGAACAGCTTGCCGACCAGCTGGATGTGCTGCTCGTGCACCATCAAACGGGCGGCGTACTCGCCGAGCGCCTCCTGGGCCGAATAGCCGAACAGCTCCTCCGCCTGGGGGCTCCACAGCACGATGCGCCCTTCGGCGTCCAGCACCACCGAGGCCACGCCCAGCACGTCGAGCAGGCCGCTCGGCCGCACCGGCCCGCCGTCCTGGGCCACCGGAGCCTCGGCTGCATTCATTCCACGCACCGCCTTCGACGGACCGCACGGCACGCCGTCCCGTGTGCCGACTCCCCTTGTTCTACCGCGCTCACACCGAATCTCCGACGCCGCCGACGAGTGTCTCCACCATCCCTCAACACGACGGCGGGCGTCCGGAGAAGCCGCGAGGACGCGGCCACGCGGGCGTATGACCTGTGCCACGCCGCGGGGCGGGCAGGTCCGGCCTGTTCATCCGCCGTTCCGCTATTGGTCTGTACATGACTAGCAAGCGCCGCCAGACTGTCGGCCGAACGCGCCCCCACCCCCGGATCCGAGGAGCAGCCCCCCATGCCCGCGTCCGCCGTCCGGCAACGTTGTCACCGGGTCCTGACCGGACTCGTCACCCTCGCCACCGCCCTCGTCGTGTCCCTCACCGCACCCGCCACGCCCGCCTCCGCGGCCGACACCTGGACCGAGGCCGGCTCCGACCGCGCCGACCCGCTCACCGAGAGCCAGGGCCTGACCTCGGTGGAGGTCCCGGCCGGCAGCCCCAACCGGTACACCGGCATCGGCACCATCCCGTCCGGCGTGAGCGGCCGCGGCTGGAACCATGTGGGCGACCCCGACGCCTCCTACGACGGCTACTACGTCGAGCCGTACCAGCGGGACTCCGGCAGCACCAAGATGTTCCGCGCGCAGGCGCCGGGCGGTGCCTGGTCGGAGTACGTCCACACGCTCGGCGCCGGGGAGGCCCTGAACAACTCCTGGGTCGCCATTTCCCCCGACGGCCAGTGGATGCTGGCGGGCGAGTACGGCACGATGAGCCGGTTCCTGGTCTTCCCCACCCCCGGGGCGAACCCCGCCACCTCGCCCTCGGCGAACCTGCCGCAGGTGTCCACCGTCAACCTGGACCATGCCGTGCGCGACGTCCAGGGCTGCGACTTCTCGGGCCCGACGACCCTGCTGTGCTCCTCCGACGACCCCGCCGGCACCCTGTTCGGCATCACCAAGCCCCTCCTGCAGATCGACCTGTCCGGCCGGCCGAACGGCACGGCGGACGTCTCCGGCCATGTCACGGCCCTGCGCCAGCTCCCGCTGCGCAGCTCCTGCTCGGGCACCTTCGAGGCCGAAGGCATCGACTACGACCGCCGCACCGGCACCCTGCGGGTGATCGTGATGTCGCCGGGCTTCTGCGTGCTCACGGACAGCAGGACGTACCGGTTCACCCGCGGCTGAGTCCGCCGGCGGAGTGTCGCGACGGGTGGTGCGCGCCCGGAAAATGGTGGTTTTCTTGGGGTGTGGCGCGGTTCGCGGGGAACCCGCGGTACCGCGCCGTCGCCATGAGAGGAGCGATCACGATGGCCCCTGAGCGAACGCACGACGAGTCCGTCTCCGTCGAGATCAGCGGATGCAGCAAGGAAGACGCCCGGATCGTGTTCGACGCGCTGTGCACGTGCTTCGAGTCCGACCGGTGCGCCGAGGACGTGCCGCAGCAGCTCCATGAGACGCGTCCGATGGTGTGGCTCGGCACGTTCGAGGTCACGGACGCGCACGAGTGCGCGATTCCCGCACGGCTCTCGTCCACCGTCGAGGCCGACGCGCATGGCGGCTACTGGGCGATCGACCGGTTCCGCACGACCCTGGACTCCCTCTTCACGGTGAGCAACCTGTCCTCCGCCTCGGGCGACCAGGAGAAGGAGCTGCACGTCCTGCTCGGAAGCAGGTGACGCGGGCCCGGCCGCACCGCGTGCGCAGTCGCGGAGTGGCCGGGCTCACCTCCCTCCGTTTATGCAACTAGTTGCAAAAGGCGGCCGCCGTCCTCTACAACAGAGGCGACGACACCGCGCGCACGGAGGGCCCGATGAGCCGCTACCCGCACCTGCTGAACCCCCTCGACCTGGGCTTCACCACCCTGCCCAACCGTGTGCTCATGGGCTCCATGCACGTGGGCCTGGAAGAGGCCGAGCGCGGGTTCGAGCGCATGGCGGAGTTCTACGCCGCCCGCGCGCGCGGGGGAGTGGGACTGATCGTCACCGGCGGCATCGCACCCAACGACGAGGGGCGGCCGTACGAGGGCGGGGCCAAGCTCACCACCGAGGCGGAGGCCGAGCAGCACGCCGCGATCACCGAGGCGGTGCACCGCGAGGGCGGGAAGATCGCGATGCAGATCCTGCACTTCGGTCGGTACGCCTACCACCAGGACCTGGTCGCACCGAGCCCCGTCCAGGCGCCGATCAGCCCCTTCCCGCCGCGCGAGCTCACCGACGCCGACATCGAGCGGACGATCGAGGACTACGCCCGTGCCGCCCGCCTCGCCCGGCAGGCCGGCTACGACGGCGTCGAGATCATGGGCTCCGAGGGCTATCTGATCAACGAGTTCATCGCCGCGCAGACCAACCACCGCACCGACCGCTGGGGCGGATCGTACGAGAACCGGATGCGGTTCCCCGTCGAGATCGTCAAGCGTGTGCGCGAGGCGGTCGGCGAGGACTTCATCATCATCTACCGGCTGTCCATGCTCGACCTGGTCCCGGGCGGCTCCTCCTTCGACGAGGTGATCACGCTCGCCAAGGCCGTCGAGACGGCCGGGGCGACGATCATCAACACCGGCATCGGCTGGCACGAGGCCCGCATCCCCACCATCGCCACCTCCGTCCCGCGTGGCGCGTACACCTGGGTCACCAAGAAGCTCATGGGCGAGGTGTCCGTACCGCTGGTGACCACCAACCGCATCAACACCCCTGAAGTCGCCGAGGAGTTGCTCGCAGGCGGGGCCGCGGACATGGTGTCCATGGCCCGTCCGATGCTCGCCGACCCCGACTTCGTCAACAAGGCGGCCGAGGGCCGGCCCGAGGCCATCAACACCTGCATCGGCTGCAACCAGGCCTGTCTCGACCACACCTTCAGCGGCAAGATCACCTCCTGCCTGGTCAACCCGCGCGCCTGCCACGAGACCGAACTCGTCCTCTCCCCGACCCGGCTGCGCAAGCGCGTCGCCGTCGTCGGCGCGGGACCGGCCGGCCTGGCCTGCGCGGTGAGCGCCGCCGAACGCGGCCACGAGGTGACGCTGTTCGACGCCGCGAGCGAGATCGGCGGGCAGCTCAACGTGGCCCGCAAGGTCCCCGGCAAGCAGGAGTTCGACGAGACGCTGCGCTACTTCCGCCACCAACTCGACGCGCACGCGGTGGACGTACGCCTCGACACCTGGGTCACCTCCGCGGAGCTGACCGACTACGACGAGGTCGTCGTCGCCACCGGCGTCATCCCGCGCACCCCCGACATCCCCGGCATCGACCACCCGCGCGTCCTCGGCTACCTCGACGTGCTGCGCGACGGCGCCCCCGTCGGCGACCGGGTCGCGATCCTCGGTGCCGGCGGCATCGGC
The DNA here is from genome assembly GCF_055558775.1 of Streptomyces sp. NPDC025638. NCBI lineage: Bacteria > Bacillati > Actinomycetota > Actinomycetes > Kitasatosporales > Streptomycetaceae > Streptomyces > Streptomyces sp. NPDC025638. Next base: position 176,837 of record NZ_JBVHLX010000004.1, on the reverse strand, counting down.
TTCGACGTAGCCGAGTACCTCACCGACGGCGGCGACAAGGCGAGCGAGGACCCGGCGACGTACTTCCGCAACTGGGGCGTCGACATGGACTACCGGGCACCCGGCGGCCTGGCGGCGCCGCAGCGGCCCGCCCCGCCGCGCACCGTCCACCTGCTCCAGCGCAAGCCCACCAAGGTCGGCGCCGGCCTCGGCAAGACCACCGGCTGGATCCACCGCACCGAGCTCAAGCACCGCGGCGTCAGCATGGTGCCGGGCGTCCGCTACGACCGGATCGACGACGCGGGTCTGCATGTCACCGTGGGCGAGGAGAGCACGGTCCTGGAGGTCGACACCATCGTCCTGTGCACCGGTCAGGAGCCGCGCCGCGGCCTGTACGAGGAACTGGTCGCCGCCGGGCGCAGCGCGCATCTGATCGGCGGCGCGGATGTGGCGGCCGAGCTGGACGCCAAGCGCGCCATCAAGCAGGGCACGGAACTGGCGGCGGCGCTGTAGGGGCCCGTGCGGCACGTCCGCGCGTCCCTAGGATGAGGCCATGTCACTCCCGCACGCGATCCTCACCGCCCTGCTTGAGAAGCCGTCGTCGGGGCTGGAGCTGACCCGCCGGTTCGACCGGTCGATCGGCTACTTCTGGTCGGCGACGCATCAGCAGATCTATCGCGAGCTGGGGAAGCTGGAGGCCGAGGGGTACATCCGCACCCTGCCGGCCGAGCAGCCGGCCCGTGGGCAGAAGAAGCGCTACGAGGTCCTGCCCGCGGGCCGCGCCGAACTGGCCCGCTGGACCGCAGCGTCCCAGGAGCCCAAGCCGCAGCGCGACGTCCTGCTGCTGCGGCTGCGCGCGGCGGCGGTCGTCGGCACGGCGGGCCTCGGGGCCGATCTACGCCGCCATCTCGACCTGCACCGGCGCCAGTTGGCCGAGTACGAGGAGATCGAGCGGCGCGACTTCCCGCCCGACCGCGACACCCCGCAGGACCGGCTGCGCCATCTCGTCCTGCGGGCGGGTATCGACCTGGAGACCTTCTGGACGCAGTGGCTCACCCACGCGCTGAAGGAGTTCGACGAACTCCCGGACACGGCCGGGGAACGGCCGGGCGACGGGGCCGCCGAGTAGGCGAACAGGGTTCGCAGCACTGCACGAGCCGCCCGCGGACCCCGTGCGGTCAGAGCCGGTACGGCTTCGAGCGGCGGCGCAGGTACCAGCCCGTGGCGATGACGCCGCCGCCCACGAGGGCCGCGCCCACACCGATGGCGACCGGGCCGTAGTCCCGGGCGGCGCCGCCGAGTCCGCCCGCGACACCGTGGGTCGGGGCGGAGGTCGAGGACGTCTTGGCGGTCGACGAGACGGTCGGGGCATTGGCGGGGGAGACGACGATGGACTGCGTGCCCGCGGTGCCGCCGTTCGAGCAGACGACCACGACGGTGTACGTCCCGGGGGTGATGCCCGACCAGGCGGCCGACTGGCTGACGGTCGTGCCCGCGAGCGCCGCCTGACGGCCCTGCGCGAAGTTCGCCTGATTGCTGCCCAGCAGGGACGCGTTGCCCCAGCTGCCGTTGATCTGGGTGCAGGCGCTGGTGACGACCGACACGGTCGACCCGATGGTGCTCACGGAGATCCCCGAGGCCGCGGCGGTCGGCCCGGCGAGCGTGGTCGGAAGGGCGGCGGTGGCCGCCAGGGTCAAGCCGGAGCGGAGGAGAAGTCGAGTAGTGCGCATTGGGCTGCCCTCCGGCGGCACGGTTGGCGGAACGTCCCATGCGCCGCCGAGGGTCGGGAAACGCCCGTGCTGCCTCGTCAGTAGCCAATGCGCCCCCGGCCTGTCCCGCATGCGGACCGCCCCCGACCGGGTGACGGATGCCTCCGTCCGGGGGCGGGCGCAGTGGCCGGGGACGCCGGGGGAGGGCCTCCCGCCGTCAGGACCCGGCGCCGCCGCGCGCCCCCGTCGTCACCGTCCGCTCCGCGGAGAACCCGCCCCATGTGCCGTCCGGCAGCCGCGCACGGATCCGCACCCGGTGGACGGCTCCGGCGTCCTGTCCCGCGTAGAAGCTGTACGTCGCCCGGCCACGTGGTGGTGTACCGCCCCAGACCAGGGACGTCGCCGGGCTGCCGTCGAGTTGGATCTGGTACTCCGTGATCACTCCGTCCGTGCGGGGCGGGAGCCAGGACAGGTCGATGTAGTACGCGCCGTCGGCGCGGTGGGTCGTCGCACCGAATCCGGTGGGTGCCGTGTTCCGGCCGTCGTCGGTGCCCGGTGTGGTGAGCCGGACCGGGGCGCTCGCCGGGGAGAGGTTGTCGGCGGCGTCGCGGGCGCGGACGGTGAAGGTGTAGCGGGTTGCGGGGCGCAGCCCGGTGACGACCGTCGCGGTCTGGCCGCCGCCGACGCTGTGGATCCTCGTCGAGCCCTGGTAGACGTCGTACGAGACCACCGCCCGGTCGTCCGCCGACGCCGCCCAGGACAGCTGGACCGCCCGGGCGGCGACCGTGCGGCCCGTCGCATTGCGCGGGAGGGTCGGCGGTGAGTGGTCCGCCGTGACGACGGCCGGGGTCCTCGCCCGGACCACCCGGCTGCCCGGTCCGAGGCGCCCGTCCTTGTCCCGGGCGCGCACGGTGAAGACATACACGGTGGACGGCCTGAGCCTGATGACGTCCACCATGTGTTCCGAACCGGGCACTTCCCGGACCTTTGTGGTGCCGCGATATACCTCGTACGCACGGATGCCGGGGCCGTCGGTCACCGCGTTCCACATGACGTGGACGCTGGTCGCACTTCCGGCCGTGGCGGTGACGCCCGTCGGCGCGCCGGGCATCCGCCCGCTCTCGCCGTCGGCCGCGCCGCCCCATCCACAGGACGCGACCAGCAGCAGGACGCCGGCGGCCACGAATGGCGGAACGTCAACGCGTCGCACCGCTCTGCCTCCCAAAGGACGGCATGATGACTGTGACAGCAAAGGTCCGGACCAATATGACCCCGTCGATGCGATCGCAGCAAGAGGGCGGCCGCATTGGTGACGACCCGGGAAAGTTACGTATGCTGAGGTTCCTCTCGGCTGAACTCCCCCAGAGGACAGGGGAGTTCATGCCTGTGGCGCGGAACGCTGTCGTCGCTGATCCCGCGCCGACGCGGGTGGCCGGGGTGGCCTGGGCCGACATCGGCTCAGCTCCCCGGCCCCTGTCGTCCATTGACAGGACGTCAGATCTTTTGGCGCCGGATCGGGCCGGGTGGCCGTCTACGTCCCCAGGAGAGGTTCCCGCATCGTGCGTGTCCAGTCGCTGACGCTGGCCGCGGCCGGCGCCGTCCTGCTCGTCCCGGCGACGCTTCCCGCCCCCGCCTCCGCCGGCCCGCGCCGGGAGCCGGCGGTGCGCGGCGAGGGCCGGGTCCGCGCCGCCGACCTGCTGGCCCGGGTCCGGCAGTGCACTCCCGTCTCGCGCGGCCGCTACCGCACCGACGAGGGGGCGTCCGCCACCGTCCGGGTCTGCGGCACCCGCGGTGCCGTGTTCTGGAAGGCCGACATGGACATCGACTGCGACGGGCGGACCACCGCCCGCTGCAACCGCCGCACCGATCCGATGTTCTTCGCGGCCACCGCCTTCCAGCAGTCCGACGGCCGCCATCTGAACGCCGAACGCCTGCCGTACATCGTGGTCCCGGCCCCGAGCGGTGTGTGGGACTTCCGTGCGCACGGCGTCCGCGGCGGTGCCGTCGTCGCCGTCGTCTACCGGGGCCGGGTCCAGTACGCCGTCGTCGGGGACACCGGCCCGCGCGGCATCATCGGCGAGGCCTCCTACGCCACGGCCCGGGGCCTCGGCATCAGCCCCGACCCGCGCCGGGGCGGGGTCCCCTCGGGCGTGACCTACATCGTGTTCAAGGGCTCCCGGGTCAGGCCCATCGAAAGCCATGCGGCGGCCGTGGCGACCGGCCAACGGCTGGCCGGGCGGTTCGTGCGGGGCGGCTGAACCGCCCCGGTCGCCCCGGTCCGGCGGACCCGTGTCGTCGGACGGCCGCCCGGCCGTTGTCCACGCGCAGGAGCACGCCGTTGACGGTGCTCGCCGGCATCACACCTTGCGGTAGCTGTAAGCCTCCGTGGCCGCCGCCTCAACCGCGTCGAGGCCGGCCCCGGTGGCCGCCGTGACGACCGCGGCCACCGCGCCCTCCACGAACGGGGCGTCCACCAGACGTGTGCCGTCGGGCAGTTCGCCGCCCTCCGCGATCAGTGCCTTCACGGTGAGCACCGCGCTGCCCAGATCGGTGAGCACGGCGATGCCGGCGCCCCGGTCGACCGCGGCGGCCGCGGCGGAGATCAGCTCGGCGCTGGTACCGAGCCCGCCGCCCTCGGTGCCGCCCGCCGTCGCGACGGGCACCGCCGCGGCGCCGCCCGCCAGGCCCTTCGCCAGTTCGGCGACGGACGAGGCCACTTCGGCGCTGTGCGACACCAGCACGATCCCGACCAGCTTCTCGTCACTCACCTGCGGCCTCCGCGAGCGCGGCGATGAGCAGCGCCGAGCTGGTGGCTCCCGGGTCCTGGTGTCCGATGCTGCGCTCGCCGAGATAGCTCGCCCGGCCCTTGCGGGCCTGCAGCGGGATCGTCGCCACGGCCCCCTCCTCGGCCGCGGCCCGCGCCGCGGCGAAACCGTCGCCGAGCGCGTCGACGGCCGGCACCAGCGCATCGATCATGGTCTTGTCGCCCGGCGCGGCGCCCCCGAGGGCCATGACCCCGTCCACGCCCGCCCGCAGCGCCTCGGCCAGCTGCCCGGCACTGACCTCGGAATCATCCCCGAGCGCCTTGCCCGTACGCCGCAGCAGCGTGCCGTACAGGGGCCCGGACGCGCCGCCCACCGTCGAGATCAGCAGGCGTCCGGCGAGGGTCAGCACGGCACCCGGCGTGTCCGGCGCCTCCTTCTCCAGCGACGCCTTCACGGCGGTGAACCCGCGCTGAAGGTTGCTGCCGTGGTCGGCGTCCCCGATGGGCGAGTCGAGAGCGGTGAGCCGTTCCGCCTCGCGGTCGACGGACGCGGCGGTCGCCACCATCCAACGGCGGAAGAAGTCGGCGTCGAGCACTGGGTCTCCTTGCGTGGTAGGAACTGGTCGCTGCTGCCGCCGTGTCACATGCCCCAGCGCAGGGCCGGGGTCTTCACCGGCGCGTCCCACAGCCGCAGCAGCTCCTCGTCGACCTGGCACAGGGTGACCGAGGCGCCCGCCATGTCCAGGGAGGTCACGTAGTTGCCGACGAGCGTGCGGGCGACGGTCACGCCGCGCTCGCCGAGCACCCGCTGCACCTCGGCGTTGAAGCCGTACAGCTCCAGCAGCGGGGTCGCGCCCATGCCGTTGACCAGGACGAGGACGGGGTTGCGCGGGGGCATGTCCTCCAGGATCGCGTTCAGCGCGAAGTCGGCGATCTCTCCGGAGGTCATCATCGCCCGCCGTTCCCGGCCCGGCTCACCGTGGATGCCGATGCCCAACTCCAGCTCGCCGGGCGGCAGATCGAAGGTGGGGGTGCCCTTCGCCGGGGTGGTGCAGGCGCTGAGGGCGACACCGAAGCTGCGGGAGTTCTCGTTGACCTGGCGCCCGACGGCCTCCACCCGCTCCAGCGGCTGCCCCTCGGCCGCGGCGGCGCCCGCGATCTTCTCGACGAACAGCGTCGCACCGGTGCCGCGGCGTCCGGCCGTGTAGAGACTGTCGGTGACCGCCACGTCGTCGTTGACGAGCACCTTGGCGACCTGGATCCCCTCGTCCTCGGCAAGCTCGGCCGCCATGTCGAAGTTGAGCACGTCGCCGGTGTAGTTCTTCACGACGAACAGCACGCCGGCCCCGCTGTCCACGGCCGCCGCCGCACGCGCCATCTGGTCCGGCACGGGGGACGTGAACACCTCGCCCGGACATGCGGCCGACAGCATGCCGTGACCCACGAACCCGCCGTGCAGCGGCTCGTGCCCGGAGCCGCCGCCCGAGACGAGTCCCACCTGCCCGGCCACGGGGGCGTCCCGTCGTACGATCACCCGGTTCTCGACGTCGACGGTCAGATCGGGATGTGCGGCCGCGATTCCCCGCAGCGCGTCTGCCACCACGGTTTCCGGAACGTTGATGAGCATCTTCATCGGTACCTCCTGGTGGGCCCGGCAGGTAGGACTCCGGCCCGTGTTCTAACAGGACCGATGCCGACCTGTTGCCTACTCTCGGAAGTATCGACCTTGTGCGGGTGATCGTCACCCGCCCTGGCGCGCCAGGACGCTCTTGAGGCTGAACCAGGTCGTCTTGCCCTCGTCCGTCGGGCGCACGCCCCAGTCGTCGGCGAGGGCCCGTACGAGGAGGAGTCCCCGGCCCGACTCCGCGTCCTCGGCCGCCGTGCGGGGCTGGGGCAGCTGAGGACTGCGATCACCGATCTCGACCGTCAGTTCGATGTCGGTCCGGCAGATGTGCAGTCCGATCGGCCCCTGGGCGTGCTGTACGGCATTGGTGAGCACCTCGGACAGCAGGAGGCACGCGTCGTCCGCCCGGTCCGTGAGGTCCCACTCGACGAGCACGCGGCCGAGGAAGTCCCGGCCCACCGACACGGACTGCGGCAGGGCGGGCAGGCCGGTGGTGGCCGTGGCCAGTGGGGCCGCCGGCAGCTGTGTCAGCAGCAGGGTGACGTCGTCGTGGCCGTCGGCGTCGGGCAGCAGGGTCGCCAGTACGTGGTCGGCGACGACCTCGAGGTCGGGAGAGCCGGTCGCGAGCTTGTCCAGCGTGTTGATCAGCTCGGTGAGCTGGTCCTCGATGTCACCACCGGGAGTCTCGATCAGACCGTCCGTGTAGAGCACGAGGGTGGCACCGCGCGCGAGCGTCGTACAGCACTGCTCGTAGACGACGTCGCCCACGCCGAGGGGCGCGTTCACCGGCGCGGGGAGCGTCTGTACGCCCTCGACCGGGACGGTGACCAGGACGGGCAGATGGCCCGCGGAGCAGACGGTCACCTCCCCGGTGTCGGCGGCGATGACCAGATAGCAGCAGGTGACCAGCTGGTCGGGGACGCCCAGGTCGGCGACGACGGTGTCGAGGGCCTGCATGAGCTGACGGGGCTGCATCCCGGTCTTGGCCAGCGCGTGCGCGGCGGACCGGAGCTGACCCATGACCGCGGCGGCCTCCAGGCCGCGGCCCATCACGTCGCCGATCAGCACGCCGACCCGGCCGGCCCCCAGCGGGATCAGGTCGAACCAGTCCCCGCCCACGCCGGCGCCCTGGGTGGCGGGCAGATAGCGGCTCGCGGTGGCGAGGCCGGGTATGGCGGGCGGGGTGCCCATGAGGCTGCGCTGCAGGGTCAGGGCGATGTGCCGCTGCTGCTCGTACAGCTCCGTCAGTTCCGCCTCGGCGCGCTTGCGGTCGCTGATGTCGCGGACGATGGCGCACGCCCCGATCACCGTGCCGTCCGGGGCCCGGGTGGGCCACAGGGTCACGTCGACGTCCAGCATCGCGTCCGAACGGGTGACGCGCAGGGTCTCGAAGTGCTCGACCTTCTCGCCCCGGCGCAGCCCCTCCAGGAGCTGACTGATCTCGTCCCCCTGGTCGGGCGGGGCGAGCATCGACACATGCCGACCGACCGCCTCCGCCGCGGTATAGCCGTACAGCCGCTGGGCGGCGGCGTTCCAGTACGTGATCCGGCCGTCCAGGGTCTTGGCGAGGATCGCGTCCTGGGAGGACTCGACCAGCGCGGCGAGTTCGTTGATGCGTTCCTCGGCGGCCTTGCGTTCGCTGACGTCGCGGACGGCGGCGGAGACGAGGAGGCCGTCGGCGGTTTCGAGGGGGCTGAGGCTGATCTCGACGGGGAACTCGGTGCCGTCCTTGCGCAGGCCGTAGAGGTCGAGTCCGGCGCCCATGGGGCGTACCTGCTGGTTGTGGGCGTAGTTGTTGCGGTGTTCGGTGTGGTGGGTGCGGAAGCGGCCGGGGACGAGGAGTTCGACGGGGCGGTCGAGGAGTTCTTCGCGCTGGTAGCCGAAGAGCGCTTCGGTCTGTGCGTTGACGAGTTTGATCGTTCCGGTGTCGTCGACGATCACCATCGCGTCCGGAGCCGCCTCCAGCAGTCCGCGGAAACGTTCCTCGGCGGCCTTGCGTTCGCTGACGTCGCGGACGGCGGCGGAGACGAGGAGGCCGTCGGCGGTTTCGAGGGGGCTGAGGCTGATCTCGACGGGGAACTCGGTGCCGTCCTTGCGCAGGCCGTAGAGGTCGAGTCCGGCGCCCATGGGGCGTACCTGCTGGTTGTGGGCGTAGTTGTTGCGGTGTTCGGTGTGGTGGGTGCGGAAGCGGCCGGGGACGAGGAGTTCGACGGGGCGGTCGAGGAGTTCTTCGCGCTGGTAGCCGAAGAGCGCTTCGGTCTGTGCGTTGACGAGTTTGATCGTTCCGGTGTCGTCGACGATCACCATCGCGTCCGGAGCCGCCTCCAGTAACCCGCGGAAGCGCTCCTCCGCCGCGCGCGGGCCGGTCGCCGCCTCGCCCGCGCCGCACCGGCACCCCGCCTCGACCACGTCGGTGCAACCGGGCGGCACCACTTCGGCCAAGTCGCTCATGTTCATCCTCGATCCGCGGCTCACGATGAGAGGGGCCATCTCAGCGCAACTCGGGCGCATCCGCACCGACATGTCGTCAAGTGGCCACAGCACGCTCGAACCTGCCCACCTGCGATGCCGTCCATGACAGCTCCGCCGCCAATGGGGCGCCGTCTGCGGGACCGGGTACGCGGGGGACCGGCCCGGGTCGTTCTCCGGCCCGGTGGGGACCGATGGCCCTCGTATCCGCTGTCGGCCGTGGCGAGGATGGAGTGAGGCAGTACCGCTGCACCAGGCGAGGGACGGGATGGCTGATGTACCCCAACGACGGATTCCGCGAGCTGGGCCGGGAGGAGTGCCTGCGGCTGCTGGCGAAGGCGCCCGTGGGCCGCATCGTGCACACCCGACGGGCCCTGCCCGCCGTGCTTCCGGTGAACTTCGCCCTGGACGCGGACGGCGCGGTCGTGCTGCGGACCTCCGCGGCGTCGGAGCTGGTGCGGGCGATCGAGGGGACCGTGGTCGCGTTCGAGGCCGACGAGGTCGACGCGGTCGCGCAGTCCGGCTGGAGCGTGGTCGTCACCGGCCCGGCCACGGTGGTCACCGACGCGGCGGAGCACGAGCGGCTGATGCGCGGCGGGCCGCGCTCCTGGGTGCCCGCGCCTCGGGAGGTCTTCGTCCGTATCGAGCCGGAGCTGGTCACCGGCCGGGAGCTGGTCGGCGGCCGCACCCTGTACGGAGTGGACCTGCCCCGTACCGGCCATGGAGTGGACCTGCCCCGTACCGGCTAACTCGCCCTCACACATCCTCCGGCCCCTCGTCGGGGACGAGCCGGATGCCCGTGACCAGGTCGGGGCGGATGCGGACCGCGTAGTCCATGGCCTGTTCCACCCAGGGGCGCAGCAGCGCCCGGTAGCGGACCAGCTCCCCCGGGTCGGTCACCAGCCGCGCGTAGCCCGTGACCACCACGCTCCAGCCGAGGTGGGTGTCCGGGTCGATGGCGTCGGCCTCGTAGGCGACGACGACCCCCGAGCCCTCGCCCTGCCGGGCGTGCGAGGTCAGGGCCGCTCCCTCATGGGTGCGGATGACGATGTCGCCGTCGGTCAGAACGTGGTTGACCGGGCGGACGGTCGGCAGCGCGTGCCGGGTGAACACGACCCTCCCCAGCGAGACACTGCCCAGCAGGCGCAGTGCCTCGGCACGGCCGATCTCGACGCTCCGGTGCGGCCTTCCGGCCGCCGACGGGGCGTGGTCGGCGGGAAGTACGGGGCTGGGTCGGGATGTGTCACTCACGTCTCTGCGTCTCCGGAAGCCACGGGCGGGCTCTGCCAGGTCATTGCAGCCGGACGGGCGGCCGTCGCGCTAGGGCCGTTCGGCCTCGGCGGACGTCCGGCCGGACCGGGCCGCCGCCGGGGAACGTGCGAGGGGCGCCGTACGGCACCCGCGCCCACCGGCCGACCGGGCGCATACGGGCGGAGCGACACCGCGGGGGATCGGTGCCGCTCCTGATCCCACTGTGCCTCGGTCCGCGCTCGAACGGGAGTGCCGATCGGTCCGCGGGAAGGGCCGAACGGCCCACGCAAGATCGGGAACCGCGGTACCGGGGACCTGCCGGAACCGGTGCAGGCCGCGGTCGTCGGCCATTACGGTGGCACATGACCGGACCGGACCATGTCCATGAGCAGAGGGGACCGGGAGGAGCGCAGGTGGGAAGCCCCGAGGAGGCGCGGATACGGCTGCCGCAGCTGAGGCTGGACGAGTTGCTGGAGGAGCTGCAGGCCCGTCTGGACGCGGCCCGCGGCACGCGCGACCGGGTGCACAGCCTGCTGGAGGCGGTCCTCTCGGTCGGCCGGGAACTGGACCTGGAACAGGCCCTGAAGAGCATCGTCGAGGCCGCCGCGGCCCTGGTCGACGCCCAGTACGCGGCGCTCGGGGTGATCGGGCCCGACGGCAGACGGCTGTCGGCCTTCTACACCGTCGGCGTCACCGAGGAGCAGATCGCGAGCATCGGCCCGTATCCGGAGGGCCACGGCATCCTGGGTGAGCTGATCCGCCACCCGGAGCCGCTGTGCCTGGCGAAGCTCTCGGAGCACCCGGCGTCGTACGGCTTCCCGCCCCACCACCCGGCGATGAACACCTTCCTCGGCGTCCCGATCCGCGTGCGCGACGAGGTCTTCGGCAATCTGTATCTGACCGAGAAGCGGGGCGGCGGCCAGTTCGACGAGGAGGACGTCTCGGTCACCCAGACCCTGGCCGTGGCGGCCGGTGTCGCGATCGACAACGCGCGGCTGTACGCGGAGTCGCGGTTGCGCGAGCGCTGGCTGCGGGCCAACGCGGAGATCACCAACAGCCTGATGTCCGGGGCCGGTCAGGCCGAGGCCCTCGCCCTGATCGCCGAACGCGCCAGGGAGATCACCGGCGCGGCCCTGGCCGTGGTCGCGACGCCCATGGCGGACACCGACCAGCTCGGCGTGGAACTGGCCGTCGGCCGGCAGGCGGAGGCCCTGCGGGGGCTGGTGCTGCCGCAGGGCGGCACCCTGATGGGCGAGGCGGTCACCGGCGCCGCCGCCGTCACCAGCGACGACGTCACCCACGACGCACGCGTCTCGGCCGGCCCGCTGCGGTTCACCGGGCTCGGCCCGGCCGTGGCGGTCCCCATCGGCACCGGCGAGGGCGGCGTCCGCGGCGTGGTCATGCTGGTCAGGGAGACCGGGCGGACCCTGTTCACGGGCAAGGAGACCGAGCCCCTGCAGGTCTTCGCGGCGCAGGCGGCGATCGCCATGGAGCTGGCGGAGCGCCGCCGGGACGCGGAGACGATCGCGGTGCTCAAGGACCGGGACCGGATCGCCCGGGACCTGCACGACCTGGCCATCCAGCGGCTGTTCGCGACCGGCATGACGCTGCAGAGCGCGGGCCGTTTCATCGAGCACGCGGGAGCCAACGAGCGGGTGCTGCGGGCCGTGGACGACCTGGACGAGACCATCAAGATCATCAGGTCGACGATCTTCGGCCTCCAGGCGCGCGAGGGCACCGCGGGGACCGGTCTGCGGGCCCGTGTCGTAGGGGTGGTGGGCGAGGCGACGCCCGTGCTGGGATTCGCCCCCAGCGTGCGGATGGAGGGCCTGGTGGACACCGACGTGCCGCGGGAGACCGCCGACCACGCGGTCGCCGTCCTCTCCGAGGCCCTGACCAACATCGCCCGGCACGCCCGTGCCGACCGCGCCGATGTGATCCTGAAGACCGACGGACGCGAGCTGTGCCTGACGGTCACCGACAACGGCGTGGGCATCTCGCCCGAGGGCCGGCGCAGCGGGCTGCGCAACATGCAGGAGCGGGCGCGGCAGCTCGGCGGCCGTCTGGAGTTGCGCAGCCCCGAGGACGGAGGTACCACGCTGGTGTGGCAGGTGCCGGTGGCCGGGCAGGAGGGCCACGACACCCCCGACCAGGAGGCGTAACCGTCGGGCGGCCGACCGACGGGGCCGTTCGGACTATGCGCTCGGCGGACTTCTGCTCCAAGCTGAAGATGAAGATGTCGTACGCGGGCACCTGAGCACCCTGGAGGTCGCCATGCACGACACTTGGTACGTCGTCGGCGCGCCTGCCGTGCCCGGCGGCGTCGTGACGGCGGCCGGTCCCTTCCGTGAGACCCCATGCACCGGACCGAACCGCCGCCGGGACCTCGACCCCGACCTTCCGGACACCGAAGGAGCCCGGCCCGTCTGACACACCGAGGACGGCCGGAGCGCGGGAAGGAGGCGACGGCCGATGGCGAGGACACGTCGCAGGAAAGCGATCGGGGTGTGGTTCCGGCGCTGGCGCTGGAGGTGGCGGAGCAATCCGCTCCACCGTCGCAGCGACACCGTCGAGGCCTGGGTCGTGCTCGCCACCTGGATCCTCGCCCTCCTGGGCGCGGTGTTCGGAGGCGTGGCGGCCGCGATGGTGGTGGACGGCAACCTCAGCGCACGCCGCGCGCAGGTCCACGCCGTCTCGGCCGAGCTGGCCGAGAACTCGGCGGACGCCGCACCCGCGGCCGGCGGATACGACGACAGCAGGGTGTGGGCGACGGTGCGCTGGAAGGCGGCGGACGGCTCCGTGCACACCGATCGGGCGAAGGTCGCCCCGGGCATCGCCGCCGGCTCCCGGGTCACCATGTGGACGGACGGTACGGGCCGGCTCGTCTCCAAGCCCCTCGACGCCACGGAGTCCTGGCTCCAAGCGGCCGTCACCGGTGCGCTCGTGGCACCGGCCGTCGGGTTCGCGGTGTGGGGCGGCGGCCGGCTGGTGTGCGTACATCTCCTGCGGCGACGCCTCGCGGAGTGGGACGAGGAGTGGAAGCGGATCGGTCCGCAGTGGCGGAACCTCAGCGGGGGGCGGGGCTGACCCTGTCGACACGCCGTCCTGACCGCCCCCGAACAGGCAGAACCCGTTGCCCTCGGGGTCGGCCAGGACGGTGTGGTCGGCATGGCGCACGAAAAAACGACGTGCCGAGCCCGATCAGCCGGTCGGTCTCGGCCGCGACGTCCGCGGCGCGCACGTCCGGATGCACCCGGTTTTTCACCCGCACGGGGCCACGGCGCAGCCGTCGAGGGCGGCCGCCCGGAAGCGGCCCGTGGCGGCGAGGCGGGCGGGGCCGAAGACGATGCCGTGAAGGCGGGCCATGGCGCCCAGGCCTACCGTGCGCGGGCGAGGAGGCGCGAGGCTCTGGACCTGGCGACGGTGCCGTGGATCGAGCGGGCGGAGGCAGCGGCGCCGAAGCGGCCCAGAGGCGCGCAGCCGGTACCTCCGGCCGTGCGGCGGCGGGGGAGTCGATGCGCGGCGTCGGCGACACGCGGCCACGCCGCGGACAGCCGGACGAGGTGCTCGCCCCCCATTCGTGGCAGGCGCCGCCGCACAGGCCGTAGGCTCCGGGAGTATGCGGATCTCCGTCTCCTCCGACATGGACGAACCCGTCGCCCGGCAGTTGGTCGGGGAGTTGCGTCGGCGCGGCCACGAGGTGCGTACGTACGGCGCGCTGGAGCCGGGGGCGGATCCGCAGTGGGCGGTCTGTTCCGAGGCGGCGGCCCGTGACGTGGCGGCGGGGAGGGCGGATCAGGCCGTCGTGTGCTGCTGGACCGGCACGGGCGCGTCGATCGCCGCCAATAAGGTGCCGGGTGTCCGGGCAGCGCTCTGCACGGACGCGTACACGGCGGACGGCGCGCGTCGCTGGAACGACGCCAACGTCCTCGCCCTCGGTCTGCGTCTGACCTCGGAGCCGGTCCTGAAGGAGATCCTGGACGCCTGGTTCACGGCCTCGCCCAGCGAGGATCCCGAGGACCGCGGCAACGTGGCCCACGTCGGACGTCTCGATGGCGACCGGACGGGTTCGCCCCGGGCCGGCCGCCCACCGGGGTCGTGACGGGGGTCAGGTCACCCGAGTCGTCACCGGGTCAGTGGGCGCCCAGCCCGCCGCCGCCGAACGAGCCGCTCGAACCCTTGCTCCAGCGCGGGCGGTCCTTCGACGCGCTCGGCCGGGTGTCCATGTTGCTCAGTTCGTACGGGGTCAGTGGGCGACCGCCCTCGGGCATCTTGGGTACCTCCTGGGACTCCCGGTTCTCCCGGACTTCGTGCACCGCGCCCTCGGGCGGCAGATGCGGCTGTTCTTCGGGACGGGGTCGGGGCGACTCCTGGTACTTGACCCGGGAGTTCAGCCAGAAACCGCCGGCGAGCAGCGCCAGGACGGCCAGGGCCACCAGGAAGAGCACAAGACTCATGAGGCCGCTCGCCGCGGCCAGCTGCATGGATGCGGTACTCATAGCACAGGAATACCCCGCCCAGAACGGGGTGAACCAGACACCTTCCGTGACCGTCGGTCGCCTATGGCGACATCGGGTCCGGGGTTTGATCCGACCGGTCCCGGTTACCCGCCGGGTGTGACACCGGCGAATTTCCGCCAGGAGCCCTACCGATTCCTGGAGGACCGTTTCGCGTGCGCGCAGGCGTGCACGGAGTGCGCGAGGGTGTGCGCACTGGGCGCGAGCGCCACGGTCCCCGACGGGACCGACGGGGAGGAGCGGATACGGCGGCAGGCCGTCATGTGCGCCGAGGTGTGCGACGCGACCTGCCGGGTGCTCGCCGAGAGCCAGGAGGAGAAGGCCATCCGCATCCAGCTGGAGTGGTGCCGCTCGGTCTGCCTCGAATGCGCGCGTGCCTTCGAGGGGCGCCTCGACGCCGCCGGGACCGCCGAGGCGTGCCGGGCCTGCGCCCGGGCCTGCGCGGACTTCATCGAGACGCTCGCCTGAGCCATCTGACCGGTGTGCGCCGGGTGCTGCCGGGTTTCCGGCTCGGCATTCCCTATTTCTGGAACACGTTCTACGGTGTGCGCCGTCAGGACCGGCCATCGCGAGCCTGGAGGCGCCGTGCATCTCGACCACACGCCCGAGCAGCAGCGACTGCGCACCGAACTGCGCGCCTACTTCGCCGATCTGGTGCCGGACAACGCCTACGCCCTCCCCCATGGCCCGAAAGGCATGGGAGGTGCCCCCATCGCCGACCCGGCCGCGCAGAAGCGGTTCTACCGCGACACCATCCGGCGGCTGGGCACGGACCGCTGGCTCGGTGTGGGCTGGCCCGAGGAGTACGGCGGGCGCGGCCTGACGCCCATCGAGCAGTTCATCTTCTTCGACGAGGCCGCGCAGGCCGGCGTACCACTGCCGCTGATGGCGCTGAACACCGTCGGCCCGACGATCATGCAGTTCGGCACCGACGAGCAAAAGGCCTACTTCCTGCCGAGGATCCTGTCCGGCGAGATCGACTTCGCCATCGGCTACAGCGAGCCCGACGCGGGCACGGACCTGGCCTCCCTGAAGACGCGGGCCGTACGGGACGGCGACGAGTACGTCGTCAACGGCCAGAAGATATGGACGACCAACGGCGACACCGCCGACTGGGTGTGGCTGGCGGTGCGCACCGACCCGGACGCCCCCGCGCACAAGGGCATCACCATGCTCCTCGTGCCGACCTCCGACCCCGGCTACTCCTGCACCGTCATCAACACCCTCGCCTCGCACGACACCACGGCCAGCTACTACGAGAACATCCGCGTCCCCGTCTCCCGCCGGGTCGGCGAGGAGAACCAGGGCTGGCGGCTGATCACCAACCAGCTCAACCACGAACGCGTCACCCTCGCCGCCCACGGCACCATGGCGATCCGCGCGCTGCAGGACGTCCAGCGCTGGGCGATGGAGACCAAACTCGCCGACGGCCGCCGGGTGATCGACCTGCCGTGGGTGCGCGTGCGGCTCGCCCGCACCCACACCCGGCTCGACGCGATGAAGCTCCTCAACTGGCGGATGGTCACCGCCGTCCAGGAGGGCACGCTCACCCCGCAGGACGCCTCCGCGGTCAAGGTGTACGGTTCCGAGACCCGTCGGGACGCGTATGCCTGGCTCATGGAGATCGTCGCCGCCGCCGGACCACTGAAGGAGGGCTCCGCGGGCGCCGTCCTCCACGGTGACCTGGAACGCGGCTACCGCTCGGCGGTGATCTTCACCTTCGGTGGCGGCAACAACGAGATCCAGCGCGAAATCATCTCCTGGATCGGTCTGGGGATGCCACGGGTACGGCGCTAGCCTGCGGGTATGTCCGCGGCAGGGGGAGACCTCCGGCCGGGTGACCCGGGGCTGTTCACCCCGCGGTCGGTGACCTGGCAGATGCACGGCGACCCGATGATGTGGGTCGCCGGGATACGCGCGCTCTATCTGCAGGCGCTGCACCCGCGCGCGGTGCGCGGTGTCATGCAGAACTCCGACTTCCGGCAGGACGCCTGGGGCCGGCTGATGCGCACCGCCAACTTCGTCGGCACGACGACGTACGGCACGACGGAGGCCGCCGAACGGGCGGGCGCCCGGGTGCGGAAGATCCACAGCAGGCTGGGGGCGACGGATCCGGACACCGGGGAGCGGTACGGCGTCGACGAACCCGAGCTGCTGCTGTGGGTGCACTGCGCCGAGATCGACTCCTATCTGCACGTGTTGCGCCGCTCCGGCTACCCGCTCACCGACGCGCAGGCCGACCGTTACATCGCCGAACACCGCATCAGCGCCCGGCTGGTGGGCCTCGACCCGGACGCCGTACCGGCCGACCGGGCCGAGATGGCCGCGTACTTCGAGAAGGTGCGGCCCGAACTCGCCGCGGGACCCGAGGCACGCGAGGTGGACGACTTCCTGCTCCGTCCGCCGACGCATCCCCTCCTGGTCCCGGCGCGCGAGGTGCTCTGGCGGCGCGTGGCCCATCTGGCGTACGCCTCCCTGCCGCCGTACGCCCACGAGCTGTACGGCAGACCGGCCCCCGCACCCGCCACGGTCACCCGCCGACTGCGCGCCACGGGCCGTCTGCTGCGCTGCATGCCCGCACGTCTGCGCTGGCAGCTGCCGCCCAAACACATCCTGCGCGCCATGGCCCGGCTCGGCCCCGACTCACGCCCGGCACCGTACAAAGTCGGACGATAAGCCGCCATACTGGACGAGCAGGGGGGTGTGTCACGGATCGGACCGACTTGGCGCGGCCGCACCTTGACGGCAACCCCAGGGGAGGGGCGGACGGCGACGGGGGCGACGGCGGACGATGGCGGACACCAGACTGGTCCAGGGCCGGTACCGGCTGCTCGATCTGATCGGGCGGGGCGGGATGGGCGAGGTGTGGCGGGCCCGGGACGAGTCCCTGGGGCGGCATGTCGCGGTGAAGTGCCTCAAGCCGCTCGGCCCGCACCACGACCACTCCTTCACCCGCGTCCTGCGGGAACGGTTCCGCCGTGAGGCCCGGGTGGCCGCCGCGCTCTCGCACCGCGGGGTGACCGTCGTCCACGATTTCGGCGAGTACGACGGCATCCTCTACCTCGTCATGGAGCTCCTGGAAGGCCGCAACCTCAGTCAGCTCCTGGAGGACAACGAACACCACCCGCTGACCGTCCCCGAGATCGTGGACATCGCCGACCAGGTCGCCGCCGCCCTCGCCTACACCCACCAACAGGGCATCGTGCACCGCGACCTGAAACCCGCGAACATCATGCGGCTCACCGACGGCACCGTGAAGATCTGCGACTTCGGCATCGCCCGCCTCGGCCACGACATCGGCTTCACCTCCCGGCTGACCGGCACCGGCATCGCGATGGGCACCCCGCACTACATGTCGCCCGAGCAGATCAGCGGTTCCGAGGTCGACCACCGCAGTGACCTGTACTCGCTCGGCTGTGTGCTCTACGAAATCGCCACCGGCGCACCGCCGTTCGACCTGGACGACGCCTGGGCCATCCTCATCGGCCACCGCGACACCCCGCCCCGCCCGCCACGCGGCCACCGCGCCGAGCTCCCCGAGTACCTGGAGAAGGTCATCCTCGACCTCCTGGCCAAACGGCCGGAGCAACGCCCGTACGACGCACGTGAGTTGGCGCGCCGTATCACCGCCGGCCGTACGACACCCGCGTATGTGCCGACCGTGGTGAGCCCCCAGCCCCGACTGCTGCCCGTCGAGCCCCTGTCCCGCGAGGCCCGCCTGCCCTCCTGGACCCGGGGCATGACCACCGGCCACAAGGCGACCGGCGCCGGGCTGCGCACCACGCCCCCGGACGCCGCGGCCGGGCTCACCGGCGAGTGGATCGCCCGGCCCGCTACCGGCCCGGCACCCCTGCCGGTGCCGTCCGCCCCGCCCCACGAGGCCGTCACCGCCCTCGCCGGACGGCACAACGCGGGCCTCAGCCTGGGGCGGCTCGGCCGCTGGGCCGAGGCGGGCGAGGTGCACCGCGCGGTCGCCGCCGAGCGCACCCGCCTGCTCGGCCCGGACCACCCCGACACGCTCGCCAGCCGCTACGAGATCGCCTTCACCCTCAGCCGCACCGGCCGCGCCGCCGACGCCCTGCGCGAGTACACCGAGGTCGCCCGCGCCAGAGAGCGGGTGCTGGGTGCCGACCACCCCGACACGCTCGCCGCCCGTCAGGAAATGGCCTATGTGCTCGGCCAGTTGGGCCGCCACTTCGACGCCCACCAGACATACACGTCGGTGCTGGCCGCCCGGGAGCGCACCATGGGCCCGGACCACCCCGACACCCTGCGCTGCCGCCACAACCTCGCCTTCAACCTCAGCAGACTCGGCCGCCTCGACGACTCGTACCGCATGGCCCACGAGGTGGCCGCCGCACGCGCCCGGGTGCTCGGCCCGGACCACCCCGACACCCTGGTGACCCGCTACGAAGTCGCCTACGCGCTCGGCCAGCTGGGCCGCTGGGAGGAAGCGCTGCGCACCTACCGCGAGGTCGCCGAGGCCCGCGCCCAGGCCCTCGGCCCCGACCACGCCGACACCCTCGCCGCCCGCTACGAGGTGGGCATCAGCCTCGGCCGCCTCGGCCGCAGCGCGGACGCCCTCGAGCTGTACCGCGAGCTGATCGACGACCGCACCCGTGTCCACGGCGCCGGGCACCCGGAGACCCTGCGCGCCCGCCACGGCCTCGGGGTCAACCTGGGCCGCCTCGGCCGCTGGGAGGAGGCGCTCGCCGAGTCCCGCGACGTCTGCGCCATCCGTGAGCGCGTCCTCGGCCCCGACCACCCCGACACCCTCGTCAGCCGCCGCGAGGTCGCCGTGAGCCTCGGCTGGCTCGGCCGCTGGCCGGACGCGCTCAGTGAGTACCGCCGGGTCGCCGGCGCCCGCGAACGCGTGCTGGGCCCCGACCACCCCGACACCCTGGCCAGCCGCAACGACGAGGCCCACTGCCTGGAGCAGCTCGGCCGCGGCGCCGAGGCCGTCGCGCTGTACCGCCAGGTGGCGGTGCTGCGCCAGCAGCGCGCGTCCGGCGGACGCTGAGCGGGGCAGGCACGGCATGCCTCTGGCAGCCGTAGATCATCACGTGTTACGAAGAACCATGCCTGCACACGAGGGATCCCGGACGTACGACGCCGTCATCGTCGGCGGCGGCCACAACGGCCTGGTCGCGGCCGCCTATCTGGCCCGGGCCGGCAAGTCCGTGCTCGTACTGGAGCGCCTGGACCACACCGGCGGCGCCGCCGTGTCGACCCGCCCCTTCGCCGGTGTCGACGCCCGTCTGTCGCGCTACTCCTACCTGGTCAGCCTGCTGCCCAAGAAGATCGTGCGGGACCTGGGCCTCGCCTTCCGGGTCCGTGGGCGCACCATCTCGTCGTACACCCCGGTCGAACGGGACGGACGGCCGACCGGACTGCTCGTCGGCGGCGGCGAACGGCGCACCCGCGAGGCCTTCGCCCGGCTGACGGGCGGCAGCCGCGAGTACGAGGCCTGGCAGCGCTTCTACGGCATGACCGGCCAGGTCGCCCAGCGGGTCTTCCCCACCCTGACCGAACCGCTGCCCACCCGTGACGAACTGCGCCGCCGCATCGACGACGAGGACGCCTGGCGGGCCCTGTTCGAGGAGCCGATCGGTGCCGCGATCGAGCGGAACTTCACCGACGACCTGGTGCGGGGCGTGGTCCTCACCGACGGCCTGATCGGCACCTTCGCCGACGCGCACGACCCCTCCCTGCGGCAGAACCGCTGCTTCCTGTACCACGTCATCGGGGGCGGCACCGGCGCCTGGGACGTGCCCGTCGGCGGCATGGGCGCCCTGACCGACGCGCTGGCCGCCGCCGCGCGCGCCGCGGGCGCGGTCATCGCGACCGGACACGAGGCGGTACGGATCGCGACGGACGGGCAGAGCGCCGAGGTCACCCACCGCACGGCCGACGGCGAGGGCATCGCCACCGCCCGGCACGTCCTCGTGGGCGCCTCGCCGCAGGAACTCGCCGCGCTGACCGGCGACCCGGCGCCGACGCCCGCCGAGGGCGCCCAGCTGAAGGTGAACATGCTGCTCAAGCGGCTGCCGAGGCTGCGTGACGGCTCCGTCGACCCGCGCGAGGCCTTCGCCGGCACCTTCCACATCGCGGAGGGCTACGAACAGCTGGCCGCCGCCCACGCCCAGGCCGCGTCCGGCGAGCTCCCGACGGCACCGCCGTCCGAGATCTACTGCCACTCCCTCACGGACCCCACGATCCTCGGCCGGAACCTGGTCGACGCGGGCTACCAGACCCTCACCCTCTTCGGCCTCCACACGCCCGCACGGCTCTTCGACCGGGACAACGACGCGGTACGCGACGAACTCCTCAAGTCCACGCTCGCGCAGCTCGACGCCCATCTCGCCGAACCGATCACCGACTGCCTCGCGACCGATGCCGAGGGCCGGCCCTGCATCGAGGCGAAGACCCCGCTCGACCTGGAGCGCGACCTGCGGCTGCCCGGCGGCAACATCTTCCACCGCGACCTGTCCTGGCCCTACGCCCAGGAGGAGACCGGACGCTGGGGCGTGGAGACCCGGCACGGCAACGTCCTGCTGTGCGGGGCGGGCGCGGTGCGCGGCGGAGGGGTGAGCGGGGTGCCGGGGCACAACGCGGCGATGGCAGTGCTGGAGCGGGAGTGACGGCACATGTCCGACACCCCCTCGCTCCCGCCCTCGGTCCGTGACTTCTACGACCGGCTCGCCCCCGACTACCACCTGATCTTCCCGGACTGGGACGCGAGCATGGCCCGTCAGGCCGCCGCGCTGGACGGTCTCGTCCGCGCGCGGCTGGGCCCGGGGCCGCACCGGATCCTGGACTGCGCCTGCGGGATCGGCACGCAGGCGATCGGGCTCGCCCGGCGCGGCCACCACGTCATCGGCACCGACCTGAGCCCGGTCGCCGTCTCCCGGGCCGCCGTCGAAGCCGCGGCCCGTGGCGCCGCGCTGCCGGCCGCGGCGGCCGACATGCGCGCCCTGCCGTTTTGCTCCGTCGCCTTCGACGTGGTCGTGTGCGCCGACAACTCGCTCCCGCACCTGCTCACCGACGAGGACCTCGACGCGGCCCTGGCGGGCATACGACGGGTGCTGCGCGACGAGGGACTCGTGGTGATCACCGTGCGGGACTACGACGAACTCCGCCGCGACCGCCCGGCCTCGACGCCGCCCCAGGTCTCCGGGACGGGTGACGACCGGGTGGTCACCTTCCAGCTGTGGCACTGGCACGACGACGGTGAGCGCTACGACCTGGAACACTTCCAGCTGCTGCCCGCCGGAACCGGCTGGGAGGTCCGGGTCCGGCGCACCGCCTACCGGGCCCTGACCCGCACCCGGCTGACGGAGGCGCTGACCGCCGCCGGCTTCACCGACGTCACCTGGCTCGAACCGCCCGTCACCGGCTTCTACCAGCCGGTGCTCACCGCCGTGTCCTAGTCGGCCGAGGGTGCCCACCCGGCCGCGGTGATGCGTGCCGCGTCCGCGGGGCGTGCCTCGTCGAACAGCACGGTTCCGGCGGCCTCCACGCGCAGGGTGTCGACGTACGCGCCGCGGCCGACGTAGAGCCGGTCGGTGGCGTAGCGCCAGCGCAGGACGAGCTGCCGGTCCGCCGGGAGGGGCGCGGTCAGCCGGTGCCAGACACGGCCGGACCAGCCCGTGGCCGTACCGGCGGGGTGGTCCTCGAGGTCCTCGCCGTGGCGGGTGGTGGTGAACGGGACCGGCTGCCAGGTGGCGCCGCCGTCCGTGGTGGACTCCAGCACGAGCACGTCCGAACCGGGCTCGGTGTCCCACCACAGCGCACAGCGCAGGCGGGCGGTGCCGCGGGAGGTGTCGAGCGCGGGGAGGGCGAGCGTCGCGGTCGCGTTGCTCGCCATGCCGGAGAACCATGCCGTACGGCCCTGCGCCGGGCGGACCGGGACGGCACGCGCCAGGTTGTTGCCGGCGGCCACCCGGGGAGCCGAGCCGGAGCGCCAACTGCGCACGGGGTGCACCGAGTTGCCGAGCACGACCAGGAAGGAGTCGGTCGTGGGGTCGAGGACCAGCGAGGTGCCGGTGAAGCCGGTGTGGCCGGCCGTGTGCGGGGTGGCCAGCGCGCCCATGTACCAGTGCTGGTAGAGCTCGAAGCCGAGCCCGTGCTCGTCGCCCGGGAAGGCCGAGTTGAAGTCGGTGAACATCAGGTCCACCGACTCGGGGGCGAGGATGCGCGTGCGCCCGTACACGCCGCGGTTCAGCAGCGTCCGGCCGAGGACCGCGAGGTCCCAGGCGCAGGAGAACACGCCCGCGTGGCCCGCGACACCGCCGAGGCTGTACGCGTTCTCGTCGTGCACCTCGCCCCACACCAGCCCCCGGTCGAGGCCGGACCAGGGCCTGCGGGCGTCCTCCGTCGCCGCGATCTGGGGCCTCCAGGAGGCGGGCGGGTTGTAGCGGGTGCGGTTCAGGCCCAGCGGGGCGGTGATCTCGTCGTCGAGGAGGACGTCGAGGGCGCGGCCCGTGACGCGTTCCAGCACCAGCTGGAGGGAGATCAGGTTCAGGTCCGAGTAGAGGTACTTGGTGCCGGGCGGGTTGAGCGGTGCCTCGTTCCAGATGAGCCGGAGCTGCTCCTCGTGGGTCGGCGCGTTGTAGAGCGGGATCCAGGCGCGGAAACCGGAGGTGTGGGTGAGGAGTTGACGGATCGTGATGTCCTGTTTGCCCGCCGCCCCGAACTCGGGGACGTACGAGGCGACCGTCGCCTCCAGCTCCAGCGTGCCCCGCTCCATCTGCTGCACGGCGAGGAGCGAGGTGAACAGCTTGGAGACGGAGGCCAGGTCGAAGATCGTGTCCTCGGTCATGGGGATCTGCTGTCCGGGCGGGAACTCGACGCCCGTGTCGGTCTTCTCGTCGTACGCCGCGTAGCGCACCGCCATGCCGATGGGCCGATGCAGGGCCACCGTGCCGCCGCGCCCGGCGAGCAGGACGGCGCCCGCGTACCAGGGGTGCTTGGGGGAGGGGCCGAGGAACGCCTCGGCGTCGGCGACCAGTTGACGCAGATGCTCCGGGAGCAGTCCGGCGCGCTCCGGCGATCCATGGCGCAGGGTGGGACGGTGGCCGCCGGACGCGGGGACGGCTTCGGCCGGACCGGCGGGTAAGGACGCGAGGGCGAGGGCGCCGCCGAGGGTCAGGGCGCCGAGTCGACGGCGGGTGAGTCTGTGGGCCACCTCATCGGTCATCGTGAAACCTTCCTGTCGGGGGCGGGATGTGTCAATGAGGCGTGCGTGTACCGCGGCAGCGCGGGAGCCGGAAGGAGAAATCTGACGGAGCATCAGAAAACCTCTTCCGTCGTCCGCAGGACTGCGGCATCCTGCGCCCATGCAGACGGAGCTGAGCAAGCAACTGGGAGTCGAGCACGCCGTCTTCGGCTTCACGCCGTTCCCCGCCGTCGCCGCGGCCATCAGCCGGGCCGGCGGCTTCGGAGTGCTCGGCGCGGTCCGCTACACGGCCCCCGACGACCTCAAACGCGATCTCGACTGGATCGAGGCGCACATCGACGGCCGGCCCTACGGCCTGGACGTCGTCATGCCCGCGAAGAAGGTCGAGGGCGTCACCGAGGCGGACGTCGAGGCGATGATCCCCGAGGGACACCGGCAGTTCGTCCGGGACACCCTCACCAAGTACGGCGTGCCCGAACTCGCCGAGGGCGAGGCCTCCGGGTGGCGCATCACCGGCTGGATGGAGCAGGTCGCCCGCACCCAGCTCGACGTCGCCTTCGACTACCCGATCGGACTGCTCGCCAACGCCCTCGGCTCCCCGCCCGCCGACGTGGTGGCCCGCGCCCACGACCGGGGTGTGCTCGTCGCCGCGCTCGCGGGCAGCGCCCGGCACGCCCGCAAACACCAGGAGGCGGGCATCGACATCGTCGTGGCCCAGGGCTACGAGGCGGGCGGCCACACCGGCGAGATCGCCTCCATGGTGCTGACTCCCGAGGTAGTCGACGCCGTCGACCCGCTGCCGGTGCTGGCCGCGGGCGGGATCGGCAGTGGACAACAGGTGGCGGCCGCCCTGAGCCTCGGCGCCCAGGGTGTGTGGCTGGGCTCCATATGGCTGACCACCACAGAAGCCGACCTCCACTCGCCCGCACTGACCCGTAAGCTCCTCGCCGCCGGGTCCGGCGACACCGTCCGCTCGCGCGCCCTGACCGGGAAGCCCGCACGTCAGCTCCGTACCGAATGGACCGACGCCTGGGACGACCCGGGCGGGCCCGGCACGTTGCCCATGCCCCTGCAGGGTCTGCTGGTCGCCGAGGCGGTCTCCCGCATCCAGAAGCACGAGGTCGAGCCACTGCTCGGCACACCCGTCGGCCAGATCGTCGGCCGGATGACGAGTCAGCGCAGCGTCCAGGCCGTCTTCGACGACCTCACCCGGGGCTTCGAGCAGGCCGTCGACCGCATCAACCGCATCGCCGGAAGGAGCGGCCGGTCGTGAGCACACCCCCCGTCGGCTTCTGGGCCCAGGCCGCCCAGGACCCCGACCGCATGATCCTGGTCGCCCCCGACGGCGAGCAGTGGACCGCCGGCCGGCTGCACGCCGCCGCCAACCGGCTGGTGCACGGCCTGCGTGCCGCGGGCCTGGAACACGGCGACGCCTTCGCGGTCGTGCTGCCCAACGGCGTCGAGTTCTTCATCGCCTACCTCGCCGCCAGTCAGGCCGGGTTCTATCTCGTCCCCGTCAACCACCACCTCGTCGGCCCGGAGATCGCCTGGATCGTCTCCGACTCCGGCGCGAAGGTGCTGATCGCCCACGAACGGTTCGCCGGACCCGCCCGGCACGCCGCCGACGAGGCCGGCCTCCCCGCCACCCACCGGTTCGCGGTCGGCGACGTGGAGGGTTTCCGGCCGTACGCCGAACTCCTCGACGGGCAGCCCGGGTCGGCGCCCGCGGACCGCACCCTCGGCTGGGTCATGAACTACACCTCGGGCACCACCGGCCGCCCGCGCGGCATCCGCCGCCCCCTGCCCGGCAAGACCCCCGAGGAGGCCTACCTCGGCGGCTTCCTCGGCATCTTCGGCATCAAGCCGTACGACGACAACGTGCACCTCGTCTGCTCACCGCTCTACCACACGGCCGTGCTCCAGTTCGCTGGCGCATCCCTGCACATCGGCCACCGGCTGGTGCTGATGGACAAGTGGACCCCCGAGGAGATGCTCCGTCTCATCGACGCCCACCGGTGCACGCACACACATATGGTCCCGACACAGTTCCACCGGCTCCTCGCACTCCCGGAACGCACCAGGCAGGCGTACGACGTCTCGTCCATGCGGCACGCCATCCACGGTGCCGCCCCCTGCCCCGACCATGTGAAACGGGCCATGATCGACTGGTGGGGGCACTGTGTGGAGGAGTACTACGCGGCCAGCGAGGGCGGCGGTGCCTTCGCGACCGCCGAGGACTGGCTGAAGAAGCCCGGCACCGTCGGCAAGGCCTGGCCGATCAGCGAGCTCGCGATCTTCGACGACGACGGCAACCGGCTCCCGCCCGGTGAACTCGGCACCGTCTACCTGAAGATGAACACCGGCGGCTTCTCGTACCACAAGGACGAGGCCAAGACGAGGAAGAACCGCATCGGTGACTTCTTCACCGTCGGCGACCTGGGCTGTCTCGACGAGGACGGCTATCTCTTCCTGCGCGACCGCAAGATCGACATGATCATCTCGGGTGGGGTCAACATCTATCCCGCCGAGATCGAGTCCGCGCTGCTCGCCCATCCCGCCGTCGCCGACGCCGCTGCCTTCGGCATCCCGCACGACGACTGGGGCGAGGAGGTCAAGGCCGTCGTGGAGCCCGCCCCGGGGCACGAGCCCGGACCGGATCTCGCCGCCGCCCTCCTCGGCCACTGCGCGCAGCGGCTCGCCGGCTACAAACGGCCCAGGAGCATCGACTTCATCGCCGAGATGCCGCGCGACCCCAACGGCAAGCTGTACAAGCGACGGCTGCGGGACCCGTACTGGGAGGGCCGCACACGACCCGTGTGAGCGGCACCAGCTGTCAGAAGAAAGGGTGTGGCCCCGCCCCATGGGGGCCGGGACCACACCCTCGGGGCCGTCAGTGGTCGGAAACCCTCACCACGTTCAGCGAGGGCGACGACAGGATGTCCTTCTCGCAGAACCGCGACGTCACCCACCGCTCCTGGGAGTACAGGCGGGTCTGGTCGCTGTAGTGGGACGACTTCGGGTTCGAGGACTGGGAGTACGTCAGCAGCGTGCGGGCCACCGGGCAGGGACCGCCGTCCCAGCCCACCGCCTGGATGTAGCTGGAGCCGAAGCTCACCTCGGTATAGGCCTCCTGGGCCGCGTCCCACACGGGCTCGACCTTGTTCCACACGCCGAGCGACTCGGTGCCGCCCGGCACCGGTATGTGCCGCCCGTCGCGCACGACGTACTGACGCTCGCTCAGCGGGGAGTCGAGGGCGACACCGGCCGCGCGCAGCTCGGCGACCGTGTCGGCGAGGGCCGTGGTGAAGCCCGGCGCGGCCGTGTTCAGGGTGTTCGGCGAGTGCACCGGGTCCGCCGTGGAGAACGGCACCTTCCACAGCTGCGCCGGCGGCACGTCCGCCGTCAGGTTCCTCCAGAACCGGTCGAACAACAGCGCGCCCCGGCTCCCGCTGTGCGCCGTGCGGTCCCAGGCCGCCAGCACCCCGCACGCCTCGCTCACGTCGACGGCCTTGCCGGAACTGCCCGTCGCCGTGCCGCCGGGCAGCGCGGCGCACGCCTTCGCCGTGTCGTTCGCGATCAGGTTCCCCGCGGTCACCCGGTTCGCGAACTCCTGCCGCTGCAGGTCGGCCACGGTCAGACGACCCCGTCGGGCCAGCGCGGCAACGTCGTCCAGCGCACCGCGCGTGCGCAGCGAGCGGGGCGTGCCGGTGTCGCCGAAGATCCGCTCGTACCCGGTCAGCGGCCGGTCCGGATTGGTCAGCCAGGCGCTGTTGTTCGAGTTCTCCGCGTACGGCGCGTCGCGGAGCGCGGGCATGCGCGCGGGCCCGAAGATCCCCGGCTGCACGGCGTCGGCGTCGCTGCCGAG
The DNA here is from genome assembly GCF_055558775.1 of Streptomyces sp. NPDC025638. NCBI lineage: Bacteria > Bacillati > Actinomycetota > Actinomycetes > Kitasatosporales > Streptomycetaceae > Streptomyces > Streptomyces sp. NPDC025638. Next base: position 149,481 of record NZ_JBVHLX010000004.1, on the reverse strand, counting down.
CGCGCAGTCGCCGCGCGAGCCGTCGAGGACCGCGAGCCCGGACGAGGGGTAGGTGACCTTGCCGAGCGCCGTGGAACAGCGCCGCGCCAGCTCGTCGGTGATGCGCGGGAGCACCTGCGCCTGGGTGAACAGCGTGTGCCCCGCAAAGTCGGCGGCGAACGTGTTCACCCAGGGCAGGCCCTGCGTCCGCTCGACCGCCGCGAGGACGTCGGCCGTGCTGCGGGCCTTGCTGAAGCCGAGCCCCGTGTCGGGGAAACGCAGATTCTCGGCGTTCGGGTCGTTCAGCGCGTACGCCGTCGTGGACGTCCAGGGCAGGGGCACCGTGGGGCCGAGCGAGGTGACCACCGGGCCGTACCGCGTCCACCACTGGGTCCGGGTCACCGGCGCTCCGCCCGCGACCGGGACCGTGACGGTCCGCCGGGTCATGTGCTCCCGGGTGCCGTCGACGTGATAGACCGTCGGGTCGGACGGATCCAGGGTGAGCTGCTCCAGATCGAGCGGGACGCCCGTGGAGACGGTATGGCTCCAGGCCACATGGGAGTTGTGCCCGATGGAGATCGTGGCCGAGCCGAGCAGCGAGCCGCCCATGACGTTCAGCTTTCCGGGGATCGTCTGCTGCGACTGCCAGAAGCGGCGTCCGCCCTGCCACGGGTAGTGCGGGTTGCCCAGGAGCAGCCCACGGCCGTTCGCCGTGGTGGCTCCGTCGAAGACGACCGCGTTCGAGCCCATGTCGGCGTTGTCGGCGGACAGCAGCGCACGGGCGGCCCGGGCGGTGGCGGCCGCGTCCGGGGCGCCGGTCGTGGGCGTCGTGCCGGCCGGTGGCTGTGCGGCGGTGATCCCGTCCACGGCGCGTCCCCGGCCGCCGAGGACGGCGAGGGCGTAGCTGCGGGTGGCCACGTCGAGCGTGGTGACCGGTCTGACCCATGCGGCGCCCTTGCACGCCGGATCGCTGATCCGGTGCTTCTTCAGCCAGGCGTTGTAGCCCGCCGCGAAGCCGCGCATCAGGTCCTTCACCTCGCCGGTCGGGCCGAGCGGCGCCGGCTCGGCGAACAGCCTGGGTACCGTCCCGGCGTCCCGCACCCCGCGGAAGTAGAGGTCACTGGCGAGGTTCGTCGTGGCCGAGGAGAGGGAGAGATCGGTGGCCGCGTCCGGTCCGAAGTACCGGGAGCGTTCCCCGCGCAGGGTCACGAAACCGTCCGCCAGCGTGCACACCTGGTCGGCGGCCTGCGCCCAGCCGGTGCCGAAGCCCAGGCCGGCGTAGTTCTTCGCGAGGATGTGCGGGATGCCGTACTCGGTGTAGCGGATGACGGCGGACAGGCCGCCGTGCGACGGGTGTTCCTGTCGCTGCACCGGCTGCGCGGCCGCCGCCGGCAGGGCGGCGGTCGCGGTGAGCAGGGCGGCGGCCGTGACGGCGAGCCGTTTCAAGCGGATGCGCATCGTGCCTCCCAACGTCATTGAGGGAAGGAGCGGTTGAGCGTACCAACGGGTATGTGTCCGGGCTCCCGGGTTCTTGACCTCCTCGAGCGGGGGACAGAGGATCATGTGCCATGACGCAGGGACAGGGCAGCACGGTTGACGGGGTGCTGCGGCGCAGCGCCCGGCGCACCCCCGCGCGTATCGCGGTGGAGTACCGCGAGCGCAGATGGACGTACGAGGAACTGGACGACGCCGTCTCCCGCGCGGCGGGTGTGCTCCTCGCCCAGGGCCTCGCCCCCGGCGACCGGGTCGGCGCCTACGGCCACAACTCCGACGCCTACCTCATCGCCTTCCTCGCCTGCGCCCGGGCGGGCCTCGTGCACGTGCCGGTGAACCAGAACCTGACCGGCGACGACCTCGCGTACATCGTCGGCCAGTCGGGCAGCACGCTCGTGCTGGCCGACCCCGACCTCGCCGGCCGACTGCCCGAGGACGTATGGGTGTTGCCGTTGCGGGACGCCGACGACTCGCTCCTCGCGGGACTCGCGACGGCACAGCCGTACGACGGTCCCGAACCGCGCACCGAGGACCTCGTGCAGCTGCTGTACACCTCGGGCACCACCGCGCTCCCCAAGGGCGCGATGATGACCCACCGGTCCCTGGTGCACGAGTACCTGAGCGCCATCACCGCCCTCGACCTGAGCGCCGGCGACCGGCCCGTGCACGCGCTGCCGCTGTACCACTCGGCCCAGATGCATGTGTTCCTGCTGCCCTGCCTGGCGATCGGCGCGACCAACATCATCCTCGACGCACCGGACGGGGACACGCTCTTCGACCTGATCGAGGACGGGCGCGTGGACAGCCTGTTCGCGCCGCCCACCGTGTGGATCGCGCTGTCGAACCGGCCCGACTTCGCGACCCGGGACCTGAGCGGTCTGCGCAAGGCCTACTACGGGGCGTCGATCATGCCGGTGCCCGTGCTGGAGCGGCTGCGCGAACGGCTGCCCGCGCTCGCGTTCTACAACTGCTTCGGCCAGAGCGAGATCGGCCCCCTGGCCACGGTGCTCGCGCCCGACGAGCACAAGGGCAGGCTGGACTCCTGCGGCCGCACCGTGCTGTTCGTGGACGCGCGGGTGGTGGACGAGGACGGCGAGGAGGTGCCCGACGGCACGCCCGGTGAAATCGTCTACCGCTCACCGCAGTTGTGCGAGGGCTACTGGGACAAGCCCGAGGAGACCGCGGCCGCCTTCCGCGACGGCTGGTTCCACTCCGGCGACCTCGCGGTGCGGGACGCGCACGGCTACTTCACGATCGTCGACCGGGTGAAGGACGTCATCAACTCCGGTGGTGTGCTGATCGCTTCACGGCAGGTCGAGGACGCCCTGTACACCCACGAAGCAGTCGCCGAGGCCGCCGTGATCGGCCTCCCCGACGAGCGGTGGATCGAGGCCGTCACGGCGGTCGTCGTGCCGCGCGGCGAGGTCACCGAGACCGAGCTGATCGCCCACGCACGCGAGCGGCTCGCATCCTTCAAGGCGCCCAAACGGGTCCTGTTCGTGGACGCGTTGCCGCGCAACGCGAGCGGGAAGATCCTGAAGCGCGAGCTGCGCGACCGCTTCGGCGGCTGACCGCCGACCCGCGACGGCACCTACCGCGGACGCAGGTCCACGATCCGGCGGATCTTGCCCACCGAGCGCTCCAGCGACTCCGGTTCGACGATCTCGACGCCCACGGACACGCCGATCCCGTCCTTCACGGCCGCGGCGACGACCCGCGCGGCCTCCTTGCGCGCCTCGGGTGTGGCGCCGGGACGCGCCTCGGCCCGTACCGTGAGCGCGTCGAGGCGGCCCTCCCGGGTGAGGCGCAGCTGGAAGTGCGGCGCGACGCCCGGTGTGCGCAGCACGATCTCCTCGATCTGGGTCGGGAACAGGTTGACCCCGCGCACGATCACCATGTCGTCGCTGCGCCCGGTCACCTTCTGCATGCGCCGGAACACCCGCGCCGTGCCCGGCAGCAGCCGGGTCAGATCGCGGGTCCGGTAACGGACCACCGGCATGGCCTCCTTGGTGAGCGAGGTGAAGACCAGCTCGCCCTCCTCGCCGTCCGGGAGCACCTCGCCCGTGATCGGGTCCACGACCTCCGGGAAGAAGTGGTCCTCCCAGATGTGCAGTCCGTCCTTGGTCTCCACGCACTCCTGGGCGACACCCGGCCCGATCACCTCGGAGAGCCCGTAGAGGTCGACGGCGTCGATCGCGAACCGCTCCTCGATCTCGCGCCGCATCTCCTCCGTCCACGGCTCGGCACCGAACACGCCGACCCGCAGCGAGGTCCCGCGCGGGTCGACGCCCTGCCGTTCGAACTCGTCGAGCAGGGTGAGCATGTACGACGGGGTGACCATGATGATTCCGGGCCGGAGGTCCTGGATCAGCTGGACCTGGCGGGCCGTCATACCACCGGACGCGGGGACGACCGTACAGCCCAGTCGCTCGGCACCGTAGTGGGCGCCCAGACCGCCCGTGAACAACCCATAGCCGTAGGCCACATGCACCGTGTCGCCGGGGCGGCCGCCCGCCGCCCGGATCGAGCGCGCCACCATGTCCGCCCACATGGAAAGGTCGTTCTCCGTATAGCCGACCACCGTGGGGCGTCCCGTGGTGCCGCTCGACGCGTGGATCCGGCGAATACGGTCGCGGGGCACGGCGAACATCCCGTACGGATAGTTCTCCCGCAGGTCGGCCTTGGTGGTGAAGGGGAAGCGGGCCAGGTCGGCCAGGGATCGGCAGTCCTCCGGCCGGACTCCGGCCTTGTCGAAGGACTCCCGGTAGAAGGGCACGTGCTCGTAGGCGTGCCGCAGGGAGGCGCGCATCCGCTCCAGCTGCAGTGCCGCGAGTGCCTCCGCGTCGAGCCGTTCCCCCGCGTCGAGCAGCTCCGTCGCACCATCAGCCATGGGGCACCTCTCCCTCGCCGAGCACATCGATCCGGGCGACCGATCATTCGGTCGCCCCACCCGGGATCAGTAATCCAGGCCGCCGAAGCCGGGGCAAGAGCTCCACCAGGATTTTCCGCCCGGTCGGGCTCCGAGGGAACTCCGTTGCGACCGGTCCCGGTCCACCCCGATGATCGACGGCATGCCGACCTTCACCGCACCCGACGGGACCGAGCTCGCCCACCACCTGCGCGGCGAGGGCGAACCCCTCGTCGTCCTGCCCGGGGGACCGATGCGGGCCTCCGTCTACCTGGGAGACCTGGGGGGACTCACCGCCCACCGCCGACTGATCCTGCTCGACCTGCGGGGGACCGGCGACTCCGCGGTCCCGGCGGATCCGGCGACGTACCGCTGCGACCACATGGTCGACGACGTGGAGGCATTGCGCGCCCACATGGGGCTGGAGCGGATGGATCTGCTCGCGCACTCGGCGGCCGGGAGCCTGGCGATCCTGTACGCGGCACGGTATCCGGCACGGGTGCGGCGGCTCGCGCTGATCACTCCCAATCCGTCGGCCCTCGGTATGCGGACCACCGTCGACGACCGGCTGGCGGCGGCCCGGCTGCGCGCGCACGAGCCGTGGTTCGAGAAGGGGTTCCCGGCGCTGGAGGCCTGGCTGACGGGGCAGGCCGACTTCGACCCGGCGCTCGCCCCCTTCTACTTCGGCCGCTGGGACGATGCCGCCCGTGCCCTCGACGCGGCGACCGAGGAACAGACCAACGAGGAGGCGGAGGGCCGCTACTTCGCCGACGGCGCCTTCGACCCGGACGCGACCCGCGCCGCACTCACCGCCCTGACCGCCCCGGTCCTCGTGCACGCGGGCGAACTCGACGGCGGCCCCCGCCCCGACCTCGCCCGCCGCACCGCCGAGGCCTTTCCGAACGCCGAGCTCACCGTCCAGCCCGGCGCCGGGCACCACCCGTGGCTGGACGACCCGGAGTGGTTCGTACGCCGGGTCGTCGCCTTTCTGGACCGGTGAATGGTCGTTCCTGGACCGGTGAGCCGTCGCCTTCCTGAGCCGGTGAGGGGGATCAGCCGGCGTTCGGGCCGTACGCCGTCATGAAGCGGTCGCGGAACTTGTTCATCGCCCAGATGGGCGCGTCCTTCGCCGGCTTGAGCCCCTCGGTCCAGCCCCAGTCGGAGATCCGGTCCAGGACCTTCGGGTCATGGGCGACGATCGTGACCGGCACCTCGCGGCTGGTGCTGCCGGCGGTGACGGTGGGCACGGGCTGGTGGTCGCCGAGGAAGACCAGGACCGTGTTCTTGTCGCCGTACCGCTCCATGAACTCGGTCAGGCTGCGCAGCGAGTACTCGATGGCGCCCCGGTACTCGGTGCGCACGCTCTCCGCGTTCTTCCAGACCTCCTTGGGGTCCTTGCCCTCCTTCTTGATCTGCTCGAAGACCGAGCCGTCGCCGAGGTCGTTCCAGTCGATCATGTGGGCGACGGGCGCCCAGGGGTTGTGGCTGGAGGCGAGGATGATCTCCGCCATCAGCGGGCCCCGGTCCTTCTTGCCGAACTCCAGCCGCTGGAACGCCTCCAGGCTGAACTGATCGGGCACCGGGGTCCAGCTGAAGTACGGGCCGTGGTAGCCGAGGTGCTCGGAGTCGTAGATGTGGTCGAGGCCGAAGAACTTCCCCTCGGGCCAGGCCCGGCGCACTCCGGGCACGATGCCGACCGTGTTCCAGGCACCCGTCTTGCGGAAGTAGCGGGTGAGGGTCATGCGGTCGCTGGACGTCAGGTTCCGGTAGCGCTGCTGGTTCTTGATCCACAGGCCGGACAGGAACGTGGAGTGGGCGAGCCAGCTGCCGGCTCCCGTCACCGGCGACCTGAGCCAGCCGCTGCGCGACTCGAACCCGGCCGCCTTGAGGCCGGCGGTGCCCTCCTTGAGGACCTCGTCGATGCGCGGGGCCATCGCCGGGTCGTCGATCGCCGTACGGCCATAGCTCTCGATGAAGGTGAACAGCACATCCTTGCCGCGCAGTCCGGTGAGCAGCTGGTCGGGCGGTGTCTTCGCGAAGGCGTCGACGGCTGCCTGCCGCTGGAAGACACGGGCGTCCTGGAGACCCGCCTGCACCTGCTGGACGCGGTTGTCGATCAGCTCGGCGTCGATCTTGGCTGCGACCGGAGTGTCGCCGAACTGCAGGCCGACGGTGACGCAGGTGATCCATGCGGTGCCGAGGATCAGTGTGGTGCGGGCGGCCACCGGGCGGTGTCGGACCATCAGGTTCGACAGGCGCACCATCGCGAGCGTCGTGAGGACGAGGACGGCGACGACGAGGACGAGCACCGCGGCGATGGCGAACAGTTCGCCGGTGCGGCCGAAGGACTCCCTCATCCACTCCGCGGCGGCGTCGAGCAGGATCCAGTCGAGGACCAGGTCGAAGGGGCGCACCAATACCTCGTAGAAGCCCATGTCGATGCACTTCAGGATGGTGAGCAGGCCCAGCAGCACGCCCGCGGCCACCGCCGTGATCCGCCTCGGCCGCGGCGGCAGCGCGAGCAGCAGGCCGGCGAGGAGGATTCCTTCCGCGGGGATGCGCAGGAACGCGGAGACCGTGAGCCGGTCGAGCTGGTTCGGCAGCAGCAGCGCGCCGAGCACGAGGGCGGCGGCGAGCACCGTGGTCCCCATGTACACGCCGCGCGCGACCCGCGGGTACTTGCGGCGCCAGCCGAACCAGCCGGGGGATACGGGGTCGCTCTGCGGGGTTGTCGAGTCCTCCGGGCCTGCTGAGTCCTGCGAGGCGGGCTCGGCCTCCGGGGTGCCCCCGGTGTCCGGTGTGTCGCTCCCCTTGGCGTCCGTGCCCGTGTCCGCGTCCGGCTCCGATTCCGTATCGGCGTCCGGCAGTTGACGAGGAGGCGTGAGGTGCGACACCCGAAGGTCCTTCCGTGCGTGGCCCGGTGCTCGTGCGGTGGACCAGGCTCGGGATGCCGGGCCCGTCATCACCCGTACGGCCGACCGTCACCGTTTGTTCAACACCGGGTCGACCGCCCGCACAGAGTACGCTGCTCAGGCCCGCCGTACGCCGCCCTACCGGTCCGCGGCCACCGCCACCTCCCGCGCCCACCGGTAGTCCGCCTTGCCGCTCGGCGACCGCTGGATGGACTCGGTGATCACGAGCTGGCGCGGGATCTTGTAACCGGCCAGCTGCGCACGGCAGTGATTCTGGAGGTCGGTCAGGGACAGCCGGTCCGCGCCCTTGCGCAGTTGCACCACCGCCGCCACATGATTGCCCCACCTGGTGTCCGGCACCCCGGCCACGAGCGCGTCGTACACGTCCGGATGGGACTTGAGCGCCTGCTCGACCTCCTCCGGGTACACCTTCTCGCCGCCGGTGTTGATGCACTGGGAGCCACGGCCCAGCACGGTGACGACGCCCTCTGCGTCGACGGTCGCCATGTCGCCCAGCAGCACCCAGCGCCGGCCGTCCTTCTCGAAGAAGGTCTCCGCGGTTTTCCGGGGGTCGTTGTAGTAGCCGAGCGGTACGTGACCGCACTGGGCGACCCGGCCGACCTCGCCCACCGCGACCGGCTCGTACGTGGCCGGGTCCACCACCTGCGTACGGGAGTTGACGCGGATGCGGAAGCCGCGCTCGGGACCGGAGTCGTCCGTGGCCGTGCCGTTGAAGCCGGACTCGGAGGAGCCGAAGTTGTTCAGCAGCAGGGCGTTCGGGACCAGCTCCCGGAACTGCCTGCGCACCGTCTCCGACATGATCGCGCCCGACGAGGACACGCTGAACATGGAGGAGCAGTCGGTGCCCTTCATGGGCCCGCTCAGGGCGTCGATCAGCGGCCGCAGCATCGCGTCGCCCACCAGCGACATGCTGGTGACCTTCTCCCGCTCGACGGTCCGCAGCACCTCCTCCGGCACGAACTTGCGGTGGAGCACGATCCGTTGCCCGAAGTGGAAGCCGATGAACGCGGTGAGGGTGGAGGTGCCGTGCATCAGCGGGGGAGTGGGGAAGAAGGTGATCCCCGAACCGCCGGCCGCGACCCGCTCGGCCAGCTCCTCCGGCTTCTTCACCGGCTCACCGGTCGGCGCCCCGCCGCCCAGCCCCGCGAAGAACAGGTCCTCCTGGCGCCACATCACGCCCTTGGGCATCCCGGTCGTGCCGCCCGTGTAGATGATGAACTGGTCGTCCGCCGAGCGCGCGGGGAAGCCGCGCTCGGGCGACCCCGCCGCCTCGGCCTGTGTGAACGCCACGGCCGGCACCTCGCGAGCCCCCGGCGCCGGGCTCCCCACCCGCACCACGTGCCGCAGCTTCTCCGCCCGCGGCAGCGCCGCCGCCACCCGGTCGGTGAACTCGGCGTCGAAGACCAGGGCCGCCAGGTCCGCGTCGCGGTAGAGGTACACCAGCTCCTCTTCCACATAGCGGTAGTTGACGTTGACCGGGACGATCCGCGCCTTCAGGCAGGCGAGCACCGTCTGCAGGTACTCGATCCCGTTGTAGAGGTGGAGGCCGAGGTGCTCGCCGGGGCGTATCCCGCTGTCGATCAGATGGTGGCCGATGCGGTTGGCGGCGGTGTCCAGCTCCGCGTAGGTGAGCCGGCGCTCGGCGCCCGTGCCGGGGTGGTCGATGTACACGAGCGCCTCGCGGTCCGGGACCACGTCGACGACCGACTCGAACAGGTCGGCAAGGTTGTACTCCACCGCTCCTCCTGACCCTGTTGCAGCGCGCGGGCGTGCCTGGCATCCGACGGTTCGCCGGTCATCAGAGCAAAGGGCGCGGCAACTGGGAAGGGTCCGTGCCAAGAAATCTGACTGTCTGTCAGAAAACCCTTGAAGTGCCCACGCGCCTACTGCAACCTGTTCTCGTTCTTTCAGAGGGGAGACGGTCGATGGGTGGGACGGAACACCTCACCGTGCGGCGCGAGGGCGCCACACTGGTGCTCACGCTCAACAGGCCCGACGCCAAGAACGCGCTCTCGTTGCCCATGCTCGTCGGCCTGTACGACGGCTGGCTGGAGGCCGACGAGGACGACACGGTCCGCTCGATCGTGCTCACCGGCGCGGGGGGCGCCTTCTGCGCCGGGATGGACCTCAAGGCACTGGCCGGCCGGGGCATGGCGGGGGAGCACTACCGCGACCGGCTCAAGGCCGATCCCGACCTGCACTGGAAGGCGATGCTGCGCCACCATCGCCCGCGCAAACCCGTGATCGCCGCCGTCGAGGGGTACTGCGTCGCGGGCGGGACGGAGATCCTGCAGGGCACCGACATCCGGGTCGCGGGCGAGTCCGCGACCTTCGGCCTGTTCGAGGTCAGGCGCGGGCTCTTTCCGATCGGCGGCTCGACCGTCCGGCTGCAACGGCAGATCCCGCGCACCCACGCACTGGAGATGCTGCTCACCGGAAGGCCCTACAGCGCCCGCGAGGCGGCGGACATCGGGCTGATCGGCCATGTCGTCCCCGACGGCACCGCGCTCGACCGGGCCCTGGAGATCGCCGAACAGGTCAACGCCTGTGGCCCGCTGGCCGTCGAGGCCGTCAAGGCCTCGGTGTACGAGACCGCGGAGTTGACCGAGACCGAGGGGCTCGCCGCCGAACTGGGGCGTGGCTGGCCGGTCTTCGACACCGCGGACGCCAAGGAGGGCGCCCGTGCCTTCGCGGAGAAGCGATCCCCCGTCTACAAGCGTGCCTGACCCGCGAAGGAGAGAGCCTTCGATGCCCGAAGTCCTGAGCGCCCCCCTGGTCGTGGAGTTCCCCTTCACCCGTTCCCTCGGCCCGGTCCAGAGCGCCTTCCTCACCGGCCTGCGCGAGCGCGTCGTCCTCGGCGTGAGGACAGGCGACGGCCACGTCCTCGTGCCGCCCGTGGAGTACGACCCCATCACCGCGGAGGAGATACGCGACCTCGTCGAGGTCGCCCCGACGGGCACCGTCACCACCTGGGCCTGGAACCACGAACCGCGCCGCGGCCAGCCCCTCGGCACCCCCTTCGCCTGGGTCCTGGTCCGGCTCGACGGCGCCGACACCGCCCTCCTGCACGTCCTGGACGTGCCCGGCCCCGACTCCGTGCACACCGGCATGCGGGTGCGCGTGCGCTGGGCCGAGGAGCGCTCCGGCGCCATCACGGACATCGCCTGCTTCGAGCCGTACGAGGGTGATGCGGGACAGGTGACCGAGGCGTGCGAGAGCGCCGAAGCCGAGGCGCACAGCGGCGAGTTCGAGGACCCCGTCACCGGGATCGTCGCCCCCGCCCGCCTCGACTACACCTACTCGCCCGGCCGCGCACAGTCCGCCTACATCGCCGCCCTGTCCGGACGGCGGACCGTGGGCGAGCGCTGTCCGTCCTGCCGCAAGGTGTACGTCCCGCCCAGAGGTGCGTGCCCCACATGTGGTGTCGCCACAGCCGAACAGGTGGAAGTGGGTCCCCGCGGCACGGTCACCACCTTCTGCATCGTCAACATCAAGGCGCGGAACCTCGACATCGAGGTGCCCTACGTCTACGCGCACATCGCCCTCGACGGCGCCGGCCTCGCGCTGCACGGCCGTATCGGCGGCATTCCGTACGACCAGGTGCGGATGGGTCTGCGCGTCGAGCCGGTGTGGACGGACGGGGCCCGCCATCCCGACCACTACCGGCCCACCGGCGAACCCGACGCGGACTACGACGCCTACAAGGAGCTGCTGTGACGCAAGGAGCCGCCCTGACGCGGGACATCGCCGTCGTGGCCTTCGCGCAGACCGGGCACCGGCGCACCAGCGAGGAGCTCTCCGAGGTGGAGATGCTCATGCCGGTGCTGCACGAGGTCCTCGGCGAAACCGGCCTGAAGACCGCCGACATCGGCTTCACCTGCTCCGGCTCCAGCGACTATCTGGCCGGCCGGGCCTTCTCCTTCACCCTCGCCCTCGACGGTGTGGGGGCCTGGCCGCCCATCTCCGAGTCGCACGTGGAGATGGACGGCGCGTGGGCGCTGTACGAGGCGTGGACCAAGCTGCTCACCGGGGACGCGGACACCGCTCTCGTGTACGCGTACGGCAAGTCCTCGCCCGGCTCGGTCCGTGACGTGCTCTCCCGGCAGCTCGACCCGTACTACGTCGCCCCGCTGTGGCCGGACTCCGTGGCGCTGGCCGCGCTCCAGGCGCAGGCGCTCATCGACGCGGGGGACACCGACGAGCCCGCGCTCGCCGCCGTCGGGGCACGCGGCCGGGCGGCCGCCGCGGACAACCCCCATGCGCAGCTGCGTGGCCCGGTGCCCCGGGGCGACTACCTGGTACGGCCCCTGCGTACCGGCGACTGTCCGCCCATCGGTGACGGCGCCGCCGCCGTGATCCTCGCGGCCGGCGAGCGGGCCCGGGACCTGTGCGCGCGGCCCGCCTGGATCCGGGGCCTCGACCACCGCATCGAGGCGCACGCACTGGGCGTGCGCGACCTGACCGACTCACCCTCCACGCGTCTGGCCGCGGAGCGCGCGGGTGCCTTCGAACGGCCCGTCGACACCGCCGAGCTGCACGCGCCGTTCGCCTCCCAGGAGGTCGTCCTGCGCAAGGCGCTGCGGCTCGACGACGGCGTGTGCGTCAACCCGTCCGGCGGCGCCCTGGCCGCGAACCCGGTCATGGCCGCAGGTCTCGTCCGGATCGGCGAGGCGGCCGCCCGGATCCACCGTGGCGAGTCCGACCGGGCGCTCGCCCACGCCACGTCCGGCCCCTGTCTGCAGCAGAACCTGGTCGCCGTACTCGAAGGGGATCCACGATGAGCAAGGAGCCCGTGGCCGTCACAGGGATCGGCCAGACCAAGCACGTGGCGGCCCGCCGGGACGTGTCCATCGCCGGACTCGTCCGCGAGGCCGCCCGGCGGGCCCTGGACGACGCCGAGCTGACCTGGTCCGACATCGACGCCGTCGTCATCGGCAAGGCGCCCGACTTCTTCGAGGGCGTCATGATGCCGGAGCTGTACCTGGCCGACGCGCTCGGCGCGGTCGGCAAGCCCATGCTGCGGGTGCACACGGCCGGCTCGGTCGGCGGGTCCACCGCGCTGGTCGCCGCGGGCCTCGTCGCGGCACGCGTCCACGGTACGGTCCTCACCCTCGCCTTCGAAAAGCAATCCGAATCCAACGCCATGTGGGGCCTGTCCCTGCCGGTCCCCTTCCAGCAGCCGCTGCTCGCGGGCGCGGGCGGCTTCTTCGCGCCCCATGTGCGCGCGTACATGCGGCGCAGCGGCGCCCCCGACACGATCGGCTCGCTGGTCGCCTACAAGGACCGGCGCAACGCCCTGAAGAACCCCTACGCCCATCTCCACGAGCACGACATCACCCTGGAGAAGGTCCAGGCGTCCCCCATGTTGTGGGACCCCATCCGCTACTCGGAGACCTGCCCGTCCTCGGACGGCGCCTGCGCCATGGTCCTGACCGACCGGGCCGGGGCCGCCCGCGCGCCCCGGCCGCCCGCCTGGATGCTGGGCGGCGCGATGCGCAGCGAGCCCACGCTGTTCGCCGGGAAGGACTTCGTCTCGCCGCAGGCCGGCAAGGACTGCGCCGCCGACGTCTACCGGCAGGCCGGGATCGCCGACCCGCGCCGGGACATCGACGCCGTCGAGATGTACGTGCCCTTCTCCTGGTACGAGCCCATGTGGCTGGAGAACCTCGGCTTCGCCGAGGAGGGCGAGGGCTGGAAGCTCACCGAGTCCGGGGTGACGGAGCTCGACGGGGACCTGCCCGTCAACATGTCCGGCGGTGTGCTGTCCACCAACCCGATCGGCGCCTCGGGCATGATCCGCTTCGCCGAGGCGGCGCTCCAGGTCCGTGGACAGGCGGGAGAGCACCAGGTGGACGGGGTCCGCAGAGTGCTCGGGCACGCGTACGGCGGCGGCTCCCAGTTCTTCTCGATGTGGCTCGTGGGATCCGACGCGCCCGACACCTGAAAGGTCCTCCTCATGTGGCCTGTCGGCGGTCGGAGTCGATCGCTAGGCTGACCGCGGACGACGAATCGGGAGGAGCACGGACGTGGCCGAGAGCACCATCCAGCAGCAGCCGCTCGTGGGCTGGGACAAGCCGGAGCTGGACCTGAGCGGGGCCGAGTGGCAGTCCAGCAGCCGAGGCCTTGGGGATGTCCAGATCGCCTTCGTCGAGGGATTCATCGCGATGCGCAACAGCGGCCGGCCCCAGAGCCCTTCCCTGATCTTCACACCCGCGGAGTGGGGCGCTTTCGTGTCCGGGGCGAGGGAAGGGGAGTTCGACCTGACCTGAGCCCGGGGCGCCGCGAGCGGCGCCGACGAGCCGACCGGTGGGTGTTCCGTTCCCGTTTTCCGGACACGCGACCTGTAGTGCCCCTCCGGGGCGGCTGCCTCGGCGAGGCTGGCCCCGGACAGGGGAGGTCGCCTTCCGGAGGTGAGGAACGATGAACACTGCGCCGGTCGTCGCCGCGGTCGACGGTTCGGACGACAGCCTGCGTGCCCTGGACTGGGCCCTCGCGGCCGCCCGCAGACGCTCCGCCCCGCTGCGGGTGGCGCACGCGTGGCAGTACGCCGCCTGGGCCCAGCCCGACGTTCTGGTCGTGGGGCCGCCCGGACCGGACGACGACTCCGTCCTCGACCAGGCGCGCGACCATCTGGCGGGCCGCGGCGAGGGCCTCGACGTGGAGTACACCGCCCCGGTGGGGGCGCCCGCCGTCGTCCTGCCCGAACTCAGCGCCACCGCACAGCTGTTGGTGCTGGGCTCCCGGGGGCGCGGCGGCTTCGCCAGCCTGCTGCTCGGCTCCAACAGCCTTGCCGCCGCCCGGGACGCCGAGTGCCCCGTCGTCGTGGTGCCGCGGCCCGGCCGCGAGGTTCACGAGGGACTGCCGGCCGAGCCCGGCCCCCGGGTGGTCGTCGGCCTGCACGTGGACAGCCCCGACGAGGCCGCCCTGGCCTTCGCCTTCACCGAGGCCGCCCTGCTCGGCGCCCGCCTCCGGGTGATCGCCGCCTACCCGTGGCCGGTGACGAGCCTGGCGGCCCCCGGTGAACTGCTCCCGCCCGCCGTCGACCGGAGCGCCGTCGAGCACGAGACACGGATCCTGGCCGAGGGCTTCCTCGCCCCGCACCGCAAGGCGCGCCCGGACGTCCGCTGCGACGTCCACGCGCTGCCCGGCGACGCGGCCGGCCACCTCGTGGCCGCCTCCGGGGACGCCGTGCTGGTCGTCGTCGGGCGCCACCGCCGACGCCTCCTCGCGCCGGCCCGCATGATGGGCTCCGTCACCCAGGCGGTCCTGCTGCACGCGGCGAGCCCGATCGCGGTGGTACCTCCCGCACCCCCCGAGGAGTGAGCCGCGACCGCTCCGTACGGGGGGACCGGAAGCCCGCGCGGACCTGTTTCGAGCAGTACCCGCCGATCATGCTCACGCGGTCCCGGCGAGGCGTACGCTGGGGTGCCTGACAGCCACGCTGCGTGCCCGCTCTCCGCGCGGGTGCGACTGTGGCGGGGGGTAGTGATGGAACAACGGATCGTTCGGAACAGGCGAACGCTCCTCGAACGGGAAAGCGAACTCGCCGCGATCGACGAGGCGTTGGGCGAGCTCACCGGTCTGCGCGCGGACGGCGCCGAACAGCCCGCGCCGCCGCGCGGCGCGTTGCTGGCCTTCGCGGGCCGCGCCGGAATCGGCAAGACCACCCTCCTCGCCGAGGTCCGCCGCCGCGCCACCGCACAGGGCTGCACGGTGCTGTCCGCCCGCGGCGGCGACCAGGAACAGCGCGTCGCCTTCCACGTGGCCCGCCAGCTCCTGCAACCGCAGCTCGCGGGCGTGCCGGAGGCCGAACTGCGCTCGTCACTGGGCAGTTGGTACGACATCGTCGGCCCCGCCCTCGGCCTGTGCGCCCCCACCGAGGGCGCCCCGCCCGATCCGCAGGGCCTGGGCGACGGCCTCGACTGGGTGCTCACCCACCTCGCCGTGCGCCGCGCCCCGATGGTCCTGGTCCTCGACGACGCGCACTGGGCCGACCCCGAATCCCTGCGCTGGCTGGCCGCGTTCGCACCCCGGGCCGAGGAACTCCCGATGCTGGTCGTCGTCGCCTACCGGCCCGACGAACTGCCCGACCACGCCGAGTCGTTCCGCCGACTGCCCGGACGCGCGGGCGGACGCCCGCTCGGCCTGGAGCCGCTCAGCGTGGCCGCCGTGACCCGACTGGTGCGGGAGACCCTCGGCGCGCACGCCGACGACGCGTTCTGCCGCGAGTGCTGGGCCGTCACCGCGGGCAACCCGTTCGAGACCGTCGAGCTGACCGCCAAGGTGAGCGACCGCGGCCTCACCCCGACCGAGGCCGGGGCACCCCTGCTGCGCGACCTCGCCGCCGCCGTCAAGGGCAGCGGTCTGATCACCCGGCTCGAACGCCTCGGCACCTCCACCGTCCGCTTCGCCTGGGCCTGCGCCGTCCTGGGCACCGAGATCCATCCGGCGCTCGCCGCCGCCGTCGCCGGACTCGGCCCCGAGGAGGCCGCCGACGCCGCGGACGCGCTGCGCGGCGCCCGCATCCTCACCGGCGACGTGACCGCCGAGGGCACCCTGGAGTTCGTCCACCCGCTGATCGCCACCGCCGTCTACCGGGCCATCCCGACCGGCGTCCGGGTCGCCCTGCACGGACAGGCCGCCTGGTGCGTGATCAACGACGGACAGGGGCCGTCCGCCGCCGGCCGTCACCTCCTGGAGACCCACCCCGACGGCGACACCTGGGTCGTGCAGCAACTGCGCGCCGCCGCCGGCGAGACCCTCAGGGCCGGCGCCCCCGACGCCGCCCGCGGCTACCTCGCCCGAGCGCTGCGCGAACCCCCGCTCCCGGCCGACCGGGCCGCCGTCCTGTACGAGCTGGGCTCCGCCTCCCTGCTCACCGAACCGGCGACCACCGTCAACCATCTGCGCGCCGCCCTCGACGAGCCCATCGCCGACCCCGAGCTGCGGCACAACATCGTCTACCGCCTCTCCCAGGTCCTCGCCCACAGCGACCACCTCGCCGAGGCCTCCGACACCCTCGCCCGGGAGATACGGCTGACCGGCGACGCCCGGGTCAGGCTGCGCATGGCGGCCGAGCAGTTCATGTGGGACGCCTTCCGCGCCGACGAGCCCGACCATCCGGCCCGCTCCCGCCGCCTCGCCCGGCTCGCCGACCGGCTCAAGGGCCGCGACCTCACCGAGCGCTACGTCATCGGACTGCGCACCTGGGACGCGATCCTGCGCGGCGAACCCGCCCCCGTCGCCATCCGCCACGCCGAACGCGCCCTCTCGGGCGGCCTGCGCTGGGCCGAGCCCGACCGCGGATTCGAGGTCCCGGTCCTGGTGGCCCTGGCCTTCATGTACGCCGACCGGCCCGGCCGCACGGAGGAGCTCTTCGCCGCCGGGATCGCCGACTACGAACACCAGGGCTGGCGCGGCGCCCACCTCTCCTTCGCCTACACCCTGCTGGCCTACGTCCGCTATCGCCGCGGGCGGCTCGCCGAGGCCGAGGACTTCGTCCGCGCGGGCCTCAGGCTCGCCGAACGCGTCGGGCCCGGCACCCCCGCCCACTGGTACGCCATGGGCATCCTGATCGAGGTCCTGCTGGCCCGGGGCCGGGTCGCGGAGGCCGCCCAGACCGCCGACGCCTTCTGCTTCGGGGAACCCTTCCCGGCCGCCGTCGTCTTCCCCGACGCCCAGACCGTGCACGGCGAACTGCTCCTGGCCCGCGGCCTGCCCAAGGAAGCGGCCGCCGCGCTCACGGCCGCCGGACGCCGCCTCGACCCCCGGGGCATCCGCAATCCGGCCTGGTGCCCCTGGCAGGTGCACCTCGCCCGCGCACAGAGCCACGACGACCCCGAACGGGCCCTGGACACCGCGCTGGAGGCGGTCGGCCGCGCCCGCCAGTTCGGCGCCCCGTCCGCCATCGGACAGGCCCTGCGGACGGCCGCGGAGGTGTCCTCGGGCTCCGCCCGGGTCAAGTACCTGGAGGAGGCCGTCACCCATCTGGACCGCTCCCCGGCCGCCTACGAGCTCGCCTGCGCACTGGTCGCCCTGGGCACCGAATTGCGCCGCAACGGCCGCACCAGGGAAGCCGCCGACCATCTCTACCGAGGCCTCGACACGGCGGCCCAGTGCGGCGCCGACGGCCTCGCCGAGACGGCCCGCGACGAGCTCGCCGCCGCCGGACTGCGCCCCCGCCGTCTGCACAGCGCCGAGACCGACACCCTCACCACACACGAGCGCACGGCCGCCACGCTCACCGTCGCCGGCCGCACCGAGCCGGAGATCGCAGCGGAACTCCACACGGACGAGCAGACCGTCATATGCCTGCTGTCGGCGGTCTACCGGAAGCTGGGCACCGACCCCTCGGGGCTGGCGCCGGCCCTGGGGCGGGGGAGGGGATCCGGCACCCGTTGAGACGGCTCCCGCACATCACCGATCGCGTCCATGCACGTACCATGGCCGCATGTCGTTCCTCCGCCGCCGCAGCGCCACTCCCGCCGGGCCCGACTTCGACGTTCTGGCCATGGATCCGGGCGACTGGCCCGGCAATCTGGGCGCGGGTCTGCTGCCCGCCCCCGACGGCAGCTGCCAGGGCGTCTTCCTGCGCTACGACCTGTTCGGCGGCCGCGGACCCGCCATGATCATCGGCAATCTGCCCGAGGGCTCCCCGGCGCGCGAGGTGGCCGAGGGCGAGATCCCCTTCGAGGTGGCCCAGCTGCTGCTGGCGCTGGAGAACGACGAGGAGGTGACCGTCACCGATGCGGAGGACATGCCGGTGCTGCAGGGCGACAACCTCCTGATCGTGCGGCGCCTGAAGCTCTCCGAGGGCCGGATCTCCTGTGTCCAGTTCGACCGCAGCGACGGCGTCCTGGTCACCATCGCCGCCTGGGACCGCCCCATTACCGACGACCTGTACGCCCTGCTGAAGCCGCTCCCGGCAGAGCTTTTCCAGCAGGGCTGACGGCGGGCGGCTAGGGGGCCGAGGAGGCCTCGACGCGGACGTCCGCCGCACGGACGAACGCCACCCGGTGGCCGTACTGGATCTCGTAGTACAGGTCCTTGCCGACCACGACCTTGTGCGAGTCGGTGGTGAAGGTGACCGCGTAGTAGTACTCGCCCGGCACCTCGTCACCGACCACGTACTTCTGGTTCGCCGGCACGGTGTACGGCAGCGGTGCGACCGTCTGGGCGGGCACTCCCGTCGGATAGGCCTCCTTCTCCGGGTACGCACGGCCGTACACGGGGATACTCGTCAGTCCGTACTTCGGCGTGATCACCAGGCCGGAGGCGTTCACCGCCGTCGGCGCCTTCTGCGGGTTCCTGAACCACGCCTTCTGGCCCAGGTACCAGATGGCCGTCCAGTCGCCCCAGCGGTCGGCGACCGCGTACTGCTGGCCGGTGGAGACCCGCGAGGACAGATCGTTCACCCCGGTGGTCGGGGTCCTGCCCAGCCCGATGTCCTTGATCAGGGCCGAGTTCTCGTCGTGGTCGGAGTACAGCCGCACCTCACTGGAGCCGTGGGCCGCGCAGGGCTCGCCCTTGGTGGTGCAGTCCGTGTACTCCGGCCGGTTCGACGCGTAGTCCGGCCGGATCGTCACCAGGCCGCCCTTCTTGCCCGCGGTGCGCTTGAAGGGGCGGCCCAGCAGGTCGAAGTAGTGCCGCCAGTCCCAGTACGGGCCCGGGTCGGTGTGCATGCCGGGGATCGTCGACGTGGTCGGGCCCGGCACGTTGTCGTGGCCGAGGATGTGCTGCCGGTCCATGGGGATGCCGTACTTCTTGGCGAGGTACCTCACCAGCCGGGCCGACGACCGGTACATCGCCTCCGTGTACCAGGCGTCCGGCGCCGCCAGGAAGCCCTCGTGCTCGATGCCGACCGACTTCGCGTTGATGTACCAGTTGCCCGCGTGCCAGGCCACGTCCTTGGCCTTGACGTGCTGGGCGATCAGACCGTCCGTGGAGCGGATGGTGTAGTTCCACGACACATAGGTGGGGTCCTGCACCAGGTTCAGGACGCCGTCCCAGGTGCCCTCGGTGTCATGGACGACGATGTACTTGATGCTCTGCGACGCCGGCCGGTCACCGAGATCGTGGTTGCCGTAGTCGTTGTCGCCGAACTCCGCGTACGGCGCCGGGATCCACTCGCAGGACACCGACGCCGGGCACTCCGTCCCGTCGGCGGACACCGTGCGCAGACCCGTGCGCCGCAGCTGCGCGGTGTTCGCCCGCAGCCGCGGCTGCGCGGCCAGTGCGACCTGCTGCCCCTCGTCCGTGGTGCGCGCCTCGCCGGTGCGCAGCACGTCGTACACGTCGTTCGCGTACGCCGCGGCGGTCGCCGTGTCGTCCGCGCCGGAGAACCGGGCCACCGCGCCGTACCAGTCGGCCGGGTCGGAGCTGAGCGGCTCGCCCAGGGCCTTCTGGGCGGCGGCGAGCAGGGCGGCACCGCCGGACACATTGGCCGTGGGGTCGGTGCGCAGCTCCGCGGCCGGCAGTCCGGTCAGCCCGGCCGCTCTCGGCAGGGTCCTGAGGCGGGCCGGGAGCGCGGAGCTGTCCGGCACCGCGGTGTGCGGGTGCAGGGCCGCGCGCGCGTCGTCGCCGCGGGCGTCCTCGGTGCCGTCGGCGAAGTGCTCGGCCGTGGTCAGCGCGGTGCGCGCGTCGGTGAGGTGCATCGGGCCGTAGCCGCCGGTCACACTCGGCGCCCCGGCGTGGGTGTCCCAGCGGGACTGGAGATAGGAGACGGCCAGCAGAACGCTCTGCGGCACGTGGTACTCGGCGGCCGCGCCGGTGAAGGCACGCTGCAGCACACCGGTGGAGGACTCGGCATCGGAGCCCGGGGCGGGGGCCGCACCGAGCAGGGGGAGCAGCAGGGCCGCGGAGGCCACTGCGCCGGCCGTCCTCCGGGCGCGTCTGCTGCCGGGAGTCGAGGTGGGGTCGGTGGCGGATCCTCGCAATGCGGCCTCCTGTGACGGGCGGGCGTGGCGGGGCGTGCGGCGCCGAGCTGGGTCAGTGGTACCGGCTTGCCGACGATCCGTCAATGATGCCCGGAGGAGGGAGACTTCCCATGTCAAGAAGGTGTTCGGCGAGTTTCGTGGCGGCGGCTCGCGGGCCTGCGGGGCGTCAGTGGCGTACACCAATGGCCGCCCACCGACCGGCCCGCGCACATACGAAGATCCGCGGTGCGCCCGGCCTGGGCGCACCGCGGACCGACATCCCCGTCAGCGAGTGCCGACCGCCGCGCGTACCGCCCTGCGGGCCAGCTGGCAGTCGTCGTGCAGCCGCCTCAGCAGCAGCCGCTGTTCCTCGCCGGTCGACACCGCGGCCGGATGGGCCGCGCCCGGCGCCGCCGGGGCCGGGTCGTGCATCGAGCGCTGCACGGCCGTCTCGTAGGTACGGATCTCCCGGGTGAGGACGAGCATCAGGTTCACCAGGAAGGCGTCACGCGCGGCGGGACCCGCCGACTGGGCGATCTGGCTGATCTGCCGCCGTGCCACCGGCGCGTCGCCGAGGACCGACCACAGCGTGGCCAGGTCGTAGCCCGGCAGGTACCAGCCCGCGTGCTCCCAGTCCACCAGCACCGGACCGGCCGGTGAGAGCAGGATGTTCGAGAGCAGCGCGTCGCCGTGGCAGAACTGGCCCATCCCCTGCCGGCCCGCCGCATGCGCGATGCCGTGCAGCAGCTTCTGCAGGTCGCCCATGTCCCGGTCGGTGAGCAGCCCCAGGTCGTGGTAGCGGGAGATGCGGGCCGCGTAGTCCAGCGGGGCGTCGAAGGTGCCCGCCGGCGGCCGCCAGGCGTTCAGCCGGCAGATCGCGCCGAGCGCCGCCCGGATGTCCGCGCGCGGCGGGGCCTCGGCCGGGTGCCGCTGGAACGCCGCCACCCGGCCGGGCATGCGTTCCACCACCAGAGTGCAGTTGTCCGGGTCCGCCGCGATCAGCCTCGGCGCCCGGACCGGCGGCCGGTGCCGGACGAACGAGCGGTAAGCGGCTATTTCGTGCCGGTACCGCTCGGCCCACGCGGGGGAGTGGTCGAGCAGACACTTGGCGACGGCCGTGCTGCGCCCCGTCGTCCCGACGAGGAGCACGGACCGTCCGCTGCGGCGCAGCACCTGCACCGGAGCGAACTCCGGACAGATGCGGTGCACCGAGGCGATCGCGGTGCGCAGCTGGGCGCCCTGGGGGCCGGACAAGTCGAGTCTCCCGCTGAGCGGTTGGGTACCGGCCCCCGCGGCACGCCGGGGCCGGCCCACGACCGGCACGGGCGCCCCCGGACGCGCGGGGTCGAGGTAGGGGCCGCTGCCCGCCGGACGGGTGCGCAGCGACCGGGGCGGGGCGGACACGGAGGACGATGCTGCGTACATGGGCGATACCCATCCCTTCGTGTGCCTGCATGCCTGCCTGGTGAGTCCTCGCGCCCACCCGGCCCGGCCGCCCGGGCGCATCCTGGGGAATGTGCCCGTTGTGACGAGTGGCGACCGGGTCGGGGTGGCGCGTTCCTACCTTACACCCGATGCCCAGTGGCACACCATCTGGCGCACCCTGGCGAACCGTGGCGAATAGTCGCCCGGCAACTCTCACCGGGCTACTGTCAACTCAGCCGAGAACCTGGGGGCTTGACGTGAGCGGACAACCCAACACCCGGCTCGCGGATCTGTTCGGCCTGGCCGGCTGGTCCAAGGGCGAACTCGCGAGGCTGGTCAACAAGCAGGCGGCGGCCATGGGCCACCCCCAGCTGGCGACCGACACCTCCCGGGTGCGGCGGTGGATTGACATGGGAGAGATCCCGCGCGATCCGGTGCCGCGGGTGCTGGCGGCTCTGTTCACCGAGCGTCTCGGTCGTGTCGTGACCATCGAGGACCTCGGTCTGGTGCGGCACGGGCGTACGGGGAAACGGCCGGGCGGCGGGATTGCGGAACATCCCGACGGCGTGCCGTGGGCGCCCGAACGTACCGCCGCGGTCCTCACCGAATTCACGGGAATGGACCTCATGCTCAACCGACGCGGCTTGGTGGGCGCGGGTGCCGCGCTCGCCGCAGGATCCGCACTCAGCAGCGCCATGTACGACTGGCTGCACAACGACCCGACACTCAAGGCCGACGCCCCTGCCCTCGACGACCCCCTGCACGCCGAACCAGCCGGGTTCGACCGCTACGAGGCCGCCCCCATCGGCTCGCAGGAGATCGAGGAACTGGAGCGCTCGGTCGAGGTGTTCCGGGCCTGGGACGCGGCCCGCGGCGGCGGGCTGCAGCGCAAGGCTGTGGTGGGTCAGCTCAATGAGGTGGGCGGCATGCTCGCCTACCGTCACCCCGACCATCTCCAGCGGCGCCTGTGGGGCGTCGCGGCCAACCTCGCCGTCCTCGCGGGCTGGATGTCCCACGACGTCGGCCTGGAACCCACGGCCCAGAAGTACTTCGTCATCGCCGCCCATGCGGCCCGTGAGGGCGGTGACCGGCCCCGCGCCGGGGAGGCGCTCTCCAGAGCGGCTCGCCAGATGGTGCATCTGGGCCGGCCGGACGAAGCACTCGACCTGATGAAGCTCGCCCAGTCCGGCTCGGGCCACGAGGTGCTGCCGCGCACCCGGGCGATGTTCCACACCATCGAGGCCTGGGCACAGGCGTCGACGGGCAAGGGCCAGGCGATGCGCCGCACCCTCGGCCGGGCGGAGGACCTCTTCGTCTCCGACCGGGGCGACGTGCCGCCGCCGAGCTGGATGCAGATGTTCAACGAAGCGGATCTGTACGGCATGCAGGCCCTCGCCTACCGCACACTGGCCGAGCACGACCCGAGCGCGGCCGCGCACGCCCAGCACTACGCGGAGAAGGCCCTGACGCTCAGGGCCGGCAGCCGGCAGGAGCGGTCCCAGATCTTCGACTTCCTGTCCATGGCCTCCGCCTGCTTCATCGCGGACGACCCCGAACAGGCGGGCCACTACGCGCGGCTGGCCCTGGTGTCGATGGGATCGAACTCCTCCCACCGCACCTGGGACCGGCTGCGCCAGATGTACCGGCTGACCGCCGAGTACTCCAACTACCCGAAGATCCAGCAACTGCGGGAGGAGATCAGGCTCGCCCTGCCCAAGCCCAAGAGCAGGGGCGGCAACAGCGCACAGGCATAGGGGGCCCGCGCGCTCGCCCCGTCCTGAACCAGCCGTCCGTCTCGGCTGTCCTTATTCACTCACCTTGGCGACGAGCACGCAGGCCTCGTCCTCGCGCCCGCTCTCGCCGAACTCCTCGACCACCGCCCGTACGCAGTCCTGAGCGGTGCCCGCCGTCCCGAACCGCGGGGCCAGGCCGAGGAGACGGTCCAGGGAGTCCGCTCCTCCCCCACTCTCGGCTTCGCTCGAGCGGGGGGACCCCCACCGCCCGGGCACCAGTCCGTCGGTGTGCAGCAGAAGCAGGTCGCCCGGTTCCAGAGTCACTTCGGCTTGCCCATAACCGGCTCCCGAGGTGGCGCCGAGCAGCACGCCGTCCGGCGCGCTGAGCACGCACCCCGTCCCGTCGCGGAACAGCAGCGGGGCGGGGTGTCCTGCTTGCGCCCATACCAGGGTGCGGGTCGCGGGCCGGTAGCGGCAGCAGACGGCGCTGCCCAGGGCCGGCTGCACGGTGGCGTCCAGTAACTGGTTGAGCCAGACCATCAGCTGACCGGGCTGGGTGCCCGCCATCGCCATGCCGCGCAGGGCGCCCAGCAGCATCGCCATGCCCGAGGTGACGGTCACGCCGTGCCCCGTCAGATCGCCGACGCTGAGCAGTGTGTCGCCGTCGGACAGATCGATCGCGTCGTACCAGTTGCCGCCGATCAGCTTGCCCGTCTCGGACGGCAGACAGCGGGCCGCGAGGTCGAGGGTCTGCGGCCCCCGTCGCGGGAGCCGCAGGGAGCCGCGCCACGGCGGCAGCACGGCTTCCTGCAGCTCGACCGCAAGCCTGTGCTCGGTCTGGGCCTGGTGCCGGTGGCGCTGCAACGAGTCACGGGTCTCGCGCACCGTCCGCTGGCTGCGGCGCAGTTCACTGACGTCACGCAGCACGGCCCACATCGAGGCGGTGCTGCCGTCGGCGGCGAGCACGGGCTCGCCCATCATGTGCACGGTCCGCAGAAGTCCGTCGGGCCGTACCACGCGGAACTCCCCGTCGATCGGCTTGGCGTCGACCAGACAGTCCGTCACCATCGCGGTCAGCTGCGCCCGGTCGTCGTCGAGCACCAGGGACGGCAGTTCGTCGAGGGTGAGCGCGGGTGTGTCCGGGACGAGGCCGAGGATCTGGTAGAGCTCCCCGGACCAACTGGCCTCGTCCGTCAGCAGGTTCCACTCGGCGCTGCCGACGCGGCTCAGCAAGGAACCGCGGTCCGCTTCACCGGACGCCACGGGCACGGCGGCTGACGGTAACGCCTCGGCCGTGGCCGGCGCCACCGGCAGCGGTCCGTCCCGCAGCTGCGCCAAGTGCTGGTCCAGATCGTCGAGTTGGTGCAGCGCGAGGTCGTACAGCGCGCGCTGCCATCGCTCCTCGGGGTCCGGACCGTCGCTCTGCGCGTCCCGCCGTACGGCGTCCACATCGCCCTTGAGCCGCCGCGTCTGCGTGATCAGCGCCTCGACCGAGCCGCGCCCGGGTGGCTGGGCGGCTGGTCGGTCCGCGGAGAGATGGGACGGCATGACGCACTCCGATGCGGGGACGGGACGGCCAAGGGGGACGGAGGGACCGGTTACGACTGTTGCACAGCCCGCGACGCCCTGTAAGGGATTTGGCAACACACGATCCGGTGGTGCTTCTGGCATATGTCAGAGTCTTCAATGCGTGGTCGGCCGGTGCGAATGGCGTACTTGGCGTGGTGGACAAGTCGTAGACGGCATACGCGCGTTGACCGATCGGGAGCAGCCCGGATGTAGCGTTCAGGCGTCTGTTCGACGTGCCCGTGTTCTATGCCGCCTGCCATCTCGGCGGGCCATGGCGCGGTCCGCACCAACTATGTCCGAATTTCGCGCCATGCGAACGGCCGCTGCGGACTCGTAAAGGCATGGACACCACGTTCGAGCAGCCCGCCCGTGCCCGGCTCGTCACTCCCGAGGACCGCGAGGTCCCCGTGCCCGCCATGCTGCGGTACACCTCCGAGGATCCGCTGGCCCTGTTCTTCGACTTCCCGCCCGAGTCCACCCTCGACGGCGCCTGCGTCACCTGGACCTTCGCGCGCTCCCTCCTCGACGAGGGGGTGCACGCCCCGGCCGGACGCGGCGACGTGCACATCTGGCCGTGCGGGCGCACGCGTACGGTCCTTGAGTTCCACTCGCCGTACGGCATCGCCATGCTCCAGTTCGACACCGCGGTGCTGCGCCGCTTCCTGCTGCACACCTATGCCCTGGTGCCGGCCGGGCAGGAGGACGTCGGGGCGGTGGTCGAGCGCGGGCTGAGCGCCCTGTTCGGCGGCGTCTGACACCACCCCGCCACCCCGGCGGGGACTTTGACTTCTCTTCACCTCCGCCTCACCGCGCGGGTATGGACCTCGACGAACACCCCATGCACCCTTGCGCGCGGTGTGCCACCGGGGCACCCCTGTGACGAGGACGGGGCGAATGACACCGATCAGCCGAAGAGGCTTCGTTGGGCTCGGCGCTTCCGTGGCGGCGGGCATGGCGGTGGGCGCCGGTACCGGTACGGCGGCCGCGGCCCAGAGCGCGGCGACCGGCACGATCAAGGACGTGAAGCACGTGGTGATCCTCATGCAGGAGAACCGCAGCTTCGACCACTACTTCGGGCGCCTCAAGGGCGTCCGCGGGTTCGACGACCGCAGCGGCATCATGCTGAGCGGCGGCCGCTCGGTCTTCAACCAGCCGAACGGGCTGGGCCGGCAGTACCCCTGGAAGCTCAGCGCGACCCCGGCCGCGGGCGGCAAGGACGGCGAGACCCTCGCCCAGTGCAACGGCGACCTCCCGCACTCCTGGTCCTCGCAGCACTCCGCCTGGAACAAGGGCCGCCTCGACAACTGGGTCCTGGGCGTGGGCAACGTCCGCTCGCTGGGCTATCTGGACCGCTCCGACATCCCGTTCCACTACGCGCTGGCCGACAACTACACCATCTGCGACGCCTACGCCGAGGCACTGCAGGCCGCCGGGGTGACCTGGAAGGTCTACCAGAACGCGACGGACAACTACGGGGACAACGGCTGCGCCTACTTCAAGAACTTCGCCAACGCCAAGGCCGGCGACCCGCTCCACGACCGGGGCATGTCCTCCGTGCCGAAGGTGACCGGCTCGACCCCGGACGACATCGCCGCCGCAATCAAGGCCGACGTCCTCGCGGGCACGCTCCCGCAGGTCTCCTGGGTGGTCCCCAACCAGGCCTTCTCCGAGCACCCGTACGCCCCACCCGGTGACGGCGCCCACTTCGTGAACCTCGTCTACCAGGCCCTGGCGGCGGACCGCGACGTCTTCGACTCGACCGTCCTGTTCCTCAACTACGACGAGAACGACGGCTTCTTCGACCATGTCCCGCCGCCCGCCCCGCCCGCCGGAACGGCCGGAGAGTTCCTGAACGGCGTGCCGTACGGCTTCGGCTTCCGCGTCCCGATGCTCGTCGTCTCGCCCTGGACGCGCGGCGGCTGGGTCTCCTCGGAGGTCTTCGAGCACACCTCGGTGCTGCGCTTCCTGGAGACCTGGACCGCGGCCATCGGCAGGCCCGCGAACTGTCCCAACATCAGCGCCTGGCGGCGCTCGGTCAGCGGCGACCTGACCGGCGTCTTCGACTTCGCCAACCCGGTCTACGGCCCGGTGTCCCTGCCCGCGACCGGCGTCATCGGCATCAACACCTGCGGCCCGCTGCCCAACCCGGTGCCGACGAACAACGCCCTGCCCGCCCAGGAACCCGGAACCCGCCCGGCCCGCGCGCTGCCCTACCAGCCCAACGGATACCTGGACCGTCTGGAGTTCGGGTCGATGGGCCAGATCCTCGCCTGGTTCACCATGGCCAACCAGGGCGCCCCGGCGGCGCGGGCGGCCCACTTCTCCGTCCATCCGAACGCCTACCGCGACACCACGCCCTGGCAGTACACGGTCGACGCCGGCGGCACCGCCTCCGACTACTTCAACATCGGGCTCGGGTACGGCGGTGGCAAGTACGACCTCACCATGGCCGGTCCCAACCGCTTCCTGCGCCGCTTCCAGGGCGACGCGACGAAGGCGGGCAAGTCGGCGGAGGTGAGGACGCGTTACGCCGTGGAGCCCGGCACCGGCAAGCTCGCCGTCTACTTCAAAATGACCAACTCGGGTTCCTCGTCGGTGAAGTTCACCATCACCTCGAACCACTACCGCGGTGACGGTCCCTGGACGTACACGGTCGCCGCGGGCGCGTCGACGGAGGACTGGTTCAACGCGGTCGCCTTCCAGCAGGGCTGGTACGACTTCACGGTCACCGTCGACTCCGACACGACCTGGTCACGCCGGTTCACCGGGCACCTGGAGACCGGCGCGCCGAGCATCAGCGGTTGAGTCACGCGTACAGGTCCGGGCGCGGCGCGAGTTCGACGACCGCCCGGCGGCCGCTCTCCAGCGCCCGGACCCCCGCCTCGGCGACCACGGAGGCCGCGTACCCGTCCCAGACGCCGGGGCCGGTGACCGTTCCCCGCCGGGTGGCGTCGACCCACGCCTGCACCTCGCGGTCGTACGCGTCGGCGAACCGGACGAGATAGTCCTGCGCCACCTCCTCCCGCGCTCTGCCGTGCGCGGTCACGACCATGGTGTGTTCGTCGCCGATCCGGGCGCTGCCCGCCTCGCACACGGCCTCGCAGCGCACCTGGTAGCCGAAGCCGCAGTTGACGAAGACCTCGACGTCCACCAGGGCCCCCTGCTCCGTCTCGAACAGCACGAACTGCGGGTCGACCAGGCCCTTGGGGGCGCCGGGCGAGGACGCCGGACGCAGCACGGTCACGGCGCTCAGCTCCTGGCCGAGCAGCCAGCGAGCCGCGTCGATCTCGTGCGAGACCGAGCTGTTGACCAGCATGGCGCTGGTGAAGTCGGGCGGGGAGGAGACATTGCGGTGGGTGCAGTGCAGCATCAGCGGGCGCCCCAGGGTGCCGCCGTCCAGCAGGGCCTTGAGACGCCGGTACTCGCTGTCGTAGCGGCGCATGAACCCGATCTGCGCCAGCCGCCGCCCGAGCCTTGCCTCCGCCTCCATGACGCGGAGTGCTCCTGTGGAGTCCGGCACCATGGGCTTCTCGCACAGCACCGGCAGTCCGCGTGCGAACGCCGCGAGCAGTGCCTCCTCGTGCGCGGGGCCGGGCGAGGCGATCAGGACGGCCTGCACACCGGGCGCGTCCAGCGCGGCCACCGCGTCCGTGTGCACCGAGGCGCCGTCCAGTCCGGCGGCCGCCTCCTCGGCGCGTGCGGCGTCGGGGTCGGCGACCGCGGCGACCCTGGCTCCGCTCACCACGTGCTGGAGGCGTCGTATGTGATCGGCCCCCATGTGGCCGGCACCCAGTACGGCCACGCCCAGCAGGTCACCCACGTGCGCACTCCCTCTCAGCCGACGATCACGCCGTAGCGTACGCCGCCCAGAAGGCGTCCTCAGTAGCGCAGTACTCCGGCGATCCCGTCCTCGTCGCCCAGGGTGCCGTCCGGTACGAAGCGGACGTCGGCGCCGGTCTCCAGGCACTGCTCGACGATCTCGTCCACGATGTCCTCGCGGGCGTCGAGGTCGCCGCTCCTCGCCGGGATCAGATGGTCGCCGTCGTCACGCACGGTGATGCGGTAGTTCTCCTCGACGGCGAGCAGCCGGATGCGGCCCTCGCGGGCGCTCTGCCAGACCTCGTCGACCCCGGCGGCGAACTCTTTGCGTCCCCGGGCGGTGGACAGCTCCCGGGCCACGGCGTCGGTGTTCCTGCGGGCCTCCGCGGCGACGATCGGCCGGATGGCCTGCCACACCGCGTCGGGGGTGCCGTTCGCCAGTCCGCCGTGCGGGACGTGCACGGCTTCCCTGATCACCGTGCCGACCTCGTCCATCGCGGACAGGGCCGCCTGCTCGCCGGTGACGTAGAGCGGCCGCGGGTCGTTGCGCAGCACGGTGGTCAGCGCCGTGTCCGCGTCGCGCAGGAAGTGACGGGTGTCCTCGTCACGGAACGTGCTCGGTGTGTCGCCGATCTGTTCCCGGCGCTCCGCATCGAAGTTCTCGCGCGTCCTGGTCAGCGGGAAGCCGCCGGAGTGGTCCTCGGTGACGCGTTCGGGTCCGCCGTTCCACAGCGTGACGCGGTCCGTGGAGACCGA
This sequence comes from Streptomyces sp. NPDC025638, assembly GCF_055558775.1. Taxonomy (NCBI): domain Bacteria; kingdom Bacillati; phylum Actinomycetota; class Actinomycetes; order Kitasatosporales; family Streptomycetaceae; genus Streptomyces; species Streptomyces sp. NPDC025638. The sequence goes on along the minus strand of NZ_JBVHLX010000004.1, from coordinate 119,951 downwards.
GAGCACCCAGAACGGCCGTTCGGCGGCCTGCGCGGAGACGAGGTTGCGGGTGAGGAAGGTGTCCGAGAGGACGACCCGCTCGGGCACGGTGCGGCCGAGGGACCACACCTGGTGCTCACCGGGTGCGGCGAAGATCACCAGGCCGTCCTCGGCGTGTGCCAGGTCCACCTCGGACAGGGCCCGGTCGAGCTGGTCGACGACGTCGACGCGCCGCTCCCGGGTGACCGAGGGATCGGACTCCAGCTGCTTCTTGGCCTCGGCCACGACATTGCGCAGCCGGACCGGATCCTGGGCGTTGTAAGGCTCTCGGCGATGCGTCGGCGTCAGCACGGACACCGCGGGATACGGGCGCGGACGCCGCAGCTCTGCGAGGGTCACGGGACTGAGTGCGTGCTCCATAACAGCACGATAGGGCCGATTCACCGATCGGGCATTTGGGGTATCGACGACGTTTCCGGTCGGATCTACGGTCGGCCATGGGCACAGATACGCCGAGGAGGTGGTCGCGGTGGCCCGGCTCGTCGTCGACGGGGAGGACGTGGTCCTCCGTCTCGCCCTGCCCGAGCGCCTGCTGGCCCGGCGCCGCGAGGTCCGCCTGCCGCTCGCGGCGGTCCGTGCGGTGAGCGTCGAGCCGGACTGGTGGCGCGGGCTGCGCGGGCTGCCGCACTCCGCCCGGTGGCTGCCCGACCGGTTTTGTCTGGGCGAGTGGCGGCACGCCGAGGGCCGGGACTTCGTCGCCGTGCGCGCGCACGGTCCCGTCGTGCTCGTCGATCTGCGGCCCTCCGCGCCCTTCGACCGCCTGACCGTGTCCACGCCCGATCCCGAAGGAGTCGTACGGGCCATCCGTCAGGTGGCTCAATCCCGTTGTCACGCCGGGCGCGTTCACCTGGCAGTCATGTACCGTCGGCCCACCGAGGCCCCGAGTACACAAGCAATTTACCCGCGTTCGGCATTTCGATCAGCTGAGAGTTGCTAGGGTGCTACTCGTCGGTAGCAAACCGAAGCGGGGATCACCTGGAGTCGCTCGACCCGCGACTCCGTCGACGGGGGTGCCGAGCCCGACGACCTGGCAAGGGGGCCTGGTCGGGCAGGGCTTGTGCGGTTACGCGAGACGCGTCCCTCGAGCGCAGTTCCCTGCTCACCAATTCAGACAGGTGAGACTCGTCAAAATGGCACGTTCCCTGGTCGATTTACTGACCACGCACGCCTCGACCCACCCTGAACGGACCGCTTACCGCTACCTCGTCACGGGCGACAGCGACGGACAGACGCAGGAGCTCACCTACGGGCACCTCGCCGACCGGTCGCGAGCGATCGCCGCCTGGCTGCAGGAGCGCGGACTCGCCGGGTCCCGCGCCATGCTGCTCCACCCGCCCGGTCTGGAATTCATCTGCGCCTACCTGGGCTGCCTCTCGGCCGCAGTGGCCGCCGTACCGGGCGTGCCCCCGCAGGGCCGGGCCCAGAACCACCGTGCGCTGACCCGTATGAAGCGCCTGATAGCCGACGCGGACGCCAAGGTCATCCTCGGCGGCCGCGAGGTGATCGCCGCCCTGGACGCCATGGCGGAACACCTCCCCGAACTGGACGGCATCGCCCGCGTCGCCACCGAGGACATCCCCGACGAGGCGGCCGCCGCCTGGCGCGAACCCGAACTCACCGCGGACTCCGTCGCGTTCCTCCAGTACACCTCCGGCTCGACCTCCGCCCCGCGCGGAGTGGTCGTGACCCACGGGAACCTGCTGGACAACGAACGGGTCATCACCGAGCGGATGGGCCACACCCCCGACACGCTCGCGGAGTACGACCACGAACTGATCGTCAGCTGGCTGCCCGTCTACCACGACATGGGCCTGATGGGCCCGGTCCTGAACACGATGTACCTCGGCGCCACCGCCACCCTCTTCTCACCGCTGCACTTCCTGCAGCAGCCCGCGCGCTGGCTGAAGGCCGTCAGCCGCTTCCGCCCGCACACCAGCGGCGGCCCCAACTTCGCCTACGAGATGTGCCTCAAGCACGCCGGCCCGGACCTGCTTGACGGCCTCGACCTCAGCTCCTGGAAGGTCGCCTTCAACGGCGCCGAACCGGTCCGCGCGGCCACCCTGCGGCGCTTCGCCGAGACCTTCGGCGAGGCCGGCTTCCGCCGCGAGGCCTTCTACCCCTGCTACGGCCTGGCCGAGGCCACCCTCATGGTCACCGGCGGCTCCGTGGACACCCCGCCCACGCTGCTGGAACCCGCCGGGAACGGGCCGCACGCCGGTGAGGCGGACGCCGCGGCCGTGAGCTGCGGACGTCCCGGCCCCGGTGTGACCGTGGTGATCGCCGACCCCGAACGGCGGGAGGAACTGCCCGAGGGAGAGGTCGGCGAGATCTGGGTCGGCGGCGCGAGCGTCGCCAAGGGCTACTGGCGCAACGCCCTCGCCACCCGTGAGACGTTCCGCGCCACACTCCCCGACGCCCTCACCGGCGAGGAGCGCCGCTTCCTGCGCACCGGTGACCTCGGATTCCTGCGCGACGGCGAACTGTTCGTCACCGGCCGCCTCAAGGACCTGATCGTCATCGACGGCCGCAACCACTACCCGCAGGACCTGGAGCTGTCCGCCGAGCTGTCCCACCCGGCGCTGCGGCCGGGCTGCACCGCCGCGTTCTCCGTGGACTCCGGGACGGAGGGCGAACAGGCCGTCGTCGTCGCCGAATTGTCCCCGGACGCGGTCGGCGAGGCCGAGAAGGTCATCGACCTCATCCGCAGCGCGATCGGCGAGGCCCACGGCCTGTCGGTGCGTGACGTCGTGCTGGTCCAGCCCGGCACCATCCCCAAGACTTCCAGCGGGAAGATCCAGCGCCGCGCCACCCGCGCGGCCCATCTCGACGGCACCCTCGCCGTGATCGGCGAGCCGTCCGCGGTGTGACACCGCCCGCCGCCGGCGCGCCCGTTCGCGCCGGCGGCACGGCCGGTCGTCGATGCCCGCCGCCAATCCGCTGACCGTCGTACGTCCCTCGTACGACGGTCAGCCCTGCCCCCATGCCGTCGCCTGCGCCGTAGCGCGCGGCCGTACGGCATCCGCCTGAGCCCGAGTTCACGAGGACACCTGCCCAGATGCCTGCGAACGAGTCCCCGAAGCAGTCCCCCGAGCCGTCCCCGACGACCTCCGAGGGCGTGCGGGCCTGGCTGGCGTCGGCCGTCGCCGAGGCGGCCGGGATCGACCCGCCGGCCGTCGACCCGGACCGGCCCATCGCCGAATTCGGCATCGGTTCACGCCAGTTGGTGACCCTTGCCGCCGAGCTCTCCAAGCGGATCGGCCGGCCCCTGGAACCGTCCCTGGTCTTCAATCACCCCACGATCTCCGCGATCGCCGAGGCTGTCCTCGAAGCGCAGGAACCATCCTTCGGCGCACAGGCGTCGACGCCCCCCGAGCCGGCCCGGGCCACCACGCGTCCGGACGACGACGTGGCCATCATCTCCATGGCCTGCCGCTTCCCCGGCGGTGCCGAGGACCCCGAGGCGCTGTGGCGGCTGCTGGCCACGGGCGAGGACGCCATCTCCGAAGTCCCCGCGGGCCGTTGGGACACCCGCGGGCTGTACGACCCGGACCCGGAGGCCGGCGGAAAGGCCTACACCCTGCGCGGCGGATTCCTGGACGGCATCGACCGCTTCGACGCGCCGTTCTTCGGGATCTCCCCGCGCGAGGCAGCGGCCATGGACCCGCAGCAGCGGCTGCTGCTGCAGACCGCCTGGGAGACACTGGAGCGCGCCGGCATCCTCCCGGACACGCTGAACGGCAGCTCCACCGGCGTCTATGTCGGCCTGTACGACAGCGGCTATCTGGCCGCCGCCTCGCTCGGCCAGCTCGACGGGCACGTCGGCACCGGCTCGGCGGCCAGCGTGGCCTCCGGGCGCATCGCCTACACCCTCGGCCTCCAGGGCCCCGCGGTGACCGTCGACACCGCCTGCTCGTCCTCCCTCGTCGCGCTGCATCTGGCGGCGCGGGCGCTGGCGAGCGGCGAGTGCGACCTGGCGCTCGCCGGTGGCGCGACACTTCTCGTCACGCCGCGCGGGCACGTCGAGTTCAGCAGGCTGCGCGGGCTGTCGCCGTCCGGGCGGTGCAGCCCGTTCTCGGCCGACGCCGACGGGGTGGTGTGGGGCGAGGGCTGCGGACTGGTCCTGCTCAAGCGGCTCTCGGACGCACGCCGGGACGGCGACCGCGTGCTGGCCGTCGTCAAGGGCTCGGCGATCAACCAGGACGGCCGCAGCCAGGGCCTGAGCGCGCCCAACGGCCCCGCCCAGGAGCGGGTGCTGCGCGCCGCGCTGGACGCCGCCGGACTGACCCCGCACGACCTGGACTACGTGGAGGCGCACGGCACGGGCACCCGTCTGGGCGACCCGATCGAGGGCCGGGCGCTGGCCAATGTGTTCGGGCCGGGCCGCCCCGCCGACCGGCCGCTCGGCGTCGGTTCCCTCAAGTCCAACATCGGCCACACCCAGGCCGCGGCGGGCATCGGCGGCGTCATCAAGACGGTGCTGGCCCTCGGCCACGAACACATTCCGGCCTCGCTGCACGCCGAGACCCTCACCGAGCACATCGACTGGACGGACAGCGGCCTGCGTGTCCTCGGCGACGCCGAGGCATGGCCGCGCGAGCCGGGCCGGGCACGCCGGGCCGGGGTGAGCGCCTTCGGCATCAGCGGCACCAACGCCCACGTGGTACTGGAGGAGGCGCCCGAGGAGCCGGCCCGGGACAGCAACGGGTCCGGCGCGAGCCCCCTCGTCGGCGAACCGCACGGCACCGGTCTCTTCCCGCTCTCCGCCCGCGGTCTTCTCGCCCTGCGAGGACAGGCCGCGCGCCTCCTCGAAGCACTGGAAGCGCGGCCGCAGTTGCCGCTGCCCGCCGTGGCGGCGACGCTCACCCACCACCGCACCCACTTCGACCACCGAGCTGTCGTCCGGGCGGGCCACCGCGACGAGTTGCTCACCGCTCTGCGCTCACTCGCCGAAGGACAGCCCGACCCCGACCTGACCGTCGGCCCCGAGCAGACCCGGCCCGTGGGCAAGGTGGCCTTCGTCTTCCCCGGCCAGGGCGCCCAGTGGACCGGCATGGCCCGCGACCTGCTCGACAGGGACCCGGTGTTCGCCGACGAACTCGACCGCTGCGACGCCGCCCTGCGCCCGTTCACCGAGTGGTCGGTGACCTCGGTGCTGCGCGGTGAGGCGGGCGCCCCGTCCCTGGACCGGGTGGACGTGGTCCAGCCGGTGCTGTTCGCCGTGATGGTGTCGCTGTCCGCCGTGTGGCGGGCCCGGGGCATCCGGCCCGACGCCGTGATCGGGCACAGCCAGGGCGAGGTCGCCGCGGCCTGTGTCGCGGGGGCGCTCAGTCTCAACGACGCGGCCGCCGTGGTCGCCCTGCGCAGCCAGGCCCTGACCGGGCTGTCCGGCACCGGCACCATGGCCGTCGTGGCCCTGCCCCACACCGAGGTGGAGACGCGGCTTCCCGACGGAGTGAGCGTCGCGGCCGTCAACAGCGGCCGGTCCACGGTGATCGCCGGCGACGTGGCCCCCCTGGAGGCCTTCCTCGCCGACCTCGAAGCGGAGCAGGTCTTCGTCCGCCGTCTGGAGGTCGACTACGCCTCCCACAGCGCCCAGGTCGAACCGGTCCGCGCGACGATCCTCGACGAACTCGACGGCGTCATCAGCAGCCCGACGTCCGTCGCCTGGTACTCCACCGTCACCGGCGAACCGGTCACCGAGGAGCTGGAAGCCGACTACTGGTACACCAACCTCCGGGAGACCGTGCGCTTCGCCCCCACCGTGGAGCGCATGGCCGCCGACGGCTACCGCCACTTCGTCGAGCTCAGCCCGCACCCCTCCCTGCTCACGGCCCTGCGCACCGTCGGCGAGGACTGCGGCCACGACCTGCTCGCTGTCGGCTCGCTGCGCCGCGACGAGGACGCCCGCGCGTGCCTGGACCGGGCCGCCGCCGAACTCCACGTCCACGGACGGCGGATCGACTGGCGCCGCCTGGTCGCCGGCACGGCGCCCGTGGACCTGCCGACGTACGCCTGGGATCCGCAGCGCCACTGGACCGAGCCCGAGTCCGGCACGGGCGGGCCCGGACTGTTCGACCGCGCCGCGCACCCGTTGCTCGGCATCCAGCTCCAGTCGGCCGACGAGACCCGCTGGACCTTCCGCAACGAGTGGTCCCCGGCCACCGCCGACTGGCTGCCCGACCACGCCGTGTTCGGCCGGACCGTGGTGTCCGGCACGACCCTGGCCGAACTGTGCCGCGCGGCCCTCGCCGCGGCCCGCCCGGACACCCCGGCCGACGTCACCGGACTGCTTCTGCTCAGCCCGCTGGTGCTGCCGGACTCCCACACGGTCGAGGTGTCCGTCGAGGTGGTCACCGCCGGTCCCGTACCGGAGATCACCGTGCACAGCCGCCCGCGCGGCCGGGACGCCACCGGCTGGACCCTGCACGCCACCGCGTCCGCGGCCGGGTCCGCCCCCGTAGCGGCCGGTCAGCCGCCGGTGTGGCCGGAGAGGGCCGAGGAGGTCTGGACCCCGAAGACCTACGAGCGGCTGGGCGCGCTCGGGCTCGGCTACGGTCCCGCCTTCCAGGGCGTGCGGTCGGTGGTCGCGACCGACGACGGCGCACTGCTGGCGCGCCTTTCGCTGCCGTCCGCCGCCCGTGACATGGCCGATCCCTACCCGCTCCACCCGGCGCTGTTGGACGCCGCACTGCAGGTCGCCGCGGCCTTCGACATGAACGGCGGGCGGGTGTTCCTCCCGGTCGCCGTGGGCCGCTGTGTGCTGCCGCCCGGCGGCGCCGGCGACCTGACCGCGTCCGTACGGCGCACGGGCGGCTCGGCCACGGACCTCACGCTGGACGTGGCGCTGTGGGACGCCGACGGACTCCCGGCCGGCCGCCTGGAGACCGTACGGCTGCGCGCCGCCGACCCGGCCGACCTGGGCGGCGGCTCGGAGAACGGACGGCACCTGTACGAGGTCGCGTGGACGGCCCTGCCCGAGGAGCCCCCCGCCGCACCGGGCACCGCGTGGGCGGTCGTCGGCGACCGGTCCGACCCACAGGTCGCGGCCGCCCGGCAGGGCCTCGGCGCGGCGGGGGCCGAGGTGCGCGACACGGGCGCCGACGTCGTCGTACGCATCTGGCCGCGTCCGGCGAGGGACGCCGAACCGGCGTCCGTGGCACAGGAGTTGGCCGCCGCGGCGCTGGAGGAGCTGCACGCTCGGATCGCGCTGCCCGGGGAGGAGGCCACGTCCCGGACCGTCTGGGTGACCCGCGGCGCGGTCGCCGCCGCCGACGGCGACCGGGTGACCGGCTTCGCCCAGTCGGTGCTGTGGGGCCTGGCGCGCAGTGCCCGCGCCGAGCACCCGGACCTCGGGCTGACCCTGCTCGACCTCGACGACCTCGAAGACCTGGAAGACATCGAAGACCGCGACGATCTCGGCGATCTCGGCCACGCGGCGGACATGGCAGTTGCTCTGCTCGCCGCCGCGGCCCGTCCCGACGAGCCCGAACTCGCCCTGCGCGCAGACACGTTGCTCGTTCCGAGGCTGGTGCGCGCCCGCCCCGCGGACACCTTGCGCGTGCCGCCCGGTGACCACTACGAGCTGGTCCTCGCCGACGATCCGGCCCTGCGCACCGCCGAGCCCCTGCCGCTGGGGCCCGGCCAGGTCCGGATCCAGGTGCACGCCCTCGCGCTCCCGGCCCCCGGAGCGGCATCCTTCGTGTGCGCCGGTGTGCTCACCGAGGTCGCGGCCGATGTCGAGGGACTCCTTCCCGGCCTGCGGGTGCTCGGCCCGGCCGACACCGCGCCGGGCTCCGAGGCGGTCACCGACGCGTCGCGGATCACGGTGGTCGCGGACGAAGTACCGTTCACCGCCGCGGTGGCGTCAGTCGAACACCCGCGTGTCCTCCATGTCACCGACGCCCGCGAGGCGATCCGCCACCGGGCCGTGTCCGACCGCCCCGTGGTCCTGGACCTGGCCGGCACCCCCTCCCCGGTCCCCACCGACGGCACCGTCCTGATCACCGGCGGTCTGGGAGCCGTCGGCCGGCACATCGCCCGCCTCCTCGCCGAACACGGCGTTCCCCGACTGCTCCTGACCTCCCGTCAGGGGCCTGACGATCCCCGCGCCGCCGAGGTCACCGCCGAACTGGCCACGCTGGGCACCGAGGTCGAGGTGGCGGCGTGCGACGTGGCGGACGCGGCGGCCTTGGCGGACGTACTCGCCGGGATCGGTGAGGAGTCGCCGCTGCGGGGCGTCGTGCACTGCGCGGGTGTCCTGGACGACGGCGTGGTCGCCGAGCTGACCCCCGAGCGGCTCGCACGGGTGCTCGGCCCGAAGGCCGACGGCGCCGCCCATCTGCACCGGCTCACCGCGGACGCGCCCCTCGACCTGTTCCTCCTGGTCTCCTCGGCCGCCGGTGTCGTCGGCAACCCGGGCCAGGGCGACTACGCGGCGGCCAACGTCTTCCTGGACCAACTCGCCCACCACCGGCGCGCCTTGGGCCTGCCCGGCGTTTCCGTCTCGTTCGGCGCGTGGGCGGGCGAGGGCCTCGCCGCCGCACACGCCGACCTGGACCGGATGGCGCGTCTCGGCCATCGCGCGCTCACCGCGGACCAGGGCCGCGACCTGGTCGAGCTGTCCCTGCGGCGGAACGCGCCGCACCTGGTCGCCTGGGTCCTGGACCTGCCCCGGCTGCGCGAGCACGCCGGCGGGTCCGCGCTGTGGCGCTCGCTGCTGCCCGCGCCCCGCGCCCCGCAGCACACCGGTGACGCCCTGGCCGACCGCCTGGCCCGGCTGCCGGAGCCGGAACGCGCCGAACGCGTCCTGGCCCTGGTCCGCGACGAGGTCTCCCGCGCCCTCGGCCTGCGCTCGGCGGAGTCCGTCCGCCCCGACCAGCCGCTGCGCGACCTCGGCATGGACTCGGTGACCGCGGTCGAACTCCGCAACCGCATCGGCACCCGCATCGGTGCCCGGCTCCCCGCGACCCTGCTGTTCGACCACCCCACCGCGGACCGGCTGGCCGCCCATCTGCTGTCCCACGTCCTCGTCACGGACGGCGACCGTGCCGCCCGGCGCACCGCGTCCGCCCCGGTACGCCTCGCCGCCCCGGCGACGGACGAGCCGATCGCCGTGGTCTCCATGGCCTGCCGGCTGCCCGGCCAGGTGAGCGACCCGGAGGGGCTGTGGCGCCTGGTCGCGGACGGCCGCGACGCGGTCGGCCCGTTCCCGGCGGGGCGCTGGGACGTGGAGTCGCTGTACGACCCCGATCCGGACGCCCTCGGCAAGACATACGCCCGTGAGGGCGGCTTCCTGGACGACATCGAGTCCTTCGACCCGGGCTTCTTCGGCATCACCCCGAAGGAGGCCGCCGCCATGGACCCGCAGCAGCGGCTGCTCCTGGAGACGTCCTGGGAGGCGCTGGAGCGCGCCGGGATCGTGCCCGCCGAACTGGCGGGCAGCACCACCGGTGTGTACGTCGGCATGTTCGGCAGTGACTATCTGTCCGGCTCCCGGCTGGACCAGCTGGACGGCTACGTCGGCACCGGGTCCGCGCTGAGCGTGGCCTCGGGCCGGCTCGCCTACGCCCTCGGTCTGCACGGCCCGGCGATGACCGTCGACACCGCCTGCTCCTCCTCCCTGGTGGCCACCCACCTCGCGACGCAGGCGCTGCGGACCGGAGAGTGCGATCTCGCGCTGGTCGGCGGAGTGACCCTGATGGTCACACCCCAGACCTTCGTGGAGTTCAGCCGGCTGCGCGGACTCTCCCCGACCGGCCGCTGCCGCTCCTTCTCCGACGACGCGGACGGCGCGATCTGGGCCGAGGGCGTCGGCATGCTCGTACTGAAGCGGCTGAGCGACGCCCGGCGCGACGGGGACGAGGTACTGGCCGTGCTGCGCGGCACGGCCGTCAACCAGGACGGCCGCAGCCAGGGCCTGTCCGCGCCCAACGGCCCCGCGCAGGAGCAGGTGATCCGGCGGGCGCTGGAAGTGTCCGGACTGGAACCCGCCGACATCGACTATGTGGAGGCCCACGGAACCGGAACGACGCTCGGCGACCCGATCGAGGCCAACGCGCTGGCCGAGGTCTTCGCCGACTCCCGCCCCCAGGACCGCCCGCTGTACCTGGGCTCCCTCAAGTCCAACATCGGTCATGTGCAGGCGGCTTCGGGCGTGGCCGGGCTGATCAAGGTGGTCCAGTCGCTGCGTCACCGGACCCTGCCGCGCACCCTGCACGCCGACACGCCCAGCCGGCACGTCGAGTGGGACGGCAGCGGGCTGCGACTGCTCCAGGAGGCCGTGGACTGGCCGTCGACGGGGGAGCGGGTCAGGCGCGCCGGGATCAGCGCCTTCGGCATCAGCGGCACCAACGCCCATGTGATCGTCGAGGAGGCCCCGCGCGTCGAGACCTCGGCCCCCGGTGAAACACCGCCGGAGAAGCGGCTGTTCGTGCTGTCCGGACGCGGCGAGACCGCGCTGCGCGGACAGGCCGCGCGGCTGGCCCAGTACGTCACCGACGACACCTCGCTGTCGGACGTCGCCCACACCCTGGCCCGGCACCGCAGCCACTTCGAATGGCGCACGACCCTCGTCGCGGGCGACCGCGAGGAACTGCTCTCCTCCCTCAAGGCGTTGAGCAGCGGGCGCAGGCCCCTGACACCGCCCCGCGAGGAGCAGACCGGCAAGGTGGCCTTCGTGTTCGCCGGGCACGGCGGCCAGTGGACCGGCATGGGCATGGAGCTGCTGGCCCATTCGGCGGCGTTCCGCGAGGAGCTGACCCGTATCGACGAGGCCGTACACCGGCAGGTCGGCTGGTCCGTGCTCAATGTGCTGCGCGCACCCGAGGAGTTCACCCCGCTCGACCGCACGGAGTACCTCCAGCCGGTTCTCTTCGCGGTCAACACGGCCCTGGCCGCCGCCTGGCGCGAGCTAGGCGTCACACCGGACGCGGTCGTCGGACACAGCCTGGGCGAGATCGCCGCCGCCTACACCGCGGGCGCCCTGACACTGGACGAGGCCGTGGCCGTGGTGACCGGGCGCGCCCAGGCGGTCGTCCCCCTGGTCGGACAGGGCGGCATGCTGGCCGTGGAACTGCCCCCCGCGGACATGGAGCAGCTGCTCAAACCGTATGCCGACCGGCTGTTCGTCGCGGCCCTCAACAGCGCCCGGAGCACGGCCGTTTCGGGCGACGCCGACGCACTGGCCGAGCTGCGCCGGAGCCTGGAGGAGCGGGAGATCCCCGCGCGCGTCCTGTCGACACCGTTCGCCTCGCACACCCCGCTGATGGAGCCGCTCCGCGACGAGCTGCTCGACCGCTTCTCCGCCGTCCGCGGCACGGGCACGCCCACCCCGTTCTACTCGTCGGTGCTGGCCGAACCGGTGCCCGGGGACCGGCTGGACGCCGCCTACTGGTTCGCCAACCTCCGGCAGCCCGTCCGCTTCGCGGACACCGTCCGGCGGATGCTCGACGACGGCTACCGCTACTTCGTCGAGCTCAGCCCGCACCCGTCGCTCACCTCGTCCGTCGAGGCGGTCGCGGCCGAGGCCGGGATCGACGCGGTCGGCGTCGGTTCGCTGCGCAGGCAGCGCGACGGGCGGGACCTACTGCTCGGCAGGGTGGGCGAGTTGTATACGGCCGGGCACACGCCCGACTGGGCCGCGCTGTTGCCCGAGGGCCGCAGGGCGGACCTGCCCACCTACGCCTTCGCCCGCGAACGGCACTGGCTCGCCCCGGTCCGGACCGGCGGCGCGGCCGGGGGTTCGCCGCTGCTCGGCACCCACGTCGAGGCCAGCGACGAGCCGGACAAGGACATCTTCCAGAGCGAGATCGACCTGCGCGACACCCGCTTCACCTATCTGACCGACCATCGGGTCACCGGTGAGGTGTGGCTGCCCGGTGCGGCCTTCCTCGACATGGCGCTCGAAGCCGCGACCGCGGTGACGGAGGGCGGCGAAGTGCGGCTGGCCGACGTCGCGTTCGTCCAGCCGCTGCGCCTGGACGAGGAACGGCCCGTACGGCTCCAGCTCGTGCTGCGGCCCGCCGAGAACGGCTTCCGGGACTTCACTGTCGCGTCCGCCGCGATCGGCGAGCGCTGGCAACGGCATGTCACCGGCCGGATCGCCGTTGCCGACGCCGTACCGGAGCCGGACCGGGGTGAGGACCTGGCCGCGCTGCGCGAGCGGTGTGCGGAGCGCGTCGACGTACCGGCCGTGTACGCCGGACTCGCCGCCCTCGGCATCGAGTACGGCCCCTTCTTCCGCGGCCTGGAGGAGGGCCACCGCAGCGATGCCGCCGCGGTCGGCCGGCTTGCCGCCAGGCCCGCCGCCGGTCATCTGCTGCACCCCGCCGTCCTCGACGCCGCCTTCCACTCGGCCGCGCTCCCCGAGAACGCCCCGCAGGGACGGGCGTTCGTGCCCGCCGGGGTCGGACGGCTGCGGTTCACCGGGCTGCGCACCACACCGGCCTGGGTGAGCTGTGCCCTGCGCGGCGTGGACGGCGACACCGCGACGCTCGACCTGCGGCTGTGGGACGAGGACGACCAACTCGTCCTGGAGGCATCGGAGTTCCGGCTTGCCGCGCTCTCGCCGCTGGACGGTGCGCTCTTCGAGACCCGCTGGCAGCCCCGCCCCGAGGCACAGGAGGCGCCCGACGGCGGCAGTTGGCTCATCCTCGCCGACGGGACCGGAGTGGCCGAGGAACTCGCCGACCGGCTAGGCGATTTGGTGCCGCACGTCATCGCCCGCAGGGGAGAGGCGTTCGGCGTCGAAGGGCCCGGACGCTATGTGCTCGACCCGGCCGATCCGGCCCAGCTGGCGCGTCTGCTGGACGAGGCCTACCCGGACGGGCCGCCCGGACGGGTGGTCCAGCTCTCCGCGCTCGACGCCCCGGCGATCGGCGACGCACGCACCGCCGAGGAGGCGGCCCGCCTGTGCTGCCTGAGCACCCTGCATCTGGTGCGGACCCTCGCCGACCGGCCGAGGGGACGCACGCCCCGCCTGTTCGTCGTCGCACGCGGCAGCCAGGCCGCCGGTGGCAGCGGCCGGGTGACGCACCCCCAGCAGGCGCTGGCCTGGGGCTTCGGACTCGCCGTGGCGCAGGAGTACCCCGAGCTGGCGACCACCCTCGTCGACCTGCCGCCGACGGGCGGCGCCGGGGAACTGTGGACCCAGCTGTGGCACGCGGACGACGAACGGCTGGTCGCGCTGCGCGAGTCGGGCCGCCTGGTGCCGCGCCTGGCCCGTACCCGCCCGGACGACGCCGCTGACGCCGGCACCGACGGCGTGCACTTGATCACCGGCGGTCTGGGCGGCCTCGGCCGGGTCGTCGCCGAGCGGCTGGTCCGGCGCGGCGCCCGACGGCTCGCCCTGATGAGCCGGGGAACGCCCGGCGCCGACACCGCCGCCTGGATCCGGGGACTGGAGGAGCGCGGTGTCACCGTGCACCTGCCCCGCGCCGACGTCGCCGACCGCGCCGGCCTCGCGGCCGCCCTGGACGCCGTACGCCACGATGCGGGCCCGATCACCACGGTCGTGCACGCGGCCGGTGTCCTCGACGACGCCACCGTGGCCAACCTGACCGACGAGCGCGCCCTGCGCGTCCTCGCCCCCAAGGTGCTCGGCACCGCCCTGCTCACCGAACTGATCCCGGAAGCCCGGAGCCTCGTGCTGTTCGCCTCGGCGGCCGGACTCCTCGGCTCGGCCGGTCAGAGCCCGTACTCCGCCGCCAATGCCTTCCTCGACGCCTGGGCGCATCACCTCTCCCACGCCGACCGGCGGGCGCTGAGCCTGGACTGGGGCGCCTGGGCCGGTGTCGGCATGGTCGCCGAGTCCGGCACCCGGGCTGCCGAAACCAGCCGCTCCGGACTGATCGCCTTCTCCCCGCAGGACGGCGGTGAACTGTTCGAGCGGGTGCTGAACACCGGCCGCCGTCAGCTCGCGCCCATCGCCCTCGACTGGGAACTGCTCGGGCTCGACCCCGACGCGGTGCGCAGCCGCCCGATCCTGGGCGACCTGATCACCCTTCCGACGGGCGGCGCCGACACCGACGACCTCGTCAGGAAGGTGTTCGCCGCCACCACGGAGCACGACCGCGCCGAGTGGCTGGAGGCGTACGTACGGGCCCGGGTCGGTGAGGTCTCCGGCGGTGCCGTGGACGTGTTCGCGACCACGGCCCTGAAGGAACTCGGCCTGGACTCCCTGATGCTGGTCCGGCTGCGCAACGCCTTCGCCCGTGAACTCGGGGTCGAACTCCCGGCCGCCGACGTGTTTTCCGCCGCCGACATCCGCGGCCTCGCCCGCGCCCTGGGCGCGGCCCTGCCCGAGCGGGAGACGGCGGCGCGCGAGGAGAAGCAGGAGCGGGCGGCGGACGTACCCGAGACCGAACTGCGGCCCGCCACCCGGGACGTCGTACGGCTCCTGCGCAGCGCCCAGCCGGGCATGCCCGACGCGGCCCACGGCGTCGGCCTCGCCGTACGCCTCACCGCGCCCGCCGGCCGCGAGACCCTCACGGACATCGTCGACCGGCTCGCCGCACGGCACGCCGCCCTGCGCACCGCGATCGTCACCGGGCCCGAGGGCGGTCGGCAGCTGCGCGTCGACCGCGCGTTGACGCAGCCGCTGCTGCGCTGGACCGCCGACCCGGACGCCGATCCCGCCGACCGGCTGCGCCGGCTGCTGGAGCCGCCGTTCGACCTGGCGAGCCCGTCGCTGTGGCGCTTCGAACTGCTCGACGGCGGCGCCGGCGGCCAGGTCCTGGTCTTCGGCGCGCACCACGCGGTCAGCGATCTGCAGTCCCTGCTGCTCGTGGCCGGGGAGATCGACGCCGAACTGTCCGGCACCCCGCTCGGCGGCACCGTCACCAACCGGGACATCGACCTGCTGATCGAGGCCCAGGAAGGCGGTGAGGGGGCCGCCGCCGAGTGGCGCGAGGCCTTCCACGGCAGCGAGCGGCTGGACCTGACGCTCACCCATGACCGGCCCGAGGACCGTTCGTACCGGGCCGGAAGCGTGACCGTCTCCCTCCCCGACTCACTCATGGAGCGCGTCTCGGCGGCCGCGAGCGGTCTGGCCGTCACCCCGGCCGCCTTCTGCCTCGGCACGCTGACCGTGCTGCTCGCCAGGAAGCGGGAGCGCGAGCGGTTCGTGTTCGCCGTGCCCGTCGACACCCGCATCCACGCCGACGCGTTCGGCGCCGTGGGCTTCTACGGCGTGCCCGTGCCGTTCCCGGCGCAGGCCGCCGCGGGCGAGACGGTCGAGGAGGTGCTGCGCCGGACCGACGGCCGGCTGGAGAAGATCCTCGCGAAGGGCGCCATGTTCTCGGACGTCCTGGCCACGCTCGCCAAGCAGGGGCTGTACCGGGCGAACGCGCCGCTCGTGGAGGTGTACTTCAACTTCGTCCGCTTCTCCGGCCGGCTGAACCGGCTGGAGGTGCTGCCCGCCGGGATCGGATACACCGACCTCGACCTGATGGTCACCATGACTCCGGACGCGGGCACGGTCCGGCTCGACCACAACCTGGACATCCTGGACGCGGCGACCGCCGCCGCGCTGGGGGAGGAGTTCGTACGGCTGCTGGAGGAGACGGCGCGGGACGCGACGGCGGTCGTGCGGGAGGGCAGTACGACCGCGACCGTGGCCCGGGAGGGCGATGCGACCGCGGTCGTGGCCCGTGAGCAAGGGCCCGTCGCAGTACGGCGGCCGTCCCTCGCCCTCGCCGCCACCTTCGCCCTCGGCAACCTCCCGCTGATGTGCGGGGCGGCACTGGAGGAGGACGGCGTCACGGTCGCGGAGGCCCCGTACCACCAGGTCCTGGCGAGCCTCCAGGACCCGTCCGGTGTCCTCGCCGACCCGGCCACCGCGGTGGGCGTGGTGCTGTTGCGGGCCGCGGACCTGGAACGGTTCGGCCCGGTGGACGACACGCTCCTCGCCGAGCTGCGCACCGCCTACCCGGCCGCTCTGAAGGCCCTGTCCGAACGGACCCGCAGGCCGCTCGTCGTCGGCTTCCTGCCCGCCACCCGCGAAGAGGAACGCTTCGTCGAATGGGAGCGCGGGATCGCCGCCGACCTGGCCGACCTGCCCGGCATCGCGGTCCTCGGCCCCGACGAGTGGACCCGCCACCACCCCGTCGACGAACGCTTCGACGCCCGCACCGAACGGCTGGCCCACCTCCCCTTCACCCCGCAGTTCCAGGCGGCCGTCGCCCTGCGCCTCGCCGAGGTCGTACGGGCCGTGCTGCGCCCGGCGCCCAAGGTCATCGCCGTCGACGGCGACGAGACCCTGTGGGGCGGCGTCGCCGGGGAGATCGGCCCGGAGGCGGTGGACCTCACCGGACCGCGTGCCCTGCTGGCGCGCAGGCTGCTCCAGTGGCGGGCGGCGGGCGCCCTGCTGGCGCTGGTCAGCAACAACGACGAGGCCACGGTCCGGGCCGTCCTGGACCGCCCCGACAGCCTGCTGAAGGCCGAGCACTTCAGCGTGCTCTCCGCCGCCTGGGGACCGAAGCCGGCCCGGGTCGCGGACGCGGCCCGCACGCTCAACCTCGGCGTGGACAGCTTCCTGTTCCTGGACGACAACCCGGCCGAGATCGCCAAGATGCGGGCGGCACTGCCGCGGGTGCTGTCCGTGACCTGCCCGCCGGCCGGCGAACTCGACGGCTTCCTGGGCCGTTTGTGGCCGCTGGTCCCGGCCGCGGCGACCGCCGAGGACGCGCTGCGGGCGCGGTTCTACGAGCAGGAGCGGGAGCGCGACGCCGTGCGCGAACAGGGCGGGTTCGAGGAGTTCCTGGCCCAGCTGGAACTGGCGGTCGACATCCGGGCCCTGGCCGAGGACGACGTGCAGCGCGCCGAGCAACTCGTCCGTCGCACCAACCAGTTCACCCTGCGGGCCCGCTCGTCCGACGGCGGCGATCTCGCCCGGTGGCGGGAGCGCGGCGAGGTGTGGACGGCGGCGGCCCGGGACCGGTTCGGCGACTACGGCCAGATCGCCCTGCTCGCCGTCCGCGCCGACGGCGGCCAACTCGACGTCCTGGCCTGGATGATGAGCTGCCGCGCACTCGGCCGGGGCGTCGAGGAACGCCTGCTGGCGTGGCTGGCCGACCGGGCCGACGCGCTGGACTGCGCCAAGGTCCGGCTGTCGGCGGAGCGCACCCCCCGCAACGTACCCGCGCGGCGGCTGCTGGCCGCGCTCGGCGGTGGCCACCAGGACGACGAGCGGCTGGACGTCGTCGTCACACCGGACCACCTGAGGGCGTTCCGGTCCTGGGAACAGCAGTGACGGACCCCATGGAGCAAGGAACAGCAGTGAGCGACAGGACAGTGCACAACGTGAAGGGCTCTCATGCGTGATCTGAACGACGACGACGGCGGCAGGCAGGCGACCGCCGAGTCCATCGAGCGGGGCGGCGGCGGGCTCGGCGTGACCGACCTGCTGGCCCGGCTGCAGACGGCGGCGGCCGGACCGGCGCCCGCGCCGCCGGTCCGGGACGTGGACGGCCTCGCGGCCACCATCGCCACCGCGGCGGGCCGCTTCCTGCCCTCCGGCCGGCTGGCCCCGGACGCCGACTTCTTCGACGCGGGCGGTACGTCCGTCCACGCGGTGGAGCTCATCGCGGAGCTGGAGGACGAGCTGGGCATCGAGGTCGACCTGGACGACGTCTTCGCCGACGCCCGGCCGATCAGCCTGGCCCGGCGCTGGCTGCCGGTGATCGCGGGCACGGCGCCGGCGGAGAACGGTTCCGGCTCCGCACCGGTCCCGGTGAGCGGCACCGCGGGTGCGGCGGCTCACGTCACACCGGCCGCCCTCCTGCTCTCCGCCGCCGGCACCCTCC
Source organism: Streptomyces sp. NPDC025638 (assembly GCF_055558775.1). Lineage (NCBI taxonomy): Bacteria > Bacillati > Actinomycetota > Actinomycetes > Kitasatosporales > Streptomycetaceae > Streptomyces > Streptomyces sp. NPDC025638. The sequence goes on along the minus strand of NZ_JBVHLX010000004.1, from coordinate 102,111 downwards.
CCGCCCCCGCTCCGGGCACCCTCCCCGTCCCGGCGCCCCGCACCCCACCCGTCGTACCCAGCACCCTCCGGTCCACCGGCGACCGCCACTCCAGGGCCCGCCAGGAGGACCTCGACCAGATCCTGGCCGATCTCGCACTCGCCGACCGGCTCCCCTTCACCGACGTCCCCGAACCGCTGCCGCCCCGCCGGATCCTGCTCACCGGCGCCACCGGTTTCCTCGGCGGCCATATGCTGCTCGACCTGCTGCGGCACAGCGACGCCCATGTGTACTGCCTGGTCCGCGCCGCCGACGAGAAGGCGGCCGAGGCCCGGCTGGCGGAACAGCTGCGCAGCTACCGGCTGCCCTGGTCGTCGGAGGTACGGCGCCGGGTGACCGTGCTGCCCGGCGACATCCGCCGCCCGCGTCTCGGTCTGTCCGACGAGCTGTGGCACAGCCTCGCCCAGGAACTCGACAGCGTCGTCGGCGTCGCCGCGGCCGTGGACTTCCTGCGCGGCTACCAGTCCCTGCGCGGCAGCAACGTCCTCGGCACGCTGACCCTGGCCGAACTCGCGGCGACCGGCCGCCCCAAGCCGCTGCACCACATCTCCTCGATCGCGGTGTTCAACGAGGTCGGCATCACCTCGATGGGCGAGGACGACCCCCTCGCCCACATCGACCGGCTCATCTCCGGCTACGACCAGTCCAAGTGGGCCGCCGAGGTCGCGCTGCGCCGGGCCCGCGACCACGGTCTGGTGGTCACGGCGCTGCGCCCCGGCGGCATCGGCGGCCACACCAGGACCGGCGCCTACAACCCGCTCGACCTCAGCAGCGGTCTGATCTCGGCCTTCGGCCGCTTCCGCACCGTACCGGCGTTCCGTTACCTCAACGCCGCCCCGGTCGACTGGGTGAGCCGGGTCGCGGTCGCCGCGATCTGCGAGCCGGACGCCTGGGGCTTCGACTACAACCTGACCGGCGTCCCCAACACCCTCGACGACGTCGTACAGGACATGGCGCTCGGCGGGATGCACGTCCGCGTCCAGGACTGGGACGAGTGGCGCACCGACGCCCTGGCCCGGCTCGAAGCCGAACCGATACCCGAACTGGCCTTCCTGGGCCGGGTGCTGCAGAGCGCCACCGCCCTCAAGCTGGTCGAGGCCACCCTGAAGGGCCCCGCGGCCGGGAGCGAGCGCACCGACTTCCTCGTCGCGGCCTTCGGCCTGCCGCCCGCGGCCCGCTACGACGCACGGGCCCAGATGAAGACCTTCGAGAAGCTCGCGGGCGACGGTCTGGCCCGGCTGCCGCACAAGGACGACCAGCCCTACCTGTGGTTCACCGAGACGACCGAGGGCACCGTCGGCCCGGTCGGCGCGACGGCCGGGACGCCCTGCTCGATGGCGCTCACCCTGTCCATCGCGAGCATGTACCAGCTCGTGAAGGAGCGCCGGATCGACGTCACCGGCGAGCTGACCTGCTCCGCGATCCACCCCCGCCCGCTGACCGTCGAGCGCGGCGACGTCTGGATCCGCCCCGAGGAGGGCATCCCGCAGCAGCACGGCCTCAGGCACCAACTCCTGCGCTACCGGCTGCGATTGCGCGACGCCGACGGCGGACAGTGGTGGCTGGAGGGCCGCAAGTACGCCCGCGCCCGCCGCGACCTGTGGCGGCAGACCCGCGCCCTGACCGTCGAGATCGGCCGCGAGGGCGAGGCCGCGAGCCTGCTCGGCGAGGTCGTCGTACCCGCCGACTCCTACGTCCGCGACCAGATCGACGGCATCAAGGTCGACCCGCGCCTGACCGGTCAGGAGAAGCGGGCCGCCAAGCTGACCTGGCTCGCCTGGTTCGGCCTGGAGATGGGCCGCGGACTGCTCGGCCCGTTCACCCGGGCCGCCGCGGACCTGCTCGACCTGCGCCGCACCCCGACTTTCACGGAGCCCAACCGATGATGTTCAAGGCCACGACCTCCCGCACCCGGCCGGCGCTCCGCAAGGTCCGGACCACCGCTGCCCCGCGCCCGCTGCGCCACCGTCTCGACCCCACCCGGGTCGAGGAGATCCCCTTCCGCACGAGCGACGGCGTCCGGCTCGGCCTGACCCGGGTCGGCCCCGCGGACACCGGCCGCCCCGCCGTCCTGCTCCTGCACGGGCACACCGCGTCCGCGGACATGTTCCTGCTGCCGGAGACCCGCAACCTGGCCGACGTCCTGATCGACGACGGCTACGAGCCCTGGCTGCTCGACTGGCGGGGCAGCTGCCGGCTGCCGTACAACGAGACCGGCCGCAGGTACACCTACGACGACGTGGCGTTGTACGACATCCCCGAGGCCGTCTCCCACATCCGCGAACGCATCGGCGACCGGCCGCTGTTCGTGGTCGCCCACTGCATCGGCTCCCTCTGCCTGTCCATGAGCATGGCGGCGGGTCTGGTGCCGGGTCTTGCCGGAGTCGTCTCCCAGGGCGTGTTCCTGACTCCGAAACTCGCGGGCCGTACCTCGCTGCGCATGTCGGTCGCGGGGGAGCTGCTGAAGACCCGGATCGACCACATCCCGGTCGACTTCCGCAAGGTGGGCCTGTGGTCCAAGTACACGCCCCTGTTCGCCCTGGCCTCCCGCAGGGCGGACTGCCCCGACCCGACCTGCCAGATCCTGCACAACTCGGCCTGGGGCACGGGCGCCTCGCTCTTCGTGCACGAGAACCTCGCCGAGGCCACCCACGACCGGCTCGCCGAGCTCCTCGGCCCCGCGCCCCTGTGGATCCTTCCGCATCTGCGCCGGATCGAGCTGGCCCGCAGCGTCGTGCGCTGGCACGAAACCGACCACCGCTACCGGGCGCTGCCGCCCAACGCGCTGGACGCGGCCGGCCGCATCGACACCCCGGTGCTGCTCCTCGCGGGCAGTGACAACGGGCTCTGGCTGGACTCGCAGCGACTCTGTCACGAGGTGCTGGCACACCGGCAGCCGCAGCTCGACGTGGCCTACACCGAGATCCCCGGATACGGCCATCTCGACCCGTTCATCGGCCGGGGCGCCGCCCTCGACGTGTTCGGGCACATCCTGGAATTCCTCGGCGAACGACGGTGACGGGGGAGGGGGCGGCCGGTTACCGTACCGGGCAGTAACCGGACCGCACCCAGGAGGGCCCTCACATGCCGCAGCTCGAAGTCGACGGCGCCGCGTTGACGTACGACGACGAGGGCCCCCACGACGGCGACGGGGTGCCCCTGGTGTTCGTCCACGGCTGGACGGCCAACCGGCACCGCTGGGACCACCAGGTGGCGTACTTCGCCGAGAAGCGGCGGGTGATCCGGCTGGACCTGCGCGGGCACGGTGACAGCAGCGGGGCGGGAGTGCGCACGATCGAGGAGCTGGCGAAGGACGTCCTCGCCCTCCTCGACCACCTGAAGGTCGAGCGCTTCGTGTTGATCGGTCACTCCATGGGCGGGATGATCTCCCAGACCATCGCCCTGTCCCACCCCGAGCGCGTCGAGCGCATGGTCCTGGTCGACTCCATCAGCCGGATGACCTACAACCGGGGCAGGGGCCTGCTGATGGGCGTGTCCACCCTCGTGCCCTTCAAGCTGTTCGTCGCCGCCAACATCCAGCGGGCCTTCGCCCCGGGCTACCCGCGCGAGAAGATCCAGGAGTACGTCCGCGCCTCCGCCGACACCCCGCGCGAGGTGGTCATGACGCTGTACGGCGCCATGCGCGCCTTCGACGTTCTCGACCGGGTCGGCGAGATCCGCACGCCCACCCTGCTGATCCACGGCTACCACGACATCCAGCTGCCGGTGAAGCAGATGCTCCGGATGGCGAAGGCCTACCCGGACGCCGTCGTCCGGATCATCGACGCGGGCCACGAGCTGCCGGTGGAGAAGCCGGAGGAGCTGACGGCGGCGGTGGACTCGTTCGTGACCGCCCGCGCCTGACCCGGCCCCGCCGCACCTGACCCCGTCCCGCTGTTTGGGGAAGTCTTTACCCATGGCCGGTTCCCGGCGGGACCGGCCCCGTGCGGCGGCGATCCGTCCCCCTCGCACGGGTAAAACGCGGCCGAAAGGGTCATGAAGTTCGGCCGTTCAGGTGACGGCCGCGTTGACCGGCCCTCGTGTCTGGCACACGCTCGACATATAGGTGCTGGATGCATCCGGTTCGGCGGTGCGCCGCGGGACCGGAGGCTGGAGGTAGGGCATGTGCGGCATCACCGGCTGGGTCTCCTTCGACCGTGACCTGCGCGGTGAGGCCGCCACCGTGGACGCGATGACCGAGACCATGGCCTGCCGCGGCCCGGACGACCGCGGCACCTGGGCCGAAGGGCCCGCCGCCCTCGGGCACCGCAGACTCGCGATCATCGACCTGCCCGGCGGCCGCCAGCCCATGACCGCCGGCACACCGGACGGAACCGTCGCGCTGGTCTACTCGGGAGAGACGTACAACTTCACCGAACTGCGCCGCGAACTCACCGGCCACGGCCACCGTTTCACCACCGACTCCGACACCGAGGCCGTCCTGCGCGGCTACCTCGAATGGGGCGACGCCGTCGCCGAGCGCCTCAACGGCATGTACGCCTTCGCGGTCTGGGACGGCCGGCACGACAAGCTCGTCATGATCCGCGACCGCATGGGCATCAAGCCCTTCTACTGCTTCCCCACCTCCGACGGCGTCCTGTTCGGCTCCGAACCCAAGGCCATCCTCGCCAACCCGCTGGCCGGGGCCCGCGTCGGCCTCGACGGCCTGCGCGAGCTGTTCACCCTGGTCAAGACCCCCGGCCACGCGGTCTGGGAGGGCATGCGCGAGGTCGAACCCGGCACCGTGGTCACCGTCGACCGCACGGGACTGCGCACCCGGACCTACTGGAGCCTGGAGACCCGGGCGCACCCCGACGACCGCGACACCACCATCGCCACCGTCCGTTCGCTCCTCGACGACATCGTGCGCCGCCAACTGGTGGCCGACGTCCCGCGCTGCACCCTGCTCTCCGGCGGCCTCGACTCCTCGGCCCTCACCGCGATCGCCGCCCTGCAACTCGCCGAACAGGGCGAGAAGGTCCGCAGCTTCTCCGTGGACTTCGTCGGCCAGAGCGACCACTTCGTCGCCGACGAACTGCGCGCCACCCCGGACACCCCGTTCGTGCACGACGTGGCACGCCTTTCCCGGACCGACCACCAGGACATCGTCCTCGACGCACAGACCCTGGCCGATCCCGGCGTACGCGCCAAGGTCATCAGGGCCCGGGACCTGCCCATGGGCTTCGGCGACATGGACGCCTCGCTCCTGCTGCTGTTCAGGGCCGTCCGCGACCAGTCCACGGTCGCCCTGTCCGGGGAGTCCGCCGACGAGGTCTTCGGCGGCTACCTCCAGTTCTTCGACGAGGAGGCCCGGGCCGCCGACACCTTCCCCTGGCTGGCGATGGCCGCCCGGCACTTCGGGGACGACAGCAACGTTCTGCGGCCCGATCTCGCCAAGACCCTGGACCTGGAGGCGTACATCGCCGACGGCTACCGCACCGCCGTGTCCGCCGTCCGCCGCCTCGACGGCGAGAGCGACTTCGAGTACCGGATGCGGCAGATCTGCCATCTCCACCTGACCCGCTTCGTCCGTCTCCTGCTCGACCGCAAGGACCGGATGAGCATGGCCGTCGGGCTGGAGGTCCGCGTGCCGTACTGCGACCACCGACTCGTCGAGTACGTCTACAACACGCCCTGGTCCCTCAAGTCCTTCGACGGACGTGAGAAGAGCCTGCTCAGGGAGGCCGCGGCGGACGTCGTCCCGCGCTCCGTGTACGACCGGGTCAAGAGCCCCTACCCGTCCACCCAGGACCCCCGTTACGGCCTTGCTCTCCAGCAGCAGGTCAAGGACCTCCTCGCCCGCCCCGGCCACCGCGTCTTCGACCTGGTGGACCGCGAGAAGCTCCACCGGGCCGCCCACCGCGACACACCCGTGAGCACCCAGTCGGCCCGGCACGGCCTGGAAGGCGCCCTCGACCTGGCCATGTGGCTGGACCTCTACACGCCCGAACTGTCCTTCGGCTGACCGCCCGACCAGGGAGACTCCGTTCGGCCCCGCTCCAGCGCGCGGTCCGCGTCCGCCGCCGACGGCTGCCACCACGTCGTCACCGGTTCCCACACCCGGATCGTGTCCCCCGCGCCCACTTCGGCCGCGGTGAAGGAGCGCCCCCAGTGGGACGGGTCCCCGGCCACGGTCAGCGTGCCCACCCGGCGGGCCTCGGGGTCGGCCGGGTCGGCGATCGTCCGTACGGCCGCGCAGGCGGTCCTGCCGACGCCGAGCCGGTACGTTCCGCCGGCGCGCGCGGGCACCGGCAGGGCCGCGCCGTCGAGGTCACCGAAGGTGACCGTGGGGACGGGGTCGAGCGTGCAGGTGCGGCCGCCCCGGTTGGTGACGCTGATCCGCACCACGGCCGGATCGGCGGCCGAAGCCTGCGCCCGGACCGTCAGGTATTTCTCCGGACAGGTCCCGGCCCTGGCCTGCGGGGCGGCCCCGACCTGCGGTGCGGCCAGCAGCAGGGCAGCGGCGGTGGCCGCGACGGCCGGGACGGCGACGGTGGCGCGAAGACGCATGAAGGGTTCCCTTGTTCGGTCAGGTTCGGGTGTCCGGCCCGCAGGAGCTCCCGCTGGGCGGCAGAGAGCCGTACAGCAGGAAGTCGTCGATCCTGCGGTGCACACACTTCGAGGAGGAGTACCCGGTGTGCCCCTCGCCCCTGTTGTCCAGCACCACGGCCGACGGGCCGAGCCGCCGGGCCGTCTGCTCGGTCCAGCGGTACGGCGTGGCGGGGTCGCCGCGCGTGCCCACCAGGAGCATCTTCGCCGTGTCGACGTTCTTCACCTCGTGCCGGAGGAAGTCGGTGCCCTTGGCACGGCCGAAGCACATCAGCACCTCGGTGAGCCGGTGCCGGCCGAACACCGGCGAGGCCTGCTCGTACTCGGCGCGCAGCCGCTCCAGATCCTTGGTGATCCGTGCGGGCGTGGGGCGGTCCGGGTCGTCGGCACAGTTGATCGCCAGCAGCGCGGCCATCGTGTTGTCGGCCGGGACGTCCGCGGCGTCGACCAGCCCGCCGCCGCGCCCGCGGGGGACCGTCATGCCGCCATAGGCGAAGTTCTCCACCCCCCGGGTGTCCCCGTCGTCGACCAGCGAGGCCACGGCCCGCTCCAGCGAGGGCCACAGGTCCTTGCTGTACAGGGCCTGCCCGATGGCGCTCACCAGGTCCTGGCCGGTGAACTGCCCGCCGAAGTCCGAGGGCACCGGGTTCTCGTCGAGCGAGCGCACCAGCTTGACGACCCCGCTCCCGGCCAGACGCCGGTCCCGCCCGAACGGGCAGGCGATGTCCGCAACGCACCAGTCCAGGAAGTCGTCCAGGGCCGTCTGCTGCCCCTGGGCGGTCGTCACCCCCTGCTCGGCCAGGGAATCCGTCAGCGTGTCCACGCCGTCCAGCGCCATCCGGCCCACCTTGTCGGGGAACTGGGCCGCGTACACCGCGCCGAGCTTGGTGCCGTAGGAGAAACCGAGGTAGTTGAGCTTCCTGTCGCCGAGGGCCTGGCGTATGACGTCGAGGTCCCGGGCGGCGTTCACGGTGCCTATGTGGGGCAGGACGGGGCCGGAGTGGGCGGTGCACCGCAGGGCCACCTTGCGCAGCCAGGACAGCGTCGCCTGCGGGTCCGTGAGATCCGCGTGCCGCTCCGCCGTCCCCGAGCCCGTGCCGTCGGCGTCGCCGCAGCTGACGGGCGAGGACCGGCCGACGCCGCGCGGATCGAAGCCGACCACGTCGTAGCCGTTGGTCAGCTCCATGAAGTCCTTGCCGTCGGTGGCGAGTTGATCGACGGCGGGGACGCCCGGACCGCCGAAGTTGAGGAGGACGGAGCCGCGTGACTTCCCGGTCGCCACATAGCGGGCCAGCGCCAGGTCGAGCGTGCCCGTGGCGGGCTTCTCGTAGTCGAGCGGGACCGTGACCTTTCCGCACTCCAGGTCCTTGGCCCTGTCGTCGCCGCTGCAGGCCGTCCAGATGATCTTCTGGCGGTAGAAACGGGACAGGTCGGGCCGGGGCGGGGTGTCGGACGCCGCCGCGGGCAGCCCGGCCCCGATCAGGGCCAGGGCAACCGCTCCGGCGCCCGCGCAGCGCCGGAGAACGGGCCGCGGGGACAGTGTGGCCGGCATCGATGCCTCCAGGGACGTCATGCTGCGGACCGGGGGACAGCGCCCTCGCTCACGATATGCGGGCCCCGGAACGCCCGCCTCCGGGCCAGCGGGCGGACACGGAGTGTCGTATCATCCGCACGCACGGTGAGCATTCGATGGTTTTACGACTGGTTCGAAGGCCGTGTCACTCGATCGGGCCGAAAGGCCGATAAGCCATAACTCGGATGGTTCGTCTGCGTTCAACCGGGGGCGGGTGAGTGCCCGCAACCATGTCTGGAAGGCAGGGAACCTATGAGAAGGGTTGCCCGAAACGGTGTGATCGCCGTCGCCGTCGCGTCCGGCGCGATGGCTGTGACAATGCCGGCTTTCGCCGATTCCGGCGCGGACGGCTCCGCGGCCGACTCGCCCGGGCTGATCTCCGGCAACACCATCCAGCTCCCCTTGCACGTCCCGGTGAACGTGTGCGGGAACACCGTGAACGTGGGGGGACTCCTCGACCCCGCCGCGGGCAACACCTGCGCCAACGCGGGCGGCGGGGGCGGCGGGGGCGGCGCCGGGACCACGTCCTCGGGCGGTGCGACCGCGCACGGCGGCGGCAAGGATGCGCCGGGCGTGGTCTCCGGCAACACCATCCAGCTCCCGGTCCATGTGCCGGTGAACGTCAGCGGCAACAGCGTGAACGTGGTCGGCGTGGGCAACCCGGGGACGGGCAACGAGTCCGTGAACACCCCGGGCGAGCAGCCCGATCAGCCGGCGGCCCCGGTCCCGCCGCGGGCCCACCCCCGCACGCCGCCGCCCCACCGGGCCCGGCCGCAGACCCCCGTCGCCCTCGCCCACACGGGTACGGATCTGACCGCGCCCGCCCTCGGCGGCAGCGCCGCCTTCCTCATCACGGGCGTCGCTCTGTACCGACGGTTCCGCCCGCGGCCGGAGCGCTGACGCGGGCGGCCGCCGGAGGTCCCACCGGACGCGATCGGTGGGACCTCCGGCGGCCGACGCCGCGCCACCGCCGTGGGTCTGGCGACCGACCTCAACGGCCTTGTCGGTACGTGCTGTTGAACCTCCAACGGCTCGAACCCGGCGTGACGCGTCCCCGGGTGATCGGGAAGGATGCTGCGGGCGCGGCCGACCACCGCGCACCCCGCTACGGAATGGAGCGCACCCATGACCTCTCCGGCCCCCCAGGATCTCGTCGTCACCCGGGCCACCCTCCGGGACTGGCCGGTGATCAGCGGGTGGGCGGCGGACGAGGGGTGGAATCCCGGGCTGTCCGACGGCCCAGCCTTCTTCGCCCAGGACCCCGAGGGTTTCTTCCTCGGCCGGATCGACGGTGAGCCGGTCTCGGCCATCTCCGTCGTCAACTACGGCACCGACTACGCCTTCCTGGGCTGCTATCTGGTCCGCCCGGACCTGCGGGGACGCGGCCACGGCAGCACCACCTGGAAGACCGCGCTCGCGCACGCCGGAAACCGCACTGTCGGCCTGGACGGCGTCGTGGCCCAGCAGGACAACTACCGCCAGTCCGGCTTCGAACTCGCCTACCGCACCGTCCGGTTCGCCGCAACCGCGGCGGAGGCGGAGACTCCCGCGGATGTCCGTCCCGCCCGCCCGGCCGACCTTCGGGCCATCACCGCGTACGACAGCGCCTGCTACCCGGCCGAGCGGCCCCGCTTCCTGGCCGAGTGGCTGACCGGCACCGACCACCGGACCTTCGTCCGCCACGACGGCGGACGTCTCACCGGCTACGGCGTCCTGCGGCCCGGCCGCGACAGCCTGCGCATCGGCCCGCTGTTCGCGGACGGCCCCGACGACGCCCGGGCCCTGTTCGCCGCCCTCACCGCCGACGCCGTCGGCCACGAGGTCGCCATCGACGTCCCCGAGACGAACGCGGCGGGCATCGCCCTGGCCGAGGCGGCCGGATTCACCCCCTCCTTCGAGACCGCCCGCATGTACACGGGCCCTGTGCGCGACTACGCCCAGGACCGCGTGTTCGGCGTCACCACACTCGAACTCGGCTGACCGGCCCGGTCATGCGTAATCCCCGCTCCGCTTCCCGGGCGGGCGGCCCGTCGGCCGGTCAGGTCTCCGCCCCGTGGAAGCGCCGGTGCAGGGCACGTACGTCCTCGACGAGTTCCGGCACCGGTCCCTCGACGAGCACCCCGGGCGCGACCTCACGGATGGGCAGCGCCCGGACCGGCGGTGCGGGAACCGCCAACTCCGCCAGCCAGAAGGTGAGTTGCTCCGAGGACGCCACATACACGATCCGCCCGAGCCCCACCCAGGCGTGCGCCGCGGCGCACATCGGGCAGTGCTCACCGGAGGTGTAGACGGTCGCCGAGGCCCGCTCCGCGGGGGTCAGATGCTCCGCCGCCCAGCGGGCCAGCTCGAACTCCGGATGCCGCGTACGGTCCCCGGAGGCCACCCGGTTGTGGTCCTCGGCGAGCACGTCGCCGTCGGCGGACACCAGCACCGACCCGAACGGCTCGTCGCCCGCCGCGAGCGCCTCGGCCGCCAGCTCCACGCAGCGACGCGCAAACGGCAGTTCGCTGTCCATCACCATGACGCACAACCCCTCTCACCGCATGACTCCGGGGCGCACGGTACGGGCAGCAGGGCCACTCCGGCCAGGGCTTTCCACGGCCGGACCCGAGGGGCGTACGGCCGGGAAAGCGTACCGCCGGCCCACGGTGACCACGGCGAGCGACACCGCCACCAGCGGGAGCGCCGTCCACGGCAGGGCACCGGGACCCATACCGTCCAGCGCCAGGCCCCCGGCCAGGGAACCCGCCGCGATGCCCGCGTTGTACACCGTCGCCTGCAGGGAGGTGGCCACGTCGGCGTCGGCGGGGCCCGAGGCGTCGACGAGCGCGGTCTGGATCAGTGTCGGTGCCCCGCCGAAGGCCACCCCCCACACGGCGACGGCCCCGATGAGCACGGCGGGCGTACCGGCCGACAGGCCGAGCACGACCAGCACGGCCGCGAGCGACGACAGTGCGGTCAGCAGGGTGGTGCGCAGATGCCGGTCGATCAGCACGCCGGTGATCCAGATGCCGACGACGGTGGCGCTCCCAAACACCGCGAGCAGCAGCCCTGTGTGCGCGAAGCCCATGTGTGCCGCGAACGGCGCGACATAGGTGTACATCACCTGGTGCCCCAGCAGCAGGAACAGGGTCACGGAGAGCACCGGGCGGATCCCCGGCCGGGCGGCGACCCGGATCAACGGCACGCGCGCGTGCGGGGGTTCGCCGGGGAAGTCGGGCACCCACCACCGCGTGAAGACCGCCAGCAGTACGGCGAGTCCGGCCAGCGCTCCGAACGCCGTACGCCAGCCGAGCGCCCCGGCCGGCGCGGTTCCGGCGGGCACGCCCAGCGCCAGCGCGAGGGTGATCCCGGCCAGCACGATCGCGATCGCCCGGCCGCGCCGCCCGGCGGGCACCATCCGGGCCGCGTATCCGACGAGCATCGCCCACAGCGTGCCGCCCATGGCACCGGCCAGCAGGCGGGCCATGAAGGTGAGGGCGTACGAGGACGAGACGGCGACCAGCGCGTCGGCGCAGGCGAGGCCCAGCAGCGTGCCCATGAGCACCGGCCGCCGGGGCAGCCCGCGCAGGACCGCCGTGAGCGGGATCGCGGCCAGGAAGGAGGCCGCCGCGTACCCGGTGACCAGGAAGCCGACACGGGCCTCGGAGACACCGAGCGCCGGTGCCATGACCGACAGCAGGCCGGCCGGGAGCAGTTCGGTCACGACGGCGGTGAAGGCCGCCGCGGACAGGGCCAGGAGCCCGGGCCAGGGCAGCGGTCCGGGCAGGGGAGTGCCCTCGATGGGGGAAACGGTGGACATGCGACCATGGTCGGACCCTCACATCAGTGTGAAGGCAAGCGCTGCCCGGAGGGAGCCATGAGGATCGGCGAGCTGTCCCGCCGCACCGGCGTCCCCACCCGGCTGCTGCGCTACTACGAGGAACAGGACCTGCTCCACCCCGAACGCGCCGACAACGGCTACCGCTCCTACGGCGAGTCCGCGGTCCAGGACGTCCAGCAGATCCGCGGCCTGCTGGACTCGGGCCTCACCACGGAGATGATCCGGGCGATCCTGCCCTACCTCTCCGGTCCGGAGCAGATCCATCCGCCCGCCGAGTGCGTGACCGAGCAGACCGCGGCCCTCCTCACCGGTCACATCGACCGTATCCAGGCCCGCATCGACTGCCTGGCCCGCAACCGCGACCGGCTCAGGGCATATCTGGCCGCGGTGCGTCCGGACGCCGCGGGAACCGCCGACCGGTAATCCCGTTGCCCGGGCCCGCCCCGGATGCTGGAGTGAACCCATGGATCACGCCTCGGTGCTCGCCCTGTACGACCGGGACATGCGCGAGGGCGCACGGCCCGACCCCGGCGCCCGGATCGAACGCACCGGGAACGTGGTGCGCCAGGTCGCGGACGCCCCCGGCTGGAACGGCGTCGTCTGGTCCGGCCTGGACGCCACGAGCGCGGACCGGGCGATCGCCGACCAGATCGCCTACTTCACCGGCCTCGGCCGCGACTTCGAATGGAAGCTGTACGGCCACGACCGCCCGCACGACCTCGGGTCACGGCTCGTCGCGGCCGGGTTCACCCCGGAGCCCGAGGAGACCCTGATGGTCGCCGAGGTCGCCGCCCTGACCGCCGACACGCGGCCACCCGACGGGATCCGCATCCTGCCCGTCACCGACCCGGCCGGCGTCGACCTCGTGGTGGACGTGCACGAGCAGGCCTTCGGCACGGACGGGACACGGCTGCGGCACCGGCTGCTCGACCGGCTGGCCGCCGACCCGGAGACGGTGGTCGCCGTGGTGGCGCTCGCGGGGGACGAGCCGGTCAGCGCGGCCCGCCTGGAGCCGGTGCCCGGCACGCGGTTCGCCGGGCTGTGGGGCGGTGGCACGGTCGAGGCCTGGCGCGGCCGGGGCATCTACCGTGCCCTGGTGGCCCATCGCGCCCATGCTGCAGCGGCCCTCGGCTACCGCTATCTCCAGGTCGACGCGGTGGCGCGGAGCCGCCCCATCCTGGAACGCCTCGGCTTCGCTCCACTGAGCACGACCACGCCGTACGTGTACACGACCTGAGCAACGCCGTTCCCCCGGAGTGGTGCGACTGCGCACCGGCCGGGCCGAACGGGCCGGTGCGCAGAGCCGATCGGCCCCATGCGTCGGCTCGGCCGCACCGCGAGTCTTAGGCATGGGGGTCCGCCTCCCTCAGCGCCCGACGTCGACGGTCCCGGGCGCCCGGTCGAGGCGGCAGGCCCGCCGGACGCCGAGGGGAGCAGCGTCGGCGGGCCTGTGCGCGTGCGCCCCCACGATTCCGACGATCGTTCGTAAATGTCCCCCCTGCCCCCGGAATTCGGAGGCGGTCCGCCACGGTTATTGCCGGGACTTTCTGTTCACCTCACAGTCATGCCATGTACCTTTCAACCGATCGACGCGTGTAGAACCCTCAATCTGGTTCTACGCGCGCAGACTTGGCGCCCGCACCGCCTCTACCCCACCGCTCACGGAGGTTCGCCGGATGCTCGGATCCAGAAGATCCCGCCGCAGACTCACCACGGCCCTGGCCGGCTTCGGGCTGCTCGTCACGGGAGCCGCCCTCCAGGTCGGCACCACCGCCACCCCCGCCCAAGCGGCCACCACGCACCGCATCCTGTTCGACAACGCCCACGCCGAGACGGCGGGCAACGCGGACTGGATCATCTCCACCAGCCAGCCCGACCCGCTCGGCCAGGACTCCTCCCCGTCCGCCGAGACGGACTGGACCGGCGCGTTGTCCTCCTGGGGCGTCGCCCTCCAGAAGACCGGCAGTTACAGCCTGAAGACGCTGCCTTCGGGCTCCAGCCTCAGCTACGGCGGCTCCTCGGCCACCGATCTGTCGAACTTCGACACGCTGGTCCTGCCCGAGCCGAACACGCTGTTCACGACCGCCGAGAAGACGGCGATCATGAACTTCGTGAAGAACGGCGGCGGTCTGTTCATGATCTCCGACCACACCGGCGCCGACCGCAACAACGACGGCGAGGACGCGGTCGAGATCCTCAACGACCTGATGACCAACAACAGCGTCGACTCGACCGACCCGTTCGGCTTCTCCATCGACTCGCTGAACATCAGCTCCGGCTACCCGGCCGCCATCAGCGACAGCACGGACCCGGTCCTGCACGGCGATTTCGGCACCGTCACCAAGAGCCTCATCGCCAACGGCACCACCGCCACGCTCAAGCCCGCCGACAACTCCGCCGTCAAGGGCCTGGTCTACCGCAGCGGTTACTCCGGCAACACCGGCGCCTTCTTCCTGACCAGCACCTTCGGCAGCGGACGTGTCGCCTTCTGGGGCGACAGCTCACCCATCGACGACGGTACCGGCCAGTCCGGCAACACCCTGTACGACGGCTGGAACGACTCCGGCGCCACCAACGCGGCCCTCGCCCTCAACGCCACCGCCTGGCTGGCCGGTTCGGGCACCAGCGGCGGGGGCGGAGGCGGTGGCGGCACCTGCACCGCCGCCCAGCTGCTCGGCAACAACGGCTTCGAGTCGGGCAACAGCACCTGGAGCGCCAGCAGCGGTGTCATCACCAACTCCAGCGGCGAGTCGGCGCGCACGGGCTCGTACTACGCCTGGCTGGACGGCTACGGCAGCGCCACCACCGACACCCTCTCCCAGTCGGTGACCATCCCGTCCGGCTGCACCGCCGCCGCCCTGAGCTTCTATCTGCACATCGACACGGCGGAGACCACCACCAGCACGGCGTACGACACGCTCAAGGTCCAGGTCCTCAACAGCTCCGGAACTGTCCTGAGCACCCTTGCGACCTACTCGAACCTGAACGCGGCGAGTGGCTACACCAAGCGCAGCTTCAGTCTGGCGAGCTACGCCGGCCAGACCGTCACGCTCAAGTTCACCGGCACCGAGGGCAACACCCTGCAGACGTCCTTCGTCCTCGACGACACGGCGCTCGACGTCAGCTGACGCGCCGGGGCCCGGCGGGACGCCCCCGCCGGGCCCCGCCGGGTCAGCCCGCTGGAACCGTCCGCTCTGCCGTGTTCCAGCCGGAGACCCGCACCCGTGGCTCGGACCCGTGCAGATCCGCCGTCCGGTAGGTGGCGGTCAGCGTCATCGATTCGCCCGGCCACAGGCTGACCTGGTTGTCCGACCACCGCACCGGCAGCACCGGCTTCCCCTTCGCGTCGACCAGATGGATGTCCGTCAGCAGCGACGGGGTCCTGCCCTTCCCCGTGTTGCGCACGGTCACCGTGGTGGTCGAGGTGCCGTCCGCCGACTCGGTCGAGGCCGTTGCCGACACCGGCACCTGGGCCATCGAAGCCAGCCCCTTGAGGTCGGCGTAGCTCGTCGTCGGCGTGTAGTACCAGTCGGTGTTGGCCCAGTCGAGCGTGTCCGCCTTGCTGGAGAGCCAGTACACGTTCCGGCTCACCTCCTTGCCGGAGGAGTCGGTCAGGGTGAGCCGCACCAGATACGTCGTCGACAGTCCGCTCACCGACGCGGGCAGCGTGAGCGCGTCGGCGTGCGCGCCGTCGCCCTTCACCGTCATCCCGGTGGCTGTCTTGTCGTACTTCTGCGTGCCGTCGGGGTTGAACAGCGTGGCCCGCGCGGTGAGTCCGGTGGCCGAGGCGTGCCGGTTGTTGACCACGACGACGGAACGGTTGTCGTAGGAGTACTGGATGTGCAGCGGCTCGTTGGCCTTCTTGGCCCCGAAGTAGGCGCCGCCCTGGTCGAGGTAACGGTCCAGCAGCTGCCAGTGCAGGGACGTCCAGCCGCTGTTGAACATCCAGTAGATCACCCCGGTGGACGGCTTCGAGGAGTCCGTCGCATTGCGTCCGTACGCCTCGTACTGGGCGCGCACGTTCTCGTACTGCGCGAGCTGCGCCTTGCGGACGTAGTCGGTGAGGCCCTCCGGGGAGCCGTAGCGGCCGGCGAGGGCGGCGTCGTAGATCTTCAGCGTGCCGAAGACCGGCGACGGGGAGCGGTGGTACTGCTTCATGCCCGGGTTCTTCCAGAGCGTGTCCAGCTCGGCGGGCGTCATCATCCGGCGCAGGGTGTCGAGGGTGGGGATGTCGGGTCCCGCGCTGGTCTCGGAGTTGAAGCCGGTGGCGCCGCCCTCGCGCTTGGCGTACCAGTAGTTCGGCGGGATCCAGTCGTAGGGGCCGGTCATCTTCATGCCCGAACTACCCGACTGCGGCGAGGACTTGGCGGACGCGGCGGAGACCACCGGGGTCGGCCAGTCGGCCGCCTTCAGGGCGTCCAGATAGTTCTTCTCGATCGTCCTGTCGGGCGCGAAGTCGCTGCCGATCAGGAAGGAGATGACACTCGGGTGATCGCGCAGCCGGGCCGCCTCGGCGGCCATCGAGGCCTTGGCGACGGGGTAGTCGGCGGCCGTCCACGGGTCGCCGGACTCGCCGCTCCCGTTGACCTGGCCCTCCCACTTGTCGCAGCACTCCCAGCCGGGCAGCGTGAGCACGCCGTAGCGGTCGGCGAGGTCGAAGAACTCGTCGGGCTCGATGTGGCCTTCCAGGCGGATGGTGTTCAGGCCCAGGTCGAGGGCGTACTTCAGCCGGTCCTCGACATAGGTCCGGTCCCAGCGCAGGAACTCGTCCGGTGACCAGCCGCCGCCCTTGATCAGCAGCTTGCGGCCGTTGATCCGGTACTGGCGGGCGCCGTCGGAGTTCAGCGGTGCCTGGACGTCGCGGATGCCGAAGGTCTCGTGCGCGGTGTCGGACCGGGTGCCGGAGACGGTGGCGGTGAGGTCGAGGTCGTACAGGGGCTGTCCGCCCATGGCCGCCGGCCACCACACCCTCGGCTCGGTGAGGTGCAGGCCGGGGAAGTCGGCCGGGGTGAAGGTGACCGTCTTCGTCTCATGGGCGGCGAGCGGGACGGTCCTCGTGAACGACGTTCCGCCGACGCTCCCGGAGACCTCGGCCGTGACGGCCGCGTCGGAGTCGTTGCGGGCCTGGGCCTTGACCGTCAGGTCGGCCGTGGCGAGCGAGGGCACGTCCAGCCGGGTCGTCACATGCGCGTCCCGCAGCGCCACCGGGCCGCCCCGGCGGACCAGGACGTCCCGGACGATGCCCATGTTCTCGTCCGGCGGCGGCTGGAGCCAGTCGATCCAGCCCATGGTGAGCTTCTTGTTGGGCACGTTCGGCTGGATCCGGAAGGCCACCGTGTTCGTGCCGGGACGGACCAGCGAGGTGACGTCCAGTTCGTGGCGGGTGTAGGCGCCGGAGACGTCCGCGGCCCCGGCGACCCGGTGGCCGTTGACATAGACGTCGGCCGCCGAGATCACCCCGCTGAAGTCGAGGTGGGTGCGCTCGGCGGTGTCGGCGACCCGGAAGTCGCTGCGGTACCACCACGGGACCTGGAAGTCGGCCTTGGGGATCTTCTGCTGGTTGGTGGAGTAGAACGGGTCCGCGTAGACGCCGTCGGCGAGCAGTGCCGCGAGGACGGTGGAGCGGGGGCCCGCCCGATACCAGCCGGCAGCCGGGTAGCCGGGGGAGGAGACGTCCGACGCGGAGTCGCTCACCTTGGCCGTCGACTGGATCGTGTAGCCCGAGAGCGGGGTGCCGGTGCCCGCGGCGGAGGGCACATGGGTGACCGGGGTGTGCCCGTGCGCCGGGGCCGGATGCCGGGACCCGGCCCAGGCACTGGTGGACAGCGAGCCGATCAGGCCCAGGGCCACGGCGGCTCCGGCGATGCGGTGTCGGGGGGCGGGGCGAGGGAACACGGCGGTCTCCAGCCTCGTAAAGTTAGGAAACTTTACTAACCCGCCTCAAGTTAGGGCTCCGCGGGGGCCGTGTCAATCACCGTGGCCCCTGCGGGAATTGGTCGTCACCCGGCCGACCTGCGCTCGAACACCATCTCCCGTGCCGTCCCCAGAGCCGTCGCCACCGCGCCGAGGAGCACCGCGTCCTCACCCAGTCGGCTCGGTGCGATCTTCGGGCGCAGCGGGGTGAGCGTGCGCAGATGGTCCCGGACCGGCCGCAGCAGCAGGTCCACGCTGTGGCCCACCCCGCCGCCGAGCACCACCAGATCCGGATCGAGCACGGCCGCCGCGGCGGCCACCGTGTGCGCTATCCGCTCGCCCTCCAGGTGAACCGCCCTGACCGCGGCGGTGTTTCCGTGCCGGGCCGCGTCGAACACGGCCTTGGCGGTCAGCTGCCCGCTCATCCCGAACCGGCGCGCCGCCTCGACGACGGCCACCCCCGACACCGCGTCCTCCAG
The DNA here is from genome assembly GCF_055558775.1 of Streptomyces sp. NPDC025638. Classification (NCBI taxonomy): domain Bacteria; kingdom Bacillati; phylum Actinomycetota; class Actinomycetes; order Kitasatosporales; family Streptomycetaceae; genus Streptomyces; species Streptomyces sp. NPDC025638. The sequence goes on along the minus strand of NZ_JBVHLX010000004.1, from coordinate 83,735 downwards.
CCGCTCCGGCTTCTGCTGCCCCGGCCAGGGCAGGAACCCGATCTCCCCGGCCAGCCCGTGCGCCCCGGTGAACAGCCGTCCCTCGCTGACGACCCCCATGCCGAGGCCGGTGCCGATCAGGATGTACGCGAACAGCCGGCTGCCCGCGCCGACCCCGTACGTGTACTCGCCCAGCGCCGCCAGGTTGGCGTCGTTGTGCACCTCCAGCGGTACGCCCAGCTCCTCGCGCAGCCGGTCGAGCAGTCCGGCGCGGCCCCACCCCGGCAGATGCATCGCGTACCGCACCCGCCGCGTCTTCTCGTCGTACACACCGGGCGTGCCCACCACACCGTGCACCACCTCGTCCGGGTCCACGCCGGAGTTGGCCACGACCTGGCGGGCGGTGGAGACGACCAGGTCGGCCAGGGCGCCCGAGCCGCGGGCGCGGTTGCGCACGTCGGACCGGGCCACCACCGTGCCGTCCAGGTCGGCGACCGCGACCCGCAGCCAGCTGCGGCCGATGTCCACGCCGAGCGCGTGACCGGCGGCCGGGTCGGGGGCGTACAGGACCGCGATCCGGCCGCGCTCGGGGGCATGGGTGCCGACCTCGTGGACGAGTCCGGCGGACTCCAGCGAGGCGAGCGCGCTGGACACGGTCGGCTTGGACAGTCCGGTCTCGCGTGCCAGCTGGGCGCGCGAGGCGGAACCGACGGCGCGCAGCCGGTCGAGGAGCAGCCGCTCGTTGGTGCTGCGCAGCCGCCGGCGGCTCCAGGGCTGTTCGTGCTGCTCTATGACGTCGCTGGCGGGCATCGCACCATTCTCACGCATTCCTCACGCATACTTGACGCATCTAGTAAGGCTCCTTAACTTTATCGGCCATCAGCCCCGCCGGATCGGCTCCAGCCCCGCCGGGCGAGCCTCTCCGTCCGCCGCGTCAGGAGTCCCCATGTCCGGTAGTCCGCCACCCACGGGTGGATTCGTCCGTCGCGTAGGCCTGTTCCAGGCCACCGCCATCAACATGAGCCAGATGTGCGGGATCGGTCCGTTCGTGACGATCCCGCTGATGGTCGCCGCATTCGGCGGCCCCCAGGCGGTGATCGGTTTTGTGGCGGGCGCGGTGCTGGCGCTCTGCGACGGACTGGTCTGGGCCGAGCTGGGCGCGGCGATGCCCGGCTCCGGCGGCAGTTACGTCTATCTCCGCCAGGCCTTCCAGTACCGCACGGGCCGGCTGATGCCGTTCCTGTTCGTCTGGACGGCGATGCTCTTCATCCCGCTGATCATGTCCACGGGTGTGGTCGGCTTCGTCCAGTACCTCGGCTATCTCGCCCCCGACCTCGGCAGGACCTCGGGCGATCTGATCGGTCTCGGCATCATCGCCCTGGTCGTGCTCCTGCTCTGGCGCGGCATCGAGCACATCGCCCGCATCACCGCCGTGATGTGGACCGTGATGATCGCCTCGGTGCTCCTGGTGATCGTCGCCGCAGCCACCGACTTCAGCCCCCACCTGGCCTTCACCTACCCGGCGCACGCCCTCGACCTCACCTCGAACCACTTCTGGCTCGGCTTCGCCGCGGGCCTGACCATCGGCATCTACGACTACCTCGGCTACAACACGACCGCCTACATGGGCGCCGAGATCAAGGACCCCGGCCGTACCCTGCCGCGCTCCATCCTCTTCTCGATCCTCGGCATCATGGTGATCTATCTGCTCCTGCAGATCGGCACGCTCGGTGTCATCGACTGGCACCGGATGACCGACCCCGCCGACATCGCCTCCACCTCGGTGGCCTCGGCCGTACTGGAGAAGACCTGGGGCAAGGGGGCCGCCGACACGGTGACCGTCCTGATCCTGATCACGGCGTTCGCCTCGGTCTTCACCGGCCTGCTCGGCGGCTCGCGGGTGCCCTACGACGCCGCCCGCGACCGCGTCTTCTTCCGCCCGTACGCGAAGCTGCACCCCGAGCATCGCTTCCCGATGCTCGGCCTGGCGACGATGGGCGTGATCACCGCGATCGGCTTCCTGATCGGCCGGCACACGGATCTGGCCACCCTGATCCAGCTCCTCACCACGGTGATGGTCCTCGTCCAGGCGCTGGCCCAGATCGTCGCCCTGACGGTGCTGCGCAGGCGCCGGCCGACGATGCCACGCCCCTACCGCATGTGGCTCTACCCCCTGCCGAGCATCGTCGCCTTCGTCGGCTGGTGCGTGATCTACGGCTACGCGGACAAGAACTCCCCGGGGCGCCACCCCATCGAGTGGTCCCTGGCCTGGGTCGTCCTCGGCTGCGTGGCGTTCCTGATCTGGGCGCGGCTGGAGAAGGTGTGGCCGTTCGGGGAGAAGGAGGTCTCCGAGGAGTACGCCGCCCCGCAGGCGCAGGACACGGAGCCCGCCGGCACCTGACGGCCGGCCCTCGGCAGCCGGAGGCCGGTCCGCCCCTGCGGACCGGCCTCGATTCCTATCCTTTCCTCTGTGTTCTCTTCGTGGCTCGGGTGCGCTACGGCATGGGAGCGGGTGCGCTCTTCGCCGCCGTACCGGCGCACATCAGCCCGAGGACGATGGCCAGGGCGCCGATGATGATGTTGTTCAGCACGACGCCGGTGTCCGGGCTGCTGCCGACGATCCAGGGCGCGATGATCATCCATATGCCCAGGGCGCACATGGCCCAGCTCAGGCCGTACATGCGCTCCGGGGCCGAGGTGAATCCGAGGGCCAGCAGGCCTATCGCGATGCCCACGATCAGGTTGTGGGTGGCGAGTGCGGGCTGGCTCGCCGAGTAGTGGAGGATCCACGGGGATGCCGCGCAGTACAGACCGAGCAGGAACACCGGTCCGTCGACCAGCGCCACATCCCGGCCACCGAGCATACGGGCGTAGCGTGCCCGCATTTCGTGGACATCGGGGTGGCTGGTTATGTCACCTCTGTGCGAGACGTTGGCCATGACTCGTCTCCTTTGACTTGCAGGCCTGACCGCGTCTGGTGCGGTGCGGTGAGCGCCGCGTAGGTACATTCTGCGCTTATTCCGCCTTTATATGTAGGGGTGGGACGGTTCCGGCAGTGGCTTCGACCCCGGCGACCCCGACCGGCGTAATGACATGTCCGCAGCGATCCGGGGCAGGTGGAGGGAAGGGGCGGCGCAGGGGTCCGTCGCTGGTCGAGGCCGGAGGTGAACCGCCGCTATGGGCGCGAAGGTGTTGAAGCGTTTTCCCGCCGGGGCTCCGCGTGGATCGTGGCCGGCGGAGGAGTACGCGGCCGCGCGCCGCGCCGAGGGCGAGCCCGCGACCGTCGTCATGGACCTGAAGTCCGACGCGTTCCTCGTGGTGGTGTTCACCTGTGAGGAGGAGGCCGCCTAGGTGTGTTGTCCGGAGGTCGGCCCTGCGGCGTCGGGAGCGTGCTCTCGGCGTGCCGGGTCTCGGCCCTCGTACTGGATGTACTTGGGTCGGGGCCCGGTGCGGCGAGTGGGGGTCCCCCCTGCTCGAAGAGCTTGGGGGAGCGTGCATGGTGTCGCGGGGCAGACGGGAACGTGACGACAGGGCCTAGCGCCGCGGGGAGGCCAGTGCGTCGAGGTGGGCCCTGCGTACCTTCGCCGTCTGCCCCTGCACCAGCAGGAACATCCCCTCGCGGGCCAGCCGCTGGGCGGGGCTGGACAGGGCCATGGTGCGTCCGCCGCCGGCCACGACCGCCGCGGTGGTGGCCGTGCGCATGAGGTCGTACGCCCGGGTCTTGAGAGCAAGGCGTTCCTCGATGTGCTCGTGCGGCACGGGGTGGTCGGCCAGCGCGTACGCCTGTCGCCGCACCTCGTCGAGGCGGACCCGCAGTGCCCCGGCCGTCTCGGCGCCGTCCGCGGCGCTCTCCAGCACGCGCAGCGCGGCATACGCCACGCCGAAGACCGCGGGGGAGGTGTTGGTGCTGCGCGGGATGTCGATCAGGGCGAACTTCTCCCTCGGGGTGCGCAGCACCACGGACTCCCCGGGCAGCCACAGGCCGTCCAGTTCGAGCGACACCGTCCGGGCCGCGGTCAGCGCCGCGAGCCGCATCGGCGGCGAGGGACGCAGCCCCGGCTGCTCGCGCGCGTCGGCGAACGCGAACACCACGTCGTCCCGCGCGGAGACGCCGGCGAGGAGCATCACGTCGTTCAGACCCCAGCCCGTGTACCAGGGCACGGTGCCGTCGAAGCGCCAGCCGCCCCGCTCGGCCGTGGCGCGCACGGGAACCCGGGGGAAGGAGCGGACGTGGGCGTAGGCGATCCCGGCCAGCCGCGCGCCCGTCGCCAGCGGACGCAACAGTCGCTCCCGCACGGGGAGTTCGGACCTCGCGAGCAGCTTCACCGGGGTGTGGTGCTGCGTCTGCACGAACCAGGTGGAGCAGCATGCCCCGGCCAGGATCTCCGCGATCTCCCGGGCCACCGCGTCGGGGGCGCCCGCTCCGCCGTACTCGCGCGGCGCGCTCACACCGAGCAGCCCGGAGCGCCTGACCGCCTCGATGTGGCTCACCGGTACGCCCTCCCGGTCGACGTGCTCGGCCCGCGGGGCGAGCAGATCGTCCGCGAGCAGGCGGGCACCGGCGACGAGTGGATGTGCTGCCGTGGTCATGGAAAAGATTCTCCCGAAGGGGTGAGGCGAGGTGTCGATCCGGGTGACCGTCATTCGTGTAGGAGGTGACGGACACCCCACGACGCCAAGGAGGACGTCATGAAGCACTACCTGCTCAGCGTGGTCCAGCCGGCCGGCGGCACGCCTCCCGCCCCCGACGAGCTCGCCGCGATCATGCGCGACGTCGAGGCCTTCAACCAGGAGCTGCGCGACGCCGGAGCCTGGGTGTTCGCGGGCGGGCTGCACGGCCCGGAGACGGCCACCGTGCTGCGCCCCAAGGACGGCGACGTGCTGATCACCGACGGGCCGTACGCCGAGGGCAAGGAGTATCTGGGCGGCCTGTGCCTGATCAGGGCCGCCGACCTGGACGAGGCCCTGGCGTGGGGCAGGAAGGCCGCGCTGGCCACCACCCTCCCCATCGAGGTACGGCCCTTCGTCGACCAGCACTGATGCCCGACGCCACCGACGTCGAGGCCGTCTTCCGCGCCGAGTACGGGCGCGCGGTCTCCGTCCTCGTCCGCTTCCTCGGCGACATCGACCTCGCCGAGGAAGCGGTCCAGGACGCCTTCACCACGGCCGTCCGGAAGTGGCCGCACACCGGGGTGCCTGCCAGCCCGGCCGGCTGGATCATCACCACCGCGCGCAACAGCGCGATCGACCGTCTGCGCCGCGAGTCCTCCCGGGACGCCCGGCAGGCCGAGGCCGCCCGGCTGTACGCGCCCGACGCACCGGCCGAGGAGGGCCCTGTGCGCGACGACCGGCTCCGGCTGATCTTCACCTGCTGTTATCCCGCGCTCGCCCTCCAGGCCCGCGTCGCGCTCACCCTGCGGCTGCTCGGCGGACTCGGCACCGCGCAGATCGCCCGCGCCTTCCTGGTGCCCGAGCCCACCCTGGCCCAGCGCATCGTGCGGGCCAAGGCGAAGATCCGTGACGCGGGCATCCCGTACCGGGTGCCCCGCGACGCCGACCTCCCCGACCGGCTGAACGGTGTGCTGGCCGTCGTGTACCTGATCTTCAACGAGGGCTACACCGGCGATCCCGGCCTGTGCGCCGAAGCCGTACGCCTCGGCCGGCTGCTCGCCGAGCTCATGCCGGACGAGCCCGAGGCCATCGGGCTCCTCGCGCTGATGCTGCTGATCGAGGCACGCCGGCCCGCCCGGCAGGACGAGCAGGGTGCGCTGGTGCCGCTGCCCGAGCAGGACCGTGCCCTGTGGGACCGCGACCTGATCGCGGAGGGCCAGGACCTCGTCCGCCGCTGCCTGCGCCGCAACCGGCCGGGCCCGTACCAGATCCAGGCCGCGATCAACGCCGTGCACAGCGACGCGCCGACGGCCGCGGCCACCGACTGGGGGCAGGTCCTGCGCCTGTACGACCAGCTGATGGCCATCGCCCCGAGCCCGGTGGTCGCCCTGAACCGGGCGGTCGCGGTGGCCGAGGTCGTGGGCCCGCACACCGCCCTCGACCTGGTGGACGCGCTGGACCTCGACACGTACCACGTGCTCCACGCCGTCCGCGCCGACCTGCTGCGCCGCCTCGGCCGCCACACCGAGGCGGTACGGGAGTACGAAGCCGCCGTCGAGCTCACCGAGAGCCCCGCGGAACGCGCCCACCTCGAACGCCGGCGGCGCGACCTCACGCGCTGAGCGCTTCCCGCGGCACGGGTTCCGCCTGACGCCCACGGCCCGGGAATGTATTTCGGTGACTGAAAGGTTGCCATTTACATCTGACCGATCGAGACCGTACTCTCGGGCCGCAAGACCCGAGCACACCAGCGAGGCATCGTGAACCACTCCACCCCCGAGCAGCCCGCCGACATCGTGGCCCGACTGCGCGCCACCTTCCGTACCGGCCGTACCAAGCCCGTCGAATGGCGCACGGGTCAGCTGCACCGCCTGCGCGAGATGCTCACGGAGAAGGGCCCCGAACTGGCCGCCGCGCTCCACGCGGACCTGGGCAAGAGTTCCACCGAGGCCTATCGCACCGAGATCGACTTCACCGTCCGCGAGATCGACCACACCCTGGGGCACCTCACGCAGTGGCTGCGTCCCGAGTCCGCACCCGTCCCGGCGCACCTCGGCGACGACGCGCGGGCCTGGACGCAGTACGACCCCCTCGGCGTCGTCCTTGTCATCGCCCCCTGGAACTACCCGGCCCAGCTCCTGCTCGCCCCGATGGTCGGCGCGCTGGCGGCCGGAAACGCGGTGGTGGCCAAGCCGAGCGAACTGGCCCCGGCCACCTCGGCCGCGCTGGCCGAGCTGATCCCCGAGTACCTCGACACCGAGGCGGTCGCGGTGGTCGAGGGCGGCGTGCCCGAGACCACCGCCCTGCTGGCCGAGCGCTTCGACCACATCTTCTACACCGGCAACGGCACGGTCGGCCGCATCGTGATGCGCGCCGCCGCCGAGCACCTCACCCCGGTCACCCTCGAACTCGGCGGCAAGTCACCGGTGTTCGTCGACCGCGACGCCGACATCGAGGTGGTCGCGGACCGGCTGGCGCGCGGCAAGTTCCTCAACGCCGGCCAGACCTGCGTGGCCCCGGACTACGTCCTGACCGACCCTCGGACCGCCGCGGCCCTGGAGCCCGCGCTGGTGCGCGCCGTCGAGGAGGTGTACGGCGCGGACCCCGCGGCCTCGGCCGAATACGGCCGGATCGTCAACGAGCGCCACTTCGACCGGCTCGGCCAACTGCTCGGCTCGGGCCGCGTGGTGCTCGGCGGCGGCAGCGACCGCGGGACCAAGTACCTCGCGCCGACCGTGCTGGCCGACGTCGACCCGAAGTCCCCGGTCATGCAGGAGGAGATCTTCGGCCCGATCCTGCCGATCGTCACCGTGGCCGACCTCGACGAGGCCATCGGCTTCATCAACGACCGCGACAAGCCCCTCGCGCTGTACGTCTTCACCGAGTCCGACGGCACGCGGGCGCGGATCGCCGCCGAGACCTCCTCCGGCGGCCTCGGCTACGGCCTGCCGCTCGCCCATCTCACCGTCTCCGACCTGCCGTTCGGCGGTGTCGGCGAGAGCGGGATGGGCAGCTACCACGGCCGCTACTCGATCGAGACGTTCAGCCACCGCAAGGCGGTGCTGGAGAAGCCGCTGAGCTGACCCCGTCAGCCCTTCGGGGCCCGGCCGTTCGGGCGGCCGGGCCCGACCCCTACTCCTGACGCCCCTTCACAGGGCATGGTGTCATGCACCTGACTGCCTCCTCCGAGGAAAGGCACCCGCATGCGCACCCCCCACGCCCTTCTCGCCACGACCGCCGCGCTGGCCGCCGCGGTCGTGGCACCTCCTTCCCATGCCGCCACCGCGGTCCCGGCCCCCGGCGCCTACTACGTCCAGAGCGCCGTGACCGGCCTCGACGCGGCGGACAACGGCGGAGCGGTGGAACAGCACAGACCCAAGGGCAACGAGGACCACCAGCAGTGGAATCTCCGGACGAGCGGATCCTCGTACGTCCTGGAGAGCACCGACACGGCCGGCAGCTGCCTCGGCCGCTCCGGCGACCAGGCCCGGACCGTGTCCTGCGCGAGCGCCGACGCGGCCTGGGAGATCGGCACGGCCGACGCCGACCGCTACACGCTCAAGGAGCCGGGCACCGACCGCCATCTGACCGTGGCGCCCCAGCCCTCCGGCGCCAACTACCCCGCCCAGCTGGCCATCGGCACCTCGGACACCCTCGCCGCCTGGTACCTCACCCCGGTCGCCCCCGCCACCGGCCCCATGCCGCCGCAGGACCGGCGCACCCTCGACCAGGTCACGTTCCTCACCGCGCACAACGCCTACGCCAACGGAGTCGACGGCGGCTTCGCCCCGCCGTTCGTGAACTTCTTCCCCAACCAGGCCCGCGGCATCGACCGGCAACTCGCCGATGGCGTCCGCGGATTCATGCTGGACATCCACCAGACCCCGGACGGCGCGATCCTGTGCCACAACAGCTGCACGCTGGTCAGCAGGCCGGTCGCGCTGTGGGTGGACGTGCAGCGGATGGTGAACTTCCTCAAGGCCAACCCCGACCAGTTCATCACCATCTTCCTGGAGGACTATGTCGATCCCGGCGTCCTGCGCTCCGAACTCGCCCGCGTCAGCGGCCTGTCGGACCTGCTCTACCGTCCCGACCGGACGGGTGTGCGGCAGAACGGCTGGCCCCGGCTCGCCGACCTGATCGCCGCGAACCAGCGGCTGCTGATCTTCACCGACCACAGCCGCTCCGCCGACGAGTCCGCGGGACTGACCCGGGACAGCTTCGGTGTGATGTACCAGCGGGAGTGGACCGTCGAGAACTACTGGTCCATGGGATCGGGCCTGGGCTCCTCGGACTGGTCCTGCTACAGCCGCTGGTACGACCCGGGCACCAACATCCCGCTCACCCGCACCGAGACGGGCTTCAGACCGCTGTTCGTCATGAACCACTTCCGTGACGCCACCATCGCCTCCACCGCCGGCACGGACAACACCAAACTCGCCGACCGCGCCCGGCGCTTCTGCGAGCCCGCGGCCCGCAAGAAGCCCAACTTCCTTGCCGTGGACCGCTATGACCTCGGCGACCCGGCGTCGGCCGTCGCGGCCCTGAACACCTACACCTATCCGTAAACCGCTCGCGGCGGGGCCCGGGGCCCGTGCGGGACTCCGCCGATGACCTCCTGAACGATCACCGCGGACGCCGCGGGCACCCAGACCCTCGGTGACCTCCCCGTCAGCCGCGTCGGCTCCGGCGCCATGCGGCTGACGGGCAGCGCGGCCTTCCGTCTGGGCACGCCCAGCGACCGTGAACGGTCCATCGCCGTGCTGCGCAGGGCCGTCGAGCTCGGCGTGAACCACATCGACACGGCCGCCTTCTACTTCTCGTCCCTGCGCTCCGCCAACGAACTCATCATCAGCGCGCTCGGCCCGTACCCCGACGACCTGGTCGTCGTCACCAGGGTCGGCCCCTGGCGCGACCACCACGGGGAGTGGGCCAGCCCGGCCCGGCCCGACCAACTGCGCGGACACGTCGAGGAGAACCTGCGCCGGCTGGGGCGCGACCACCTGGATGTCGTCAACTTCCGCCGGACCGCTCACCAGTGGTGTGTCCAGAACCGGTACGCGCTCGACCGGCCCGACCCCGTGGACGACGAGGTGCTGCGCGGCTGCGCCGAGCGGGACATCGCCTTCGTGCCGTTCTACGCGGTCGCCGGAGACAGCGGACCACGCGGTGCGACGGAGAACCACGACGAAGCGGTGCTCGTCGTCGCCCGGGAGCACGGAGCGAGTCCCGCCCAGGTCCGCATCGCCTGGACCCTGCACCAGGGCCCGCACGTGCTCGCCGTCCCCGGCACCGGCAACCCCGACCACCTGGCCGATCACGTCGCCGCGGGCGCGCTGCGACGCACCGAGGCCGAGCCGGCGCGACTGAGCGGGGGCCGTACGGCAGCGGCGGGCACGCAGTGATGCCACCCCTACGGACCGACTACAATCACGTAGACGATCTAGCGCATCGTGGACGAGGACGGAGTGAGGAACGTTCCCATGGCCGACTCGAAGGATGAACGGGCCGACGTGAAGGACGAGCGTCGGCCGTCCGGCGAGCTCGAGGCGAGCGTCATGGCCGCCCTCTGGGCCGCCGCCGCGCCCCAGACGCCCGGCCAGGTGCAGCTCAGCCTCGGCTCCGGCCTGGCGCGCACCACGGTGACGACGATCCTCTCCCGCCTGCACGACAAGGGTGTCGTCGACCGGCGGCGTCAGGGCCGCGGCTATGCCTACTTCCCGGTCCAGGACGCCCAGGGCCTCACCGCCCGCCGTATGCACACCGAACTCGACCGCGACAGCGACCGCGAAACGGTGCTCGCCCGCTTCGTCGCCCAGCTCAGCGCCGACGACGAGCGCGTCCTGCGCGACCTGCTCGAACCCGGAGAGCGATGACAGTCCTGCTGCTGGTGCCGCTGCTGCTGCCGTGCGCCCTGCCGGTCCTGGCCCGGCGGGCCCTCGACCGGCTCGTGCCCGCCGCCGCGCTGTGGCTGATCACGGTCTCGGCCGTGGTCCTCGCGGGCTGTTCGGTGGCCGCGCTGGGCGCGTTCGTGCTCATCGGGCTGCTCAAGCTGCCGCTGTTCGCCGCGCTCGGTGAGCTCGTGCATCCGCTGAGCACCGCCTCCGACGTCTTCGTCGTCCCGGCGGCGGCGACCTCCGTGGGAGCCCTGGCCGTGTGCGCCTGGACCCTCGTCCGCTCGGTGCTCCACCAGACCCGTGCCTTCCGCGCGGCGCGCTCGGCGGCCGGCCGCGGACCGGCGGCGGGTGATCTGTGCGTGGTCGACTCGCCGCGCCCCGACGCCTACGCCCTGCCCGGGCGCCCGCACCGCATCGTCGTCACCACCGCGATGCTGCGCAGCCTGGACGCCGCCGAGCGGGAGGCGCTGTTCGCGCACGAGCGGGCGCACAACGAGGGCGGCCACCACTACTTCCTCGCGGCGGCCGAGCTCGCCGCCCACTGCCATCCCGCGCTGCGGCCGGTCCGCGACACCATCCGGCTCGCCGTCGAACGCGCCGCCGACGAGGCCGCGGCGACCGCCGTGGGCGACCGGCGCCTGACCGCCCGTGCCATCGCCCGTGCGGCCCTGGCCGGCCACGACGCCGCCCTGGAACGTCCGGACTTCGCCCCCGCCGCGACCACCGGCCCCGTCCCGCGGCGCGTCCAGGCCCTGCTGGCCGCCCCGCCCGCCCCGCGTCGCGCCGCCCGCTCGATCGCCGTCCTCCTGGCCGCCTGCACGGCCGTCTCCTGCGTCGCCTCGGCCACCGGCATGATCGATTTCCATCACCGGGTGGAGGTCGCGCAGGGCGACGCGAGCCGCTGAGCGAGCCTCCGCCGCGCGGCTGTCCGGGGGAGAAGCAGGCACCGTTCTGCCTACCTCCCGGGGCGACTGGCGTCCGCGACGTTTTACGTATAACCTCACCCGCTAACCACCCTCACCGAGAGGTCCCGATGAGACGCGTCGCCCTGGTCACCCTCGTCGTCGACGACTACGACGAGGCGATCCGCTTCTACACCGAGGCCCTCGGATTCAGGCTCGCCGAGGACACGCCGCGCCCGGACGGCTCCCGCTGGGTCGTCGTCGAACCGGGGGCTGAGGAGGGCGGCACCGGACTGCTGCTCGCCCGCGCCAAGGGGGAGGACCAGCGGGCCCGAGTCGGCGACCAGACCGGCGGACGCGTCGGGTTCTTCCTGCACACCGACGACTTCGCCCGCGACCACGCCCGGATGACCGCCGCCGGCGTGACCTTCCTGGAGGAGCCGCGCCACGAGCCGTACGGAAGCGTCGCCGTCTTCCAGGACCTGTACGGCAACCGCTGGGACCTGCTCCAGCCCGCCGGCTGAGCTTCCTTTCGCCGCAGGCTCCTCCCGCCGCACGCACCTTCCTCGGCACGCACCTCCCGCCACACGCTCCCATCGCCGCTTCGAACCTCACGCTCAAGGAAAGACCCGCCATGACTGCTACGCGCGTAGACGCCGAAGTGATCCGCCGCCTCCCCAAGGCCGTCCTGCACGACCACCTCGATGGCGGGCTGCGCCCCGCCACTGTCGTCGAGCTCGCGGCCGCGGTCGGCCACACCCTGCCCACCACCGACCCGGACGAGCTCGCCGCCTGGTACTTCGAGGCTGCCAACTCCGGCGATCTGGTGCGCTACATAGCCACCTTCGAGCACACCCTCGCCGTCATGCAGAACCGCGAGGGCCTGCTGCGCGTCGCCGAGGAGTACGTCCTGGACCTGGCCGCCGACGGTGTCGTCTACGCCGAGGTGCGCTACGCCCCCGAGCTGAACACCCGGGGCGGGCTGTCGCTGAGCGAGGTCGTGGAGACCGTCCAGGAGGGCCTCGCCGCCGGTATGGCCAAGGCGGCCGCCGCCGGCACCCCCGTCCGGGTCGGCACCCTGCTCTGCGGCATGCGGATGTTCGACCGCGTCCGCGAGGCCGCCGACCTGGCCGTCGCCTACCGTGACGCCGGCGTCGTCGGCTTCGACATCGCCGGCGCCGAGGACGGCTTCCCGCCCGCCGACCACCTGGACGCCTTCGAGCACCTGCGCCGCGAGAGCGTGCCCTTCACCATCCACGCCGGTGAGGCGCACGGCCTGCCCAGCATCCACCAGGCCCTCCAGGTGTGCGGCGCCCAGCGCATCGGCCACGGCGTGCGCCTGACCGAGGACATCGTCGACGGCAAGCTCGGCCGCCTCGCCGGCTGGGTGCGCGACCGCCGCATCGCCCTGGAGATGTGCCCGACCTCCAACCTCCAGACGGGCTGCGCCACCTCCATCGCCGAGCACCCCATCACGGCCCTGAAGGACCTCGGCTTCCGGGTCACCGTCAACACCGACAACCGGCTGGTGTCCGGTACGACCATGACCCGGGAGTTGTCCCTGCTGGTCGAGGAGGCGGGCTGGACGGTCGAGGACCTGCGCACGGTCACCGTGAACGCCCTCAAGAGCGCGTTCATCCCGTTCGACGAGCGCAACGCCCTCATCGAGGACGTGGTCCTGCCGGGTTACGCTGCCGCGCTCTGAAGCAGCCCCCGCAGATAGGCGGCCTGTCCGATGTGCTGCAGATCGTCGGACAGGACGCTGACCAGCCGTACGCCTAGGCTCACCGGCGGATCCCAGCGCTCGTCCACGATGCGCTCCAGATCCTTGGCAGGCAGTTCGCGCAGCACCCCCAGGGTCTGCTCGTGCACGGCGTCGTAGTACCCGGTCAGCAGCCCGGCGGACTCGACGCGCACCTTGGCGACCTTCGCCGCGCCGTGGCCGTATCCCGTGTCCCGGCGCGGCAGGTCGAGTCCGAAGCGCTTCTCCCAGCCCTGTGAGAGCCACACCTGTTCGAGGTCGAAGGCGTCGGCGACATGGTCGTCCTGGACCCGGGTGAGATGCCAGACGAGCCAGGCGACGGAGTTGGCGTCGGGCGCCGGGCGGGCGTGCAGCGTGTCCGGTCCGAGGCCGTCGAGGGTGGCATGGACTTCTTCCTGGATGCGGCTGTAGCCGTCGATGAGGATGTCCCTTGCATGCATAGGTCCACCATCGCGCATCGCACGCCCTCACGCGTCCGGAATCCAGCTCCCGTGGAAGCCCAGCGGCACCCGTCCCGGCAGCCGGATCCGGGCCACCGGCTCGCCCGTGAAGTCCTGGGCCGCGAGAATCAACAGGTCCGCCGCACCCCGGTCCGGGTTGTGGACGTACGCGATCGCGTATCCGTCGTCCTCGGCGGACTTCGGGTCCGTGGGGTCCCGCGGCACGAACACGGCCTCGCCGGCCGCCGCGCCCTTCGGCAGCCGGTGCACCCGGGCCGTGCCGCGCAACAGGTCGTGCTTGATGAGCGCGTTGGAGAAGGCGCGGTCGGGCGGGTTCCCGTCGGGGGCGAGGTAGGCCAGCGTCAGGTCGGCGGCGGCCGCCGAGTAGCCGTAGCGATGGCGGCGGGACACCAACGCCTCGTTCACGCGCGGGAATTCCTGCGGCCGGTCGTCGAGCGTCCGCTGCCGCACGCGTCCGTGGCGCAGATCGATCGTCCAGCGCTCGAGCCTCGCGGTCCCCGCCGCGTAGGGCCCGTCCGAGCCGCGCCCGGCGACGTAGAACGGTGCCGGATACGTCGTCAGGTCGACGACCACGGACGACCCCTCGTCGTAGGCGTTGAGGGTGTGCGAGAAGAAGACCGGCTCGATGCGGAACCAGCGCACGGCGCCGCCCGTCCGCGGCATGACACCCACGCGCGTGGGGTGCTTCCGGTTCCAGCGGTACGGCACCGGAGCGCCGCGCTCGGCCGCCGCCGGGTCGAAGGTGACCGGGATGTCGAAGACGACCACGTGCTTCTCGGTGAGCGCGAAGTCGTGCATCATCGGCGCCTCCGACACCGGGATCCGCGTCGTGCGCGCGACCCGGCCGGCCGGGTCCACGACCAGGTGCCGGACGTGGTCCCAGGTCGGGTAGTAGGCGACGGCGTGCAACTCGCCCGCGCACGCGTCGTACTTGGTGTGCGCGGTGAACGCGCCCTCCAGAGTGCCCCGGAAGTCGTGGGTGCCGACCGTGCTGAGCTCGCCGTCGAGTTCGTACGGCAGCGGCCCGCTCTCCTGGAGCGCGAGGATCCGCCCCCGGTACGGGATCACATGCGTGTTGCACGCGAAGTCGTCCGGCGGGATTGGGCCCGGGTAGGGCTCGCCCAGCTTCCTCGTCACCTGGGAGGAGCGAACCCAGCGGTTGCGGTACCACTCCGCCCGGCCGTCGCGCAGCCGGACGCCGTGCACCATGCCCTCGCCGAGCATCCAGTGGTGGGCGCGCGGATCCTCCAGGCCCAGGACGTTGGGGCCGTTGCGCAGGAAGCGGCCGTTCAGTTCGCGGGGGATGCGGCCGGTGACCGGGAGGTCGAAGGCCGTCAACTCCTCGGTGACGGGAGTGAACGCGCCTTCCAGGAAGGGGTGGTGACGGTCCGTCGCCCTTCCTGGACGGGCCGCGGCCCGAGGCCCGGCCGCCCCGACGAGTGCGCCCGCCGCCGCCATTCCGGCAGCGCCGCGCAGCACGCCCCGCCGTGTGTGTTCCGCCATGTCCGGTTCTCCTGACCGTAGTTGCCGTGAGGAACGGTCATGAGTCTGCGGTGGCGGGACGCCGAGGTCAGGAGGGGTGGGCCCCGTCTTGGGGTGTCGCCAGACCCCCTGTTTCGAGCAGGGCGACCAGCGCGCGGGCCGCCGGGCTGGTGGCCGTCTCGGGCGGCAGCAGGGCGACCGTCTCGTACTCCGCCTCGCCCGTGCCCTTGAGGGGGAGCGCCAGCAGAGAGGTCCGCTTGTGCCGGAAGTGCCGCGGTACGACGGCGATCCCGAGGTTCTCGTCGACCAGGTCCAGGAGACTGTGCACGTCGTTGACCTCCAGCGCCACCGTACGGCGGACGCCGGCCGCGGTGAAGGCGGCGTCGGTGGTGCGGCGCGGGCCCCAGTCCGGGTGGAAGTCGACGAAGACCTCGCCGCCGAGGTCGTCCGCCGTGAGGGCCGCTCCGCCCCTGGCGAGGCGGTGGTGCGGGTGGCAGAGCACGGTCATCGGCTCGCTCGTCAGCGGCACCGAGCGCAGCTGGTCCGTGTCGTCCTGCGTGCGGTAGGCGAAGGCCAGGTCGAGCCGCCCGGCCGCGACCTCCTCGGCCAGCGCGCCGGAGCCCGCCTGCCGCAGCCTGATCTCCACGTCCGGGTGCCGGCGCCGGAACGCGGCCAGCAGCCGCGCCACATGCACCCCGGCGATGCACTGCTCGGTGCCGAGCGCCAGCGTCCCGCGCAGCACGCCCTGCACCGCGGCCACCGCCTCGTGCGCCGCCCGGACCTGTGCCAGGATCCGCTCGGCCTCGGCGAGGAGCGCCCGCCCGGCCTCGGTCAGCGTCACCCGGCGGGTGGTGCGCACGAACAGCGGAGCCCTGAGCTCCCGCTCCAGCGCCCGGATCGAGGCCGACAGACCCGACTGGGACACCATCAGCCGCTCGGCGGCCCGGGTGAAGTGCTGGTCCTCGGCGACCGCGACGAAGTGCTGGAGGTGGCGCAATTCCATGATTGAGAAGCCTAGCCGCACAATTCCATCGGATTCTTCTGTTGGACCGCTGTACCCGGCCCGGGGAAGAGTGGAAGAGGTAGATCCTGTGCCCACCCCTCTGGAGTCGCGTTGTACACCGCACACCCCGACCGCTACGCCGACATGCCCTACCGGCGCACCGGACGCAGTGGTCTGAAGCTTCCCGCGCTGTCGCTCGGCCTGTGGCACAACTTCGGCCCCGACCGTCCGGTGCAGACCCAGCGCGCCATCCTGCGCCGCGCCTTCGACCTCGGCGTCACCCACTTCGACCTGGCCAACAACTACGGCCCGCCGCCCGGCGCCGCCGAGTCCGCCCTCGGCGAGGCGCTGAAGGCGGACTTCGCTTCGTACCGTGACGAGCTGGTCATCTCCACCAAGGCCGGGTACCTGATGTGGCCCGGTCCGTACGGCGAGTGGGGCTCGCGCAAGTACGTGCTGTCCTCGCTCGACCAGAGCCTCACCCGGATGGGTCTGGATCACGTCGACATCTTCTACTCGCACCGCCCCGACCCTCAGACTCCGCTGGAGGAGACGATGGGCGCCCTGCACTCGGCGGTCCAGCAGGGCAAGGCACTCTACGTCGGCGTCTCCAACTATTCGGCGGAGCAGACCCGCGAGGCCGCGCGCATCCTCGGCGAGCTGGGTACCCCGCTCCTCATCCACCAGCCGCGCTACTCGATGCTCGACCGCCGCCCCGAGGACGAGGGCCTGCTGGACGCCCTGGACGAACTCCAGGTCGGCTCCATCGTCTACTCCCCGCTGGAGCAGGGCCTGCTCACCGGGCGCTACCTCGACGGCATCCCGGAGGACTCCCGCGCCGCGAGCGACAGCCCCTTCCTGAACTCGGACGCGGTCACCGAGGACCTGGTCGGCCGGCTGCGCGCACTCGACGAGATCGCCAAGTCCCGCGGCCAGACCCTGGCCCAGCTGGCCCTCGCCTGGGTGCTGCGCGGCGGACGGGTGACCTCCGCCCTGGTCGGCGCGAGCAGCCCGCAGCAGATCGAGGACAGCGTCGGCACCATCCGCAACCTGGACTTCGACGCCGAGGAACTGGCGCGGATCGAGGCGATCGTCAAGCCGTAGGGCGCACGCCCACACCCCGGAGGCGGACCGCCGCCTCCGGGCCGAGCGCACGGCAGCACGCCGGGCAGACCCTAGGAGCCGAGCCGTTCCAGCAGGTGCACGGTCACCGTCTCGCCCTCCTCCTTGCCGATGATCTTGCGGACCTCGGCCTTCACCGGCAGCTTGTGGGTGCCGTCGCCCAGGGCCATGAAGGAGCTTCGGAACGGCTCCCCGTCGATCGTGCCGCGCACCTTGACGAGTCCGCGGGTGCCGAAGAACTCCACGGAGTCGGGCCACACGACATACGTCCACCCGCCCTGTTGGGGACTCTTGCGCAGGACCGCGGTGAATCGCGCGTCCAGGTCTCCCGCCTTGGTCATGTCGTCCTCCGCTCGCGGTGCTCTCCTTGGGCCTTGCCACCTCAAGAGACCACCGCGAGCGGGAAAACTCATCGCGGACCTCGCGGGTCACACCCCGGCGGGTACCCGGTCCAGGAAGCCGAGCACCTGCCTGATCCGGCCCTCGGCGTCCAGCGTGATCACGTCGAAGCCGGCCACCGGCGCAGAGCCGTCCGCGTCGTTCACCAGCTCCCAGGCGAAGCGCGCCGTGTCGTGGTGCCCGTCCACGGCGCCGAGGGGACGGAAGGAGAAACCGGGGAACTGCTGGTGCGCCGCCGCGATCACGGCCGTGATCTGCTCGTGCCCGCGGACGTCGGCGAGCGGGTCGGTGTAGCCGCCGTCCGCGCTCCAGGCCTCGGCGACCGCCTTCGCCAGGGCCTCGGGCTCGGTGGCGTTCCAGGCCTCGAAGTAGCGGGCGACGGCACTCTCGTAACGGTCGGTGTTCACGGACATGGCGAATCAGCCTCCATCGGTGTTGTTCTTGCTGGTCAGGAACCGGATCCTCGGTTTGTCGAGCCGGTACGACCACCATGCCCGGGTCCACGGGACGGGTCGATTACCCCCGGGGTAATCACCGCGGGACGGAGCGGGAACCGCATTTCGGCCAAAAGGTGCGGTGAATATGCCAAGAGACTGGCCGGAAAGTCATGGTGACAGTGTTTCGGGAGTGAAGATACTCAAACGCCAGGGGCACTTCACCGCACAGGAGCCGCACGGAAAGCGAGGACCGGCCGGCACACGAGGAAACGCGACGGGGGAGTGATCGTGCACGACGAATTCCTGTGCCATGTCACGGCGTACGGCACGTGCGAGGGGCGGCGCATCGGCGTCCCCCTCGGCACCTATCGCGCGCCCACGCTGGCCCTGGCGCTGTGGTGGCTGCGGGACCGCGCCTCCTGGATCGCCGAGCGACTCGACCCCTTACCCGAGAACCCGCGCTTCCCCACCGGCGCCCTCGTCCCGGTCGCGCAGAGCGTGGCCGACGTGCCCGGCGTGCTGCGCGCCTGGTGTGCCGACAGTGCCCAACAGGAACTGGTGGCCGACGAGTTGGCGGGCGGCCGGCTGGTGCGGATCGCGGCCAGCGACGACACCACCGAGTACGAGCTGCTCGCCGAGTCGGTCGACGCCCTGCGTATGCAGCGCACCATCCCGGCGCTCGTCGTTCCCGTCGCCTGACACGTGACAGCGGCCCGGGGCGGGGTGGTGGCGGCCCGGCGGACGACCGCGACCGCCGGAGGTCCGGGGCCGACCCGTGGCCAGGCGCACATGTGAGCGAATCGGTAGAATTCAGGCCATGGCGGAGCGGCAGGTCGCCCCGACTGCGCCCGAGCTCGTGCTGGAGACCGACGCGGGCTCCACGGTGATGAGTCCGGAGCGCGACTACCACGTGGGACGGGATCCGTTGTGCGACGTCTTCATCGACGACGCCCGGGTCTCGTGGCACCACGCGGTGCTGCGCCCCGAGGACGGCCACTGGACGCTGGAGGACGAACACAGCACCAACGGCACCTACGCCGACGGCCGCCGTATCCAGGAGTCGGGCGTCGGGCCGGGCAGCGTCATCCGCTTCGGCAGCCCGTCCGACGGGCCCCGCGCGGTCCTGGTCGGCCGCCCCGAGCCCGCCCCGGACCGTCCCTCCGCCGTGTCGATGCCCGCGCTGACGGGCACCTTCCGGCAGCCCACCACCGTACGGCCGCTGCCCACGCGCACCGTCCGCATCGGCCGCGCCGCCGACAACGACCTCGTCGTCGACGACCTGATCGTCTCCCGCCGGCACGCCGAACTGCGCGCCCTCGCCGACGGCACGTACGAGATCGCCGACGTCGGCAGCCACAACGGCACCTACCTCAACGGCCAGCCCGTCACCCGCGCCCGGATCCGCCCCGGCGACATCGTCGGCATCGGCCACTCCACGTTCAGCCTCGTGGGCGACACCCTGCAGGAGTACATCGACACCGGTGAGGTCTCCCTCGACGTGCAGGACCTCACGGTTGCCGTCGACCGCGGCCACAAGATCCTCCTCGACCGCGTCTCCTTCCCGGTGGGGGAGAAGTGCCTGCTGGCGGTCGTCGGACCCAGCGGCGCGGGCAAGTCCACGCTGCTCAACGCCCTCACCGGACAGCGCCCCGCCGACCACGGCACCGTCCTGTACGACGGCCGCGACCTCTACCGCGACTACGCCGAGCTGCGCCAGCGCATCGGCCTGGTCCCGCAGGACGACATCCTGCACGCCCAGCTGACCGTGCACGCCGCCCTGTCCTACTCCGCCGAGCTGCGCTTCCCGCAGGACACGGCCCCCGAAGAGCGCCGGACCCGGGTCGACGAGGTGATCCGGGAACTGGGCCTGGAACAGCGCACCGGCCAGCCCGTGCACAGCCTCTCGGGCGGCCAGCGCAAACGGGTCAGCGTGGCCCTCGAGCTGCTGACCAAGCCGTCGCTGCTCTTCCTCGACGAGCCGACCTCCGGACTCGACCCCGGCATGGACCGGTCGGTGATGCACATGCTGCGCGGGCTCGCCGACGACGGCCGTACCGTCATCGTCGTCACCCACAGCGTCCTCAGCCTCGACGTCTGCGACCGCCTCCTGGTGCTCGCGCCGGGCGGCAAGGTGGCGTACTACGGGCAGCCCGACGACGCCCTCGCCTTCTTCGGCTTCGAGCACTGGCCGGAGGCCTTCGAGGCCTTCGAACGCGACCGGGAGCGCGACTGGGCGCGGGAGTACCGCGAATCGCCCTTCCACCGGCACTACATCGCCGAGGCGACCGCACAGCCCCGCCGCCCCGGCGCGGGACCGGTCGCCCCGGCCCCGCCGCCCCGCCCCCGCAGCTGGGGCGCCCAGCTCGGCACCCTGGTGCGCCGCTACACGGCCGCGCTCGCCGCCGACCGCATCTTCGTGGTCACGATGATCGCGCTGCCCTTCGTGATGGGCGTGATGGCCCGCGCCCTGTCGGGACCGAAACTGACCCTGGACACCGCGATGAACGCGCTGCTCATCCTGTGCGTCGGCGGCGTGTTCATGGGCGCGGCCAACGCCGTGCGCGAACTCGTCAAGGAACGCGTGATCTACCAGCGTGAGCGTGCTGTCGGCCTGTCCAGATCGGCGTACCTGGTCTCCAAGGTCGTCGTCCTGGGCACGATCACCGTGCTCCAGGCCGTGGTGCTCACCCTCGTCGGGCTGCTCGGGGTCGATCTCAACGCGCCCGGCGGCAGGGGCGTACTGACGGCGCCGCTGCTCGAAATCACCGTCACGGTCGCCCTGCTCTCCTTCACCGCGATGATGCTCGGCCTGGTGGTCTCGGCGGTGGTGCGCAAGGAGGACGTGACGATGCCGCTGCTGGTGCTGATCTCCATCGTCCAGCTGGTCTTCTGCGGTGCCCTGCTGAAGCTGTACGGCGTGCCCGGTCTGGAACAGATCGCCTGGCTGGTACCCGCCCGGTGGGCCCTCGGCGCGATGGCCGGCACCATCGAGGTGTCCCGGATCGTCCCCGGCCGGCTGACCGCCGACCCGCTGTTCCGGCATGCGGCGGATGTGTGGCTGGTCAACATGGCGATGCTGGTGGTGCTCTCGGTGGTCTTCGGCGTCCTGGTCTCCTGGCTGCTGCGCCGGTACGAACCCGTGGTGATGCGGAAGTAGGCGGCACGATGACGGCCCCCGGCTTCCGGCCCACCCACGTCGTCCCCCCGGACGGGATGCCCGCCTGGGAGGCGCCGGACCCTGCCCGGTCCACCCTGCCCCTCGACCCGCTGCTGCCCGTGCAGCTCGTGGAGCGGCGCGGCGACTGGGGACACATCCGGTGCGCCAACGGCTGGTCCGCCTGGGTCGACGGCCGCTATCTGGTCGCCGTGCCCGAGGACCCGCCCGCGGCCGGCACACCCGGCGACAGTGCCGATCCGCGCCCGCTGCTGGCCCGCGCCGAGGAGGCGCTGGCCGACTACGGGGCCGCGGTGAAGGAACTGGCGGACGGCCGCCTCGACGGAGAGTCCTTCCGCGGGCGCACCCGGGGACTGCGGATCGGCGTCGTGGTCGACGGGGAGGCCATGTGGCTGTACGACCCCGACGAGGGGCGGTGGATGTACGGCGACGGGAGGAGGCTGAGCACCTACGCCACGGACACGGACACACCCGGCACCAGCGTCCCGGGTCACCCCCCGACCCGCGTCGTGACCCATGAGGGCGAGCCGTGACGGCGCGCGAGGCGAGCGTGTTCTCCGGGCGGCCGTCCGAGCTGGTCGGGAAGCAGATCGCGGGCTACCGCATCGAGGACGAGATCGGCCGGGGCGGCATGGCCGTCGTCTTCCGGGCCCATGACGTGCGGCTGGACCGCACGGTGGCGCTCAAGCTGCTCGCCCCGGAGCTCGCCCGCAACGACACCTTCCGCCGGCGCTTCACCCATGAGTCCCGGGTGGCCGCCGCGATCGACCACCCCAACATCGTGCCGGTCTTCGAGGCCGGGGAGACGGCCGGTGTCCTGTACATCGCCATGCGGTTCGTCTCCGGCAGCGATCTGCGCCATCTGCTGGACCGGGAGGGCCCGTTGCCCTTCCCGGCCGCGGTGCGGATCGCCGCGCAGGTGGCGTCCGCGCTCGACGCGGCCCACGAGAACGGGCTGGTCCACCGGGACGTCAAGCCCGGCAACATCCTCGTCGGCCGGGGTACCGACAGCGATCACCCCGAGCATGTGTACCTCACCGACTTCGGGCTGACGAAGAAGTCGCTGTCCCTGACCGGCTTCACGACGGTCGGCCAGTTCGTCGGCACACTGGACTACGTGGCCCCGGAGCAGATATCCGGCCGCCCCGTGGACGGCCGCTGCGACGTCTACGGCCTCGCCTGCGTCGTCCACGAAACCCTGGCCGGCCATCCGCCCTTCCAGCGCGACGACGACATGGCCCTGCTGTGGGCCCACCAGTACGACGAGCCGCCACCGCTGTCCGAGGCCCGCCCCGACCTGCCCCCGGCCGTAGACCAGGTCTTCGCCAAGGCCATGGCCAAGAGCCCCGACGACCGGTACGACTCCTGCCTCGCCTTCGTCGCCGCCCTGCGCGCGGTCATGACGGGCGGACCGCAGCCGGAGGCCGGCCACCCGGTGACCGAGGCGGACCTCCCCGCGACCGGAGGCCCGGAGCCGTCGGCCGAGGTCTCCGCGCCGGGAGGCCGGGGGCCGGCGGCCGAGCTCCCCGCGACCGAAGGTCCGGAGCCGGCCGCCGAGGTCTCCGCGACGGGAGGTGCGGACTCGGCGGCAGAGTTCCCGGCGGCCGAAGGTCCGGAGCCGGCGGCGGAGCTCCCGCCGTGGGCCGAGCCGGTCTTCCGGGGCCGGCGGCCCTGACCCGGACCGGTCAGCCGGGGCGCGCCGGCACCTCGCCCCGGCGGTGCACCGGCCGGGCCAGCAGACCGCCCAGGAAGCCGGCCACCAGCCCCCACAGGACCGCGAGGCCCACCGCCGACCACACGTCGGGGTTCAGATACAGCTCGCCGGAGAGCCCACCGCTCAGGTTGCCGATGCCGAGCAGGGAGAGGCCGTAGTGCGCGGAGATCCGGCCGAGCAGGCAGATCATGAGCACCGCGAGGGCGAGCGCGACGGCCAGGCGCAGGGCGTGCTGCCACAGTCGTATCCGGGCCGGTGAGCGCACCGCCATCAGGAACGCGGCGGCCAGGACGAGCACGACGTCCACCACCAGGAGCCACCACATCCTGCCGTCCTGCTCGGCGAGCGTGCGCAGGTTCAGCGTGGAGACGTCCGGGGTGCGCAGCACCTCGTCGAGGACATGGGGCATGGGCAGCCCGAAGGGGCCGTCCACCCGGCCGTGCCAGGTGGCGCCCAGGCCGATGGTGAGGGCCGGCCAGGCCAGGTTCGGCAGGCCCAACAGGACGACCGCGAACGTGTCCGCGGGGTGCCCGCGCGTGGCCGCCGCGACCAGTGCGACGACGACGGCCAGCGCCACGTACGCCAGCAGCAGCGCGACCACGGCGTACGCCGCCGGACGCACCGACTCCTGGAACCGCAGCAGCCGCGCCGGCAGGGGCGCCCCGCGTGACACCAGGAGCGCCAGTACGAGCACACCGGCCAGCCACAGCAGCCCGTACACCACCGTCAGCAGGGAGTTCGTGGTGAACCCGACCGTCGGGGTGGCGTCGAAGAGTTCGCCGATGTCACTGAGCACTCCGTTGCCGAGGTCGACTCTGAAGGTCTGACGGGCCGCCAGGGCCAGGCCGATCAGCGCGAACAGCCACAGCACCGCGAGTCGGGCGGCCCACCCGGCCAGTTCCCCGGCCCCGGCGACCGCCCGGTGCCGCAGCGGCCGCAGGGATCCGGCGGCGATCACCAGGGCGCCGGTCAGCGTGACCGACAGCGGGATCACGGTCAGCTCCGCCCGTGTCCTGGCGAGCGATCCGGCGTTCCCCGAGAACTCGACCGTGCCTCCGACGGCCGCCACGACGGTCGCCGCGACCACCCGCGGGAAGGCGCCGTCCGGCAGCTCGCCGGCGCCCGCCGCCCACAGTCCCAGGGCGGCGACCACGACCATGGCGGCCAGTCCGGCCAGCACCACGGCCAGGGCCTGTACCCAGCCGTGGCGCGCGACGGGCCGGTCGGGGTCGGTCCGGGGGCTCACGCTGCCACGCTAAGCAGCCCCCGGCAGGGTCGCCCGCCGGGTGGGCCGTCCGCGTCGGCTTGCGGGCCGCGTGGGACGGGAGCACACAATGGGTTAGTTGTGACGCGAGCGGCAATTGGGTGAAACCAGACGCTCGGCGCAACCGATCGCGTGCGGGAGGAGACCTCGTGAGCGTCGAACCTCCGTCATCCGGCCGTCCGACAGGGCCGCCCTCCGGCCCCCTGTCGGGGGCCCAGCCGCCCTCCGAGCCACCGCCGCAGCCACCCGCGGGCGGCGGTGGCGGGGCGCCGGAACCGCACCATCCGTGGTGGAGGTCCGCACCGCGCATCGCGTTGCTCACCACGGCCGTCGTGGTCGCCGTGATCGTCGCTGTCGTCCTGTCCAACGCGGGCGGCGGCGGTACGGCCAAGGCGAGCGAGGTCTTTCTGCAGGCCGCGAACTCGACGGGGCAGGACCCCTTCACCCAGTCGACGGCGAAGAGCGGCTCCGTCACGCCGATCACCCCCTCCGCGACCATGACGGCGGCCACGGGCAACGAACTGCACAGCGTGCGCGGCGGGGACCCCGGCCTGTACGCCGGTACCCGCAACACCCCCAGCTGCGACGTGGCGAAGCAGATCAGGGAGCTGCAGGCCAGCCCGGCCAAGAACAACGCGTTCGCCTCGGTCGTCGGCATCCGGCCGTCGGCGGTTCCCGCGTATCTGCGCTCGCTCACCCCGGTGCAACTCCGCGTGGACACCCGGGTCACCGACCATGGGTACCGCAACGGCGCGGCCACCAACTACCAGGCCGTCCTGCAGACGGGTACCGCCGTGCTGGTCGACGGGCGCGGGGTGCCCCGGGTGCGCTGCGCCAGCGGCAACCCGCTGACCCCGCCGGTCGCCCAGCGGACCCCGCCGAAGCCGGTGGGGGACCACTGGGCGTCGTACCGGCCCTCGGCGGTCGTGGTGGTCCGGCCCGCGCCGCAGATCATCAACATCTTCATCATCTTCGACGGCCACAACGACGAGTGGATCCAGCGGCACCGCGGTGACCACTCGGGCGACCAGGACCACAGGACCAGTCCGCCGGAGCATCAGGTGAACCCCTGGGCCACGCCGTACACACCGCCGACCGCCCCGACGTCGCCGACCTCGACCGGCCCGTCGTCGCCGTCCACGTCCTCCCCGACCTCGGAATCGCCGTCGTCCGAGTCGCCGTCCTCGCAGGCCCCGTCCTCCGAGTCCTCGTCGTCGGAGTCCCCGAAGTCGGAGTCGCCGTCCTCGGAGTCCCCGTCCTCGGAATCCCCGTCGTCCGAGTCCCCGTCCTCGCAGGCGCCCTCCTCGGAGGCTCCGTCCTCCGAGTCGACCTCGACCTACGGGTCTCCCGCCTCCGAGCAGGGGACGGTCACCGAGTCCCTCGCCCCCGAGCCCCCGGCCACCCCCGAAACGCAGCAGCAGCCCGGGGTGACCTCGAACGCGCCGCAGCAGGAAACGGGGAACGTTCCGGCACCGCAGGACACCGGTGGCCAGCCCAGCTAGGACCTGTCCGGCCGATGTGCGCGGTCGGCGAACACCCTCTGGGACTGTGGCGCCCCGCTCGGGGTACGAGCACTGGTGCAGCAGAGACCGGCCGGACCGGCTTCCGAGAGAGAAACGCATGACCGAGCATCTGGACGGGGCAGTGATACCAACTGGTTTCGACGTGCCCGTGGAACCGCTCCGACGGGCGGCGCACTACACCGGCGAACCGGGATGCATCGCCGCGGCACGCACCTTCGCCGCGCTCTTCCTCGACCAGCTCAGGACCGAGTGGTGCGCCGGCATCGACGACCGGACCGACGGTGAACTGCTCCTTGTGGTCAGCGAGTTGGTGACCAACGCGGACCGGCACAGCAACGGCCCGTACATCCTGGAACTGGAGGGCACGGACAACGCGGTCACGGTGTGTGTCTACGACAGCAGCGCCGCGCTGCCCCGGCGATTCCCGCGGGACCCCGAACGCGTCGGACGGCACGGTCTGGAGATCGTGCACGCCCTGGCCACGGAGGTGACCGCCGAACGCGTCCCGGTCGGAAAGCGGGTGCGCGCGCTGGTGAACCTCGCCCACTGAGGACCGTGCGGTCAGGCGCAGCCCAGCTCGCCCAGCATGCCCTCGCGCAGCCGCATGATGATGCGCTTGATCAGCCGGGAGACATGCATCTGCGAGCACCCGAGCCGTTCGCCTATCTCCGCCTGGGTGGCCTCCTCCACGAACCGCAGATGGATGATCTCGCGGTCGCGGTCGCTGAGTTCGGCCATGAGCGGGGCGAGCGACTGGAAGTCCTCGACGAGCCGCAGCCCCTCCTCCTCCATGCCGATGAAGTCGGCCAGCACGGCCTCGCCGTCCTCGGGCCCGTCACCGGTCAGCGCGGCGTCCAGCGAAGCGGAGTTGTACCCGTTGGAGGCGAGCTGCGCCTCGACCACCTCGTTCTCGGTGATGTTCATCAGGGTGGCCAGCTCGGCGACCGTAGGCTCGCGGTCCAGCAGGCAGGAGAGCTCCTCGCGCGCCTTCGCGAGCTCCACGCGCAGCTCCTGCAGCCGCCGCGGGACATGCACGGCCCAGGTGGTGTCGCGGAAGAACCGCTTGATCTCGCCGACGATGTACGGGAGCGCGAACGACGTGAACTCCACCTCGCGCGAGAGCTCGAACCGGTCGATCGCCTTGATCAGGCCGATCATTCCGGTCTGGACGATGTCCTCCATGTCGTCGCCGCGGTTGCGGAACCGTCCGGCCGCGAACCGCACCAGCGACATGTTCATCTCGATGAGGGTGTTGCGTGCGTACTGGTACTCGTGCGTGCCCTCGTCCAGCTCGGTCAGACGCTGGAAGAACTGACGTGACAGCTCCCGCGCGTCACGCGGGGCGATGCTCCTCGGGTCCGCTATTTCCGGCAGCGATCCCTCGTCCGTCGCGCTCTCGGCGGTCTGCTCGATGACCACTGCTTCCGACCGGATCCCGGCGGTGTTCATTGCCTCTCCCACGAAAGTCACGGTCCGACGTCTGCCTCTTCGGCCTCTGCTGTTCCGGGCACCTTGCTCGCGTTGCGTGACGGGCCGTGTACCCGGAACCGGGCGTCCCATGCGTGCTTCCTGGTGCGGGTACCCGCAGTCACCCGCCGCATGCGTGGTGTGGACGGGCCTGGCGCAAATTGGGTGGCGGTGGCGGTCGGCCACGACCGATCCTCGGTCGTATGGCCGACATCACAGAGCCGCAGCAGGCGCAGCCCGGCCGGAGCTTCGGCTGGTGGGACATGTTCGTCAGCCCCGAGGACGATCCGCGCAGCGACGGCGGTTTCGTCGGGGAGCTCGACACGCTCGTCGGATTTCTGCGGGACCAGCGGCTGACGCTGGAGATGAAGTGCGCGGGGCTGGACGCCGAGGCCATGGCCCGCCGCTCGGTGCCGCCGTCCGACCTGTCGCTCCTCGGACTTCTCCGCCATCTGGCCGAGGTGGAGCGGCACTGGTTCCGGCGGGTCATGGCCGGGCAGGACGCACCCCGGCTCTACCGCACCGCCGACGATCCCCACGCGGACTTCGACGGCGCGGCGCCCGACCCCGGCCTGGTGGCCGAGGCCTGGCGGACCTGGCGCGCCGAGGTCGCCTTCGCGGAACGCCTCGTCGCCGAGGCGCCCAGCCTCGACATCACCGGCTTCGACGCCGACGAACCGGTCGCGCTGCGCGAGGTGCTGGTCCACATGATCGAGGAGTACGCCCGCCACAACGGCCACGCCGACTTCTTGCGGGAGCGGATCGACGGGCGGGTGGGGCAGTAGCTCACTCCCCGATGCGTACCGCGGTGATCAGCTCGTGCCAGTAGCGCTTGGTGACGACACCGTCGTACCGCGACTCGATGAGTTCCCGGATGTCCGCCAGCAGCCCGTTCCGGGCGGGCTCGGGGAGTGCGCGGTGGTTCGAGTACGTGAGGAGTACGTCCAGGTACGCGTCGGTCGTGTACGTGATCTCCTGGGCGTGGCCGTGCACGGAGACGTCCCCGAAGTGCGGGGAGACGGTGAACTCGGTGGTGTCGGCGACGATGTCGGACTCGGGGGTCTGTCGCAGCCCGGGCGGAGTCGCCGGGTCCCAGCGTTCGTAGCGCTCCTGGACCTCGGCGAAGAAGTCCTCGGTGCCGCCCGCCACATGGTGGGTGGTGACGACCGCGAGCAGTCCGCCGGGGCGCAGGGCGCGGGCCGGTTTCGCCACCCGGAGCGCCGGGTCGATCCAGTGGAACGCGGTCGCGCACACCACCGCGTCGAACGGTTGCGGCGGCAGCTCCCACTCCTCGAAGTCCGCGGTGACGACGTCCACGTCGGGGAACGCGGCCAGTTGCCGTCGGGCCACGGCGGCCATGGACGGGCCGAGTTCCACTGCGGTGATCGCACAGCCGAACCGGGCCAGATCGACGGTGAGTTTGCCGGTGCCCGGAGCGATCTCCAGCACGCGGGCACCAGGGGCGGCGTCGGTGACCCGGCCCAACTCCTCGACGAGAGGAGGGGGATAGCGAGGTCGCGCGCGCTCGTACAACTCGGCGTCCCGGTCGAAGGTGACGCGCAGCTCCGGGCGTTTTCCGGTGAACTCGTATGCTTCCACGCAGGGCAGAATGCCGATCTTGCTCTGCTGCGGGCCACTGCTTTTAGGCTGAGGGGATGAGCAGCCAACCGCCGAACCACGCCCGCGTCATCCCCTTGCGCCCTCAGGAGCCGCCCGCCGAGCCCAGGGAGCCCCTGTGGCGCGACCTCGTCGGTGATGTGCTGCGTCGTGAGCGTCAGGCGCAGGAGCGCACGCTCAAGGATGTGGCCGATGCGGCCCGGATCTCGATGCCGTACCTCTCGGAGGTCGAGCGTGGCCGAAAGGAGGCCTCCTCGGAGGTCCTCGCGGCGGCCGCCCACGCCCTTGGACTGGGGCTGGGCGATCTGCTGTCCCGGGCGCAGGGTGAGCTGGCCCGCCAGGCCGTCGCCGGGCATCGCGCGGGCCGTCGTGCGTCCGGTTCGCCGTACCAGGGGCTGTGCCTGGCCGCTTGACGGGGATTCAGCCGGAGGTGTGCTCCCGTAGTTGCCGGAAGAAGGCCCGGACATCGCCTACCAGTAGGTCCGGTTCCTCCATGGCCGCGAAGTGGCCGCCCCTGTCGAACTCCGTCCAGCGGACGAGGTTCTCGGTGCGCTCGGCCCTGTGCCGCAGCGGAAGCTGGATCTCGGCGGGGAACACCGCCAGAGCGGTCGGTGCGGTGGACGGCTCGGCGGGGGCGGCCGCGCGACCCGTGGCGTGTGCACGCTCGTAGTAGATCCGGGCGGACGAACCGGCGGTCCCGGTCAGCCAGTACAGCATCACGTTGGTCAGCAGCAGGTCCCGGTCGACCGCCTCCTCGGGGAGTTCCCCGGAGTCCGTCCACTCCCGGAACTTCTCGATGATCCAGGCGAGTTGACCGACGGGCGAGTCCGTGAGCGCGTAGGCCAGGGTCTGCGGGCGGGTGGAGTGCAGCAGGGCGTACGCCGATCCGTCGCCCGACCAGGCGGACCAGCGGCGCCACGAGGCGAGCGTGCGCTCCAGCTCCTCGGGGCCGAGCGCGGCCAGCTCCTCCTCGTTGGGCTCGCTGGTCGCCTGCGCGCCCGGCAGCAGATTGAGATGGACGCCGATCACCCGGTCGGGATGGGCGCGGCCCAGCTCGCGGGAGATCATCGCGCCCCAGTCGCCGCCCTGCGCGCCGAACCGCTCGTAGCCGAGGCGCCCCATCAGTTCGGCCCATGCGTCGGCGACCCGGCCCGCCTCCCAGCCGGTGTCGGTCGTGGGCCCGGACAGTCCGAACCCGGGGATGCTCGGCACCACGACGTGGAAGGCGTCGGCCGGGTCGCCGCCGTGCGCGGCCGGATCGGTGAGCGGTCCGACGACGTCGAGGAACTCGACGATCGAGCCCGGCCAGCCATGGGTGATGATCAGCGGGGTGGCGCCGGGCACCGGGGAGCGGACGTGCGCGAAGTGGACGCTCGCCCCGTCGATCGTGGTGGTGAACTGTGGCCAGGTGTTCAGCCGTGCCTCGGCGGCACGCCAGTCGTAGGTGTGCCGCCAGTACCGTACGAGCTCGCGCAGGTAGCCGGCCGGCACGCCGTACGCCCACCCCACCCCGGGCAGTTCGTCGGGCCATCGGGTGCGGTCTAGTCGTTCGTGCAGGTCGTCCAGGTCGCTTTCGGGGATCGCGAGGCGGTAGGGCCGGATGGTCTCTGC
Source organism: Streptomyces sp. NPDC025638 (assembly GCF_055558775.1). Taxonomy (NCBI): domain Bacteria; kingdom Bacillati; phylum Actinomycetota; class Actinomycetes; order Kitasatosporales; family Streptomycetaceae; genus Streptomyces; species Streptomyces sp. NPDC025638. Next base: position 53,309 of record NZ_JBVHLX010000004.1, on the reverse strand, counting down.
GGACGAAGACGTCATGATCCGGATGCTAGGCCCTGTCCGGGAGGGACCCGCGTCCATCCGGAGGAGTCGGCCTGCCGGCCGATGAGTTTCGCGGTGACGATCGGTCGACACTGGTGACCGCGCTCCACGCCCCAGGAGGTAGCTCATGGCCACCGACGGATTCACCACGTGCCTCTGGTTCGACGACCAGGCCGAGGAAGCCGCCCACTACTACGTCTCGATCTTCAAGAACTCCACCGTCGGCAGGGTCGCCCGCTACCCCGAGGGAGCCCCCCGTCCCGCCGGCACCGTCCTGACCGTCGAGTTCACGGCCAACGGCCACAAGTTCGTCGCGCTGAACGGGGGACCGGAGTTCAAGTTCAACGAGGCGATCTCGTTCCAGATCTTCTGCGAGAACCAGGAGGAGATCGACCACTACTGGACCAAGCTCACCGAGAACGGCGGCGAGCCCGGCCCCTGCGGCTGGCTCAAGGACAAGTTCGGGATGTCGTGGCAGGTCATCCCGGAGCGGCTCGACGACATGATCAGCGATTCCGACCCGGCGAAGGCGGCCCGCGCCACCCAGGCCATGCTGTCGATGCACAAGCTCGACATCGCCGCCCTGGAGAAGGCGTACGCGGGCGAGTGAGCCTTGCAGTTGGACGCACCAGGCCCCGCTCACCTGGGCTGCTTCGGCGCCGCTGCTTTCCTGCGACTTGATCCGCCGGACAGACCTTAGGCGGATTCGGCGAGGATCTCGCGGATCACATGCCGTGAGTTCTCCGCCAGCGGCGGGTTGGTGTCCCAGTAGTACGGCAGCTGGATGAGCGAGATCGACAGCGCCCAGCCCCGGCCCCGCGCCCACTCGGCGTCGTCGGCGCCGACGGCACGGCGGAAGGCGTCCCGGGCGGTCGCGGGCAGCAGGTTCCAGGCCACGATCAGATCGACCGCCGGATCGCCCACCCCCACGGTGCCGAAGTCGATCACGGCGCTGAGCCGGCCGTCGGCGATCAGCACGTTCCCCGGCGACAGATCGCCATGCGCCCAGACGGGCGGGCCGGTGTGCTCCGGCGCGCGCAGGGCCTCCTCCCACCGGGCGGTGACCGCCGCGGTGTCGACCCTGCCCGCCAGTCGGTCAACGGCGTCGCGGGTGGCCGCGTCCCGGGTGGCCAGTGGGACGCCCCGGTGGCAGGCCGGCCCGCCGTTCGCGTCGATCCGGCGCAGGGCGCCGACGAACGAGGCGAGGTCCTCGGCGAGCGGTCCGGGTTCCTCGACGGCCCCGGCGACGGGATTGAGTCCGTCCAGCCAGCGGTACACGGTCCAGGGCCAGGCGAAGCCCGCGCCGGGCCCGCCCCGCCCCAGCGGCTCGGGCGTGGCAACCGGCAGCATCGGCCCGAGCCGGGGCAGCCAGTGCTGCTCGCGCGTCACGTCCGCCACGGCACCGGGATGCCGGGGCAGCCGTACCACCAGGTCCGTGCCCAGCCGGAACATGGCGTTCTCGGTCCCGGAGGACTTCAGACGCCGTGCGGGCAGGGAGGCCCAGTCGGGGAACTGCCCGGCGATCAGCCGACGGACGACCGAGGCATCGAGATCCACCTCGTCCTCATGCATTTTCACGGCACACACGCGGGCCATTCCAGCCGCCGACGGGCCTGCTGTCGACCGATATTCGAGGGCGACGGTCCCGCACGGGCCGGGGGCGGTGTCCCGCGACACCGCCCCCGGCACAGCGCCGGCCTCGGAGCGACGGCCTCAGATCCGGTCGGCCACGATCAGCAGGTACTGGAAGCTGCCGTTGCGGTAGGCGGACAGGAAGGTGTCCTCGATGCCCGTCACCAGGTGGTCGGCGTCCTTGCGCAGTTCCCAGTAGGGGATCGTGGCCTCGGTCAGGTCCTCCACATGGACCGGCACCAGCCGGTTGCGGGCCATGGCCCGGAAGTACTCCGACCTCGGGTGGATGTCGCAGATGTAGTGCGCGTTGATGAGGGACACCTCGCGCGAGGCCCGGCCGTAGGTGTCGTTGTAGCAGCCGGTGATCACCACATAGCGTCCGCCGCGCCGCAGCAGCCGGGCGTGCTCGGCGAACAGCTGGTCCAGCTCGACGTACATCGTGGACTCGTTGTTCCACGAGGCCGCGTACGCGCCGGACTCGAAGCCGGTGTCGAGCATGTTGCGGTGGTGGTAGCGCACCTTGTCGTCGATGTCCCGCCGGCGGGCCGTCTCATTGGCGAAGTCGGCCTGCTTGGCGGAGATGGTGACGCCGTCGGCGTGGCAGCCGTACCGCAGATTGGCCACCACACTGCCGCCGCCCCGTCCGCAGCCGGCGTCGAAGACGCGGTCGGCCGGGGTGAGCGGGCCGAGCCGGGAGGCGAGGAACTCGGCCTGGGCGTGCTCCAGGCGGTGCAGTTCGGCGGTGATCCGCTCCCGGCGCAGGTCGGGGTCGGGCTCGTCGAGCACGGTCCAGTCGACGTTACCGATGCCGTAGTGATGGTGGTACAGGTCGTCGATCTTGCCGAGTTCGAGGTTGACCGGATTTTCCTCGGCGTTCCAGTAGTCCGCGACGCGGCTTTGGTACGTGGACTGGGTCGGCACAGCTGCGGCCGTGGTCCGGGCGACGGGGGCGGTGGTCAACAGTGACTCCTCTGACGCGTCTGACGCTGTTTCAGATACTGCTCTGTGGTGCGGAATTGGCGCTGTTACCAGTAGTCGGGCAGGTGGTATCGATGGGTGTTGGTGGCATGCCACTCGTGGTTGCCGGACACCCAGGCGGCAAGCCCCCGGGCATAGCGCTCCACAAGGGGCGAGGTGGCGGACAGAAGGGCGGACTCCTCCTCGAAGGCCTCCATGATCCGGTTGTGGATCTCGACGGACTTCAGATAGGCGGCCTTCAGCCCGCACCGTTCGTCGGCCGCGACGACCTGCGGCAGGTTGAGGTGATCCGGATCGCTCTCCAGCTCCTTGGTGAAGGAGTAGAGGTCGTTCATGACGGTGGTGGCGTTGCACGCGAGGGCGGTGATCCGCTGGATCTCGGGGCGGGCGTAGACCTGCTCGGGCAGTTCGTAGCCGTCCACCGCGTCGACGAGCGACAGACAGGGGCGGAAGTTGTTGAACTGCCGCATCACCAGGTACTCCCACACCCGCGGCTTGTACCGGGTCTCCATCCAGGCGGCCTCGCCCAGATAGCCCATGTGCAGCCGGGCCATGTCGTGCACGAACCTGCCGGTCTGGCTGGGAGTGGCGAAGGCGGCGTAGTCCGCGAGGGCGGACCGGTACGAGCGCAGCGGTCCGTCGACCGACAGGCCCTGGCGCCACTCCTCCTCCAGTTCCGGGGTGCCGTGGAAGGGGTCGAGCGCCGACTGGGCGATGATCAGCGGGCCGCCCAGGCCGCGCCGCGAACCGCCCCGGCCCTCGTCCTCCTCGCAGTAGCAGGAGTCCACGATGTTCTCCGCGAGCAGCAGCTTGCCGGCCGTGGTGAGGCGGTCCAGGTCCAGGGCGCCCGGATGCTGGAGCGTGACGGCCCGGCCGAACTGGAAGCCCGCGAAGTCCCCCTTCCAGGCCTGCGGGAACAGATCGAGGTCATGGGCCCAGGCCTCCAGCCTGCGGTCGATCTCGGCGGCCTTGTCCGGATCGGCGGGAGCGGCCGGCCGGTGGTGCAGTCCGGGGATCACCCCGGTGCGCCGGGTGGTGCGCAGGCTCTGGGCGATGTTCGGCGGCCCGGGCAGCGCATAGGAGTGGGTGGGTGTGCTCATGGTGTGCTCCACGTCGTCAGTCGGCGGTCCGGCCGAGCTGGACGTTCTCCAGGATCCCCGCCGCGTCGGGGACGAGGATGGCCAGCGAGTAGTAGGCGGTGACGAGATAGCTGATGATCGCGGCGGTGTCGATCCCCATGAACCGCACATTGAGGCCGGGCCGGTACTCCTCGGGGATACCGGACTGGTGGAGGCCGACGACACCCTGGTCGGCCTCGCCGGTGCGCAGCGCGATGATGCTGCTGGTGTGGTCGTCGGTGATGGGGATCTTGCCGCAGGGGAAGATCGGGACACCGCGCCAGGCGGGGATCTCGTGCCCGTCGACGCTCGCGGTGCCGGGCACCAGGCCGCGCCGGTTGCACTGCCGGAAGAACGCCGCGATCGCCTTCGGATGGGCGAGGAGCACCTTGGTCCTGCGGCGCATCGAGAGCAGTTCGTCCAGGTCGTCCGGGGTCGGCGGGCCCGTGCAGGTGCTGATGCGCTGCCCGTAGTCGACGTTGTGCAGCAGCCCGAACTCCCGGTTGTTGACCAGCTCCCACTCCTGGCGCTCGCGGATCTCCTCGACGGTCAGCCGGATCTGCTGCTCGGTCTGGTCCATCGGGTTGTTGTAGAGGTCGGCGACCCTGGTGTGCACCCGCAGCACGGTCTGGGTGAGCGACAACTCGTACTCGCGCGGGGCGAGTTCGTAGTCGACGAAGCCGCCGGGCAGCGTCGGCTCGCCCACGTGGCCGGCCTGCAGCGGAACGTCCGCCTCACCCTTGCGGTTCACGGGCTTGCGCTGCCGCTCGACGTACGCCCGCAGATGCGCGGCGAGCGACGGTGCCCGTTCGGTGAACTCCTCGACGACCGCCCAGGACAGTGCCAGCACCACGCCCGCGGTCTCGGCCCGCACCGAGCTCAGCCACAGCGGGTCCACCTGGCCGACGGCCTCGTCGCCCATCTGGTCGCCGTCGGTGACGACCCCGAGCACCTCTTCCTCGCCGTACTTGCCGGCGGTGTAGCGGGTGAACCGGCCGTGGACCACGAGGTAGGCCTCCGTGACCGGCTGTCCGGCCTCGAACAGCACCTGCCCCGGCCGCACCTCACGGGCCTGGAAACGGGCGGCGATCTCCCGCAGCACGTCCGTGTCGGGGTAGCCGCGCAGGACCGGCAGTTCGGTCAGCGTCTCGGGGACGACCCGGATGTCGTCGGCGCCGTTCTGCTCGAAGTGCACCCGGCCGCGGCCGGTGCGCAGCGTCAGACGCCGGTTGACCCGGTAGGCGCCGCCCTTCACATCCACCCAGGGCAGCGTCTTCAGCAGCCATCGGGAGGTGATGGCCTGCATCTGCGGTTCGGACTTGGTGGTCGTGGCCAGCTGGCGCGCCGCGCGGGTGCCGAGGCTGGTGGGCTGCCCGTCCACGGCGGGGTCGGGGGCGGGCTCGTCGATGGCGGAACCGGTGGCACTGTCCGGTGTGGACACATTCCCTCCCGGGAGGTGAACGGGGTGACCGGATCGGTCGGTGGTGTGCGAGTTGATGGTGCGCTCGGACAAGCCAAACAGCCGTGGTGATCTTCCGGTACGGCGCGAAAGGGGCGGTTTCATTCCTTGGTGGTGCAAACCTGTCGTTCGGGGTGTACGGCACAGGGGAGCGTGATCGCGCGCGCAGGTTCCGCCCCCGCACCCCCGGGGGCTTGTGGATCATCCGGGGTTTGGGATCAGGAGAGATCGTTCACCAGGATCGCCGCCCCGTCGAAGCGGCCGGCCTTGAGGTCCCTGAGAGCCTGCGGCGCCTGCGACAGCGGATAGGTGTGGGTCGTGGCGTGGATCCCGTGCAGCGCTGCCTTGGCGAGGAACTCGCGGGCGTCCGCACGGGTGTTGGAGGTGACGCTGCGCAGTTCCTTCTCGTAGAACAGATCGGTCTCGTAGTGCAGCGGCGGTACGTCGCTCAGATGGATGCCGGCGACGGCCAGGACCCCGCCCCGGTCCAGGGCCCGCAGCGCGACCGGGACCAGGTCGCCGACCGGGGCGAACAGGATGGCGGCGTCCAGGGGCTCCGGGGGCAGCTCGTACGCGTCGCGCGCCGAGGCGGCGCCCAGTTCGAGGGCCAGCCGACGGGCGTCCGCGCCCCGTGTCAGGACGTGCACGGTGGCCTCCTCGGCGAGCGCCACCTGCGCGCACAGATGGGCGCTGCCCCCGAACCCGTACAGCCCGAGCCGGCCGCGGTGCGGCAGCGAGGTGCGGCGCAGCGCGCGGTAGCCGATGATCCCCGCGCACAGGAGGGGGGCCAGAGCCACGTCGTCCAGTTCGCCCGGCAGCCGGTGGGCGAAACCGGCCGGGACGGTCGTGTACTCCGCGTAGCCGCCGTCCGCGTCCCAGCCGGTGTACCGCGACCGGGGACACAGGTTCTCCGAGCCCCGCAGGCAGTATCGGCACTCGCCGTCGGTCCACCGCAGCCAGGCCACGCCCACCCGGTCGCCCACGGCGAAGTCCGCCACGGCCGCCCCCTTCCCGGCCACCACGCCGACCACCTCGTGCCCGGGTGTCACCCCCGGCCGGCGCACGGGCAGGTCCCCCTCGGTGACATGCAGGTCGGTGCGGCAGACCCCGCAGGCGCGCACCTGGACCAGGAGCTCGTCGTCCCCGGGCACGGGCACCGGCCGCTCGACGAGCCGGAGCGGGTCCTCCTCGACCGGTCCGGGCCGGGTCACCGACCACGCCCGCATCGTGCCTGCGACCACCGAGTCCGTCATGCCGCGCCCCGTCCTGCCGACGCCCGCCGTCTCCGCATTCCAGTGTCCGGCAGACCGGTCGGTTCGGCGCGCGGGCCGACCGGGTGATGGCTAGCGTGTGGAGCGTGACGATCCAGACAGTCCGTCCATGACGATCCAGGCAGCCCGTCTATCCGGAGAGGTCCTGCACCATGGCCGTACAACCTGAAGGAACCCCCTGCTGGGCCGACGCGATGTTCAGCGATGTCGAGGGAGCCAAGAGTTTCTACGGTGACGTCCTCGGCTGGACCTTCGGCGAGGCGTCGTCGGAGTACGGCAACTACACACAGGCCTATGCGGACGGCAAGGCGGTGGCGGCCGTCGTACCGCCCATGCCCGGTCAGGAGGGCCAGTCGCAGTGGTGCCTCTACTTCGCCTCGCCGGACGCCGCGGCCACCGCCGAGAAGATCCGGGAGAACGGCGGCGAGGTGCTGATGGAGCCGATGCAGGTCGGCGACTTCGGCACGATGTGCCTGGCCCGTGAGCCCAGCGGCGCCGTGTTCGGCGTCTGGCAGGGGGGCACCCACGAGGGCTTCGAGGCGACGGCCGTGCCCGGCGCCTACTGCTGGGCCGAGGTGTTCACCCGCGAGCCCGAGCAGGCCGACACGTTCTTCTCCGCGGTGTTCCCGTACACGGCCAAGCAGATCGACGACGCCTCCGTCGACTTCCGGATGTTCAACCTGGCGGAGAACACGGTCCTGGGCCGGATGACGATGACCGACGACTTCCCGCCCGAGGTGCCGTCGTACATCAATGTCTACTTCACCGTCGGCGACTGCGACGAGGCCGTGGCCAAGGCCACCAAGCTCGGTGCCATCCTCCGGTTCGGGCCCATGAGCAGCCCGTTCGGCCGGTTCGCGGCCCTCAGCGACCCGCAGGGCGCGAACTTCTCGGTGATCGACATCACGACCACCGAGGGCGAGATGCCCAAGACCATGGACGTCTGACCGGCCCGTTCGGGGGGTCCTGGCGGCCGTGGCATGATCGTGCCCATGCGTGAACGTGTTGTGGCCGCGTGCGACGGGGCTTCGAAGGGAAACCCCGGACCGGCGGGCTGGGCCTGGGTGGTGTCCGACGACTCCGGGACCCCGGCCCGCTGGGAGGCGGGGCCGCTCGGCAGGGCGACCAACAACGTCGCCGAACTGACGGCGCTGGAGCGGCTGCTGGCGGCGACCGACCCCGGCCTGCCGCTGGAGGTCCGGATGGACTCGCAGTACGCGATGAACGCCGTCACCACCTGGCTGCCGGGCTGGAAGCGCAACGGCTGGAAGACGTCCGCCGGAAAGCCGGTCGCCAACCAGGACCTGGTGGTGCGCATCGACGAGCTGCTCGACGGGCGCTCCGTCGAGTTCCGGTATGTCGCCGCGCACCAGGTGGACGGCGACGCGCTGAACGACTTCGCCGACCGCGCCGCCAGCCAGGCGGCCTCGGCCCAGGAGTCCGCGGGCAGCGCGCTCGGCTCGCCCGAGCCGCCGCCCTCGTCCGTCACCGGGGCGTCCGCCGCCCCGCGCCGCAAGACGGCACCCCGCAAGCAGGGCGGCGGTTCGTCCTCCCGCACGATCAAGGCGAAGTTCCCCGGCCGCTGTGTGTGCGGCGGCTCCTACGCGGCCGGCGAGTCCATCGCGAAGAACGCGCAGGGCTGGGGTCATCCGAAGTGCCGGACGGCGGAGGCCTGATCCGAACGTCCGGCCCCTGATCCGGACTCCTTGCCCCTGATCAGACGTCGAACGTGTAGAACTTCGTGTGGTCCAGCAGATCCGCCGGCCGCACGTCGTTCCAGGGCTTCATCGTGTCGTTCAGGTCGACCACATCCGGAGTCCCGCCGGTCGGCGCGTAACCCGCCCCCGGGTGCCGGCGCTGCCAGTCGGCCCACAGCTTGTCGATGAAGGCGTGGTGCAGCCAGAACACCGGGTCGTTGGGGGAGACGCCGGTGCCCATCTGCCCGCCGACCCAGACGTGGACCCGGTTGTGCAGGTTGACCCCGCGCCAGCCCTCCAGATGGTTGCGGAAGCCGTCCGAGGCGCTGTTCCAGGGCGCCATGTCGTACGTCGTCAGCGCCAGCACGGAGTCGACCTCGGCGCGGGTCGGCAGCTCGCGGACACTGGCCCCGAGCGACCTGCGCAGATAAGTACGGCCGTCCACCCGCACGTTGAGCGGCCAGTTCCCGGCGCCCGCGGCGAACGGCCCGTCCATCACCCGGCCGTCCGAGCTGCGTCCCGTGCCGCCGAGGAAGTCCGGCGCCCACAGCGAGGCGCGCACCGTGCGGTCGGCGGTCCAGTCCCAGTACGGCAGCGCCACCGACGCGTCCACCGACTGCAGCGCCCGTTCGAAGTCGAGCAGGAATCTGCGGTGCCAGGGCAAGAAGGACGGTGAACGGTGGCCGGTCCGCTCGGAATTGTCCATGTCGGACATGATGAAGCCGTTGTGCGTCGTGACGAACGCGTCGTAGCGTCCGCTGCGCTTGAGTTCGAGGACGGCGGCGACGAACCGCCGCTTCTCGTCGGCGGTCAGGCTGGCCTGGTTCTTGCGTACGGTCATGTGCGGGTGACTCCGGATTTCCTTGCGGGGGCGGTCAGTTGGCGGGGAAGGGGAGGAGCTTGGCGCCCTGGAGCTCGTCGACCGCGGCGCGGGCGGCGGCACGCGGCGTGGGCACCGGGTCGTAGTGGCTGACGACGCTGATCCAGCTGCCGTCCGCGTTCTGCATCACATGCAGCTCCACCCCGTCCACGAACACCCCGTAACCGGCGCCGTGCTTGTGGTGGTGACCGCCCCCGCTCATCGGACGGCCCTGTATCCGGCGGCCCTTGTAGACCTCGTCGAAGGAATCGGGGGAACCGTGCTGATGCCCGGCGGCAGAGGCGGCGGGCGCGACGAGCGTCTGGGCTCCGGCGGCCGCGGCGAGGGCGGCCGCGGCGGTGAGCGCGCGGCGACGGGTGAGTTCCGGCATGCGGGACCTCCTGGTGCGTTCGGGTGATGTCCCCGCATGCCTATCGGTCCCGTCGAGAGCGGGAGAAATCATCCGGAGTCGGTTGGCTGCGATCAGGACAATTGGCCATATGCCGTACGGGATTGAACGAAGATGATCTTGCTGTGGACTACCCCTCCCGGCCTCCGGAAGGGGAAATTCCTTGCCGTCGCGGGGGTGTTCGAGGAGATCTTTCGCGGTCGACGGCATCCCGAGTGGCGCGGCTCACCCCGGCAGACTGACGCGATTCGAAAGCCCGGCCACATGCGCCCCTCGTGCCGCCCTGTGGCGCCGCTCGGTCGCGTTGCATGACGCCGGCCGACGTGCGGCGCTCGGCGGGCGGGAGGGGCAGGCATAGGTGAATGACCATTCACCGAGTAAGGTGAATTGATATTCACCTCATATTCCTGACGTCAGCTGGAGTGCCGATGGACCAGCCCGCTCCGATGTCCTCCCCGCCCGGAGCGAGCGCCGGGGCCACCCGAGTCCGGGACCGGCTCACCATTCCCGTACTGGCATCGGGTGGCATCCTCATGGCCGTCATGCAGACCGTGGTCGTCCCGCTGCTGCCGGACCTGCCGCGACTGACCGGCGCCTCGGCGGGCACGGTCTCCTGGATGGTCACCGCGACCCTGCTCTCCGGAGCGGTCCTCACCCCGGTCCTCGGCCGCGCCGGCGACATGTACGGCAAGCGGCGGGTGCTGACGGCGGCCCTGTCCCTGATGACCGTGGGCTCGGTGATGTGCGCCCTGTCCTCCGACATCGGCGTGCTCATCGCCGCCCGCGCCCTCCAGGGCGCCGCCGCCTCCGTCGTCCCGCTGTCGATCAGCATCCTGCGCGACGAACTGCCGCCCGAGCGACGCGGTTCGGCGGTCGCGCTGATGAGCTCCACCGTCGGCATCGGTGCCGCCCTCGGCCTGCCGCTGGCCGCGGTGGTCGTGCAGTACGCCGACTGGCACACCATGTTCTGGCTGACCAGCCTGCTCGGTGCGCTGGGCGTGACGGCCGTGTGGTGGGCGGTCAAGGAGTCACCCGTGCGCGAGCCGGGCCGGTTCGACGTGCTCGGCGCCCTCATGCTGGCCGTCGGGCTGACCTGTCTGCTGCTCGGGGTGTCCCAGGGCGGGCAGTGGGGCTGGGGCAGCCCCCGTGTACTGGGCCTCTTCCTCGGCGCGGCCGTCGTCCTCGCCCTGTGGTGGTGGCAGCAGCTGCACACCGCGCAGCCCCTGGTCGACCTGCGGCTGGTGACCCGGCCCCGGGTGGGCCTGTCCCATGTGGCGGCCCTGTTGACGGGATTCGCCTTCTACGCCAACTCACTGGTCACCGCCCAGCTGGTACAGGCACCCGAGGCCACCGGCTACGGGCTCGGACTCTCGATCGTCGCCACCGGCCTGTGCCTGCTGCCCGGCGGTGTCACGATGCTGCTCTTCTCGCCCGTCTCCGCCCGTATCTCGGAGAAACGCGGCCCCCGCATCACCCTCGCCCTCGGCGCCGCCGTCATCGCCTGCGGCTACGCGGTCCGCATCGCCGACAGCCGTGACCTGTGGATGATCATCCTGGGGGCCACCGTGGTGGCCACCGGCACCACGCTCGCCTACTCGGCGCTGCCCACCCTGATCCTGCGCGCCGTCCCGGCCGTGCAGACCGCGTCCGCCAACGGCGTCAACGTCCTGATGCGCACCATCGGCCAGGCCACGTCCAGCGCCGCCGTCGCCGCCGTCCTCGTGCACCACACCAGCCTCGTCGGCGGCGCCCCCGTACCCACGCTGCACGGCTATCTGCTGGCCTTCGCCATGGCCGGCGCGATCGCCCTCGCCGCGAGCGCGGCCGCGCTGACCATCCCGGGCGACAGCCGCCCCGACGGCACACGACGGGCCCGAGGCGGCACCCGGGGCGCCCGCGACGAGGCGATGGAGGGAGCATGAGTCCGTGAGCACTCCATCCGGCGCGCCCGCCGTCACCCCCGCCCGCCGGGACGCCGAGACGACCAAGGCGGCCATCCTCAAGGCGGCCCGGTACCTCCTCGCCCGGCACGCCCACGCCGACATCACCCTCAAGGCCGTCGCCGAACGCGCCGGTGTCAGCCCGCCGCTGATCCTCAAGTACTTCGGCAACAAGGACGCCCTCTTCGCCCGCGTCATGTCCTTCGAGGCCGACGCGGACGCCCTGCTGGACGCGCCCCTGGCGGACCTCGGCCGGCACATGACCGAGCACGTCCTGCGCAGCCAGCGCGAACGGGGCGCCGACCCCCTGCTGCGCATCGCCTTCGCGCCCCTGCACGGCGACCACGGCGACATCCTGCGCGCCAACTTCCGCGCCCAGGTGACCGAACGCCTCGCCGACCGGATCGGCGGCCCCGACGCGGGCCTGCGCGCCGAGCTGGCCGTCGCTACGCTCATCGGCCTGGGCGTGATGTACGGCATCGCGCGCGGGGAGCGGCTGCGCGCGTCCGCGATCGACACCATCGCCGACCGTTACGGGCCAGTCGTCCAGGCACAGTTGACACCCTGACCCACCGCCGGGCGACCGGACCGGCGCCCCTTACGGCCCGGGAAGTGGTAGGCGGTCAAGGGACGATCCGGCCACCGGCGGATGACAGACTGGCGGCATGGACGAACACGTAATCGGCAGGTCGGGTCAGCGGGCATCGGTCGTCGGCCTCGGCACATGGCAGCTGGGCGCCGACTGGGGCGAGGTGGACGACAAGCAGGCCCTCGCCGTGCTGGAGACGGCGGCCGAGTCGGGGGTGACCTTCTTCGACACGGCCGACGTGTACGGCGACGGCCGCAGCGAGCAGACCATCGCCGCCTTCCTCGGCGGCAGGCCGGATCTGCATGTGCTGGTGGCCACGAAGATGGGCCGCCGGGTCGACCAGATCCCCGAGAACTACGTCCTCGACAACTTCCGCGCCTGGAACGACCGCTCCCGCCGCAACCTCGGCGTCGACCGCATCGACCTGGTGCAGCTGCACTGCCCGCCCACGCCCGTCTACTCCTCGGACGAGGTGTTCGACGCCCTGGACACCCTGGTCGAGGAGGAGCGCGTCGCGGCCTACGGCGTCAGCGTGGAGACCTGCGCCGAGGCGCTGACCGCGATCGCCCGGCCGGGTGTGGCGAGCGTGCAGATCATCCTCAACCCGTTCCGGATGAAGCCCCTGCGCGAGGTGCTCCCGGCCGCCCGCGAGGCCGGCGTCGGCATCATCGCCCGCGTGCCGCTGGCCTCCGGTCTGCTGTCGGGCAAATACACCAAGGACACGGTCTTCGCCGCCGACGACCACCGCACCTACAACCGGCACGGCGAGGCCTTCGACCAGGGCGAGACGTTCTCCGGCGTCGACTTCGGGACCGGTGTGGAGGCGGCCGCCGAGTTCGCCGCGCTCGCTCCCGAGGGATACACCCCGGCCCAGCTGGCGCTGCGCTGGATCATCGAGCAGCCCGGTGTCACCACCGTGATCCCGGGCGCCCGCTCCGCGGAGCAGGCCCGTGCCAACGCGGCCGCCGCGAAGCTGCCGGCGCCGCCGGAGGAGACGTTCACGGCGATCCGGGAGCTCTACGACCGCCGGATCAAGGACCAGGTCGAGAACCGTTGGTAGTCCGTGTGCCGCCGGGAGCGCACGCCCCGGCGCTCCCGGCGGCCCCGTTCGTTTGGGCGATCGGCGCCGCGGTTACTCGCAGGGCATGACGCAGGAAGTGAGACGGAAGGGGCGCGACGAGACCGAGGAGGAGCGGGCCGACCGGATGTGGAGCGACCTCATCCAGGAGGTCCGCGTCGCCCAGACCGGCGTGCAGATCCTGTTCGGCTTCCTGCTCACCGTCGTCTTCACCCCGAAGTACGACGGCCTGGCCCACACCGACCAGGTCATCTACATCGTGACCGTCGTCCTCGGCGCGTCCGCCACGGGCGCGCTCATCGGGCCCGTGTCCCTGCACCGCCTCGTGACCGGGCGGCGCGTGAAGCCCCGGGCGGTGCGGCTGGCGTCCCGGCTGACCTTCGTCGGCCTGCTCCTGCTGCTGGCCACCATGACCGCGTCGCTGCTGCTGATCCTGCGGGTGGCGACCCACGACGGCCTCGTGCCCTGGCTGGTCGCCCCCGTGGTCGCCTGGTACCTGATGTGCTGGTTCGGGCTGCCGCTGTGGGTGCGACGCCGTCACACGACCCGCTGAGGCCTGTCCCGGAGCGCCGCCAGCTGCCGGTCGTGCACCCGGCTGAGCACCAGCACGGAGAGCGTGGCCCCGATCAGGGCGCAGAACATGTCCCACTGTGTGTCCCACACATCGCCCTGGGTGGCGAGGAAGGCGTCCGCGCCGTGTCCGCCGATCTCGGCCGCCGCCCACTCCAGCAGCTCGAAGCACGCGCTGAAGGCCAGGCAGGCGCACACGGTCAGCGGGGCCAGCCAGCGGCTGCCGCGCAGCGGCGAGGTGCGGCTGAGCAGCTCCCGTACCAGGACGGCCGGGACGAAGCCCTGCATGAGGTGGCCGAAGCGGTCGTACGGATTGCGGTCCAGGCCGAAGGTGTCGCGCACCCAGTCGCCCAGCGGCACCTGCGCATAGGTGTAGTGGCCGCCCACCGCGAGCACCACCGCGTGCGCGGCGAGCAGGGCGCACAGCAGGCCGGTGAGCGGGAACCGCCGCCAGGTCAGCACCACCAGCGGAAGTCCGATCAGCACCCACACCGTCTCCAGGAACCAGGTCGTGCCCTCGCGCGCACCCCATGCCGACAGCGCCATGGCGGCGACGACCGACGCGGCCAGAACGACGGGCAGGGTGACTCGGGTGGCGCGGCGTGGGGCCTGGTGCACTGCGGTCATGGCGGGCTCCTTGTCGTGGAGGCCCCATCGTGGTGCCGGGGGACCGGTCAGGGCATGAGTACGGCTACTCAGCCCGCGGCCAGGATCTCCGCCAGGACGTCGTCGACCCGGACCTCCTCCTGCCCCGGCGGCACCACCTCCCGGGTCTCCCGCACGAAGGCCGCGACCGCGGGCGCCCAGGCGAACGCCACCGCGCGGTGGCGGCCGCCGTCGGGCCGGACGGCGCCGAGGAACTCCATGCGCAGCTCCTGCCACATACCGGTGGCCACCGGGCGCAGTCTCACGTCCCCGACGCCGACCGGCCCGCGCAGGCCGTCGGCGAGCATCTGCCGGTCCAGCCGCCAACGGGCCAGCACATGGCCGTCGTGGGCGAACACCGCCGTGACGGCGAACGGGTCGTCGGCGTCGTACGTCAGGTGGGCGAGCACGGAAAAACGGTCCGTGCCGCCCGCCTGGATCTGCACCACCAGGGTCTTGCGCACGAAGGGGTTCACGTGGGGGCCTCCGAGAACAATCGACGTAGGGCCCTCTAGTACCCGTCCCGCGGCGCATTTGCTCATTAGCCGGGCTGATTTCCTCCCGCGCCCCGCAGTGCGGTGAGGCAGGTGCCGATCGCCTGCTGCAGCTCTTCGAGGCGCTGGACCATGTCGTCCTCGTAGAAGTCCTGCGCGTCGTCGAAGGTGAGCTCCTCGAACGCCCTGGTGGCCTTCTGCAGGCTGTTGTAGAACTTCGTCCGGCGTTCCTGGACGCGCAGTTCGGGGTCGGCCTCGACCGCCTCGGCCACGAGGGACTTCATGGTGTCGTAGGCCTCGGTGGCCCACTCGCCGCTGTCCTCGCCCTCGTCCAGCTCGTCGATGAGCGACAGCTGCCGCTCGGCCTCCTGGCGCACGTCGGCGGGCGCGTCCACGGTCTGCCCGGCGGGCGTCCTGATCTGCCCCGACTCGGCGATCTGCCGCACATATCCGATCCGGTCCGCCGACCGGCTCTCGCTGGCCACCGCCTTCTTCAGATCGTCCGTGCGGACCACGTCACGGGCCAACTCGGCCTGGAGATCCGGGTCTTCCCGCACCCGGTCCAGCAGGGCCGTGCGCGCCGCGCGGGCCGTGGAGGGGTCGGCGAGGATCGCGGCGCGCAACGCGGTGGGGTTCTCCGCGACCTCCAGGGCCTTGGTGGGCCGGATGCCCTCGGCCTCGGCGGCCTCGGCGATGGCGGTGCCGCGCTCGGAGGCGGCGCTGGAGCGGGAGACGTAGTAGCCCAGCCACACGTCCGCGTCCGGCAGTTCGACCTCCTGGCCCGGTGCCAGCGCCTCGAAGTGGGGGACGAGACCGTCGTCCGCGGCCCGGTCCCAGGCCTTGTAGTAGCGCATGACCCGCTCGGCGGAGCAGCCGGCGAGCTCCGCGAACTCCTTGGCCGGCACCTTGGGCGTCTCGTCCGCGCCCTGTCCGCCGGGCCGCACGCTGCGCGCCACCATCAGTCCGAAGGCCCACCCTCCGGTCCGCGCGTAGACCCCGAACTCCCGCGCGTCCCGCGCCACGAGGTCGGACAGGGGTGCCGGGGATGAGGGGGACGTCTCGGACGGGACGGTCGCTACGGTCACGGATGACTCTCCTGGGAGCGCGGCTGGTCGGACTGCACTGTGCAGACCGACCACCCTATATGGACCGTTTTCACCTCCGGAACGTGCCCAGGATCGTCTTCAGCGCCAGCCGGTCGGCGGTGGTGTTCCAGGCGGAGGCCGGAGCCGTGAAGCGCAGTGAGTAGCTGTGCCCGCCGCCGATCAGGAAGCCGCGGCCGAAGGTGCGCACCCGGTCGCTGCCGGATCCCGAGAACCATTCCATGTCGGCGCCCTTGTAGCCCTGGTACGTCGTCGCCTCGATGTCCCCGATCCGCTGGAATCCGTCCGTGCGCCGCAGGGCGGGCTGGACCTCGTCCCGCCAGATGGCGACCGGGTCCGGGCCGACCTGCGAGCTGTAGGTGACCGCCAGGGTGCGGGGATCGCCGCCGCCGGGTCCGAACGTGACGCGGTAGGCGAGCGCGCCCTCGCGTGCGGTGGTCTGCCGTTTCCAGCCGGCGGGGAGGGCGACCGAGAAGCCCTCGGGGGCGGTGTAGCGGCGGTAGCCGGCCGGCAGGGCGTCGGCGGTGGCCGAGGGGGACGGCGAGGCCGTCGCGCTGGGGGTGGTGGCGCTGGGCGTGGGTGTCGGCGTGGGGGTGCGGGAGCCGTTGCCGTCGGTGCGGTTGCCGGTCGGGACGGCCGCGGCGGACGGCCGGCTCGCCGATCCCGCCGTGTCGGAGGCGTCGGTGCCGGGGAGCCCGTGGGTCGCGGCGAGCACGGCGGCGGACACGGTGAGGACGGCCAGCGCGGTGCCGACGGCCATGGTCCTTCTGCTCCATCCCTGACCGGCGCGCAGGGCGGTCAGATAGGCGCCGCGCAGCCGGGGGACGGGGACGGGTTCACGGTCAGCGTCGGCGTCCTCGGCGAGGATGCGGATGAGGGCCTCGCGCACCACGGTCACGGTGAGCCGTTCCCGGTGGTCCTTGCGCAGCAGTCCCTGGACGACCTGGGCCAGCGGACCGGCGCGCAGCGGGGTGCGCAGGGGCAGCCGGTCCACCGCTCTGAGGGTGGCGTCGGGCCGGCCCCGGTCGCGGAACGGCGGGCGTCCCTCGACCATCGTGTAGAGGATCGCGCCCAGGGCCCACAGGTCCGCGGCAGGGCCGAGGCGCTCGTCACGGGCCTGTTCGGGAGCGGCGTACGACGGTGCCGTGACCCGCGGGGCCAGGGTCGCGCCCGCCAGTCCGAAGCCCGTCACCACGACCGGACCCTGGTCGCGCACGAACACCTGGCCGGGGCTGAGTTCGCCGTGCGTGAAACCCTCGGCGTGCGCGGTCTCCAGCACATCGAGCAGTTCCAGACCGATCCGGGCCGCCCGCACATAGTTCAACGCGCCCTGCTGGGACAGGAGTTCACCCAGCGGCGTGCCGTCGATCCACTCGATGACCGTCCACAGCGTGCCGGAGTCCTCGATCGCGTCGATCACCGTGGCCACCCGGCCGGGCCGGAGCATGCCCATGAGCTCGGTGGTGCGCAGGACACGGGCGGTGGTGCGGCGCGCGGTCTCCTCGGCCGGCTGGTCCGGCAGTTCGGTCTGTGTCACCAGACGGGGCCGCTGCGCCTCCAGGTCCTCGGCGTACCAGCAGATCCCGTTCGTCTCGCGGTGGACCACCTCAAGAAGCCGATACCTCCCGGCGACCAGTTCCTGTCCGGAGACGTGCGCCTTGACCATGGTCATCCCTCGCTGAAACCCCTGCCTCGTCTTGCCCAGAGGTACGCGGGGCGCGCTGGTGAGTGTTCAAAGGATCTGCAACTCCGGGCTGCTTCCTGCCTTTTATTCAACCGGCCCAGGGCGCGTACGACTTGTGGAAAACGGCGAATTTCCCTGCCTCGACCTGCGGGTAACCAAGGGTAAACATTCCGGTGCGGTGCTGCCTCAGCACAGGCCGAATTGTTCGCTCCACTTCTTGACGTCCCCGGGGCGCGTGTTGCCCCCGCAGACCACCAGCCCGAGCCGGGCGCCGTCGCCCGCCCGGTCCAGCACCTGCCGGGCCGCGGGCAGCAGACAGCCGGCGGCCGGTTCCGCCCACACCTTGGCGTGCTCGGCGAGGTCGAGGCAGCCCCGGACGGCCTCCCGGTCGGGGACCACCAGGACCTCGGTGACCAGGGCGGAGACATGGTCGTACGTCAGCTGCGACACGCTCGGCGCGCTGAGCGTGGTCACGATCGACGACAGCGCGACCGGCACCGGTCCGCCCGCCGCCAGCGCCTCGGACATGGCCTGGGCGCCCTCCGTCTCCACGCCCCAGATCCGGACGCCGGGGCGCAGGGCGCGCAGCGCGGCCGCCACACCGGCGATCAGACCCCCACCGCCGATGCTGACCAGCACGTCCGTCAGCTCACCCGCGTCCGTGGCGAACTCCAGGCCGACGGTGCCCTGTCCGGCGACCACGACCGGGTCGTCGAAGGGGTGGACCAGGGTCAGCCCCTCGTCCCGCAGCCGGTCCATCAGCTCGAACGCGCTGTCCATCCCGTCGGTCAGCCGTACCGACGCCCCCGCGTCCCGCGCGATCGCGACGGACCGCGCGGGCGCCGTGCGCGGCATGACGACCGTCGCCTTCACATCGAGAGCGGCGGCCATCACCGCGAGGGCGATGCCGTGGTTGCCGCCGCTGACCGCCACCACGCCCGCGGCCCGCTCGGCCTCGCTCAGCGACAGCAGCTTCGCGGTCGCGCCGCGCGCCTTGAACGAGCCGGTGCGCTGCAGGAGTTCGAGCTTCGTGGTGACCGGGACGCCGAGCAGTGCGGACAGGCCGGGGCTCGGCACGGTCGGGGTGTGGACGACGTGTCCGGCGATCAGCCCGGCGGCGGCTTCGATGTCCGCGATGTCGATCAAGGAAGTTCACCCTCTCGGCGCGGGGTGAGGGATCGCGCCATCTGCACCCTGACCCGGTGACACGGTGCAGGTCAACACGGTTTCACAGGTCGCGGCGCAGCAGGTGGTCCAGCAGGCGGCGCAGCTGAGCGGCGGCCCCGGGAGCGAGCGGCGCACCGGCGAGCGCCGACTCGGCGGCGGCCGTGTGCCGGCGGGCTTCGGCGAGCGCCGCCACGCGGCCGCCCGCCTCCTCGATCAGCGCGGCCGCCGCGACCGTCTCCCCGGTGTCGAGCAGCACGGCCAGGCGCTCGGCGGCGGGGGAGGAGAGCGCGGCCAGCACCGGGAACGTCTTCTTCCGCTCGCGCAGATCGCCGTGCACGGGCTTGCCGGTGACGGCCGGGTCGCCCCAGATCCCCAGGACGTCGTCGATCATCTGGAAGGCGATCCCCAGATGCCGCCCGGCCCGGTCCAGCGCGGCGACCATGGTCTCGGGAGCGCCGCCGAGCGTGGCACCCAGCGCGGCAGCGCAGCCCAGCAGGGCACCGGTCTTGTGCTCCGCCATCGCCCGGTACTCCTGCGGGCGGACCCGCTCCGGACCGGTCCAGGGCCGGGTGCTGAACAGCAGGTCGTCGGCCTGCCCCCGCACCAGGTCGGCCAGGGCCGCGGACAGCAGCCGCAGGGCCGGCGCAGCGCCGGGGCCGGCGGCGAGGGTCTCGACGGCCAGCGCGAACAGGGCGTCCCCGGCCAGTACCGCGGGGCCGGTGCCGTAGGCCTTCCAGACGGTGGGGCGGCGGCGCCGGGCGGTGTCGCCGTCCATGATGTCGTCGTGCAGCAGCGAGAAGGTGTGCACCAGTTCCACGGCGACCGCCGCGCCGACCCCGGCTCGCCCGGGCGCGCCCGCCGCCTCGGCCCCGAGCACGGCCAGGGCCTGTCGCACGCCCTTGCCGCCCGGCGCCACGGCGGGTGCGCCGCCGATCTCGCACCAGCCGAAGGAGTAGGCCGCCATCTCACCCACCCATGGGTGCAGGCGCCCCAGGGCGTCGGCCAGCGCGGGCCGCACCAGCTCCCGGCAGCGGTCGAGGACCTGGGACGCGGAGGGCGGTGCCTGCACCGCCGAGTCCAGCGCCGTCACCGTACGGCCTCTGCTCCGACGAGACCGAACTCCTCCTGGGCGCGGGCCACCATCTCCCGTGCGTGCCGCAGCCCGCTGCCCTCCAGCGTCCGGGCCAGATCCGCCAGTTCGGCGACCGTCTCGGCACGGTCGCGGCCGAGGCGGGCGAGCGACTTGGCCAGGCCGAGCCGGGCCAGCGCCTCGCCGCGCGGCTCGCGCATCGCGCGGAACTCCTTCAGCGCCTGCTCGTACAGTTCCCGGGCCTCGCCGTAACGACCGGCGCGGTAGAAGACGTTGCCGCGCATCTTGTGGTTGTAGGCCAGTGCGCTGGTGAGGTTCATCGCGCGGCACGTGGCCTCCGCCTCCGACAGCAGCTCCAGCGCCCGGTCGGTGTTCCGGTCGCGCACCGAGAGGATGTCGGCGAGTCCGCGCAGGGCCCAGGCGTGACCGCGCCGGTCCTCGGCCTTCGCGGCTATCTCCGCCGCCTCCTCGAACATCGCGTACGCCGTGTCGTAGGAGCCGGTGTTGCGGTGCATCTGCGCGATGCCCTCCAGCGCCCACACCGTGTGCCGTGCCTCGCCGCGCCTGCGGGCCTCGGCCAGGAGCTGCTCGTGCAGCCGGCCCACGGCCTCGTAGTCACCCTGGATACGCCCGGTCTCCGCGAGTCCGGCCAGCGAGTAGCCCCGTACGACGATGTCGCCGCCGCGCTCGCCGAGTTCGGCCGCCAGCCCCAGCAGCCGCCAGGCCAGCGGGAACGCGCCGCGCTGCCGGGCCAGCGTGCCGCCGCTCCACAGCGCCCAGGCCATCGCCGCCGTGTCCCCGGCCTCCCGGGCGGCGCGGTAACTCGCCTTCCACGCCCGGTCCGCGTCGCCCACCTGGCCGAGCCGCCGGTGCGCCTCGGCGACGGCGAGTCCGCAGCGCGCCTCCTCGTCGCGCCGTCCGGCCCGCTCGGCCTCCCGCAGCTGCTCGGTGCCCGCGGCGAGCACGTCGACCAGGGAGGAGTTCACGGACAGGGTGGTCAGGGCGCCCTGGTACTCCGGGGCGGATGCCTTGCCGTACATGGATGCCTTTCTCTGTGCGGGGTGTATGCACGGCGTGTATGCACTATATGTATACGCACCGTGTATAGTCCGCCGGAAATGTGCCCTGGCCACCCGGGCCAGGGCATCACCTTGTTGTCGATCAAGACGCCGGCAGGAACGGAGGGGTTGCCTCCGAGACGCAGATCACTTTGCCGTGGGTCAGTGCTGCTGCGCCTTCTGCGGTGTCGCCTCGCTCGGGCGGACCACGACGTATCCCTCGCCCTGCAGCATCAGCTGGACGGCTTCCCCGGAACCGCCGCGCAGCATCGACCCGATGGACTGCGCGCGGTGCAACGACGTCTGCAGGTGCGCCGTCCAGCCCACCACCGCGTCCGTGTCGACGTACACCGGGTGCTGCGCCGAGACCGGTATGACCAGCGGGTTGCCCTCGCAGACCAGGCCGAGTCTGCCCTGGCCGGTGAAGACGCTGTTGAACAGGCCGCCCCCGGCGATGCCCGAGCCCTTGACCGTCTTGATCTCGTACGACAACGAGGCGTCGAAACACAGGACGTTGCGGCCGTTGACGGTGAACTCGTCGCCGGGCTCCACCTCGACGATGAAACAGTTCTGCGCCTCGTGCGCGAACCACGCCTCGCCCTGGCCGCGCACCGCCATCAGCGGCAGCCCCTCACCGGTGACCGCGCGCTTGAGCATGCCGCCCACGCCCTGCCCCTTGCGTTCGAACTTGAGGCTGCCGCGATAGGCGACCATCGCGCCCTGGCGAGCGAGCATCTCGCCGTTCACCGCATACTTGAGGCACTTGGCGTTCTCGACGGTCATGCCCGGTTCGACGGCCGGCTGCACCATGTGCGTACTGGAAAAGAGATCACCCTTCATGCGGGCATGGTGTCCCGGAGGGGACCGTTCCGCCAAGATCGCGGACAGCGCCGGCTCAGGCACCGAAGAGCTGGGTCCAGTACGTGCCCGCACGGCCGCCGCCGGCGAAGCCGACACCGATGTGCGTGAAGCCGGGTTTCAGGATGTTGGCGCGGTGGCCGGGGCTGTTCATCCAGCCGTCCACCACCTCGGCCGGGGAGCGCTGACCGCAGGCGATGTTCTCGCCGATCGTGCGCCGGGCCGAGCCCGCGGCGGCGGCCCGGTCCCACGGCTGGGAACCTTCGGGCGCGGTGTGGGAGTAGAAGTCGCGCGCCACCATGTCCGCGCTGTGCGCCTGGGCGGCGGCCGTGAGCAGCGGATCGACGGCCAGCGGCGGCAACCCGGCCCGGCGGCGCTGACCGTTGGTGAGCTCGACGACCTCGGCGCAGGTCCGGTCCAGGTCGCCCGCGGCGAGGGGCCGGGCCCACAGGGCGGTCCAGTACGTGTCGCGCGTGCGGCCGCCGGTGGCGTACGCAAGGCCGGCCTGGGTGAAGGCGGGGTCCTGGAGCGTGCGCCGGGCCTCCTCGGTGCGCAGGCAGTACGCGATGAACTCGGCGGGGGTGCGCGGTCCGGAGACCAGGTGCTCGCCGACGGTGACGTAGGCGTATCCGGTGGCCGTGATCCGCTGGTGGACCGAGGTGCCGTCCCGGCTCTCGCCGCCCAGGCGTTTGTCGGCGGCCATCGAGGCGGCATGGGCCCGGGCGGCCGAGACGAGACGCGCGTCGAGGGTGACCGGCCGGGAACCGGACCGGGCGCGGGCGGAGTTGACGAGGCCCAGGAAGCCTTCGGGATCGGAGGCCGGGACGGCGGCCGGCGCCGGAGGCCGCGGTGAAGAGAGCCGCGGTGAAGGGAGCCGCTGTGAAGCGGGTCGTGGTGAAGCGGGCCGTGCGGAAGGAGGCCGTGCGGAAGGGGGTGCCGATCGCTGCTCCGGCACGCTCGGACGGTGCGCGGGTGCCGTCGGCCCGGGCCGGTCCTCGGCCACGTCCACCCCGAAGTCCCGGGCCAGCCCGGCCAGTCCGTCGGCGTACCCCTGCCCGATCGCGCGCAGCTTCCAGCCGGTGCCCCGGCGGTATATCTCGGCGAGCAGCAGCACGGTCTCGCGCTGCGGGCGGGGCGGGGCGAAGCGGGCGAGCATACGGCCCCGCGGATCGGTGACCCGGAGTTCGGACGCGGGCAGCCGGCAAAGGGGCGTGTCCGGCTCGGTGGCGCTGACGGCCACGGTGACGCGCACGGCGCCCGGGCGCAGCAGCGCCGGTTCGACGGTCAGCGTGTCGCCGCGCAGCCGGACACCGGGGGCGGCCGGCTGGTTGTAGAACACGAAGTCGGCGTCGCTGCCGACCCTGCCCTCGCCCCCGGTGATGAGCGCCGACACGTCGAAGGGACCGGGCACCCGCAGGATCAGCGAGCCGCCCGGAAGGGGCAGATTGCCCCCGGGAACCAGCTCGCTCATCGTGCCGCCCAGGAGTGGTGGGACCTCGGCCCCGGTGGGGAGCCGTCCGTACAACGTCCGGGCGCGGCGAGCTGGTTCCCGCTCTGCCTCAGTTGCGTGCCGCCGCCGGCGCGGCGTCGCCGTTCCGCCCGGCGACCGCGGCGCGCGGTGCCTTCTTCGGCTTGCCGCAGAACGCCGACTCCAGCGTGCCCGCCATCGTGTCGAGCACGGTGCCGTTGTTGGAGGTGGTGGCGACCGCGGCGAGGCTGCGCCGGCCGTCCTTGGTGGTGAAGGCGTAGGTGTAGTAGCCCTGGACGACGCCCGTGTGGCCGTACACCGAGATCCCGCACGACAGGGTGCGGCGCCGCAGCCCGAGTCCGTATGCCGTCGTGCTGTTGACCGGTGTCCAGCGTTCCATCTCGGCCAGGCGTGCGGACGAGGTCAGCCGGCCGCGGACCAGGGCCGAGTAGAACGTGTTCAGATCCCGTGTGGTGGAGATGATGGCGCCCGCGCTCTGTGCCCAGGACAGCGTCTGCTCGGTCGCGTCCACCAGAGGGGCGCCGGCCGTGTCGGGGGTGAGGTAGCCGCGGGTGTAGCGGCCGGGGAGCTTCTTGTCGGGGTGGACGTAGAAGGTGTCCTTGAGACGCAGCGGCTTGAAGATGCGGTTCTCGTACTCGGTCCGCACGGGGTGGCCGGTGAGCTTCTCGATCAGCATCCCGGCGACGACGAAGTTGGTGTTGGAGTACGAGTAGGCGGCCCCGGGCGCGTTGGTGCGCGGCTTCGCGAGGGACAGCTTCACCAACTGGCGGTAGGTGAAGACCTTGTTGCGCACCGACTCGAAGCCGGAGACGGAGCGGGCGAACATGTCGTTCGTGTAGTCGTACAGCCCGCTGCGATGGCTCAGCACGTGCCGCACCGTGATCCGGTCGTCGGGCAGCAGGCCCGGCAGATAGCGGTTGACCGGGGCGTCCAGGGTGAGCCGGTGCTCGTCGGCCAGTTGCAGCAGGACGACGGCGGAGAAGGTCTTGGTGACGCTGCCGACGCGGAAGCGGTCGTCACCGCCGATGGCCCGCCGGGTACCGCGGTCGGCGAAGCCGTAGGTCGCCCGGTACATCGACCCGTTGTCGTCGATCCGCGCCATCGCGCCGGGCGCGCCCTGCGCGACCGCCGACCGCAGCACGCTCCGCAGACCCGCGGTGTCGGGTGCCGGCAGCCCGGCCGCCGCACCTGTGCGCGCCTGGCCGGCCGCCGTCCCCGCGTGCGCCTGGCCGGTCGCCGCCTGTGCCGGCACCGCGAGGAGCGCCACCACGACCGCTCCGAGCACCGCGCCCTTGCCCACCGTTGCCGAGACCATCCGTTGCCTCTCCCATCTCCGCGGTTTTCAGTGCGAGATCGGTCACATTCCGCCGAGGGAACCTACTCGCAGCGGGTCACATCTCCACGGTTGACACACAGTTGGTCAGCTGTTGATCACTCTGCGGCAGGCTTTTGCAAAGGATTGCCATAGAACGCCGCGAAAGCGATCATTCCGGCTTTACGTGGACATGACTTATCCGTAAGGGTTTCGTCCGGGGCCCGACCAGCTCCCATGGTGCTCAACAATGCCATGCCGCAAGGCGGTTGGTGATCCCGGCCGTCTTCGAACGAAGGAACCCTGATCAGTGCGTAGACCGCACATACGCAGCGTGGCGGTTGCCGTCGCCGTGACGACGGCCGCCACGGGCCTCGCCGGTACTGCATTCGCGGGTCCCTCCACGGGGGTGGAGCACGGCGTGACGTCGCAGGCCTCGGCGGCCGCGTCGGTGGTGTCGGCGGCGCGTGCCGCCGCCTTCGCCCACGCGTCGGCGACCGGCGTCTCCCAGGGCGACCAGCTCCACGCCCAGGACGTGATGATCGACCCCGAGGGCGCCCGGCACGTCCGGTTCGTCCGGACGCACAACGGAATGCCGGTGCTCGGTGGCGACCTCGTCGTCCACCTCTCCCGGCAGCTGGCCTACGCGGGTGTCACCCGCGCGGCCGACCATGCCGTCGAGCCCGCCGCCGCACAGGCCAAGCTGAGCGCCGAGCAGGCGGAGCGCAAGGCCGCCGCGGCCGCCAAGGGTGACGCGGGCACCGCCCAGCTCGTGGTGGACGCCCGCGAGGGCGCCTCGGCCCTCGCCTACCAGGTGACGGTGACCGACAGCGGCACCACCGAGGGCAACGGCGCCCGGACGGTCGTCGTCGACGCCGTCACCGGCAAGGTGCGCAGCAACGCGCCCGTCAGCGACGAGTTCCTGTCGCCGAAGCTGCTCGACACCCTTCAGAAGCGGGGCGAGACGATCGACCCGGCCACCGGCCTCGGTACGCAGGGCGCCGGCCTCGCCGGGTCGTCGCTGTCGTCGGCGGCCGGTGCCACCGGCTACCCGAAGACGGTGGCGGGCACCGGCAAGTCGCTGTTCGTCGGCACGGTCGGGCTGACCGTCCAGCAGACGGCCCGTACGACCTTCCTGCTGAAGGACCCGAACCGCTATGGCACCGAGACCCGGGACGCCAAGGGGACGCAGACCGAGAGCTTCGGCGCCGGCAAGAAGATCACCAGCTCCAGCAAGACCTTCGGCAACGGCACGACATCCAGCCGTGCCAGCGCCGCGGTCGACGCCCAGTACGGCATCACCAAGACCCTGGACTTCTACAAGAAGACCTTCAACCGCAAGGGCATTGCGAACAACAGCAAGCCCGCCAAGGGCATGGTGCACTGGGGCAAGAAGGTCGCCAACGCCTTCTGGGACCCGACGTGCGGCTGCATGCTGTACGGCGACGGTGACGGCACCATGTTCAAGAAGCCGCTCGTCGTCCTCGACGTCACCGGTCACGAGCTGACCCACGGCGTGGTGGACGCGACCGCGAAGCTGGAGCCGACCTTCGAAGACGAGCAGGGCAACCAGTACGGCGAGCCCGGCTCGCTGAACGAGTCGCTGGCCGACATCTTCGGCTCGAACGTCGAGTTCTTCACGAAGAACACGAAGGACACGCCGGACTACCTGATCGGCGAGAAGCTGGGCCTCCAGCAGAAGTTCCTGCGCCGCCTCGACAAGCCGTCGCTGGACCGGCTGGAGGGCACGATCGACTACTGGAAGCCCGAGGTGTACTACACCGAGGTGCACGCCGGTTCCGGTGTCTCGTCGCACGCGTACTACCTCCTCGCGGAGGGCAGCGGCCAGAAGACGATCAACGGCGTCAAGTACGACTCGCCGACCTACGACGGCGGGAGCGTCAAGGGCATCGGCCGCACCAAGGCCACGGCGATCTTCTACCGTGCCCTGACCCGCTACATGGTCTCCTCGACCGACTTCCACGACGCGCGTGTCGCGACGCTGAAGGCGGCCAAGGACCTGTACGGCGCGTCCAGCGTCGAGTACAAGACGGTCGACCGGGCCTGGGCCGCGGTCAACGTCACCGCCGCGAACACGCCGGCCGCCCGTCACTGACGGCAGGCCGGTCGCACGGCAGACCAGGGTGCCCCGCCATGCGCGGGGCACCCGCATGTCGGCCCCCGGTACAACTGCCGTTCCAGCAACCGCTGTTTCTTTTATTGACAGCGGAAAATAATGGCCCTAGGTTCCCGGCCATGCGCTCGACCTCCCGCACCGAGACGTTCCCCGCGCACACCCCGGCCGCCTCGCAGGTCTTCACCACGCTCCTGTCCCACGGCCCCCTCGCCCGGCTGGACGTGGCCCGGCTGGCCGGACTGTCACCGGCCGCCGTCACCAAGGCCGTCCGCCCGCTCATCGAGGCCGGATATCTGGTGGAGGACGCGGGCGAGGAACCCAGGGCCGCCCTCGGACGCCCCGCCAATCCGGTCCGCGTCGACGGCGGACGGGCGCTGTTCCTCGGCGTCAAGATCACCGGCGGCGAGATCATCGCCGTACTGACCGACCTCCGCTGCCGCATCCGTCTCGCCCGGCGCGTCCCGCTGACCGACCGCGCCACCAAGGCGGTGCTCGCCCAGGTGGTGGAGCTGGTGCGGCAACTGCGCCTCGACGCGGACGACTTCGGCGCGCCGGTACTCGGCCTCGGGATCGCCGTCTCCGGTGACGTCGACCGTGCCGAGGGCGTCGTACGCTATTCGCCCTTCCTGGAGTGGCGGGACGTACCGCTCGCCGAACTCGCCGCCATGACCACCGGTTTGCCGGTCACCGTCGACAACGACGTCCGGGCCCTGACCGTCGCCGAGCAGTGGTTCGGTGCCGGAGTGGGGCTGTCCGACTTCGCCGTCGTCACGGTCGGCGCGGGCATCGGATGCGGTCTCGTGGTGCACGGCCGGGTGGTTGCGGGCGCGCACGGCGTGGCCGGCGAGATCGGCCACGTGGCCATCGATCCCTCCGGGCCGCTCTGCCATTGCGGCAACCGCGGCTGCGTGGAGGCGATCGCCGGTGACGCCGCGATCGTCGCGCGGATGCACGAAGTGACAGGGCGTCAAGTGGCCGATGCCGCCGAGGCGGTGGCCCTCGCCCACCAGGGCGTCGCCGGGGCCCGTGAGGTCTATGCGAGAGCGGGCGAGGCCATCGGCCGCGGGATCGCGACCGTGGCCAACCTGCTCGGACCCGAACGCGTGATCATCTCCGGGGAGGGGCTGGCCGCCTACGACCTGTTCGCCGAGCAGATCCGTGACGCGTTCACCGCCGCCGCCTTCGGCTCCGCCGCGCAGTGCGACGTACAGACCCGCCCGCTCCCGTTCGAGGAGTGGGCGCGCGGGGCCGCGGCCGCCGCGATCCAGTCGTTCATCACCTCGACCCCCGTCAACGGATCGGGCAAGGACTGAGCCGGCCCGACCCTTGAGACCCCAGGAGGTACGGCCCATGCGGTCACCCTCGTACTTCGTCCTGCCCGCACGCGCGCTGAGAGCCGCGGTCGTCCTGGCCCTCACCGCAGGCCTCGCGACCGCCGTTCCGGCGGCACACGCCGGGACACCCGCGCCCGTCGCGGCCAAGCCGTACATGGGCTGGTCCAGTTGGAGCATGCAGTCGTCGAAGTACCCGGGCCTCAACCCCGACGGCGACTACAGCTATCTCACCGAGGCGAACGTCCTCAAGCAGACCGACGCCCTCGCCACGAAGCTGAAGAGGTTCGGCTACGAGTACGTCAACATCGACGCCGGCTGGTGGCGCGACCGGGCGTGGCGGCCCGAGTTCGACCAGTACGGGCGGCAGCAGGCCGACCCGGTCCGCTTCCCGCACGGCATGAAGCCGGTCGCCGACCACATCCACGCCAAGGGCCTCAAGGCCGGCATCTATCTGCCCGTCGGCCTGGAGAAGGAGGCCTACGGCGGCGGAAGGACCCCCGTCCGGAACGCGGACGGCTGCACCACCGCCGACATCGTGTACGGCGACCTGCGCACCACCAACGGCTGGGACAGCGCCTACAAGCTCGACTTCTCCCGCCCCTGCACACAGAAGTACGTCGATTCCCAGGCGCAGTTGCTCGCCGACTGGGGCTACGACTTCCTCAAGCTCGACGGTGTCGGCCCCGGCTCCTTCAAGAGCGGTGCCCAGTACGACAACGTTGCCGACGTGGCTGCCTGGCAGAAGGCGATAGCCGCCACCGGCCGCCCCATCCACCTGGAGGTCTCCTGGTCCCTGGACATCGGACACGCCGCCGACTGGAAGAAGTACACCAACGGCTGGCGCATCGGCACCGACGTCGAGTGCTACTGCAACACCCTTGTGAGCTGGGAGAACTCCGTCGACGACCGCTGGGACGACGCCCCCGGCTGGACCCGGCACGCGGGCCCCGGCGGCTGGAACGACCTCGACTCCCTCGACGTCGGCAACGGCGCCATGGACGGCCTCACCCAGGCCGAGCGGCAGAGCTACGCCACCCTGTGGGCTATCGCCAAGTCCCCGCTCTACACCGGCGACGACCTCACCCGCCTCGACGACTACGGCCTCTCCCTGCTCACCAACCGCGAGGTGATCGCCGTCAATCAGGGCGACACCCCGCCCGCACGACCGGTCACTCCCTCCGACGCCCAGCAGGTGTGGGCCGCGAAGAACCCCGACGGCACCTACACCGTCGCCCTGTTCAACCTCGCCGACGCCCCCGCCGCCGTCACCGCCGACTGGCCGGCCCTCGGCTTCACCGGCAAGGCGACCGTACGGGACCTCTGGAACCACGAGAACCTCGGCACCCGTAAAAACAGGATCACCGAGGCCCTGCCCGCCCACGGCTCCCGGCTGTTCACCGTCACCCCGCACAGCAACGCCCTGACCGCCACCGCCTACGAGGCCGAGTCGGCCACCAGCACCCTCGGCGGCAACGCCTCCGTCACCGGCTGCTCCGCCTGCTCCGGCGAGAAGAAGGTCGGCAACCTCTACCTCGGCGGGAAGCTCCGCTTCAACGACATCGTCGTCGACCGGCCCGGCATCTACCTGGTGAAGGTCGCCTACATCAGCGGCGACGCCCGGTCGGCCGACATCTCGGCGAACTCGGGCGGCGCCGTCCGCCACAAGTTCCCGTCCACCGGCGACTGGGGGACCGTCGAGACGGTGAGCGTGCCCGTGACGCTGAAGGCGGGCGCCAACACCCTGACCTTCGACAGCGGTTCGGGCTACGCGCCGGACATCGACCGGATCGACGTCCCCAGGTCCCCGCGATAAGAGGATTCGGAGCCCGCCATGGACACTCGCCCCAGCAGACGCGACCTCCTCGCCCTCGCGGCCGCGACCGGAGCCCTCGCCGCACTGCCCGCCTTCACCGCCTCCGCCGCACCACAACGCCCCGTCGACCCCGCCGGCACCGCGGCGGCCGCACCCGGCCACATGCTGTGGTGGCAGGCCCCGGCCGACGAGCGCTCGATGATCGAACAGGGCCTGCCCGTCGGCAACGGCCGCCTCGGCGCCCTCGCGAGCAACGACTCCGGCCGTGAACTCCTGCTGATCACCGACGCCACCCTGTGGACCGGCGGCCTCAACGACACCCTCGACGCCGACGGTCAATTTCCCTACGGGCGGGATGACTTCGGCTCCCTCACCCTCCTCGCCCGGCTCACCGTCGACCTCCCCGACCATGACCTGTCCGCCGTCTCCGGGTACCGCCGCACCCTCGACCTCGCCCAGGGCGTGGTCACGACGTCGTATGTCCGGTCCGGAGTGACGTACCGGCGGCAACTGTTCGCCAGCCGCCCCGACGACGTGATCGTGCTGCACCTCAGCCAGAGCGGCGGCGGGCACCACACCGGCACCGTCACCCTTGAGGGCACCCACGGCGAGCACGCCTCGCCGGTCGGCTCGTTCGCCGGTGCCCTCCCGAACGGACTGCGGTACGCCGCCGCGGTGACCGCTCACGGCAACGGCGGAAGCGTCCGGGTGAGCGGCTCGGGCATCGCCTTCTCCGGGTGCCGTGAACTGACCCTGGTGGTGAGCGGCGGCACCAACTACGCGCCGGACGCCTTTGCCCACTACCGCAACCCGTCCCTCGACCCGGAGGCCCTGGCCCGCACCAAGGTCCGCGACGCCGCACGCCACACGGCGAACACCCTGCTGCGCACCCATGTCGCCGACCACAGCGCCCTGTTCGGACGGTTCGACGTCTCGCTCGGCACCTCGTCCGCCCAGCAGCGTTCCCTCGACACCTGGGAGCGGATCAGGGCCCGCGCCCGGGACGGCGTCCCCGACCCCGAACTGGAGGCCGCCTACCTGCAGTTCGGCCGCTATCTGATGATCTCCGGATCCCGGGGCGGCCTGCCGCTCGGCCTTCAGGGGCCCTGGCTGGACGGCAACGACCCCGACTGGATGGGGGACTACCACACCGACATCAACATCCAGATGAACTACTGGATGGCCGACCGGGCGGGCCTGTCCCCGTGCTTCGACGCCCTGACCGACTACTGCCTCGCCCAGCTGCCGTCATGGACGGCGCTCACCCGGGACCACTTCGACGACCGGCGCAACCGCTACCGCAACTCCACCGGGAAGACGGCCGGCTGGACCATCGCCATCTCCACCAACATCCACGGCGGAATGGGCTGGTGGTGGCATCCGGCGGGCAACGCCTGGCTCGCCAACACCCTCTGGGAGCACTACGAGTTCACCCGCTCCCGTGCCCACCTGGAGAAGATCTACCCGCTGCTCAAGGGCGCCTGTGAGTTCTGGGAGGCCCGGCTGCTCACCACGACCTTACCGGGCAGCTCGCGCGAAGTGCTCATCGCCGACAGCGACTGGTCCCCGGAACACGGCCCGCTCGACGCGAAGGGCATCACCTACGCACAGGAACTGGTGTGGGCGCTGTTCGGCAACTACCGTACCGCAGCGGCCGAGTTGAAGAAGGACGCCGGATACGCCGACACCATCGGCGCGCTGCGCGAGCGGCTGTACCTGCCGCGGGTGAGCCCCACGACGGGCCGGCTGGAGGAATGGATGTCGCCCGACAACCTCGGCGAGACCACCCACCGCCACCTGTCACCGCTGGTCGGGCTCTTCCCCGGCGACCGCATCCGCCCCGACGGCTCCACCCCCGCCGACCTCGTGGCCGGTGCCACCGCCCTGCTCACCGCCCGCGGCATGGAGAGCTTCGGCTGGGCCAACGCCTGGCGCGGCCTGTGCTGGGCCCGGCTCAAGAACGCCGAGAACGCCTACCGACTGGTCGTCAACAACCTCCGCCCGTCCACCGGCGGCAGCAACGGCACGGCACCCAACCTCTTCGACATCTACCAGGTCGAACAGGGCCGCGGCATCTTCCAGATCGACGCCAACTTCGGCACCCCGACCGCGATGATCGAGATGCTGCTGTACTCCCGCCCCGGCCATCTGGAGCTCCTCCCCGCCCTCCCGGACGCCTGGGCCGCCACCGGCTCCCTCACCGGAGCGGCCGCCCGCGGCGGCTTCGTCGTCGACCTGCGATGGCGCAACGGGAAGCCGACCGAGGCCCGGATCCACAGCGTCGGGGGCCGGACCACCACCGTGGCGTACGCCGGCGCGTCCCGGACGGTCGCGCTCAAGCCGGGCGAGTCCGTCACGCTGAAGGACCTGGCCCGGTGAACGGCCGGTCCACCCGCGCCGGCTGTGTCGTCGCGGCCCTGCTGACCGCCGTCGTCTGCCAGTCCGCGCCCGCCCACCCGGCCGACGCCCGGCACGACGTCGTCACCTGGGCGGCGAGCGCCGACCGGACGGGCGACGGCGTCGCCGACCGCGGCTACCGGCTGGTCGTCCACACCAGCGTCGCCGGCAGCGATATGCGGATCCGGCTGTCCAACGCCTTCGGGGACCGGCCGCTGACCCTCGACAGTGTCTACGCCGGAATCCGCGGCCGGGGCGCCGACCTCAGGCCGGGCACCAACCGGCGGCTGACCTTCGGCGGCGCCCGCACGGTCACCGTGCCCACGGGCGGCACCGTCTGGAGCGACCCGCTGCCCGGCCGGCTCCCCGCCGGCACCGACCTGGCCGTCAGCCTGCACAGTCCCGACGCGGCGGGCCCGGCCACCGGTCACGGGATGGCCCTGCAGACGTCGTACCTCACCCAGGGCGACCACACCGCCGAGGAGAGCGCCGCCCACTGGACCGGCACCACCGGCTCCTGGTTCTACCTCGACGCCGTGTCCGTACGCACGCCGAGCACCGCCACCGCAGCCGTGGCCGCGCTCGGCGACTCCATCACCGACGGCTGGCAGTCCACCGCCGACCTCGACCGCCGCTGGCCCGACTATCTGGCCCGGCGGCTGCGGTCGGCCGACGGCACCGTCAAGGGCGTGGCCAACGAAGGGATATCCGGCAACAAGGTCCTGGCGGACGGCGCCGGGCAGAGCGCCCTGCACCGTCTGGACCGCGACGTCCTGTCCCTGCCCGGCGTCCGTACCGTCTTCCTCTTCGAGGGCGTCAACGACCTCAAGGCCCACAGCGGTGTCACCGCGCAGGACCTGATCGCCGGGTACCGCGAGATCGCCGACCGGGCACACGCGGCCGGGAAGTGCGTCGTCGGCGCGAGCGTCGGCCCGTTCAAGGGCTGGTCCGAATGGGATCCCGCCGCCGAAGCCGTACGTCAGGAGGTGAACCGGTTCATCAGGAGCGGTGGGGAGTTCGACGCGGTCACCGACTTCGACCGGATCCTGCGCAGCCCCTACGACCCCGAGCGGATCCTGCCCTTCTTCGACGGGGGCGATCATCTGCATCCCAACGACAAGGGCATGCAGGCCATGGCGGACGCCGTCGACCCGGACCGGCTCGACTGTCACCCGGAGGCGGTCGGCTCCGGGGTGATCAGGCCCTCGCGGTAGGCGATCGCCACCGCCTCCGTGCGGCTCGCGGCGCCCAGCTTGGCGAGGATGTGGGAGACATGGACGCTCGCCGTCTTGCCGGTGATGAACAGCTCCTCACCGATCTGACGGTTGCTGCGGCCCCGCGCGAGGAGCCGCAGCACGTCCTGCTCGCGGGCGGTGAGCGGTGCGATGCGCTCCTCGCCCGCCGGGGTGTCCGCGAGGCGGCCGCGGCGGATCAGGGCGTCGATCCGCTCGATCAGCGGCGCGGCGCCCAGCCGGGCGGCCGTCTTCCGTGCCTCCAGCGCAGGGGCGGCCGCCTCAGCCCGCCGGTCGGCTGCCAACAAGGCCTCGGCCAGCCGTATCTGACACCGCGCCCGCTCGTACACCTCGACGTCCTCGAACGCCGTGACCGCCTTCTGCCAGGCCGCCGGGTCCGGCCCGGACCCGGCCCGCGCCCACTCCGCCTCGGCGCGGGCCAGCCACGCCAGGCCCTCGGGACCCTGCGTACCGCCGTCACCGCCCCGCTCGGCCGTGGTCCGCGCCAGCTCCACGAGCTCGGCCGCGGTGTCCGTCCAGCGCCGGAGCCCGGCCTGGTCACCGGCGCGGCGCAGCTCGGCGGCCCGGTCGGCCACGGCGGCCAGACAGAGCGCGGCCAGCCGGACCGTGGCGTCGGGGCGACGGCCCGCGTCGTCGGTGAGCGCCGTGACCGTCGCCCGCATCCGCTCCACGGCCGCCTCGGCATCACCGTCCAGCGCCGCGGCGTCCGTGAGCGCGATGCCCGCGACCAGCGTCCCCATCCAGTCGAACGGCCCTTCCAGCAGGGCGCGGGCCCCCTCGACAGCTGCCCGGTCGCCGCGCGCCAGCGCCACGTACAGCACGGGACCGGCCGCGTAGCCGTCCGCCGCCGTGGCTTCCGCGTGCGCCGCGCGCACGCACTCGTCCCAGCGGCCCAGCGTGTACAGCACCAGCAGCCGCAGGTAGCGCATCTCGCGCGGATACGGCGAGGACAGCAGCCCGGCACGACGGGCCCGCTCCAGCCCCTCGTCCAGCCACGGCAGACACTCCTGGAGGTCGCCGGACTCGAAGCTGCCCACGGCGAGGTTGAACAGCGCCCGCATCTCCACGGGCGCATGCCCGGCGCTCCTGGCCAGTTCCCGCGCTTCCCGCAGCCGCTCACGGCCCTGCGGGGTGCGGCGGCCGCCCCCTTCGAGACCGGCCAGGGAGATCAGCAGATCGGCCCGGGCGTCGGTCACCCCCAGCTCTTCCGCGACGCGCAGCGCCCGGCGGGCGACCCGGAGCGCGGTCCCGTCCTCGCCGACCTGACGCGCCGCCATGACATGCGTCGCGGCCGCCCACACCCACGTCCGCGACGGCGGCTCTGCCGGGATCATGGCGAGCGCCTCGCTGCTGTACTCGAAGGCGGCCGTCAGACTGTCGACGCTCAGCAGATTCCCGGCGAGCATGTAACGGACCCGGGCGGCGAGCTCGGAGTCGGCGTCCTGGCCGACGCCGGCCAGCGCGGCCCGGGTGAGGGACACCGCCCGGTGCGAGTCCCCGGCGTGCGCGGCGGCCCCCGAGGCGCGCAGCGTCAGCGTCACCCGGTCGGGACCGGCGCCCGCGGGCCGCGCGGCGGGCTCCACCGAGGGCCACAGTTCCAGCGCGGTCTCCAGGTGCCGCAGCTCCTCGGCGGGCGCGCCCACCCGCTGGGCGTGGTCGGCGGCCTCCAGCGACGCGGCGAGCGCCTCCGGCAGATCGTGGCTCTCGCGGTAGTGATGGGCGCGCTCCGCCGCGCTCTCGGCCGTCCGGCCGCTCGCGGCGAGCAGCCGGGCGAACGCGCCGTGCAGCCGGGACCGTTCGCCGGGCAGTAGATCGGTGTACACCGCCTCGCGCGCGAGGGCGTGACGGAAGGAGTACGTGTCCGCGTCACCGGGAACGAGCAGCTGCCGACCGACGGCCTCGCGCAGCGCCGACTCCAGCTCGTTCTCCGGCAGTCCGACCGCGTCGCGCAGCAGGTCGTGGCCGACGCGCCGCCCGGCGACGGCGGCGGTGCGCAGCACCTGCTGGGCCGTGTCGGACAGTTGCTCGACGCGGATGAGCAGCAGGTCGGCGAGTCCGCTGGGCACCCCGTCGGCTTCCGCGCCGGTCGCCGCGACCAGCTCCTCCACGTAGAAGGCGTTGCCCTCGGCGCGCCGCACGATCCGGTGGACGGTGGCCTCCGGCAGCGGACGGTCCTGCAGCGCCCGGATCAGCCGGGCCACCTCGGGGTCGGCCAGGGGCCGCAGTTCCAGGCGCTCGACCGAGGGCAGCCGGACGAGTTCGGCCAGCAGGGGGCGCAGGGGGTGGCGGCGGTGCAGGTCGTCCGCGCGGTACGACGCGAACACCGTGAGCCGGTGCGCGGGCGCGCCGCCCGCCGACCGCTGCAGGATGCCGCGGCTGAGCAGGAATCTGAGCAGATCCCGCGAGGACTGGTCGGCCCAGTGGAGGTCCTCCAGGACGACGAGCAGGGGAGCGAGGTCCGCGAGGTCGGCCAGCAGTCCCGCCACGCCCTCGAAGAGCCGCAGCCGGCCGTCCGCGTCCCGCGCCGTGTCGGTCCCGCCGCCCAGCAGCCGGTCCACCACCGGATGCGCGGCGACAGCGGCGGCGAACCGCTCGTCGGCGGCGAGCGCACCGAGGATCTCGGTGAACGGCAGATACGGCAGACCGACGTCACCGAGGTCGACACAGTGTCCGGTGACCACCGTCGTCCCGGTCCGTGCCGCCCGCTCCGCGGCCTCGTCCAGCACCCGCGTCTTGCCGACCCCCGCGTCCCCGGCGATCAGCACGGCGCGCGCCTCGCCGCGCCGGGCACGCTCCAGCACCCCCGTGAGACGGTCGAGTTCCTCGTCCCGGCCGATCAGCGGTGGTGTGGTGAAGGCGGTCTGCGGCACGGACCCATCCTGGCACGCGGCGCCGACAGCGCGTCCCGCGGCCCGTCACCGCGGGCGTTCAGCGCAGGGTCTGCGCCCAGTTCTCGGGCACCCGTCCGGCCGGGCCCGGCGCGGGCTGGTCGGCGGGGTGGGCGACCGGGGGAACGAGCTCGGGACCGGATGCGTACAACTCGTTGGTGTCGTAATTCCAGAACCAGTCCTCGCCGGGCTCGAAGCTGCGGATGACGGGGTGCCCGGTGGTCCGGTAGTGGGCCGTGGCGTGCTTGGCGGGGGAGTCGTCGCAACAGCCGATGTGCCCGCACTGCGTACAGCGGCGCAGATGGAACCACCAGCCGCCGGCCTCGTCGCACTCGACGCAGCCGGTGCCGCTGGGCGCGACGCTCGGGTCGATCGCGGGATCGGTGCTCATGCTGTCTCCTCGGGCGTCTCGGCGGTCAGCGGCAGCAGGACCTGGAAGCGGGTGTCGCCGGGCGCCGACTCGACCTGGAGGCTGCCGTGGTGCTTGTTGACGACGATCCGCCAGGAGATGTCCAGGCCCAGGCCGGTGCCCTGGCCGACCGGCTTGGTGGTGAAGAACGGGTCGAAGATCCGGCTTCTGATCTCCGGCGCGATACCCGGCCCGGTGTCACGGAACTCCACCAGCACCCGCTCGTGGTCGAGCGCCGTCCGCACGGTCAACGTGCCTTCTCCACCGGCGTCGTTCATGGCGCAGACCGCGTTGTCGATCAGGTTGGTCCACACCTGGTTGAGTTCGGCCGGGTAGCCCGGGACCGGCGGGAGCGTGCGGTCGTACTCCTTGACGACCTCGATGCGCTGCCCGATCTTGCCGGACAGCATCAGCAGGGTGCTGTCGAGGAGTTCGTGCACGTCCACCATCCGGTAGGGCGCCCGGTCCAGTTGGGAGTACTGCTTGGCCGCGTCGACCAGATGCGAGATACGGGTCGTGGAATCCTCGATCTCGTTCATCAGCAGCTCGGTCTCGATGGTGTAGTTGAGCCAGCCGACCGCCCCGGGCAGGATCTCCTCGTCGACGGCCGCCGCGACCTGCTCCAGCCAGTCGACGTCGAGTCCGGCCTGGACGAAGGTGGGCGCCAGCTGCCAGCCCTGGTCGATGCCGTGGTCCTCCAGCCAGTCGGTGAGCGCGTCCTCCCGGTCCGAGGCCTCCAGCGGGCTGAGCGCCGGTGCCTTGGAGACCCGCTCCGCGGTGCGCTCCTGGATCTCGATCAGGCTTGCCAACGCGTCCCGGGAGAAGGGCCCTTCGGCGATCACGGCGAGCTTGTGCCGCATCTTCGCGACCCGCTCCCGCAGCGTCGAGGTGGCCCGGACGGCCGCCGCCGCGGGGTTGTTGAGCTCGTGCGTGAGCCCGGCCGACAGCGAGCCGAGCGCCAGCAGCCGCTCCCGCTGACCGATGGCGGCCTGCATGCTCTTCGAACCGAAGAACAGGCCCTCCAGCAGGTGCACCGCCATCGGGAACCACTCGCTCATGATGTCCGCGAAGGCGTCCCCGGGCAGGACGAAGAACCTGGTCGGCTCCGTCACCCGCATCGAGTTGTTGTACACCTGGCGCACCCGGTCACCGAGATAGGCCTGCATGGCGCCCGCGTACACCCCGCGCTGCGAGGTCCGGGTGACCTCCACGTCGTCACCGCCGACCCGGCGCGAGAGCACGACGGTGCCCTCGATCATCACGTAGAAGCAGGTGGCCGGATCACCTTCGGTGTAGACCGGGCCCGGCTGGAACAGCTCCACCCGCCCCGCGCCGCACAACCGCCCGAGCTGCTCCGGAGCCAGCTTCTCGAACAGGAACAGCGAGCCGATCTCCTGCGGGCTGCACGGCATCGACTGCCCGCTCATGACTGCTCCAGATACCGGTGGACGAGCATCACGGCCATGGCTCCCTCTCCGACGGCGGACGCGACCCGCTTGGCGGACTCGGCGCGGGCGTCGCCCGCCACGAACACGCCCGGAACGCTGGTCTCCAGGTGGTACGGCGGCCGGTCCAGCTCCCAGCCCGCCGGCGGCCGGCCGTCGGGGGTCAGATCGGGTCCGGCGAGGATGAAACCGCGCTCGTCGCGCAGCACGGTCTCGCCCAGCCAGTCGGTCAGCGGGGCCGCGCCGATGAACACGAACATCCACTGGGCGTCGACCAGTTCGCTCTCACCGCTCGCCACATGACGCAGCGTCAGCCGCTCCAGACGGTCGGTGCCGTGTGCGGCGTCGACCACCGTGTGACTGCGCACCGAGATGTTCGGTGCCTCGTTGATCTGCTGGATCAGGTAGTACGACATCGACGCCGACAGATCGGCGCCGCGCACCAGCAGGGTCACCGACTTGGCGAACCTGGACAGGTACATCGCCGCCTGCCCCGCCGAGTTGGCGCCGCCGACGATGTACACGTCGTGCCCCTGGCAGGAGGCCGCCTCGGTCAGTGCGGAGCCGTAGAACACCCCGCAGCCGGTGAGATCGACACAGCCCTGCGCCTCCAGCTGCCGGTACTGCACGCCCGTCGCCAGGATCACGCTGTGCGCCGCGATCGCGGAACCGTCCGCGAACCGTACGACGCGCGCCGCCCCGTTGGCCTCCAGTCCCGTCACCTCGCGCGCGGTGAGGATCTCGGCACCGAACTTGGCGGCCTGCCGCCGGGCACGCTCGGTGAGCTGGCCGCCCGAGACGCCGTCGGGGAAGCCGAGGTAGTTCTCGATCCGTGAACTCTGCCCGGCCTGCCCGCCGGTGGCCGACCGCTCCACCAGCACGGTCCGCAGCCCCTCCGACGCCCCGTACACCGCCGCGCCGAGCCCGGCCGGGCCGCCGCCGATGACGACGAGGTCGTAGAAGTCGGCCGTCGGCGTGGTCGCCAGCCCCACCCGGGCGGCCAGTTCCGGAGCCTCGGGCTCCACCAGGGGTGTGCCGTCCGGTGTGATCACCAGGGGCAGCCGCTGCCCGTCCTGTCCGGCCGCGGCGAGCAGCCGCTGTCCCTCCGGCTCCTCGACGGAGTACCAGCGGTACGGCACCTGGTTGCGGGCCAGGAACTCGCGCACGTCCGACGAACGCGCCGACCAGCGGTGCCCGACGACCTTGGTGCTGGGCACGCAGTGGAAGTCGCTGTGCCGCCATGCCTCCAGCAGGTCGTCCAGCACCGGATAGAGCTTCTCCTCCGGCGGGTCCCACGGCTTGAGCAGATAGTGGTCCAGGTCCACGACGTTGATCGCGTCGATCGCCGCGTTCGTGTCCGCGTAGGCGGTCAGCAGCACCCGCCGGGCGCCCGGGTACACGTCCAGGGCCTGTTCCAGGAACTCGATGCCGTTCATCTGCGGCATCCGGTAGTCGGCCAGGATGACCGCCACCAGGTCGCCGCGCAGCTTCAGCTCGCGCAGCGCCTCCAGCGCGGACTCGCCGGACTCCGCGCGCACGATCCGGTGCGACTCGCCGTAGCGCCGTCGCAGGTCCCGGGCGACGGCTCGGGACACTCCCGGGTCGTCGTCCACGGTCATGATGACGGTCCGCGCTGTGTCGGCGGCCTGTGCCATACGTCTCCCACCCCGAGAGGTCGTTTCACGGGACGGTGTCGCCGTTGTCACCGCACCGGTTCCCGCCCATCGTATGTTCGATCGCCCGGATTCGCTCCGGTACGCGGAACCGGGCGGCCACGCGCCCCGGCGCCACCGGGTCGGCCGCGTCGGCGTTCACCTGTGCCCACTGCATCGCCATGGTCGCGGCGTGGTGAAGACTGGCCCCTCACAAGGCGGATCACGAGGAGGCCGGAGCATGACACGCCCGATCACGGCAGGGGTCGACGGTACGGAGGAGAGTCTCGCCGCGCTGGCGTGGGCGGGGCGGGAGGCCGTACGCCGGGAGCTGCCGCTGCGCGTGGTGCATGCGTGGCGGTTCCACCCGCACGAGGCGGAGGGCGCCGGGGACCGGGACACACAGCACCGATGGGTGTCGGACGGCGTCACGGAGGCCGTGCGCGCCGTCACCGGGCGCCACCCGGAGCTGACGGTGAGCATCGACGTGGTCGAGGGGCACGCCGCCGAGGCACTGGTGGGGGCCGCGGCAGAGGCGGAGATGCTGGTGCTCGGCTCGCGCGGGCACGGGGCCGTCGTGGGGTTCCTGCTCGGCTCGGTCGGACAGCAGGTGATCGCCGAGGCCGCGCGGCCCGTGGTCCTGGTGCGCGCCGGGGACCGGCCGGCCGCGGAGGCGGCCGGGCGGGAGGTGGTCGTGGGTCAGCAGGGCGGCCCGGAGGACAGCGCGGCCGTCCTTCGGTTCGCGTTCGAGACGGCGGCCGCCCGCGGGGCCACGGTCCGGGCGGTACGCGCCTGGACGCTGCCGCCCGTCTTCGCCTACAGCCCGGCTTCGCTGAAGCTCCTCGACGAGGCCGGCGGCCTGGAGCCGTACGAGAAGAAGGCCCTGGCCGACGCGCTGAAGCCGTGGCGGGAGCGCTTTCCCGCGGTCCGTGTGGCCGAGCAGGTGGAGATGGGCAGCGCGGGCCAGGTGCTGCTGGCGGTGGCCGGACAGGCCCAGCTGATGGTGGTCGGGCGCCGCGCGCACTACACA
The DNA here is from genome assembly GCF_055558775.1 of Streptomyces sp. NPDC025638. Lineage (NCBI taxonomy): Bacteria > Bacillati > Actinomycetota > Actinomycetes > Kitasatosporales > Streptomycetaceae > Streptomyces > Streptomyces sp. NPDC025638. The sequence continues at coordinate 12,433 of NZ_JBVHLX010000004.1, read as the reverse complement.
GCGGTGGGCGCCCGGATCGGCTCGGTGGCGCACGGGGTGCTGCACCACGCCGACTGCCCGGTGGCCGTGGTCCCGCACGACTGACCTACTCGGGCGTGGTCGGCTCCAGCGTCTCGCGTGCCTTGGGGAGGACGTTCTCGATGTAGTCCCGGACCGCCGTGTCCAGGCCCATGTCCTGCTGCGCCCGCTCGGACAGGTACCAGCGGTGTTCGAGCAGTTCGTGGTAGATCTCGGCCGGGTCCATGGAGCCGCGCAGATCGAGCGGTACGGCGCGCACGGTGGGGCGGAACACGTCCCGTACCCACCGGTGGGCCAGTACTTCCGGGCGCGCGGCGAGGGGGTCGCCGGGCCCGTAGTCGTCCTGAGTGGCCATCCAGCTCTCCAGGTCGTTCAGCAGCCTGCGGGCCTGGTTCTCCTCGGTGTCCAGACCGGTCAGGCGCAGCAGCTGGCGCTGGTGGTGGCCGGCGTCGACGACCTTCGGCACGAAGGTCACGGTGTCGCCGTCGGCGGAGCGCTCGATCTGCATCTCGGCGACGTCGAAGCCGAGGTCGTTGAGCCGCCGTATCCGGCGTTCTATGTAGTGGTACTTGCCCACCGGGTACACGGACGTGCGGGTCAGCTCCTGCCACAGGCCCTGGTAGCGGGCGCAGATCTCCGTGCCGAACTCGATCGGGTCGACGGACGGGTGCAGCGCCCCGGACGCCTCCAGGTCCAGCAGCTCGCCGCTGATGTTCACGCGTGCCAGATCGAGGTCGTAGTCCCGCTGCCCAGCGCTGAGCCGCGGGTGCAGGTCGCCGGTCTCCGCGTCCACCAGATAGGCCGCATACGCGCCCGCGTCCCGCCGGAACAGCGTGTTGGACAGCGAGCAGTCGCCCCAGGCGAACCCGGCCAGATGCAGCCGGACCAGCAGCACGGCGAGGGCGTCCATCAGCCGGTGCATGGTCGCCGGGCGCATGGTCGTCTCGAACATCGAGCGGTACGGCATCGAGCCGCCCAGGTGCCGGGTGACCAGCACCGACTCCAGCGGGGCGCCCGCGCCGTCGGTGCGTCCGGTGATGACGGCCAGCGGGTCCACCGCGGGGATGCCCAGCCGGTCCAGGTCGCGCAGCAGCTCGTACTCGCGCAGCGCGGGCCGCTCGGCGAGCTCCTTGACGGCGATCACCTCGTCGCCGGCCCGCGCATAGCGCACGACGTGCCGGGAGATGCCCCGGGGCAGTGGCACGAGAAGCTCCTCGGGCCACTCCTCCAGGGGCACGTCCCAGGGGAGTTCGAGCAGGAGCGCGGGGTGCTCCGGGTTGGTCGCGCTGATCTGCAGTGCCATGGGACGAACCCTAAGGCCGCGTACCGGGCTTCAGTGCGCCGGTCGGTGCGCCCGTTCCCGAGCCTCCTGGGCGGCCTTGCTCACCGAACCGTGGTGGACCGGGCCGTGGCCGGGCAGCAGGGTGTCGCCGTCCAGTGCCTCGATCAGGTCCAGCGAGGCCAGCGCGCGGGCGCGCTCGTGGTGGAACATGTCGGGCAGCAGCTGCGGGCCCTTTGCCCGTGCGGTGGCATGGCCGGTGGCCAGGGCGTCGCCGGACAGCACGATCCCGGCCTGCGGCAGGTGGTAGACGCAGTGGCCGTCCGTGTGGCCGGGGGTGTGCACCGGGACGGGCCGGCCCGGCAGGTCGAGGGCTCCCTCGCGGGGAAAGGCCTCGGGAGCGGTCACGGGGTGCTGTTCCGCCCCGCCGACGCGCAGCACGTGCACCAGCCACGGCACGACGCCCGGACGCCAGGCGTTGCGCACCACCTGGCCGGGGGTCACCTGCTGGAGGAAGTCCCGGCGGGCGTGCGGGACTTCGGCCTCGTGGAGGTAGACCGGAGTGCCGTAGGTGCTGCGCAGGTACTCGGCCGAGCCGAGGTGGTCGTTGTGGGCGTGGGTGATCAGGACGGCCGCCAGCGCCTGTGGTGAACTGCCCACGGCGGCGAGCGAGTCGAGGAGCCGCTGCCGGTCCCCGGGGTAGCCGGTGTCCACCAGGGTCGCGGCGTCCCCGTCGGTCAGGATCACCCAGTTGGTGTTGCTGCCGTGCACCAGGTAGGTGCCGTCCGCCACTTGGTGTACGTCTGCTCGCATGGTCTTCCCGAGGTGTGAGCGCGCCGTTCGACGGGGGACAGCCAACCAGACGGCGGGGGGTCCGCGGCGGGCGGGGTCGCGGACTCTCATTGCACGCCGCGCGGGCGGTACTGGACGCTGATGCGCGGACCGGTGGCGCGTGCCGTCTTGGGTACGCAGTGCTCCCAGGTGCGTTGGCAGGAGCCGCCCATCACGATGAGATCGCCGTGGCCGAGCGGGCGCCGGAGCGTGTCACCGCCGCCCACCGGGCGCAGCAGCAGGTCCCTGGGCGCGCCCACCGAGAGGATGGCGACCATCGTGTCCTCGCGTGCGCCGCGTCCGATCCGGTCGCCGTGCCAGGCGACGCTGTCCCGGCCGTCCCGGTAGTAGCACAGCCCGGCGGTGGTGAAGGGCTCGCCGAGCTCGTCGGCATAGTGCCGGCAGAGCGCCTCGCGGGCCTCGGCCAGCACCGGGTGCGGCAGCGGGTCGTCCGCGCCGTAGAAGGCGAGCAGCCGCGGTACGTCCACGACGTTGTCGTACATCGTGCGGCGCTCCGCGCGCCAGGGCACGTCCGCGGCCAGCTGTTCGAACAGGGCGTCGCCGCCGCTCAGCCAGCCGGGCAGCACGTCGATCCAGGCGCCGGAGCCGAGCCGGGTCCGGCGTGTCCCGTCGAGGGTGCCGAGCCGCAGCTCGTCGGTCTGGTCGAACAGGGAGCCCTGGAGGTGCGTGGCCATGGGAGCAGCGTACCCCTTAATCGAAAATATGTTCCCTTAGATCTTGGTGGGGGATCCCGGCGGAGGCCTTTCGATACATTGGTGTATCCGATACATTCGCGTATCGAACGGAGGTCGGACATGGCGGTGGAGGGCACGGCCAAGCGCGTGACCAGGCGCCGGGTCCGCACCCGGGCCCGACTGCTGGAGGCCGCATTCGGCGTGTTCGCCGCGAAGGGCTTCGGGCGGGTCTCCATCGAGGAGGTCTGCGAGGCCGCCGGATTCAGCCGGGGAGCCTTCTACTCGAACTTCGCCACCCTCGACGAGCTGTTCTTCGCCCTGTACCAGGAGCGCGCGGACCTCATCGCGCAGCAGGTGACCCAGGCGCTGGCCGGTGACGGTCCCGATCTGGACGTGCCCGCTTCCGTGGACCGGGTCACCGAGGTGCTGCTGCTCGACGTGGACTGGCTGCTCGTCAAGACCGACTTCCTGGTGCACGCCGCGCGTGACCCCGAGGTCGCCCAGACCCTCCTCGACCACCGGGCCCGCCTGAGGAGCGCCATCGCCGACCGGCTCTCACGGGCCAAGGGCCACACCGAACTGCCCGCCGTGCTCGGCGATGTCGACGGAGCGGCGCACGCCGTGGTCGCCGCGTACGACGGGGTCACCACCCAACTGCTGCTGGACCGGGACGTCGAGACCGCCCGCGCCTGGCTCAGGCAACTGCTCACCGCGCTGCTGACCGATGCCGGCAGCGCCCCCGAACGAGTCGTATAGGGAAGGGAAACGGTCGCCATGGACGCGGACGTCATCGTCGTCGGAGCGGGCCTCGCGGGCCTGGTCGCGGCGCACGAACTCACCAGCCGGGGCAGGCGCGTCGCCCTGGTCGACCAGGAGAACGCCGCCAACCTCGGCGGTCAGGCGTTCTGGTCCTTCGGCGGGCTCTTCCTCGTCGACTCCCCGGAGCAGCGCCGCCTCGGCATCAAGGACTCCTTCGACCTCGCCTGGAACGACTGGCAGGGCAGTGCCCAGTTCGACCGCGTCGAGGACGAGGACTCCTGGGCGGTGCGCTGGGCCCGCGCCTATGTCGAGTTCGCGGCGGGGGAGAAGCGGTCCTGGCTGGCGGGCCACGGCATCTCGCTGCTGCCCACGGTCGGCTGGGCCGAGCGCGGCGACCTGCGCGCGGACGGCCACGGCAACTCCGTACCGCGCTTCCACATCTCCTGGGGCACCGGTACGGGCGTGGTCGAGCCGTTCGCGCGGTACGCCCGGCAGGCAGCGCGCGACGGGCTGCTCACCTTCCACCACCGCCACCAGGTGGACGAGCTGATCATCGAGGAGGGGGCGGCGCGCGGGGTGCGCGGCACGGTGCTCGCCGACGACGACTCGCCGCGGGGAGTGGCCTCCAACCGCGACCGGACCGGCGAGTTCGAACTCACCGCCCAGGCCGTGGTCGTCACCACCGGCGGCATCGGCGCCAACCACGACATCGTCCGCCGCCACTGGCCCGAGCGGCTCGGCACGCCCCCCGCCGAGATGGTCACCGGCGTCCCCGCCTATGTCGACGGCCGGATGCTCGACATCAGCGCGGACGCGGGCGTACGGCTGGTCAACCGGGACCGCATGTGGCACTACACCGAGGGCCTGCAGAACTGGAACCCCATCTGGCCCGGCCACGGCATCCGCATCCTGCCCGGCCCGTCCTCCATCTGGCTCGACGCCCTCGGCCGCCGCCTGCCCGACCCGTGCCTGCCCGGCTACGACACCCTCGGCACGCTCAGGCATCTGCGCACCACCGAGGACATCGCGGGCCACGACCACTCCTGGTTCATCCTCACCCGGAAGATCATCGAGAAGGAGTTCGCGCTGTCGGGCTCCGAGCAGAACCCCGACATCACCGCCAAGGACCGCAAGGCGGTGCTGCGCGACCGGCTGCTCGGCAAGGGAGCGCCCGGACCGGTGCAGGCCTTCCTGCGCAACGGCGCGGACTTCGTGACCGCGGACACCCTCGAAAAGCTCGTCGAGAAGATGAACGGCCTCGCGGACAAGGCGCTGCTCGACGCGGCCGAGGTGCGCCGCCAGATCGAGGCGCGCGACCTGCAGATCGCCAATCCCTACAGCAAGGACTCCCAGGTCCAGGGCATCCGTAATGCCCGCCGCTACATCGGTGACCGCCTCGGGCGGGTCGCGACCCCGCACCGCATCCTCGACCCGGCGGCCGGCCCGCTGATCGGCGTCAAGCTGCACGTGCTCACCCGCAAGACCCTCGGTGGCATCCAGACCGACCTGGACTCCCGCGCCCTGGGCGCCGACGGGCAGCCCATCGGCGGGCTGTACGCGGCGGGCGAGGTCGCCGGCTTCGGCGGCGGCGGCGTCCACGGCTACAACGCCCTGGAGGGCACCTTCCTCGGCGGCTGCCTGTTCTCCGGGCGCGCGGCCGGGCGGGCCGCGGCGAAGCAGACGGCGTGAGTCAGTCCGTCAGGAGCCGCGCCAGCACCGAGGCGTGACTCTCGTCCGGGGTCTTGGAGGAGGTCAGCAGCGTCACCGGGCCCTTGCGGGCCGCCTCCCGGAGGCCGTCGAGCAGTTCGGCGGCCTCCGGCGCGGCGAGCTCCGCCTCGTACCGCCTGCGGAACTCCTCGAAGGAGCCCTCGCCCGCGTGATACCAGTGGCGCAGCTCCGTGGACGGGGTGAGGGCCTTGGGCCACTCGTCCACCTCGGCCGCGTCCTTGGACACACCGCGCGGCCAGAGGCGGTCGGCCAGGACGCGCAAGCCGTCCTCGGGCTCGGGCGGTTCATAGATCCGGCGCACGCGGACGCTCATGCACGGGCCTCCGTCGTAAGGAAGGGGGAAGCCTGAAGCGTACTGTTTCCACTCGCGTCGGCGACCGATTCTGATCGGCGATGCGTTGTAACTTGACCTGAACGAGGGGGATTTTGGTGAGCTTGGCCGCCTAGTCTGTGGTGCGTTTGATCATCCGCCACCCCACAGGGAGCGCACGTGACGCCACTTCGCAGGCAGGCCGACAGACGACGCACCGCAGTCCTCCGCCGCGAGGCGGTCCTCGCCACCGTCCCCGTCGCCGTGGCGGCACTGCTCGCCGCCGCCGGACCGGCCGCGGCCCGGACCACCGGCTCCTCCGGCGTCGGCGACCCGTACTTCCCGCTCCAGGGCAACGGCGGCTACCACGTCCAGCACTACGGCCTGACGCTGCGCTACGACACCGCCTCCCGCCACCTCGACGGCACGGCGGTCCTCAGCGCCCGCGCCACCCAGAAACTGACCCGCTTCGACCTCGACCTCAAGGGCCTCAAGGTCACACGCCTCACCGTCGACGGCACCACGGCGGACTTCCGCCGCGACGGACAGGAACTCGTGGTCACCCCGCGCCGGGCGCTGCACAAGGGCCGGCACTTCTGCGTCGAGGTCGCCTACCACGGCACCCCCAAGCCGGTCACCGACCCGGACGGCTCCCCCGACGGATGGATCCCCACCGACGACGGAGCCTTCGTCGCCGGTGAGCCCCAGGGCGCGATGACCTGGTTCCCGGCGAACAGCCACCCCAAGGACAAGTCCTCGTACGACTTCAGGATCACCGTCCCCCAGGGTCGCACCGCGGTCGCCAATGGCGTCTTCCTGGGACAGCGCACCGCGCACGGGCAGACCACCTACCGCTGGCGCCAGACCGCACCCATGGCCGCCTATCTCGCCACGGCGACCATCGGCACGTTCAAGGTCGAGCGGTACACCACCCGCGACGGCATCCAGGTGTACAACGCCGTCGACCCGCGCGAGGCGAACGCAGCGGCGCCCGTCCTGAAGAAGCTGCCGTCCGTCCTGGAGTGGGAGAGCAGGCTCTTCGGCCCCTACCCGTACCGGGCCGCCGGCTCGATCGTCGACCGGGCGCCGGACGTCGGTTTCGCCCTGGAGACCCAGACCCGGCCCGTGTACGACTCGGCGCCCGATCTGAGCACCCTCGTCCACGAGAACGCCCACCAGTGGTTCGGCGACTCCGTCTCCCTCACCACGTGGAAGGACATCTGGCTCAACGAGGGCTTCGCCACCTACGCCGAGTGGCTCTACCAGGAGCAGCACGGCGGCGACAGCGCCCAGAAGACCTTCGACAAGCTGTACGCCACCCGCGCGAGCGACGACCTGTGGGCGTATCCGCCCGGCAACCCCGGCAGCGGCGCGAACATCTTCGGCACGCCGGTCTACGCCCGCGGCGCCATGGCCCTGCACGAACTGCGCAAGGCCGTCGGCGACCAGGTGTTCTTCCGCATCCTGCGCGCGTGGGCCGCCGAGCACCGGGGCGGGCACGGGACGACGGCGCAGTTCGTGAAGCTGTCCGAGCGGGAGTCCGGCAAGCGGCTGGACGGACTGTTCCGGACCTGGCTGTACACCCAGGGCAAGCCGGGCAGGGCGTAGGGCGAGCACCGGTTCCTCCGGTGCGCCCAGCGCGGCGCACCGGAGGAACGGGCCGTGGAACCTGACGAGTTCCTCACAAGTCTCGGTCAGGGTCGGAGCATGATCGATCGCAGAACCGCCGTCGCGCTCCTCGCGTCCCCCCTCCTGCTCACGGGATGCGGCGGCGGCGCCGAGGCGACTGAGCGCCCGGAGACGCCCCCGAGCCCCAGCCGGAGGCCGGCGGCGAGGCGGGCACCGGCACCGGAGCCGTCCGTCGAGGCGGCCCCGCAGCGGATCCCCGGTCTCGGCCCCAAGATCCGCAACGCGATACCCGGCCGTGCGCGGCAGGTGGTCGTGGCGACCGGCCACGCCAAGGACTCGCCGGAATCGACCGTCGTCCTGCACGAGCGCACCGAAGCGGGCTGGCAGGCGGGAGCCGGCTGGCCCGCGCACAACGCGCTGCGCGGCTGGAGCGACCACCACACGGCCGAGGACCTGCGCTCGCCGCTCGGCGTCTACACCCTCACCGACGCCGGGGGCCTGCTCCGCGACCCCGGCACCCGGCTGCCGTACCACCGCTCGACCGGATTCGTCTCACCCGGCACCGGTTTCACGGGCGAGCCGCTGGCCGGCTCGTTCGACTATGTGATCGCCATCGACTACAACCGCAGGCCCGGCACCTCACCCCTCGACTGGACCCGCCCACTCGGCGCGGGCCGGGGCGGCGGCATCTGGTTCCACGTCGACCACGGCGGACCCACCCACGGCTGCATCGGCATCGCGGAGGCGCACATGAAGGAACTGCTCCGCGCCCTCGATCCCGGCCGGCATCCCGTCGTCGTGATGGGATACACCGACTGGCTCGCCCTCTGAACCCCCTAGGATCCGCCCCGTGTGCGCACATGTGCTGGTCGCCGAGGACGACGAGATGCAGGCCGAACTCATACGCCGCTCGCTGCTGGCGGAGGGCCACACCGCCACCGTGGTCCACGACGGCTCGGCCGCCCTGGACGCGGCCCACAGGCTGCGGCCCGACCTCGTGGTCCTCGACCTGATGCTGCCGGTGATCGACGGCTTCGGCGTGTGCCGGGTGCTGCGCGGCGCGCGGGAGAACGCCGAGATCCCCGTACTGATGCTCACCGCCCGCTCGGCGGAGGACGACGTCCTGCTCGGCCTGGAACTGGGTGCCGACGACTACATGACCAAGCCGTACAGCCCGCGCGAACTGATGGCCCGCATCCGCACGGTCCTGCGGCGCAGCGGGCGCGGCGTTGGGGTGCGGGAGGATCCCGGCGTCCGCGCGGGCGGCATCCGCATCGACCCGGTACGGCACGAAGTGCGCTGCGACGGCCGGCCGGTGGAGTGCACCCCGGCCGAGTTCCAGATCCTGCTGGCCATGGCGGCCGAACCGGACCGGGTGTTCTCGCGACGGCAACTGCTCCAGTGCACCCGCGGCTTCGACCGCTCCTCCACCGAACGGGCCGTCGACGTCCACATCATGAACCTGCGCCGGAAGATAGAGGCCGATCCGCGCCGGCCGGTACGGCTGGTGACCGTGTTCGGGGTCGGCTACAAGCTGAGCGGCGGCCGCCCGTGAGGCCCCGGATACCGTGGCGCAAACGGCTGCTCGTCCGGCTGCTGTTCGCCTCGGTGCTGATCGCCGTCTGCTCCGTGGCCGCCACCGCCTGGCTCGCGGTCACGACCACCACCAGCGCCCTGGAGGAGGAACAGGGCCAGGACCTCGCCGCCGACAACAACATCCTCGCCCGGCTCAGCGGATACGCCGCGACCCACCCCGACTGGACCGGCGTACGGCACACGGTCAGGGCGCTGGCCGCGAAGACCGGCCGCCGGATCGCGCTCACCACCGCCGACCGCACCCTCGTCGCCGACTCCGCGCCGCACGGCACGCCGCTGCCGCCCCGGCCCGCCGCCTCCGTCGACCCCCTGCACACCGACACCTACAGCGAGTCCGGCGCCCAGCTCAGCGGCATCGACCCGCGCGCCGTCGGCCCGTACCGGCTGCCGGCCAAGGAACGCTCGCAACTGGACGCCGTGGCACGGAAGCAGCGGATCTGCTACGACCGCTACGGCATCCGCGTCATCGTCGCGCACACCCCCGGCGGCCGGCCCTACCTGACCGACGAGAACGGCACGGCCGCGGGCGACTACGGGGGGACCGTCCCATGCGGCTACGGACTGAACGAGCCGACCCGCACCGAGGACAAGGCCCGCGTGTCCCTGGAACAGGGCGCCCGGACCTGCCTGGCGGACAAGGGCATCGACCTCGGCTCCCCGCTGTTCGTCGCCTTCGACCCCGGGGGCAACACCTCCGCGACGCGGCTCTTCCCGACCAAGTTCGCCAGGATGGACGACGCGAGGACGACCCGCAGCGTCCAGGGCTGCGTCGACAGCGCCCGCCGCGCCCAACTCGACCCCTATGTCGCTCCGGTGGCCGAGCTGTTCCTCGGCATCGGGGACCAGAGCGTGCCCCGCTTCGACATGTCCCCGGCCAACAAGGCCAAGATCGTCGGAGCGGCCGGCCTGGTCCTTGCCGTCACGGTCGCCGTCACCGCGGTGGTCGCCACCCGTCTCGTACGACCGCTGCGCGCGCTGACGGTGGCCGCGCAACAGCCACCCGAGCTGCACGTGCGGGCGCGGGTGCGCACACGGGACGAGACCGGGCTGCTGGCCGCCGCGTTCAACGACCTCACCGAGCGCCGGGAACGTCTTGAGGCCCAGCGCAGGGCCATGGTCAGCGACATCGCCCATGAACTGCGCAGCCCGCTCACCAACATCCGCGGCTGGCTGGAGGTCACCCGGGACGGACTCGTGGACCCCGATCCCGCGCTGCTCGGCGCCCTGCACGAGGAGGCCCTCGTCCTCCAGCGCATCATCGACGACCTCCAGGACCTGGCGGCCGCCGACGCGGGCACCCTGCGCCTGCACCGCGAGCCGGTCCGTGCCGCAGAACTGCTCGACCAGGTGGCCGCCGCACACCGCGTCGCGGCCGACGCCGCCGGGGTCACCCTGCGCACCGGGACCGACGGCGACCCCTGGCTGGACGCCGACCCCGTACGGATGCGGCAGGCCCTCGGCAACCTGGTCTCCAACGCGCTGCGCCACACGCCCACCGACGGCACGGTCACCCTCGCCGCCCGCCGCGACGGCGACCGGGTCGTCTTCACCGTCACCGACACCGGCACCGGCATCGCGCCGGAGGATCTGCCGCATGTCTTCGACCGGTTCTGGCGCGCCGAGAAGTCCCGCTCCCGCCGGACCGGCGGCAGCGGTCTGGGCCTGCCCATCGTCCGCCACCTGGTCGCCGCCCACGGCGGTACGGCCGAGGCGGCGGGCGAGCCCGGGAAGGGCTCCGAGTTCACCCTGCGGCTACCGGGCACGGCGGCGCCGCAGGACGGGTGAGGAACGGCCCGCGCCCCTCAGGGGCGCCGCCGTACGCCGACGCGCCGGTTCAGCGCGCGCCGTTCCATCTCCGTCGTGCCGCCCCAGATGCCGACGCACTGACCCGTCTCCAGCGCCCACTCCAGGCACCGCTCCCGGACCCGGCACCGTCCGCAGACCGCCTTGGCCCGCTGTGTCTGCAGCATCGCCGGTCCTGTGGTGCCGATCGGAAAGAAGAGGTCGGGGTCCTTGTGGCGGCATGAGGCCTGTTCTCGCCAGTCGCCCATGGGAAGTCACCTGCGATCGATGTCGTCCGCGCCCTTGCACATGTTTAACGCGAGTTCGGGTCACCGTCGAGCCGGTTGTGAAACACATGAGTTCCCAGGAGGGCGACCGGGGCGGGATCACTGCTCCCGCATGCCCCAGGGCGAGCCGTAGGCGGTCAGCAGATCCAGGAACGGGCGGGCCGGGAACGCCTCCGGGCCGAGGACCCCCGAGCCCGACCAGGCACCGGTGGCGAGGAGTTCGAGGGCGACGACCGGGTTGACCGCCGTCTGCCACACCACGGCCTGGCAGCCGTACTCCGCCATGGACCACTGGTTGTCGACCACGTGGTACAGATACACCTCGCGCGGCGCGCCGTCCTTGGTGCCGCGCACCCAGGTACCCGCACAGGTCTTGCCGTGCATGCTCTCGCCCAGCGTCGCCGGGTCGGGCAGACAGGCGGCGACCACGTCCCGGGGCGACACCGCGACCGGTCCGTCGGCGCCCGGCACGGTCACCCGGCCGGTGCGGTCCAGGCCCAGCAGGTGCAGCGTCTTGAGGGTCTCGATGAACTCCCGGCCCAGCCCGTACTTGAAGGTGACCCGCCGGGTGTCGACCCAGCGCGGCACCAGCAGCACCTCCTCGTGCTCGACGTTCACGCACTCCACCGGACCGATCCCCTCGGGGAAGTCGAACACCTCCGGCTCGCTGAACGGCGCGGTGGTGAACCAGCCGCGCTCCGCCTCGTACACCACCGGCGGGTTCAGACACTCCTCGATGGTGGTCCAGATGCTGAACGACGGAGCGAAGTCATGGCCGTCCACGGTGAGGTTCGCGCCGTCACGGATGCCGATCTCGTCGATCTCGTCGAAGAGTTCGTCGGCGGCGTACCGGGCGAACACGTCCGACAGGCCGGGCTCCACACCCATGCCGACGAGCGCCAGCGCGCCCGCCTTCTCCCAGTCGGCGGCCAGCTCGAACTGCTCGTCGCCCAGCTTGACCCCGCACTGTTCGTACGGGCGCTCGGCGTGCGGCCGCGACAGGGACATCGCCATGTCGAGGTAGGTGGCGCCGGCCGACCGCGCCGCCCGGAACAGGGGCATGACGAAGCGCGGGTCGGTGGCGTTGAGGAGCGCGTCGCAGCCGTGGCGCGCCAGCAGTTCCGCCACGGCGGACTCGTCGCCCGCGTCCACGCGCTCGGCGCGGAACCGCGCGGCGTCGGCGCCGAGCGCCGCGACCGCCGCCTCGGCCCGCGCGAGGTCGTAGTCGGCGACGACCATCAGGTCGAAGAACGGACGCCGGGCGGCGATCCGGGTGATGGCGGTGCCGACACCGCCTGCTCCCACGAGCAGCACACGCATGGCGAAATCCCTCACGATCGAAAGTCGAAGTCGAAGCCGAAGTCGAAGACAGGCGCGCCCTGGCCCGAGATACAACGCCCCGGGCTCACGTAAGGTCAATGGCGTGACTCTGCTGGTGATGTTGGGTGGGTCATGCGGTGGCTGAACACAGAGTGCGGAAGTGTGTGGCCCGGCGTTGTGTTCGGGGTGCGGTGTCGAT
>NZ_JBVHLX010000003.1:642896-684872 GCF_055558775.1 Streptomyces sp. NPDC025638 | reverse complement strand
CCCGTCGCGGAACTGCCCAAGACCCGCTCCGGCAAGATCATGCGCCGGCTGCTGCGCGACGTCGCCGAGAACCGCCAGCTCGGAGACGTCACCACCCTCACCGACTCCGGCGTCATGGACCTGATCCAGGCGAAGCTCCCCGCCGCGCCGGCCGAAGACTGACCACGGAACAGGAACTGAGATGCGCATCGTTCTGATCGGCCCCCCGGGCGCGGGCAAGGGCACCCAGGCCCGTGTCCTGGCCGGCCGTCTGTCCGTCCCGGCGATCTCCAGCGGGGACCTGTTCCGTGCGGAGACCAGCCGGGGAACCGCGCTGGGTGAACTGGTCCGGCAGCACACGGAAGCCGGTGAGCTGGTGCCCGACGAGCTCACCACCACCATCGTCACGCGGCGTCTGCGCGAACCCGACGCGGGGGACGGCTTCCTGCTCGACGGCTTCCCCCGGACCGTACGGCAGGCCGAACTCCTGGCGCAGGCCCTGGGGGAGGACGAGACCGTGCTCGACGCGGTGATCGCCCTCGACCTGCCGGACGAGGAGATCGTGCAGCGGCTGACGGGCCGGCGCATGTGTCCGGCGTGCGGGACGACCGTGCACACGGTGTTCTCCCCGCCCCGCGTCCCGGACCGCTGCGACGGGTGCGCGGGCGCCCTCGTCAGGCGCGCCGACGACACCGAGGAGACCGTTCGGCGGCGCCTCGCGGTGTACGCGGAGCAGACCGTCCCGCTGCTGCGGTGGTACGCGGACCGGGAACTGCTGTTTCCCGTGGACGCGACGGGCACGGTGCCGGAGGTCTCCGACCGGATGCGCTCGGCCCTGGCGGCGGTGACGCGGTGAATCCCTACCCCCGGCCCGCCGCGCACCGCGAACCGGGCGGCACCCCGGCGACGGCGGCCCAGTCCGGGCCGCCGCCCGCGGACCTGCGCGAACTGCGCCGCCTCCGCCTCGCCTTCGGGATACCGGCCGGGGTCACCGTCGTGGGCAGCTATCTGCTCATCGCCCTGCTGGCCGGGGACTGGAACGCGGCCTCGCTCGCCTTCCTCGCCTTCGCCATCGCCGCCTCCTCCCTCGTGCCGACCATCGTGTACACGCTGTTCTGGCCCCGCTTCACCGCGGGCGGTGCGCTCCTCGGTCTCTACGGCGGCCTCGGCTGCTCCCTCGTGCTGGTCGCCTTCAGCCCGCTCGTCTCCTCCACGCCGGCGTCCCTGCTGCCCTCGGCGGACGTCGCCTGGTTCCCCCTGCAGAACCCGGGCATCGTCTCCGTCCCGGTCGGGTTCCTGCTGGGATGGCTCGGCACCGTCCTGAACTCCAAAACGACCGACGTCGCCGCGTACCGCGCGTTCGAGGAGCGCTGCCTGACCGCCGCGGAGTGACGCGGGGGACGACCTCACCCGGACGGCGACAGGGCCCCGGGCACCGTCGAAGGGCAGGCGACGGCGCCCGGGGCCGTGTCCCCTCACCGCTCAGGCCGGTTCGCTCCCAACAGCCGCTCCCGCACCCTCTTCAGATGCCGCTGGAACACGTCCCGTGCCTGCGGCGTCATGCGCCACCAGCGCCGGGTGCCTCGCGCAGGCCGGGAAATCCGCGGATCCGTGATCGCCGAGGAGGCAGCGATCTTGAGCTCCGACAACCACCCGCGACCAGCACGAGAACACGATCAACGACTGACGCCAGACCCATGACCAGCAGTTTCACGATGGCGGATCTTCAATGGGCATGCCAGGGTCGACCGGCTGTCCTGCACGCACAGCAGGTGGTGGGTGTGGCGGTTCGGCGAGGTAGCGGGCGTCTCGGTGCCGTGTTGAACTGAGCAGAGTGCGCGTCACTACGGCGCCGATCAACGCCGTCGTATGGTATCGGTCAAGTTCGGGTGTACGTCACAAAGCATGACATTGAGGATGTGGAGGCGGCTCATGGCGGAGTCGCGAGACGACGAGCAGCTCAGTCTGCGCCTGACGGCCGTAGCGGCGTTGGGGTTCGTGCTGATCGTTCCGCCGTTCCTGGCGGTGTTCGATCGCATGGGCATGGTCTTCGGCGTCCCCGTTCTCGCGGCTTACCTGTTTCTCGTCTGGGCGATCGTGATCGCTCTGGTCGCCGTGATCGGTGGCAGATCGAGGTAGGCCGTGCTCCAGACCTGGTTCATCGTCGCTGTTTCGGCCGGGTACCTGGGCCTGCTCTTCGCTGTGGCCTTCTACGGTGACCGGCGGGCGGATTCCGGTCGGAGCATCATCAACAATGCGACGATCTACGCGCTGTCCTTCGGCGTGTACGCCACCTCGTGGACGTACTACGGCAGTGTGGGCTGGGCCGCCAGGGCTGGAGTCGGCTTCCTGCCGATCTACCTGGGGCCGACGCTCATGCTCGCGCTGGGCTGGCTGGTGCTGCGCAGAATCATCCGGATAAGCCACCGGCACCGGGTCACCTCGCTGGCCGACTTCGTCTCCGCCCGCTACGGCAAGAGCACCGCGCTGGGTTGTCTGGTGACGATCATCGCTGTGGTGGGGGTTGTTCCCTACATCTCGCTGCAGCTCAAGGCGGTCTCCATCACCTTTGCGGTCATTCGGCGGCACCCCGAGGTCACCTCCGGACCGAAGCTGAGCCATATCCCGCTGTTGCAGGACACCGGGTTGTACGCGGCGCTGGTGCTCGCCGCGTTCGCCATCGTCTTCGGCACACGTCATCTGGACGCCACCGAACGCCACGAGGGCATGGTCGCCGCCATCGCGTTCGAGTCCGTGGTCAAGCTCGTGGCGTTCCTCTCGGCCGGGATTTTTGTGGCCTTCTGGATGTTCGGGGGGCTCCACGACCTGTTCTCCCGGGCCGCGGACGCCGGCTTCACCACGCTGTTCACGCTGCGCGAGCAGACCGGCTACGGCATGTGGGTCTGGCTCACGGTGCTGTCCATGCTGGCGATCGTGCTGCTGCCCCGGCAGTGGCAGATCAGCGTTGTCGAGAACGTCGACGAGAGGCACCTCAAACGGGCGATGTGGCTGTTCCCTCTGTACCTGCTCGCGATCAGCATCTTCGTGCTTCCGATCGCAGCCGGCGGGCTTCTGCGGTTCGGAAAGGCCGTCGACGCCGACACCTATGTGCTGACCCTGCCGATGGCCGGAGGTCAGCAGGCACTCGCACTGCTCGTCTTCATCGGCGGCCTCAGCGCGGCCACCAGCATGGTCATCGTCGAGACGACCGCGCTCAGCACCATGGTGTCGAACTCACTCGTGATGCCGCTGCTGCTGCGCAGCAAATCCCGGCTGGCGCACCGGGACAACCTCGCCGGGCTGGTGCTGGGCATTCGCCGGGCGACCATCGTGCTGGTCCTGCTGCTCGGGTACGCGTACTTTCGGGTTGCAGGCGAGCAGACGGCATTGGTGTCGATCGGCCTGGTGTCGTTCGCGGCTGTGGCACAGTTCGCGCCCGCCATCCTGGGCGGCCTGTTCTGGAAGGGTGGTACCCGCCGGGGCGTGCTGGTCGGCCTGGTGGCGGGGTTCGCCGTGTGGGCGTACACCCTCGTGCTGCCGACCTTCGCCGATGCCGGGTTGCTGTCTGCTTCCTTCTTGCGGGAGGGCCCGCTCGGCATTGGGCTGCTCCGGCCACAGCAGCTGTTCGGCCTGGCGGGAATGGACCCGATCAGCCATGCGATGTTCTGGAGTGTACTGCTGAACTTCGGGGGGTATGTCGCAGTCTCCCTCGTGGACCGACCGGACGCTGCCGAGCGGGCGCAGGCGGAGCAGTTCGTCGAAATCCTCGAAGAGCCCGTCAGGGAGCGGCGCTGGCAGGTCCGTGCCACGGTCGGCGAACTGCAGACCCTGCTGGAGCGCTTCCTCGGGCGCGAGGGCGCCCAGCGGGCGTTGCGCTCCTACCCTGGAACGAGGCCCGACTCACTGGCAGCCGAAGCGCCGCCGGAGCTGGTCCATCACGCGGAAGCCCAGCTCGCTGGTTCGGTAGGCGCCGCGTCCGCGCGGCTTGCGGTCGCCGCGGTGGCCGGAGAGGAGGAGGTCGGCACCGATGAAGTGATGGAGATGATCGGCGAGGCGTCGCAGCGGGTCGAGCTGGTCCGGTGGCGGCTGAAGTTGCTCTACGACGCGACCGGCGGCATCGGCACCACCCTCGATGTGACCCGTACAGCCGAAGAGCTGACGCAGGTCGCGGTTCCGCGCTTCGCCGACTACGTCACCGTCGACCTTGCCGAGTCCGTGTTGCGCCATGAGGAACTGGGGACGAACGGCACAAGCACCGGCAGTAAGCGGATGCAGCGCGCGGCCGTCAGCGGCATTCGCGACGACGCTCCCTTCTTCGCCGTCGGCGACCTGATCACTTTCGGGCCGTCCTCGCCACAGGCCCGCAGCGTCGAGAGCGGGCAGGCGGTCCTGGTGCCTCGTCTGCGTGATGCCACGCGATGGCAGGAGGTGGACCCCGCGCGGGGCTCCCGCATCATCGACTACGGGATCCATTCACTCATCACGGCGCCGCTGTCCGCCCGGGGCGTGCTGCTGGGCGTCGTCCACTTCTGGCGCTCCGAGAAGCCCGAGCCCTTCGATCAGGACGATCTCTCCCTCGCGGCCGAACTGGCCACCCGAGCCGCCGTGTCCCTCGACAACGCACGCCGCTACACCCGCGAGCACGGCTTGGCCGTGGCGCTGCAGCGGAGACTGCTGCCGCGCGCGCTGCCCGAACAGAACGCCGTCGAGGTCGCTTCCCGTTACCTCCCCGCGCAGGCAGTCGGCGGCGACTGGTTCGATGTCATCCCGCTGCCGGGCGCCAGGGTGGCGCTGGTCATGGGCGACATCGTCGGGCACGGACTGCACGCCGCAGCCACCATGGGGCAGCTGCGCACCGCCGTGCACAACTTCTCCACCCCCCTGGACCTGCCGCCCGACGAACTCCTCAGCCACCTCGACGAGTTGGTCACCCTTATCGACCAGGACGCGATCGCGGCCGGCGACAAGACCACCGTAACCGGCGCCACCTGCCTGTACGCGGTCTACGACTCCGTGTCCGGCAACTGTGCCATCGCCAGCGCCGGACACCTGGCGCCCGCGCTCGTACAGCCCGACGGGACGGTGGAGTTCCTGGACGTGCCGTCCTGCCTTCCCCTCGGCATCGGCGGACTGCCCTTCGAGTGCGCCGAGTTGCATCTGCCCGAGGGCAGCAGGCTCGTCCTGTTCACCGACGGCCTCGTCGAGCGCCGCGACCTGGACGTCGACACCGGGCTGCGGCTGCTCCGCGAGACGCTGGCGCGCGCGGACCAGTCGCCCGAGGAGACCTGCGACGCCGTGCTCGACGCCCTGCTCCCGGAGCTCCAGAGCGACGACATCGCGCTGCTCGTCGCCCGTACGCGGGTGCTGGGGTCCGGGCAGGTCGCCGAGTGGGCCGTGGAGTGCGACCCTGCCGCCGTTCGCCGCGTACGCGCTGCCGTCTCCGCCCGGCTCATGGAGTGGGAGCTGGAGGCCCTCGTGGACACCACGGAGCTGATCTGCAGCGAACTGATCACCAACGCCATGCGCCACGCCACCGGACCCATCAAGGCGCGGTTGATCCGCGACCGTGCGCTCATCTGCGAGGTCTCCGACCACAGCAGCACCTCGCCGCATCTGCGCTATGCGGTCAGTACGGACGAGGGCGGACGGGGCCTCTTCCTCGTGGCCCAGTTCGCCGAGCGCTGGGGCACGCGCTACACCAAGGACGGCAAGGTCATCTGGGCCGAGCAGGCGGCTCCGGGGACGCTCGGCAGCTGACCGGCGCCGCCCACGGACCCGGCCGCCCGCCCAGCCGCCGGAACCGGTTGGAACTACGCGGTGACCGGTGCCCGGATGGCGGACCTGCCGGAGCAGATGGCCCAGGCGGCCACCCGCGGCCCCGAGTCGGTGACGGTGCTGATCGGCGCGAACGACGCGTGCCGCTCGTCGGCCCGGGGACCAGGGATCCTGGTCGACCTGAGCATGGGGTGGCGAAGCATCTGTGGTGATCGTCACGGAGGCCCTCGGGGGCCGTTGCGTACGCTGTTCTCGGTAGTACGGAGGGGCGACCCGGGGAGTGACACCGATCCCGAGTAGCCCTTCCGGGCGTCTGACGCCCCACCAGGAAAGGCGCCATTCGGTCAGCATCAGTCCTGAGAAACCCGGGGAGAGCTGCCCGAACATACGACTGGCTGTAGTGTGTGGAAACAGCCCTTGACCTGCAAAAACGCAGGCAGGGAGCCTACTTTCAGGAGTACCCCCGATGTTGCGTACCATGTTCAAGTCCAAGATCCACCGAGCCACCGTCACCCAGGCCGACCTGCACTATGTGGGATCGGTGACCATCGACGCGGACCTGCTCGACGCGGCGGATCTGCTGCCCGGCGAGCTCGTCCACATCGTCGACATCACCAACGGCGCCCGCCTGGAGACGTACGTCATCGAGGGCGAGCGCGGTTCCGGTGTCATCGGCATCAACGGCGCGGCCGCCCACCTCGTCCACCCCGGCGACCTGGTGATCATCATCAGCTACGCCCAGGTGACCGACGCCGAGGCGCGGGCGCTGCGGCCCCGGGTGGTGCACGTCGATGGGGACAACCGGATCGTGGCCCTCGGCGCCGACCCGTCCGAGCCGGTGCCGGGCTCTGACCAGGAGCGCAGCCCGCAGGCCGTCCCGGCCTGACCGGCGGACGGACGACCAGGAGCGTGCGTGGCCATGAGTGACATCGGGATCCGGGACGAGCGGGCGGCGGGCCGCCTGGAAGCCGTCGGCGACGGCGAAGTGGTCGGACGGATCGAGTACTTCGTCCTCGAATCCCCCGAGCGCGCCCTGGTTCCCGTCCACACGATCGTGGAACCGGTCCACGAGGGGAAGGGCGGCGCCGGCTCCCTGGCCCGTGAGCTGTACGCCCTCGCCGCGCGCGAGGGCGTACCGGTGGCGCCCCTGTGCCCGTACGTCACCAAGTGGGCCGAACGCCACCCCGACGTGGCCCCGACGCCCGATCCCGAGCTGCGGCGGGCCGTGAAGGAGTGGCTGGTGGCGCAGCCGGGCCGGTTCTGATGCCCGCGTCGCTCGCTCTTCTGCACACCTCACCCGTGCACGTCCCGGTCTTCGACGCCCTGCGCGACGAATACCACCAGGGCCTGGAACTACGGCACTTCGTCGACGAAGGGCTGCTGGAGCGGGCCAGGCGGGACGGTCCGGAGGCGGCGGCGCCGGTAGTGGGTGCCCTGGTGGAGCGGGCCGTGGCCGACGGGGCACGGGCCGTGCTGTGCACCTGCTCGACCATCGGCGGGGTCGCGGAGGCGGCCGCCGCCGGGGCGGGGGTGCCGGTGCTGCGCGTCGACCGGCCGATGGCCGCCGCGGCCGTGGCGGCGGGCCCCCGCGTCCTCGTCCTGGCCGCCCTTGAGAGCACGCTCGGCCCGACCGCGGCCCTGGTCGACGAGGAGGCCCGCCGGGCGGGGCGGGACGTCACCGTACGCACCCTGCTCGTCGAGGGCGCCTGGGCCCGCTTCGAGGCCGGCGACGACGAGGGGTACGTACGCCGGGTGGCGGCCGCCGCCGACGCCGTCACCGGCGCCGACGCGATCGTCCTGGCCCAGGCCTCGATGGCCCCGGCCCAGCGGCTGACGACGACCGCGCTTCCGGTGCTGTCGAGCCCGCGGCCGGGTCTGGCGGCGGGGGCCGAAGCGGTGGCCGGAGCCGACGCGGTGGTCCGGGGCTACCCGAATTCCTGAGCATCCTCCCCCCGGCAAGCCCACCCGGGCCCCCGCGTTGCCGCCCACGGGTGAGTGGCGGAGCGGGCGTCGGGTAGGTGGGGGATGAGTCCAGAGGCGATGTCGAGCGACTGGCCGGAGGACACCATGACGACCCCCTATCCGGAACCCGTCGGGCCCGGGCCCACCCCCGGCCCGGACCCCCAGCACCCGGAGCCGCCCCCCAACCCGGTCCCGGCCCCCGAACCACCGCCGGCTCCCCAGCCGCCGCCCCCGGAGCCCCCGCCCGGCCCCCGGCCGACCCCGCCCCCGGAGCCGTCCCCGTCGCCGATCCCCCCGGGCCCCGAACCGGTCCCGAACCCCGAACCGGGCCCACCGCTCACCTGAAACGCACCCGGCCCCGGGCCCCCGGAAGGGGGCACGGGGCCGGGACGCCGCAGGGCCGTGCCGGGCGGTCCCTACGCGGACACCTCGGACCGGTCCCCGCCCCACAGCGTGTGGAAGGAACCGTCCCGGTCCACCCGCCGGTACGTGTGCGCCCCGAAGAAGTCCCGCTGCCCCTGCGTGAGGGCGGCGGGCAGGCGCTCGGCGCGCAGCCCGTCGTAGTAGGCGAGGGCCGCGGCGAAGCCCGGGGTCGCCACGCCCTGGCGGGTGGCGGCGATCAGGACCTCGCGCCAGTCGTCCTGGGCGGCCGCGATCTCCTGCGCGAACGTCTCGTCGGAGAGCAGGCTCGGCAGGTCGGGCCGGGCGTCGTAGGCGGCGCGGATACGGTCCAGGAAGGCCGCCCGGATGATGCAGCCGCCGCGCCAGATCGAGGAGACCGCGCCGAGGTCGATGTTCCAGTCGTACTCGTCGCTGCCCGCGGCGATCTCGTGGAAGCCCTGGGTGTACGACACGATCTTCGAGGCGTACAGCGCCTGCTCCACCCGGTCGGCGAAGGCCGCCGCCTCGGACTCGGACAGTGCCGTGGGCTTCGGCCCGGCAAGACCCCGCGAGGCCTCGCGCAGCGCCGCGTGGCCGGACAGCGAGCGGGCGAAGACCGCCTCCGCGATTCCGGAGACCGGGACGCCGAGGTCGAGGGCGATCTGGACGGTCCAGCGGCCGGTGCCCTTCTGCTCGGCCTGGTCCACCACGACGTCGACGAACGGCTTGCCGGTCGCCCCGTCCACGTGCGACAGGACCTCCGCCGTGATCTCGATCAGATAGGAGTCCAGACGGCCCGTGTTCCAGGTCCGGAAGATGTCCGCGATCTGCGCGGGGGAGTACCCGGCGACATCGCGCAGCAACTGGTAGGCCTCGCCGATCAACTGCATGTCGGCGTACTCGATGCCGTTGTGCACCATCTTCACGAAGTGACCGGCGCCGTCCGGGCCGACGTGCGTGACGCAGGGCGCGCCGTCCGCCGCCTTCGCCGAGATCTTCTCCAGCATCGGGCCGAGCGAGTCGTACGACTCCTTCGGGCCGCCCGGCATGATGCTCGGCCCGTGCAGCGCGCCCTCCTCGCCGCCGGAGACGCCCATGCCGACGAAGTGGATGCCCTGCTCGCGCAGCGCCTTCTCACGGCGGCGGGTGTCCGCGAAGTGCGCGTTGCCACCGTCGATGATCATGTCACCGGGCTCCAGCAGCGGGGCGAACTCCTCGATCACCGCGTCCGTCGGGCCGCCGGCCTTGACCATGATGACCAGCCGGCGCGGCCGCTCGAGGGCCGCCACGAACTCCTCGGCGGTCTCGGCCCCGATGAAGTCCCCCTCGTTCCCGAACTCCTCCACCAGCGCCTTCGTCCGCGACACCGTACGGTTGTGCACGGCGACCGTGTAGCCGTTGCGCGCGAAGTTCCGCGCGAGGTTGCGGCCCATGACCGCGAGACCCGTGACGCCGATCTGCGCTGAAGTGCTCATACCGCCTGCTCCTCAAAGATCCGGTGGATCCGCTGGATCCTGCAAAACAACAAGGGTGGTGCCGGGCGTGCTCGTCAGTATTGCCCTGCGACCATCCTGACGTGCCGGTACGGCGACCGCACATCCGACCCGCCAGGCTTGAGTACGCACGGAAGGTGCCCAGCGCCTCAGCCGGTTCGGCCGATCCGGCCAACGAGGGCCGATTCCTGGCCACTTGCGGTGACCAGTGGCCCGATTGCCGTCTTGTCATGGCCTGTTCGCCGCGCTTACTTTTGCCCCTCCTGACGCATGTCGAGGGGGCTCTCCATGGCCGTACGCGGCCGGCACCGCCGGTACCAGCCGAACAGGATCAACCGCGCCTCACTCACCGTCACGGCGGGCGGCGCCGGCATGGCGATCCCACTGGTGGCCGCCGGGACCGCCGGCGCGGCCGACGCGGCCACCTGGAACAAGGTCGCCGCCTGCGAGTCCAGCGGAAACTGGAGCATCAACACCGGCAACGGCTACTACGGCGGACTGCAGTTCACCGGGTCCACCTGGGAGGCCTACGGCGGCACCAAGTACGCCCCGCGCGCGGACCTGGCCACCAGGGACCAGCAGATCGCGGTCGCCGAGAAGGTGCTCGACGGGCAGGGCCCCGGCGCCTGGCCGGTCTGCTCGGTGCGGGCCGGACTCACCCGGGACGGCTCCGCCCCCGACGTCCACACCGAGAGCGTCTCGACCCGGCCCACCAAGAGCGCCGGGAGCTCGGTGCGCGACGTACAGCCGCAGACCACGCCCCAGTCCCGGGCGGGCAAGGCCGAGATGTACACCGTCGTGCACGGCGACACGCTCTCCGGCATCGCCGAGGAGCGGCACGTACCGGGCGGCTGGCACCGGCTCTACTCCGCCAACCGCACGACCATCGGGTCCGATCCCGATCTGATCCTGCCGGGGCAGCGACTGAACCTGCGCGGCAAGGCCGCCCCGGCGGCGGGCAGCGACACCCACACCCCGGCCAAGCCCTCGACGAAGAAGCCTGCTTCGAAGCACCCTTCGAGGTCGGCTCCGGGAACGAAGAAGTCCTCGTCCGAGGGCACCCGCACGACGTCCACGAGCGGCCACTCCCTGGTCGCCCCGGTCCACGCGGCCATGGGCACGCCCTACCACCAGGCAGGTTCCCACTGGTCGAAGGGCTACCACACCGGCGTCGACTTCCCCGTGCCCACCGGCACCTCCGTGCGGGCGGTCGCCGCCGGACAGGTGGTCGCGGCCGGCTGGGGCGGCTCCTTCGGCTACCAGGTCGTCATCCGGCACGCCGACGGGCGCTACACCCAGTACGCCCATCTGTCGGCCATCTCCGTGAAGGCCGGGCAGCCGGTCTCCGCGGGGCAGCGCATCGGCCGCTCGGGCTCCACCGGAAACACCACGGGCCCGCATCTGCACTTCGAGGTGCGGACCGGACCCGGTTTCGGTACGGACATCGACCCGGTCGCCTATCTCCGGGCCGGTGGCGTCAGGATCTGACCCTGATGCGGTGCCGCTCCACGCCGGTGCGGTGCCGGTTCACGACGGGCAGCGGTACATAGACGCCCGTGTAGAAGGGGCTGTAGGTGGGCACGAGGAGGTAGGGGTCCGAGGGCTCCTCGGTGCTGTCGCCGCGTGTCCCGTCCGCCGCCGGTACGAGGACGTCGTCCAGGGGGGTGTCGTCCAGGATCTCCTCCAGGTCCGCCAACTCCTCCAGGTCCGCCAACTCCTCCAGTTCCTCCAACTCCTCCAGTTCCTCCAACTCCTCCAGGGCCGATGCGACCCGCTGCTGGGGCAGGACGACCGACGGTGTTCCGGCGGGTGCCGGCTCGGCGAGGGCGAGGGCGGGCGCGGCCGGCGCGAGCGGGGCCGGTCCGGTCTCGGGCAGCGGCTCCGTCGTACGGGGGGTGTGCTCCAGCCGCTCCGTGGTCAGCAGGATCAGACCACCCGCCGCCACCACACCGCAGCTCAGGGCGAGCGCGGTGCCCGTGGTGCCGTGGCGGAAGGTCTCGCCGAACATCGTGATGCCGACCGCGGCCGCGAGCACCGGGTTCACCACGGTCAGGGTGGCGAGCGGCGCCGCGAGGCCGCCGCCGCGGTAGGAGGCCTGCGACAGCAGTACACCGGCGACCGCGAACACACCGATCACGGCCAGCGACGGCAGTTCCTCGAGGGAGGCGCCGCCGGTCCAGTCGACGGCCACGGTCTTGGTGAACACGGACGACATGCCGAACGCTATGCCGGACGCGGTGGCGAGCAGCACGCTGCGCACCGCCGGGTGCCGGTGCGCGGCCCGGCCCGCGAGCATCAGCGCGACGACCGCCCCGCCGGTGACCATGGCCACGGCCACGCGCTGCGCGGCGTCGAGGGACGTGGCGTCGGACGAGCCGACCAGGGAGAGCAGACCGGCGAGGCCGACCGTCGCCATGATCGCGCCCCGCCAGGCGGTCGCCCCGGCCTTGCGGCCGACGAACAGGGCCGCCATGGGCAGCGCGAACACGATGGTCAGGGCGCCCAGCGGCTGCACCAGACTGAGGGGGCCATAGGCCAGCGCCACCACGTGGAGCAGCCCGCCGAGCCCGTTCAACGCCACCGCCGCCCACCAGCTGAGGCGGCGCAGCGGCGCATACTGCCCGTCGGGGGAGGACACCGCGACCTGCTCCTGCACGATCGCTCCGCCCGCGTACGCGACGGCGGAGACGAACGACAGCAGCACGGACACCGCGAGGGCGCTCATGAGCTGTTCCTCTGCGTGAGGCCGGGGCCCTGGGCCCGGTTCGACGAACGGTCTGCTTGCATGGCCAACACTCTGCCGTGTCGAGTTCTTCCCGTCGTCGTACCTGAGCAGGCAATGGGTCCTACTGCCGATGGAGTACGCCTGGACCCCGATCATCCCCAGGGTGGGCGACACAGGGTGGAGACCCTCGGGGGCACGCTGCTACCGCCCCTGGTACTACTGCTGCTCGTGGACCTCGACCCGGACCTTGCCGCGCTCCGCCCGCTCGGTGGTTTCTTCGTCCTGCGCACGGCAGGAGGAGCGGCCGGGGCAACACCGGGAGGGCTGCCCACACTTGCCGAAACCTACGAAAAAGCGACGGCGGATGTCGACGACAACACGCTGACGTTCCGCGTCGAGACCGTCGCACACCGCCTCCGCACCCGGGAGTCCCGGGTGGCGGCCTCGATCGCCCATCAGGCGCTCGCGGCCCGCCTGTGGTCGCCGGCCCTCGGCTGCGCCGCCCTGTACGGCCGCCTCCCCGACCTGGACCCCCACCTGCTGCGCTGGGACCCGGCCGCCGTCGCCCCCGACGACCTGTGGCTGACCGAGCCGCGCCCGCTGCCCGGGAACCCCGGGAACGCCGCCGCC
The DNA here is from genome assembly GCF_055558775.1 of Streptomyces sp. NPDC025638. Classification (NCBI taxonomy): domain Bacteria; kingdom Bacillati; phylum Actinomycetota; class Actinomycetes; order Kitasatosporales; family Streptomycetaceae; genus Streptomyces; species Streptomyces sp. NPDC025638. Next base: position 671,927 of record NZ_JBVHLX010000003.1, on the reverse strand, counting down.
CTCGCCGCTGCCGTGCTGCGGGGCCATCTGGAGCCCCTAGGGGAAGCCCTGAGAGCCCGGTACGGCCTCGCGGCCGGCCTCCTGTGGGGCAACGCGGGCTCGGCGCTCGCCGGAGCGGCCCGCGAGCTCGACCGGTGGGCCCGCGGCAACGGCCGCGGCGACGTGGCCGACCGGGCCCGCACACTCACCGCCGAACTCTTCACCCACCCCCTCCTGACGGACACCGGCACCCTCACCGGCACCTCCTTCCGGCGCCGCAGCTGCTGCCTCTACTACCGGGTACCCGGCGGCGGGGTCTGCGGTGACTGTTGTTTCACACGGCCACCGTGCTCTTCCCCGGGCGCCGCATCTGGGTGACCATGAGGGGACCGGCCGGTGAGACCAGGGGGTTGCAGGTGCGAGTGGGACTGCTGAGCCGGGAGTACCCCCCGGACGTGTACGGCGGCGCGGGCGTCCATGTCGAGTTCCTGGCGCGGGAGTTGAGGCCGCTGGTCGACCTGGAGGTGCACTGCTGGGGCGAGGGCCGCGCAGTGGGCGTCGTACGCCACCGGCCCTGGTCCGCGCTCGACACCGCCAACGACGCACTGCGCACCTTCTCCGTGGACCTCTCCATCGCCGCGGCCCTCGAAGGCCGCGAACTCGTCCACTCCCACACCTGGTACGCCAATCTCGCCGGCCACGTCGCCAAGCTCATGTACGGCGCCCCGCACGTGCTGACCGCCCACTCGCTGGAGCCGCTGCGCCCCTGGAAGGCCGAGCAACTCGGCGGCGGGTACGCCCTGTCCGGCTGGGCCGAGCGCACCGCGATCGAGGCCGCCGACGCTGTGATCGCCGTGTCGGCGGCGATGCGCGAGGACATCCTCGGCTGCTACCCCGCGCTGGACCCGGCGCGGGTCCACGTCGTGCACAACGGCATCGACACCACCCTCTACCGGCCGGACCACGGCACCGACGTCCTCACCCGTGTCGGCCTGGACCCGGACCGCCCCTATGTGCTGTTCGTCGGCCGGATCACCCGGCAGAAGGGCGTGCCCCATCTGCTGCGCGCGGTGCGGAACATCGACCCGGCGGCACAGGTCGTGCTGTGCGCGGGCGCGCCCGACACCCCGGAGATCGACCGGGAGTTCCGCGACCTGTTCCAGGAGCTGAGCCGGGTCCGCGAGGGGGTGCACTGGATCCCGCAGATGCTGCCGCGCGCGGACGTCATCCAACTCCTCACGCACGCCGCCGTGTTCGCCTGCCCCTCGGTGTACGAACCGCTCGGCATCGTCAACCTGGAGGCGATGGCCTGCGGCACGCCCGTCGTGGCCTCCCGGGTCGGCGGGATTCCCGAGGTCGTCGAGGACGGTGTGACGGGCCTGCTCGTCCCCGTGCACAAGGAGGGCGAGGATGCCGGGGAGTTCGAGGCGGGCCTGGCGCGGGCGCTGGACACGGTCGTCGGCGACCGGGAGACGGCCCGGCGGATGGGGGAGGCCGGACGGGAACGCGCGGTGGGCGAGTTCGGCTGGGACACGGTGGCCCGGCGAACGGTCCGGCTGTACGAGGAGATCCTCAAGCAGGCTTAGCACGCCTTTCCCGGGGGCAGGCATGGGGCAACCAGGGTGAGGGGGAGCGGCCATGCGTCGTGGAGGACCTTCAGTTCTCGGAATCGTGCTGGCGGGCGGCGAGGGCAAGCGGCTGATGCCCCTGACCGCGGACCGGGCCAAACCCGCGGTCACCTTCGGCGGGACCTACCGGCTCGTCGACTTCGTGCTCTCGAACCTCGTCAACGCCGACATCCTGCGCATCTGTGTGCTGACCCAGTACAAGTCGCACTCGCTGGACCGGCACATCACCACCACCTGGCGGATGTCCAGCCTGCTCGGCAACTACATCACCCCGGTGCCGGCGCAGCAGCGGCTGGGCCCGCGGTGGTACCTGGGCAGCGCGGACGCGATCCTGCAGTCGCTCAACCTCGTCCACGACGAACAGCCCGACTACGTCGTCGTGTTCGGCGCCGACCACGTCTACCGCATGGACCCGCGCCAGATGCTGGCGCAGCACGTCGAGGGCGGCGCGGGTGTGACGGTCGCGGGCATCCGTGTGCCGCGGGCGGAGTCCTCCTCCTTCGGGGTGATCACCCCCGGTTCGGACGGGCAGAGTGTGGAGCGTTTCCTGGAGAAGCCCGCCGACCCCCCGGGCCTGGCGGACGACCCGGAGTGCGTCTTCGCCTCGATGGGCAACTACATCTTCACCACCAAGGCGCTGATCGAGGCGTTGCAGCGGGACGCCGAGGACGAGCAGTCCGTGCACGACATGGGAGGTTCGATCCTGCCCCAGCTCACCGCCCGGGGCGAGGCACAGCTGTACGACTTCAGCGACAACCACGTCCCCGGCGAGACCACCCGGGACAAGGGCTACTGGCGGGACGTCGGCACCCTCGACGCCTACTACGACGCCCATATGGACCTGATCGCCGAGCGCCCCGCCTTCAACCTCTTCAACCGCAGCTGGCCCATCTACACCCACTCGGGCCAGCTCTCCCCGGCCCGCTTCAGCGCCGGCGGCATGGCCGGCGAGTCCATCATCAGCTCGGGCTGCCTGATCCGCGGTCAGGTCACCCGGTCCGTCCTGTCACCCGGCGTGGTGGTCGACCCGGGCGCCGTCGTCCAGGGCTCGATCCTGCACGACAACGTCCACATCGGCCGGGGCGCGGTCGTGCGCGGTGCCGTCCTCGACAAGAACGTCGAGGTGCCGCCCGGCGCGACCATCGGCGTCAATCCCGAGCGGGACACCGAGCTTTACACGGTGTCCAAGGGCGGAGTGATCGCGCTCGGGAAGGGGCAGCGGGTCCCGTAGGTCTCGTACGCCTGTTTGGTGGCTCCCTCTTCTGACGCGACGCGTTTTGTTCAATTAACCCTGGATGCCCGGGTTTCGGATCTCCGACCCTCACGATGCAGACAGCGATGTCGAACCATCGGAGGTCATCCGACATGAGACGGACCCGGCACCCGCGGCTGTGCCTGGCCGGGGTGATGACAGCGTCCGCGCTGCTCGCCGCCCCTGCCGCAGGTGCCGCCGAGCCGACCGGCGATCACCTCACCGACCTGGTGAACCCGTTCATCGGGACCCAGGACGAGGGCAACACCTTCCCCGGCGCGGCCATGCCCTTCGGCATGGTGCAGCTCTCGCCGGACACCGGGCACAGCACCGGCTACGACTACTCCCAGAACCGCATCCGAGGCTTCTCCCTGGTCCACCTCTCGGGCGTCGGCTGCCGGATCGGCGGTGACCTGCCCGTCCTGCCGACCACCGGCGACGTCACACAGACGGACAACGCGAAGTACGCCGCCGCCTTCCGGCACGAGGACGAGACGGCGAGCCCCGGCTACTACCGGGTGGGCCTGGCGTCCGGCATCGGAGCCGAACTCACCGCGACCGCGCGTACCGGCGTCCAGCGCTTCGCCTTCCCTGCCACCGACAAGGCCAATGTCCTGCTCAACGCGGGCCAGTCGCTGCACAAGAAGGTCTCCGCCGAGGTGGAGGTGCTGGACGACCGCACGGTGCGCACCGCCGTCACCGGCCACGGATTCTGCCGGGACACCCTGCCGTACACGGTCTACACGATCACCCGCTTCGACCGGCCCTTCACCGCGTACGGCACCTGGGACGGCAAGTCCGTCACGCCCGGCTCGCGGACCGGGAAGGGCGGCGCCTACGTCCGCTTCGACGCGACCAGGGACCGTACCGTCACGGCGACCACCGCCCTGTCCTACGTCGACGCGAACGGAGCGGCGGTCAACCTCCGCGCGGAGGGCGGCCGTTCCTTCGACGCGGTACGCGACGCGGCCCGGCGGGCCTGGGAGGAGCGCCTCGGCACCGTCCGTGTCCAGGGCGGCGGGCAGACCCTGCGGCGCACCTTCTACTCGTCCCTGTACCGGTCCTTCCTGGCCCCGAACACCGGCAGCGACGCCGACGGCCGCTACCGGGGCTGGGACCTGCGCGTCCACCGCGCCCAGGGATTCACCTACTACCAGAACTGGTCCCTGTGGGACACCTACCGCACCCAGTGCCAGCTCCTCGCCCTGCTCGCGCCCCAGGAGGCCCGCGACATGGCGCTGTCGGTGCTGAGGGTCGGCGAGGAGGGCGGATGGCTGCCCAAGTGGGGCTACGGCACGGTCGAGACGAACATCATGACCGGCGACCCGGTCACCCCGTTCCTGACCACCGCCTACCAGCAGGGCCTGCTGAAGGGACATGAGGAACAGGCCTACCGGCTGCTGCGCCGCAACGCCGACGGTGTGCCGCCCGCCGGCCTGCCGATCGCGGGCCGCGAGGCCAACGCCGAGTACATCGCGAACGGCTTCGCGCCCTACGTCAAGGGCCGCCCGCAGACCAAGCTGGGCGACTCGGACTACCACCAGGGGGCCTCGGTCACCCTGGAGTACGCCCTGTCCGACGCCATGCTGGCGCAGATGGCACGCGGCCTCGGCCACGTCGCGGACGCCGAGCGGTATGCGGCCCGCTCCCGCAACTACCGCAACATCTTCGACCCCTCGACCGGGTTCTTCCGGGCCAGGGACGCCTCCGGTGCCTTCGCCGGACCGGACGACCCGGCCCTGAGCGTGGGCTTCCACGAGGGCACCGCCTGGCAGTACCAGTGGCTGGTGCCGCAGGACCTGCCGGGCATGATCGGACTGATCGGCGGCGAACGGGCGGCGAACGACCGGCTCGACGCGTTCTTCGCCTACGACCGGCTGCTGGCCGACCCCGAGCGCACCGCGCGCGAGGCGTGGGTGCACGGCAACGCGTACGCCTACTACAACGCGGCCACGTACAACCCGCAGAACGAGCCCGACCTCATCGCCCCGTACACCTATCTGTCGACCGGGCAGCCCTGGAAGACCACCGACGTGGTGCACGCGGCACTGACGCTCTTCACGGACTCGCCGACCGGCATGACCGGGAACGACGACCTGGGGACGATGTCCGCCTGGAACGTGCTGTCGTCGATCGGGCTCTTCCCGGTCCAGCCCGGATACGGCACCTGGGGTCTGTCCACACCCGTCTTCGACCGGGTCGACCTCGCCCTGGACCGCCGCTACTGGCCGGGCGGCCGGCTGACCGTGACCGCGCCGGGCACCTCGGCCACCGACCGCTACGTCCAGTCGGCCCGCACGGACGGATCGCCCTACGGCCGGACCTATCTGACGACCGATGCGCTGCGCTCCCTGCGTCAACTCGCCTTCACCGTCGGGCCCGACCCGTCCGAGTGGGGTACGTCACGAGAGGCGGCGCCACCGGTGCTGAAGTGACCTCAGGCGGCTCTTGAGTCCCGCCCGTTTCACTGAGGGCGGGACTTAATCTGCTGTTAACTGAGCGTAGCCTGATCGTACTTGACCGTAATTGCTTGTGGGAGGTTGACTTCTTGCCCACCCACCGTCGACGCGAGGCAAGCCCTTGACTGCTGACCTGCTCGCTCCCCTCGACCTGGCGTTCTGGAACATCGAGTCCGACCGGCACCCGATGCATCTCGGCGCACTCGGTGTCTTCTCCACGCACTCGCCCACGGCAGGTGCCCACGCGGCCGATCTGCTCGCCGCCCGTGCCGCGGCCGTGCCGGGACTGCGAATGCGCATCCGGGACGTCTGGCAGCCACCGGACCTGCGCCGGCCCCTGGCCTTCGGCGGCGCCACCCGCGAGCCCGACCCCGGCTTCGACCCGCTGAACCATGTCCGGCTGCATGCCCCGACCGCCGACTTCCACGCCGCCGCGGGCCGGCTCATGGAGCGCCCGCTGGAGCGCGGCCGGCCGCCGTGGGAGGCCCATGTCCTGCCCGGGGAGGACGGCGTCTCCTTCGCCGTGCTCTTCAAGTTCCACCACGCCCTCGCCGACGGCCTGCGCGCGCTCAAGCTCGCCGCCGGAGTCCTGGACCCGGTGGAGCTGCCGGCGCGCAGTCCCCGCCCGATCGAGCCGCCGCGCGGTGTGCTGCCCGATGTGCGCAGACTGCCCGGCCTGCTGCGAGGCGCGCTGTCCGACATGGGCCGGGCCCTCGACATCGGCGCCTCCGTCGCCCTGTCCACCCTCGGTATCCGCACCTCCTCCGCACTGACCGCCGAGCCCAGCGGCACCCGGCGCACCGCCGGAGTGGTCCTGGACCTCGACGATGTGCACCGGATCCGCAAGGCCGTCGGCGGGACCGTCAACGACGTGCTCATCGCCGTCGTCGCGGGCGCCCTGCGCCGCTGGCTCGACGAGCGCGGCGACGGCAGCGAGGGGGTCGCGCCCCGCGCCCTGATCCCCGTCTCCAGGCGCCGCCCGCGCACCGCGCACCCACAGGGCAACCGGCTCTCCGGCTATCTGATACGGCTTCCCGTCGACGACCCCGACCCCGTCAGCCGCCTCGGCACGGTCCGTACGGCGATGAACCGCAACAAGGACGCCGGCCCCAACCGGGGCGCGGGCGCCGTCGCCCTGCTCGCCGACCACGTGCCCGCGCTCGGCCACCGCCTCGGCGGCCCGCTGGTCGGTCAGGCGGCCCGGCTGTGGTTCGACATCCTGGTCACCAGCGTGCCCCTGCCCGGCCTCGGGCTGCGGCTCGGCGGCCACCCGCTGACGGAGGTCTACCCCTTCGCGCCGCTCGCCCCCGGCCAGTCCCTGGCAGTGGCGATCTCCACGTACCGCGGCCGGGTGCACTACGGGCTGGTCGCCGACGCACGGGCGGTGCCGGACCTCGACGTGCTCGCACGGGCGGTGACCGACGAACTGGAGTCACTGATCGCCGCCTGCGACCCCTGAGGGACCGGTCTGCGGACCGGGTTTGGCGGTTCGTCCCGGCGCTCCGTAAAATTCCCCGTTCGAAAGCGGACGCGAGTCGGAGCGCCGCGCAGTGATCAGGGAAACGGCAGCGCGATGACGGTGACACAGGACGGCCCGATGGCCGAGGACGAGGCGGTCTACGGCCCCGGCATCGACCCCGAGCGCCTGGCCGTCTGCCTCAGTGTGCTCGACGAGCTCGACCAGCTGGACGTCGACCACCCCGACGCCATCGCGGTACGCAGGGCCACCGCCGGCATCTACCGCACGGTCAAGCAGCGCCGCCGCCAGGAGCGCCGGGCCGCCAAGACCGCCCACGACAAGGCGGTCACCGAGGCCACCGCGACCGGCTCCGCCCAGCGCATCGACGACGAGACCGAGGGAATCCTGCCGTCGTCGATCACCGAGGAGGGCAGGATCGCGGGGATACTCCAGCGCCCGCGCTCCTGCTACACCTGCAAGGCCCGGTTCGTCGAGGTCGACTACTTCTACCACCAGCTCTGTCCGGACTGCGCCCGGACGAACCGGGCCAAGCGCGACGCCCGCGCCGACCTCACCGGCAAGCGCGCGCTGCTCACCGGCGGCCGCGCCAAGATCGGCATGTACATCGCGCTGCGGCTGCTGCGCGACGGCGCGCACACCACGATCACGACCCGCTTCCCCAAGGACGCCATCCGCCGCTTCAAGGCCATGGACGACTCGGCGGACTGGATGCACCGGCTGGAGGTCGTCGGGATCGACCTGCGCGACCCGGCGCAGGCCGTGGCCCTCGCCGAGCAGGTCGCCGAGGCGGGTCCGCTCGACATCCTGATCAACAACGCGACGCAGACCGTGCGCCGCCTGCCCTCCGCGTACGCGGCCCTGGTCGAGGGCGAGAGCGCTCCGCTGCCCGCCGGGGAGCTGCCCGCCCACCACGTCATCGGCGCCTTCGGCTCCGGCGCCGTCGACGGCATCGCCGCACTGCCCCTCGGCACCGGCGGCCTGGACGCGCAGAAGGTCGCCGACCTCGCGCTCGTCGCGGGCAATGCCAGCGTCGCCCGGCACCTCGACGGCACCGCCATCGACGCGGGCGGCCTCGTCCCCGACGTCGTCGAGAGCAACACCTGGGTGCAGACCATCGACCAGATCTCGCCGGTCGAGCTGCTGGAGACCCAGCTGTGCAACTACACGTCGCCGTTCATCCTGATCAGCGCCCTGCGCCCGGCGATGGCGGACGCCGCGAAGAAGGCCGCCAGCGGCCGTGCCTACGTCGTCAACGTCTCGGCGATGGAGGGCGTCTTCGGCCGCGGCTACAAGGGTGCCGGGCACCCGAACACCAACGCCGCCAAGGCGGCCATGAACATGGTCACGCGAACCAGCGCCCAGGAGATGTTCCAGACCGACGGCATCCTCATGACGTCCGTCGACACCGGCTGGATCACCGACGAGCGTCCGCACTACGACAAGCTGCGCCTGGCCGAGGCCGGCTTCCACGCCCCGCTCGACCTGGTCGACGGCGCGGCCCGCGTCTACGACCCGATCGTGCGCGGCGAGCAGGGCGACGACCTGTACGGCGTGTTCATGAAGGACTACGCGCCGGGCAAGTGGTGACACCCGCTCCCGGGCGATAGTCCGGTGGCCGGTGTGCAGGTCACGCTCACATTCCACCAGGCGGGCCCTCGCCGGGTGCGCCGCCCTTCAGGGGTGCCCGCGCGGCCGACTCGATCTCGGGCCCCCGCCGCAGCCGCTCGTGCACCGCGTACGGCCCGGAGCCGGACGCGGCCCGCACCCGGGTCCCGCCGTCCACCAGCAGATCGGCGCCGGTGACCCAGGCGGCCGCGTCCGAGACCAGCCACAGCACCGCCCGCGCGACGTCCTCAGGCTCCCCGATCCGCCCGAGCGGCAGCCCCGCGGCGATCTCCTCCTCGCCCGCCTCCCACACGAACCGGGCCATGTCCGTGCGGACGAGGCCGGGAGAGACGGAGTTGACCCGCACCCCGGGCGCGAGCTCGCCCGCCAGTTGCCGGGTGAGATGGACCAGGGCGGCCTTGCTGGTGCCGTACGCCCCCACGTGCGGCCCGACATGCCCCGCGCCCTCCGTGCAGATGTTGACCACCGCGCCGCCGTGCTCGCGCATCCACCCCCGCCACGCGCACTGCACCAGCCGCAGCGGTGCCTCGACATTCACCGTGAACGCCTCCCGCCACGCTTCGGGGTCGACGTCCATGAGCGGCCCGTACGGCTGGTTGGTCGCCGCGTTGTTGATCAGGACGTCGAGCCGGCCGAACTCCCGCAGGGCCAGCTCCGTCAGCCGCCGCGGCTGCTCCGGGTCGGCCACGTTCCCGGCCAGCCCGATGCCGCCCAGCTCGGCCGCCGTACTCCGCACCTCGTCCGGGTCCCGCGCGCTCACGCACACCAGCGCCCCGGCGGCCGCAAGGGCTGCCGCGACGGCGCGCCCGATCCCGCGCGTGCCGCCGGTGACGACGGCCGCCCTGCCCTTGAGCCCGTACGACGACGTCATCGCCGTACCGTCTCATGACGGACCGTCAGTCAACAGCCCCCAGCGGTGAGTTCCGGGCCGACACCAGTTCCAGCACGGTGCGCCAGTCCTCCAGGACCCCGGCGTCGAATCCTGCGGTGCGGCTCTCCTCGTCCGCCTGGCGCAGCCGCTGCAGATCGTCGTCGGCGAGGCCGAGGGGCCCGCGGTGGTGGCGTACGAGGTGGGAGACGCGCTCGCCGAGCAGGGGACGTACCGCGTCGGCCGCGCGGTCCGCCTGACCGGTCTCGTCGCCCGGGCCCAGCAGCCGGCCGATGCCGTGCACCAGTCCGGCCACCTGGAGCTCCTTGTCGGCGGGACGGCTGCGGCGCAGCAGGGCGGCGGTCCGCAGCGCGTGCTGGTGCCGGCAGGCATACAACAGCTCCATCAGCTCCTCGACGCTGCGCAGCTCCATGCGTCAGTCCTCCCGCGAGACAGCCGTTGCGGTACCTCAGCAGATCATGGCGAGCTTGCGGCGCGGCCAACGGCAACTGAACTGCACGACGTGGTCGCTCATGTACGCCAAGTGGGTGATCCGAACCAAGCAATATGTAATGAATAGTCCCAGAATGGTGCTGATGGAGTACCGAGCGACTCGAGATAGTTACACCTTGTTTGCACTCCCGATCGAGCGGACCCCCGCTCATTTGGTTACGCTGTACTCCGACGGACAGCAGTACGGGGTCCCACCCACACCCACGGTCCGTCCCGGGACAAGCCGGTTCACCACGGCCTGCCCTTGCGAGTAACCGGCGCCACCGCGTCCGAACTGGCCTTCAATCCAGACCCGAGCGGGCGTCAGGCACCGGATCGCAGACTGACCGGTACGCCCCGAGGGTGACCCGACACATAAGGAGTGCGCGGTGACACCGGAGAAGACGAATCGCGATCAGCGCCCCAAGGAACGCACGGAGCGCGCGGGCCGCAGGCCCGGAGAGCTCGGCAGCCTCGACGTGTGGGCCCGGTCCGCCCCGATCCGCCTCGCGGGCTACGAGGACGACCTCGCCGAACCCCACATCCTGCCGAGCGTGGACTGACCCACCGGTCGGCCGCATCGCGTTCGCCTGGCATGGGCGTGCGAGACTCACGCCCATGCTGATCAGAGAAGCCGTGGCCGACGACTGGCCACGGATCTGGCCCTTCTGGCACCGGATCGTCGCCGCCGCCGAGACATACGCCTGGGACCCGGACACCTCGGAGGAAGCGGCCCGGTCCCTGTGGATGGGCCCGGGCAAGCGGGTGTACGTCGCCGAGGACGACACCGGCGCCGTGGTCGGCTCCGCCTATCTCACCCCGAACTACGGCGGCCCCGCCGCGCGCGTCGCGGGCGCCGGGTTCATGGTCGACCCGGAGCGGGCCGGCCGCGGCATCGGCCGTGCCCTCGCCGAACACCTCCTGGCCGAGGCCGGGACGCAGGGCTATCGCGCGATGGTCTTCAACGCCGTCGTCGAGACCAATCCCGCCGTGAAACTCTGGACCGCCCTCGGCTTCACGATCCTGGGCACGGTGCCGGAGGCGTTCGACCACCCCCGGCACGGCCGGGTGGGGCTGCACATCATGTACAAGGCACTGGGCTGACGGGCGCGGGACGCGAGCGCTAGTCGAGAGGCGCCGTGCGCTGCCACGGGTGCAGCTTCTCCAACTGCTCGGCCAGCTCCAGCAGGGCCGCCTCGGTGCCCGGCCGGCCCACCAGTTGTACGGCGCAGGGCGCGCCCGAGGGCAGGGTGCCGAACGGGACGGACATCGCGGGCCAGCCCGTGAGGTTCCACGGTGGCGTCAACGGCGAGTAGTTGGTGTTGGCCAGGACGTTGGGCAGCCAGCCCCGCTCGTGCCAGGGCACCGACCGGGGGGAGCGGCGGGCCAGGGCCGGGGTCAGCAGAACGTCGTGCTCGGTGAAGAAGGGGGTCAGCCGGCTCCGGAGGCGTTCGCGCCGCTCGCCGGTGCGCACGCCGCGTACGAAGCGGCGGCCGACGGCCGCGTGCACCCGGGTCCGCCGGGCCAGCCGCGCCGGGTCGAGGCCCTCGGCGTCCACCGCCGTGCCCGCCGTCCAGTGCTGGAGCGCGGTGACGCCGAGCGAGAGGGGGTACGGCGGATTCGCCCGCCGCACCTGGTGACCGGCCCCGGAAAGCACACCGGCCGCCTCGCGGACCGCGGTCGTATACGGCTTGGTGACGGCGACACCGGCGAGGGGGCTGCGCAGCGAGACCGCGATGGTGCGGGTCGCGGGCTCCTCCCGGCGGATGAATTCCTCCTGGGCCAGCACCGAGAGCACCAGGCGCAGATCCTCGACGGTGGTCGCCAGCGGTCCGTTCTCCGACATCCCGAACCAGTCGCCGTTGCCGATCCCGGCCGGCACCACCCCGTGGCCCGGCTTCAGCGTGACGAGGCCGCAGTTGGCCGCGGGTATGCGCAGCGAACCCATGCCGTCGTTGCCGAGGGCGACCGGGACCATCCCGGCGGCCACCGCGGCCGCGCTGCCGCCCGAGGAACCGCCCGCCGTGCGCGAGGTGTCCCACGGATTGCGGGAGGTGCCGAGCACGCCCTCCGTGGTGCCGAAGATGCACAGCTCGGGCACATTGGTCAGGCCCACGACCACCGCGCCCGCCGCCCGCAGCCGGGCCACGGTGACATGGTCGTCGCCGGCCGGTGTGTCCGGGGTCGCCACCGAGCCGATGAGGGTGGACTCGCCGCGCACGGCCAGATTGTCCTTGACCGCCACGGGCACGCCCGCCAGGGGGAGTTCGGCCAGATCGGAGCGGTTCGCCAGCTCGTCGGCGGCCGCGAGCGCCGAGTCGGCCAGCACCTTGCGGAACGCGCCGATGCGGCCGTCGAGGCGCTCGATCCGCGCCAGGTGTTCCGCCACCACCTCCCGGGGAGCGGCCCGCTTCTCGCGTACGGCGGCGGCGATCTCGGCGGCGGTCCGGCCGATCCAGCTGGTCACGGGCGCTCCTAGGGAGGGTGCGGGGTGGTGCGCGGGCGCGTACCGGTCGGTACGTAGGGAGAACTGTGCACGGTCGCGCGCGGCGCGTCGAGAGGTCGTCGGGGCCGGGGTGCCTGTCGAGCCGCCGGTCATCCCCTGCGCTCGATGTACGCCCGCAGGTCGGCGGGCAGCAGGTCCGCGATGCGAGACCGTTCCTCCGGGGTCGCTTCCGGGGCCGACGCCAGCCGCAGCAGCCCGACGTGCGCGTCGGCGACCTCGTGCGCCGCGATCAGCTTCTCGGCCGCCTCGATCCGCACGGTGACGGGCACGTCCTGGTCGGCGAGCACGGAACGCAGCACTTCCCGCGCCCGGTTGCGTGCCGAACGCCACCTCATGAGCCCGTCCGCCGCCAGGACACGGTGGCGGGCGTGTGCGTGTCCGTCCTCCACGACCCGGCGGTAGGCGGCCTCCGCCTCGCACCCGACGTCCAGCTTCACCCAGGCGGCAGCCACGCCGAGATGGGCCTCGGGGTCCGTCGTGCCGGGACCGGAGAGCGAGCGCAGAACGACCCGGCCCGGTTCGCCCAGGTCCTCGGCGAGCAGAGCGGCGGCCCGCGCGCGGACGTCAACCGGACAGTCCGTGTCCGCGGCCAGGGCACGGACGACGGGAATGCGGTTGAGGGCGCCGCTCGCGGGGAGGTGCTCGCAGATGGCGACCCGGAGTTCCGGTGGCGTGGTGTGCTCGGTGGCGAGGATGTGGCAGGACTCGTCGAGGCTCGCGCCGAGGGTCGTCACCGCTGCGATCCGCTCGGCGAGGGGCGCCGCGGAGTCACGCACCCACGAGATGAGCTGCTCCCGTACCCGCTCCGAGGTGCCCTCGTCGTGCACCAGTAGCCACAGATGGCCCAGCCGGGTGACCGCTTCCGGGCGCCGTCGCTCGACGGACTCGGTCCAGTACGCCGCGGCCCCACGAGGATCGACGCCGGCCAGCGCGCCCACCGGGACGATCACGGCCTCCTCGCCCTGGGCGAACGCGAGGGTCTGCCACACCGCCGGGTCGTACGCGGAGGATCCGGTTCCGCCCAGGGTCAGATGGAGGCTCAGCACGTGCATGGGGTCCGGGCTGACCCCGGCCATGAGGTCCTTCCAGCGCGGGTACGGAACCAGCCCGAGCAGAGCGCCGGCAGCCCGGGTGCGTGCCCACGGCTCGGCCGCGGGATCCTCCGCGATCCGGGTCAGGGTGTCCCGGAGGCGGGGGACGACGACGGCGACCTGCAGCAGGGACTCGTCCTCGATGTCCAGGAGCGATTCCGTGGGCACCGTCACGTCGTCGATCAAGGCGTCCAGGCGCCTGCGCAGCGTCACGTCCGGGGTCATGGCATCGGCCAGGGCGAGAAGCCGCCACAGGTGCTCGTCGGGCAGCCCTGCCTCGTCGAGGACGCGGTGCAGGATCTCGGCGGCGGCTCGCAGGTCGACGTCGGCCAGGTGGTCGAGGGCCCTGATGCGGTCGAGCAGGCCGACGCCGGTGTCCTCGGCGATGCGGCGCAGCAGAGCCGAGGCGGCGCCTCGGTCACCGGTCTTGAGCAGTTGGGCTGCCGCGTCGCGGCGCACCCGTCCCGGCACGGCGTCGTCCGCCGCGATGCCGTGGAGCAGACCGGCGGTGACGGCAGGGTCGACGTCCCCCAGGGCCTCCACCGCTTCGAGCCGGTCCGCCGCCGCGACACCGGTGTCCTCGGCCATGCGCCGCAAGGGCGTCCGCAGCAGGTCCGAGGCGCCCAGGCCGATGAGCGAGGAGACGTGTTTGAGACGGTCGGTGACCGTGTTGCGCGGATCCTCGAAGGCGTCGACCAGGATCTGTCGGGATCGGACCGACTCCCCGAGTTCGCGCAGGAGTTCCGAGACCCGCGGAAGGTGCCAGCCGTCGACCGAGAGAGCGCCGAGGCATTCGGCGGCGACGGCCGGCCGGTCGAGCCGGATCAGCCGCCCGACGGCCCGGAGCCGGGTGTACTGGCTCAGCCGGCCGTCGCGTGCCACGCGCTCGACGAGGGCCGCGTCGTGGATGCTGTCCACCGCGATGGCGATCGCGTCCTCGGACGACCCCGGGCTCTCCACGACCTGTGTGCACAGCAGACGCATCGTCTCCTGGTCCGGGTGTCCCCGGTGTCCGGGGAAGTACTGGGTGGCCCGGTGCCGCAGATACAGCGGAACCGTGGGGTCCGCGCACAGTTCCTCCAGGAGATCGGGCCAGGCGCGCACCAGCAGAACGCCGCTCAGATAGTCGATGATGTGCGGGTCCTCGGCCTGCAGGGGATGCCCGGCCAGGGCGTCGGTGAGCGCCACGCACGTCTGCGGCGGCAGGTCGTCGGGGAGCAGCCGCAGCAGGTTCTCGACGTACGGCCGGGGGAAGTCCGCGGTGCGCAGGAGCAGGGCGAGCGCGTCGGTTCCCGCGGCCTCGTCCAGTGCGAGGAGCGCGACGGCGGCCTCCTGCCGGGTCTCCGGCACATGGTCGCGATCCCCGGCCAGAGCCATCAGGCGACGGCACGCGGCCTCGGGATCGCCCGCCCGCGCGAGGTGTGTGGCCGCCACGACCCGCAGGTCGGCCGGAAGATCCGGGTCGTCGGCGAGTTCGGCGGCGAGGGCCGCGGCCTGCTCCGCGCCGCGCCGCACGTAGTGCCTCAGCGCCCCGGAGCGCGCCCAGTGCGGGACCGTGGGATCGCCGATGACGTCGACCAGGCCCGGAGCATCGAGCACCGCGTACAACCGGTCCAGCACCGTGTCCACGTCGAGGTCGCCCACGGTGACGTCGCCGCCGCCGTACAGCTTGAGCACGGCCCGGGTGAACCGCACCGTGAGCCGCTCGTCCGTGACGAGTTCGTCGCTGAGGATCGTGGCGCACAGCAACAGGTCGCGCCAGCCGCCCCCGTCCACGACCGTGCGCAGGAACTCGGCGATCGGCATGCCCTGTTCGTGCCAGCGGGCGGCCATGAACAGGGCCTGGTTGGGACGCTCGGCCGCGATCGCCTCGCGCACCGTGCGCAGGGCTTCCGGATCCTTCGGGTCGAGGCGGTCGGCCAGGGCATGGCCGGCCAGATACTCCTGGACGGTGTGGTGAAGGAAGTAGAGGTCCTCGCCGCGCTGTCGCACCAGACCGGTGAACGTGAGCGCGCGCAGCACGGTCTCCCGCGTCGCGGCATGGGGCGGGTCGTGGTCGGCGAGCAGTTCGAGGACCTGGTCGAGCAGCGAGCGGGTGTCCCCGCGCTGCCTCAGCTCCGCCACCGGATGCAGGGCGTCGTACACGCGCTCCAGCAGCAGGGGTGTGATGCCGTGGACGGCCGGGTCGCTCCGTACGAGCCGCTGGGCTCCCTTCTGCCGGAGGATGCCGATGAACCGCGCGTAGAGCCCGGCGGGGTTGCGCGGCAGGTCCCGCACGGCGGCGACCGCGCAGACCATGGTCAGGTACAGCGGATTGCGCGCCACCTCGGCGAGCCGTCCGCGGCGCAGGTCGCCGGCCAGCGCGCCCGCCCGCCGCCCCGCGTCCTCGACGTCGAGCGCCTCGAACCACGCGTGGGCGAGTTGCTCGATCTCGTCGTCGTCCAATTCGAGCAGGGTGTACCGCTCCAGCTCGTCCAGCCGGTTCATCTCCGCCGTCACCAGCGACCGGCTGGCCACCACGAAGCGCAGATACGGCTCACGCGCCCACCGCTGGATCAACCGGATGACCCTGCCGCGGTCCCCGGGGTCCAGCACTTCGTCGAGCCCGTCGACGCAGACGAGCCAGTCGACCGTCGGCACCGGCCCGTTCTCGAAGAGCTCCGGTGCCGGCGAGCGGCGCAGACCCGGCAGATCCCGCGCCAGCGCATCGGCCAGCGCCTCGGGCAGCGGGCGGTCCAACAACTGGTCGGCGGCGACCAGCACCGGGACGTACGAGGGTGCCAGGCCGGGGTCCCCGAGCCATTCGGAGGCGGCGGTGAAGACCAGACGGCGCAGCAGGCTCGACTTGCCGCTGCCGGCGCCTCCGGTGAAGAGCACATGGCGGTGCTCGGCGAGCACACGCCCGGCGGCGGACCTGCTGCGGCCGGCCGGGCGGTGGCCGGGGCTCTCCTCGGCCCGGTCCTCGGTGTGCGAGGCCTCCTGGCGGACGTAGACCGTGGACAGCGGGATGCCGCCGGAATCGGTGAGCAGGGCGGCGTAGGGATGCTCGTCGGCGGCCTCCCGCGCCGCCTCCAGGTAGTCACGCAACAACGCGCCCGGATACCTGAACCCGCCCGCGCGCAGCTGTTCGTCCGTGAGCGTCCCCAGCCAGGCAACCGGCGCCTGCGTAACCGGGCAGCGGGCCACGACCTCGGAGATCGGGACCAGGTGCGCGCTGCCCGCCTTGTTGGAGCGCGCCAGCATCCCGCACACCGCGCCCGTGCGCTCGTTGACGACCGGGCTGCCGCTGAAGCCCTCGCCGACCGGTGTGCCGTAGCCGCGCGGCATCGGCATCGCGCCGTCGAAGGAGAGCCGGGAGTCGCCCTGGTATTCGAGGCCGGCCCACTGGCCCGCGCGGTAGTCGCCCCTGGGATGGCCGTAGGCCCACATGCGGTCGCCGAACTCGACGTACGGGGAAGTCAGGGCGCACGGCGCCGAGGACGCCTGCGGAGTGAAGCGCAGGAACGCGATGTCCAGGCCGTTCACCGCCCGGTACCGCTCGTCGTCCGACACCGTGAGCGTCAGTTCGGCGCCCGCGCCGATACGCCCGCGCACGCCGCCCGGCCCTGACACGACATGGGCGCATGTCACCACGACGCCCGGGGCGATCACGAAGCCGGTTCCGCCGGAGCCCGCCTCCGGCAGGTCCAGCGCGACGGTCGCCGCCTCCAGCAACTCCCTCCAGCCGGCCACCCCTACGCTCCCGGAGCCTCCGGCGCGCTCCACTCCAGGGTCACTTTCCAGGTGGACCTGGACGACGCCTTGCCCACCACCGCCAGGAACTGTCCGGTGTCGAAGGAGACGTCGCAGCCGAACTCAACGGTGGCCTTCGACGCCCCCGTCTGCTGGAGCCGCGTGCCCATGGCACGGGCGACCGCCGTCAGGCCGTCGAGCACCGGTTCGAGACGCGGGCGGCGCCAGCCGATCTCCTGTTCCTCACCCAGGTCGAGCCCCGGCTGCCGGCCGCCGGGAGCGACCGACATCAGCACCGTCTGGCCGTCGATCTCGACCGGGACCATCGTCTCCGCGCCCTCGTCCAATCCCATGTTCCTTCCCCCGTGGCCGACTTCAGACGGACGGCTCATCGTAGCGAGCGGCGGCCGCGGTGCTGCCACGGACCGTCAGGCGCGGCACCGGCACCCGCACCGCGCGCGCCGCGCCCCCGTCCAGCAGCGCGGTCAGCTCGCGTGCCGCCGTACGCCCGAACTCCCCGCTGTCCCGGGACAGCGCCGACAGCCACGGCTTGACCATGCGGCACAGCGCCGAGTCCTCCCAGGACACCACGGACACGTCCGCGGGCACGGAGAAGCCGAGTTCGGCAGCGGCGGCGACACCGGCGACGGCCATCACGTCGTTGTCGTAGATCAGGGCGGTCGGGGGAGGGGAGCCGCGCAGGACTCGACGGGTCACGGCCGCGCCCTCGGCGTCCGAGTAGTCGGTGGTCACCGACGTCACCCCGGTCAGGCCGCGCCGCTCTGCCTCGGCGCGCAGCGTGCGGATGCGGCGCTGGGTGTGCGCGAGCCCGGGCAGTCCGGCGATGTGGACGATCCGGCGGTGGCCGAGGGCGGTCAACTCGTCGACGACCGAGGCCATCGCGCCCGCGTCGTCCGCCCACACCGTCGACAGCCCCGGGTGGCGCTCGTCGGGCGCGCCGCCGATCACCACGGCGGGCAGGCCGAGTTCGTCCAGCAGGTCGGGGCGCGGGTCGTCCGCGCGCGGGTCCACGACGAGCACACCGTCCACCCGGTGCTCGGCCCACCAGCGCCGGTACACCGCGCACTCGTCGGCGACGTCCTCCACCACCTGGAACAGCAGCCCGAGATGACGCTCCGCCAGCACCTCCTGGATCCCGGAGACGAGCTGCAGGAAGAAGGAGTCCACGCCGAGCGTGTGGGCGGGACGGGCCAGGACGAAGCCGACCGTGGCCGCGCCCTCCCCGGACAGGGCGCGGGCCGCCGTGCTGGGCCGCCAGCCGAGCTGCTCGGCGACCCGGCGCACCCGGTCGCGGGTGACCTCGGAGACGCCCGGACGGCCGTTGAGCGCGAAGGACACCGCGCTCTCGGAGACACCGGCGCGCTGCGCGATGTCCTTCATCGTCGGCCGGCGGGCGGGGGAACGCTTGGCTGTCACGTTGCTCCCATTTCTGCGCGGATTACAGCTAATGCGCTTGAGTGCAAGAACCCTAAAGCGCATTAGCGATCCATCGCAAGTTTTCAGCCACACCGCATTGACCTGCACTAATGTCAGCGAAATTTCTTTAGCTGCGGCCAATCCATTGACTTCTCCCAAACGCCGCGGGCATGGTCGCTGGCGTCCCAGCCGCCGACGCCGCCAAGGGAGCCGTGTCACCGTGCCCACATCCCGCAGAGCCTTCGCCGCTGCCGCCGTCGCCGCCCTCGTCCTGCCGCTGAGTGCCTGCGGCTCCGGCGACGACGGCGGCGGATCGACCGACGCCTCCGGCAAGGTCGAGGGCGACATCACCTTCCAGACCTGGAATCTGCGCGCCAACTTCAAGTCCTACTTCGAGGGCGTGATCGCCGCCTTCGAGAAGAAGTACCCCGGGACTCACGTCAAGTGGATCGACCAGCCCGCCGAGGGATACGCCGACAAGATAAGCGCCGACGCCGCCGGCGGCACCCTGCCCGACGTCGTCAACGTCTCACCCGACCTCGTCGCCCCGCTGGCCAGGGCGGGCCTCGCGCTCGACCTCGACAAGGCTGCCGCCAAGTACAAGTCCGAGTACCTGGACGGGGCGTGGGCGAGCCACCGGATACCGGGGACGAGCGGGACGTACGCCTTCCCGTGGTATCTGAACACCGGCCCGCTGTTCTACAACAAGTCCCTGTTCAAGAAGGCCGGGCTCGACCCGGAACAGCCCCCCAAGACCTACGACGAACTCTTCGCCGACGCCCTGAAGCTGGCCGGGCAGAGCGACGGCAAGGTCGCCACCCTCGCCAACGTGCCCACGATCGAGGACTTCGGCCGCTACGGCGTCGAGCTCATGGACCAGCAGGGCACCGGCTTCGCCTTCAACGACGCCAAGGGCGTCGAACTCCTCACCAAGTACAAGGAGTTGTACGACGCCAAGGCGCTCGACCCGCAGGCCCTGACCGCGACCCCGGAGTCCTCCGGCAAGAAGTTCCTCACCGAGGCCGTCGCCATGAACCCCGGCAGCGCCCTCGACCTCGGCAACTTCAAGAAGCAGGCGCCGAACCTGTACCGGAACATCGGCATCACCGACCAGATCACCAGCACCGGCCACGTCAACATGTATGTGATGGGCGTGATGGTCAACTCCCGCACCAAGCACACGCCCGCCGCGGTCGCCTTCGCGCACTATGTGACCGACGCGCGGAACCAGATGTCCTTCGCCAAGAAGGTCGCCATCTTCCCGAGCACCGCCGGCTCCCTCGACGACCCGTACTTCACCAAGGAGGACGGGACCGACGGGACGAAGGTACGGATCGCCGCCGCCAAGTCCCTGAAGAACGCGGTCAATTACACACCGGTGCTGTTCAGCGAGCAGATGAAGACCGCGCTGCGCAACGAGGTCGCCAAGGCGCTGCAGGGCAAGGAGAGCCCCAAGACGGCTCTTGACAACGCTGTCAAGGCCTGCGACCGGCTCCTTCAGCAGCAGGGCTGAACCGGCATGGCGGATCTCACGGTACGTTCCCCGGTGCGGCGCCAACTGCCCACCAGCCCCTGGCTGTTCGCGGCCCCGGGGCTCCTCGTCACGGGCGCCTTCGTGCTCTACCCCTTCCTCTCCACCCTCTACAACTCCCTCACCGACCGGCGCACCCTGATCCCGGGCCGCTTCGTGGGCCTCGCCAACTTCCGTGAGCTGCTCCACGACGACATGTTCTGGACCGGGCTGCGCAACAGCTCCCTGTACGTCCTCGGCGTCGTACCGGCGCTTGTCGTCCTGCCCCTGCTGCTCGCCCTCCTCGTGCAGAAGAACATCCCCGGCATCACCTTCTTCCGGTCCGCCTTCTACACCCCGGTCGTCGCGTCGATCGTCGTGGTCGGGCTCATCTGGGTGTGGCTGCTGGACGAACGCGGGATGGTCAACTCCCTCCTGGAGACGGTCGGGATCGGCCGGGTCGGCTTCCTCGGCGACCAGTGGCTGCTCCTGCTGAGCGCCATGGCCGTCACGGTCTGGAAGGGCCTCGGCTACTACATGATCATCTATCTGGCCGCGCTGGCGAACGTCCCCCGCGAACTGCACGAGGCCGCGGCGGTGGACGGCGCGGGCCCGGTGCGCCGCTTCCTCGCGGTCACCGTGCCCGCCGTGCGCTCGACCATGGTCCTGGTCGCCGCGCTCTCCTCGGTCGCCGCCTTCAAGGTGTTCTCCGAGGTCTATCTGATGGCGGGCCCGAGCGGCGGCCCGGCCGGCGAGGACACCACCCTCGTGATGCTCGTCCAGCGCACCGGCACCGGCCTGACCGGCCGCGTCGGCTACGCATCCGCCCTGTCGGTCGTCGTCTTCGCCGTGACCGTCGTACTGATGCTGCTGGTCCTGCGCGCCGACCGGAGGGACGAGACATGAGCGTCATGGAGAAGGTACGGCCCCCGCGGGCGCCCGCCGCCGCCCGGGAGACCCGGGTCACCGACGAGCACGGACGCCGCATCCGGGTGTGGGAACTGGTGCTGCGCTACACGCTGTTGCTCATCGTGCTCGCGCTCACCGTCGGACCGTTCCTGTGGCAGCTGTCCACCTCGCTCAAGGGCCCCACCGAGGACATCTTCAGCTCCCCGCCCACGTTCCTGCCCGGCCACCCGACCCTGCACAACTACGCGCGGGTCGCCGACACCATCCCCGTCTGGGACTACGCCCTCAACTCGCTGAAGGTCGCCGGCGCCAACGTCCTGACCAACTGCGTCGGTTCGGCGCTCGCCGGGTACGCCCTGGCCCGGCTGCGCTACCGGGGCCGCGGGGTCGCCACCCTCGTCTTCGTCCTGGCGATGCTCGTGCCCGTCGAGGGCATCGTGATCGCCCAGTTCACCACCATGCGCGAACTCGGCCTCAACAACACCCTCATCGGCGTCGTCCTGCCCGGCTCCGTCGGCGCCATGAACGTCCTGCTGATGCGCAACGCCTTCCGCAACCTGCCGTACGAGATCGAGGAGGCGGCCTTCGTCGACGGTGCGAGCGCCTGGCAGCGGTTCCTGCGGATCGCCCTGCCCTCGGTCAAAGGGACCCTCGCCGTCGTCGCGATCTTCGCCTTCATGGGCGCCTGGGACGACTTCCTGTGGCCGCTCATCGTGCTCAGCGACCCGTCCAAGTTCACCCTCACCATCGGGCTCAACTATCTGCACGGCACCTTCGCGGGCGACGAACGGCTCGTCGCCGCCGGCACGGTCATCGCCGTGGCACCGCTCATCGCCCTCTTCTCCTGTCTCCAGCGGTACTTCTTCCGCGGGGTCGGCGAGGGCGCCGTCAAGGGCTGAACCCCGATCACCGCTCGCAAGGACACCGCATGCCTCCTGCCGTGCGCTTCGGCGTCAACTACACCCCGAGCGAAGGGTGGTTCCACCACTGGCTGGACTTCGACCCGGACTCCGTACGCGCCGACCTCGACTCGATCGCCGCACTGGGCCTGGACCACATCCGGGTCTTCCCGCTGTGGCCGTACTTCCAGCCGAACCGCGCACTGATCCGGCCGCGTGCCGTGGAGCAGCTCCTCGCGCTCACCGACGCGGCCGCCGAGCGCGGACTCGGCGTCAACGTGGACGGACTGCAGGGGCACTTGAGCAGCTTCGACTTCCTGCCCGCCTGGACGGGCACCTGGCACCGGCGCAACCTCTTCACGGACCCGGACGTGGTCGAGGCGGAGGCCGACTACCTGCGGACCCTCGCGGCCGCCCTCGCCGATCGGCCCAACTTCATCGGGATGACGATCGGCAACGAGGTCAACCAGTTCGCCGCCGGTCCCCACCCCGACCCCGACCGCATCACCTCCGAGCAGGCGGCACAGTGGCTGTCCCGGCTCCTCGCCGCCTGTGCCGAGGGTGCTCCCGGCAGGCTCCATCTGCACGCCTCGTACGACGCCGCCTGGTACCAGGACGACCAGCCGTTCACCCCGGAGCACTCGGCCCGCCTGGGCGACGTCACCGCCGTGCACTCGTGGGTCTTCAACGGCACCGCCCAGCGCCACGGCCGCGCCTCCGTGCCGACCGAGCACCATGCCGCGTATCTGATCGAACTGAGCAAGGCCTGGGCCGACGACCCGCACCGGCCCGTGTGGCTCCAGGAGGTCGGCGCGCCCGCACCGCTCGTCCCGGCCGCACACGCGGCCGCGTTCACCGAGGCGACCGTCGCGAACGCGCTGGACTGTCCCGAGCTGTGGGGCATCACCTGGTGGTGCTCCCACGACGTCTCCCGCACCCTTGCCGACTTCCCTGAACTCGAATACACACTGGGCCTGTTGACCAACGACCGGCGGCCCAAGGACATCGCGCGCGTGCTCGCGGCCGCCGCTCGCGAACCCCGGGCCGAACCCACCGCCCGCGGTACGGCGCTCGTCGTACCGGCCGAACCGGCCCACCGCTCCCGGTGCGCCCCCGGCGGACCCGTCTTCGACGCCTTCTTCCGGCTGACCGCCGACGGCGCCCGCCCCACCACCGTCCTCGACTCCCGCGCGGACGACAAGGACCACCTCGCCGCCCGCGGCATCACCGAAGTCGTCACCTCCGACCAGGTACTCCCCACCCCACAAGGAGGCACCCGCTCGTGAACCCCACCAGACGCACCGTGCTGATCGCCGCCGGCGCGGCGGCCCTGACGCCGTCCCTGTCCGCCGCCGCGGCCCCGAAGGCCGGCGCCGCGGCCCCGCCGTACGCCTCCTACTGGTACCCGGACTCGTTCCCCTCGGGCACCCCGGACACCGGCATCACCTGGCGCAGCCTGAAGAGCTGGCGGGCCGCCGACGACCCCGACCTCGCCTTCAACGCGGCCACCGTGCCGCTCGCCGCCCGCTTCACCCCGACCCCGGCCAACACCACCGCCCGCTCGGGCCAGGCCCGCATCCAGGCGCTGGTCTCCTTCGGGCCCACGTCCAGCAACCCGTCCCAGGGCTCCGCCACCGCCGACCACTACGCCCTCACCCACTGGGCGTACCTGGACGAACTCGTCTTCTGGGGCGGCTCGGCGGGCGAGGGTCTGATCCTCGCCCCGAACGCGCCGATCGTGGACGCCGCCCATCGGCACGGCGTGCCCGTCCTCGGCAACATCTTCCTGCCGCCCGTCGCCTACGGCGGACAGCTCCAGTGGACCCGCGACCTCGTCCAGCAGGACTCCGCCGGGCACTACCCGCTGGCCGCGCAGCTCGTCGCCGTGGCCGCGGCCCACGGCTTCGACGGCTGGTTCGTGAACGCCGAGACGGGCGGCGGGAACAGCGCCCTGGGCTCCGCCATGCTCGGTTTCGTACGGGAGCTGAAGTCCCTCGCCGCGGCGAAGGGGCAGCGGGTCACCTGGTACGACGCCATGACCGTGAACGGGAGCGTGAGCTGGCAGGGGGCGCTCGACAGCCAGAACCAGGCGTTCTTCCAGGCCGCCGACGACATGTTCGTCGACTTCCGGTGGAGCTCGGGCACGCTCGCCTCCTCGGGGCGCAAGGCCGTCCAACTGGGCCGGAACCGCTATGAGTTGTGGGCGGGGGTCGATGTCGAGTCCAACGGCTCGAACACCTCGGTGAACTGGGAGGCGATCGTGCCGACCGGCAAAGCTCATGTCACCTCCATCGGCTTCTACCGGCCCGAGTGGACGCGCAACCACCTGCCGGCGGGGCGCACCCCGGGCGACTTCCACGCCGCCGACGACCGGTTCTGGACCGGGCGGTCGCTGGATCCGTCGCGGCCGGACGGGAGCGACCCGTGGCGGGCGCCGGCGGTGTCGGTCGCGGACCGCTCGACCGTGTCGTCGGTGCCGTTCGCGAGCGTCTTCAACACCGGGCACGGGCTGCGCTGGTACGAGGACGGGGCGGTCACCTCGGACACGCCGTGGAACCACCTCGGTCTCCAGGACCGGCTGCCGTCCCGTCGATGGGCGGTGCGCACGACGGGGCAGCGGCCGACCGTCACCTTCGACTTCGCGGACGCGTGGCGGGGTGGCAGCAGTGTGCTGGTGGACGGTGAACTCGATCAACCGGTCGTCTTGGACCTGCATGCGACACGGCTGCCGATCACTGTTGACACGGTTGTCGAGCTGACGCATCGGGCCGACGCCGGGGGTGTGAACGTCGAGCTCGCCGTCGCCACCGCCGAACCGGGCACCGCCGGTGCGACACCGCCGTACACGTATCTGCCGGGTGGCTCCGCTGGCTCTGGTCTCTCCGGCGCGGCTGTGAACTCGGTCAACGGCTGGCAGACCACGACCGTACGGCTCACAGGCCTGTCCGACACCCTCCACGCGATCGGCGTCCGGCTCACCGCGACCGACGGCCCCGTCCGCTGGCGGCTGGGCCGACTCGCCGTCCAAGACACGCCCCGGACCCCCGCCGCCCCCACCGACGCCCGGATCACGGCCGCTTCCGGCGGCGACCTGCGCTTCGCCTGGGGCGCCGCTCCCGGCGATGTACGCCACTACGAACTGCACCGCCTGCTGCCCGACGGCATCCGCCGCTTCCTCGGCGGCACCTGTCAGCGGGCGTACTTCGTCCCCGGACTCCGGCCCGAGCAGGGCGAGCAGACGGCACGGTTCGAAGTGCGGGCCGTGGGGGAGCTCTACACCGCGTCGGCCCCCGTGACCGTCACGCACACCTGGTAACCGCCCTCGACCCAGCAACGGAGCACCCCGCATGCATGACGACCGCAGCCTGGTCGAAGCCCGTCTGAGGCGCGTCCTCGACGAACGCGTCCGCCCCGCCGTGTACCCCGAGTCCGTGCCCCTCCAGGTCGCGGTGTGGCACGCGCCCGGCGAACCCGTACCGGTCGCCGAGGGGCTCGCGGCCGAGCCCGAGCCGATCGCGGTGGGCGCCCGGTGGGGTGCTCCCTGGGGCACCAGCTGGTTCCGGGTGACCGGGACCGTGCCCGAGGCCTGGGCCGGGAGGACCGTCGAAGCCCTCCTCGACCTCGGCTTCGACGAGAACATGCCCGGCTTCCAGTGCGAAGGCCTGGTCTACCGGCCCGACGGCACCCCGGTGAAGGGCCTCAACCCGCGCAACCAGTGGGTGCGCATCGGCGCGCCCGTCGAGGGCGGCGAGGAGGTACGGCTGCACATCGAGGCCGCTTCCAACCCCGTCATCCTCGACTACCACCCCTTCCGGCCCACACAGCTGGGCGACAAGGACACCGCGGGCAGCGAACCGCAGTACACCCTCACCCGCATGGATCTCGCGGTCTTCGACGAGACCGTGTGGCAGCTGGTGATCGACCTGGAGGTGCTCGGCGAGCTGATGGCCGAGCTGCCCGTGGAGTCGGCGCGCCGCTGGGACATCCTGCGCGCGCTGGAACGGGCGCTCGACGCCATCGACCTCCAGGACGTCAACGGGTCGGCGGCCGCGGCCCGTTCCTGCCTCACCGAGGTCCTCGCGGCCCCAGCCGTCCCCTCCGCCCACCGCATCAGCGCCGTCGGCCATGCGCACATCGACTCTGCTTGGCTGTGGCCGCTGCGCGAGACGGTCCGCAAGGTGGCCCGTACGACCGCCAACATGACCGCTCTCATCGATGACGAGCCCGACTTCGTCTTCGCCATGTCGCAGGCCCAGCAGTGGGCGTGGGTGAAGGAGCACCGGCCCGAGGTGTGGGCGCGGGTGAAGAAGGCGGTGGCGGACGGGCGGTTCGTGCCGGCCGGTGGCATGTGGGTGGAGTCGGACACCAACATGCCGGGTTCGGAGGCGATGGCCCGTCAGTTCGTGCACGGCAAGCGGTTCTTCCTCGACGAGTTCGGCATCGAGAACGACGAGGCCTGGCTGCCCGACACCTTCGGCTTCGCGGCCGGCCTGCCGCAGATCATCAGGGCCGCGGGCGCCAAGTGGCTGCTCACGCAGAAGATCTCCTGGTCGCAGACCAACAAGTTCCCGCACCACACCTTCCAGTGGGAGGGCATCGACGGCACGCGGATCTTCACGCACTTCCCGCCCGTCGACACCTACAACTGCTCCATACGCGGCGCCGAGATCGCCCATGCGGCCCGCAACTTCAAGGACAAGGGGTCCGCCCGGCACTCCCTCGCGCCCACCGGCTGGGGAGACGGAGGCGGTGGCACGACCCGCGAGATGGTCGCCAAGGCGGCCCGCCTGCGTGATCTGGAGGGCTCGGCGACGGTCGTCTGGGAGACCCCCGGAGCCTTCTTCGAGAAGGCGGAGGCCGAGTACGCCCATCCGCCCGTCTGGGTCGGCGAGCTCTATCTCGAACTCCACCGCGCCACCCTCACCAGCCAGGCGCGGACCAAGCAGGGCAACCGCCGCAGCGAACACCTCCTGCGCGAGGCGGAGCTGTGGGCCGCCACGGCCGCCGTGCGCACCGGATTCCCTTACCCCTACAAGGAGTTGGACCGCATCTGGAAGACGGTCCTGCTGCACCAGTTCCACGACATCCTGCCCGGTTCCTCCATCGCCTGGGTACACCGCGAGGCCCGCGCCACGTACGACCGTCTCGCCGCCGAACTCGACGCGATCACTGAGGCGGCCCAGCGGGCCCTGGTCGGCGAGGG
Source organism: Streptomyces sp. NPDC025638 (assembly GCF_055558775.1). Taxonomy (NCBI): domain Bacteria; kingdom Bacillati; phylum Actinomycetota; class Actinomycetes; order Kitasatosporales; family Streptomycetaceae; genus Streptomyces; species Streptomyces sp. NPDC025638. The sequence continues at coordinate 644,856 of NZ_JBVHLX010000003.1, read as the reverse complement.
CCCGACCCCCCTCGCCTTCAACGCGGCCCCGCACGCCCGGGCCGGCATCCCGGCGGGCGGCGCGGGCACCCCGGAGACCGAGGGCGCGACGACCCTGGCACCCGGCCCGGACGGCGGACACGTGCTGGACAACGGCCTGCTGCGGATCGTGATCGACGCCAAGGGCCTGGTCGTGTCGGCGTACGACATCGACGCCGACCGCGAGACGATCGCCCCGGGCCGGGCCGCCAACCTCCTGCAACTCCACCCGGACTTCCCGAACATGTGGGACGCCTGGGACGTCGACGCCTTCTACCGCAACACGGTCAGGGACCTCACGGACACCGACGAGGTGACCGAGGGGGAGGACGGCCGGTCGGTGCGGATCGTACGGTCTTTCGGTGCCTCCCGGGTCACCCAGGTGCTGTCGCTGCCGCCGGGCGAGCGACGGCTGGTCCTCGACACCGAGGTCGACTGGCACGAGACGGAGAAGTTCCTCAAGCTGGCCTTCCCGCTGGATCTGCACGCCGAACGGTACGCCTCCGAGACCCAGTTCGGGCACTTCCACCGGCCCACGCACACCAACACCTCCTGGGAGGCGGCCAAGTTCGAGGCCTGCAACCACCGCTTCGTCCATCTGGAGGAGCCCGGGTGGGGTGTCGCGGTCGTCAACGACTCGACGTACGGCCATGACGTGACCCGTACCGTCCGCACCGACGGCGACCGCGGTACGACCACCACGGTGCGCGTCTCCCTGCTGCGCGCCCCGCGCTTCCCCGACCCCGAGACCGACCAGGGTGTCCACCGCTTCCGGCACGCGCTGGTACCGGGCGCGGGCATCGGCGACGCGGTCCGCGAGGGCTGGCGGATCAACCTCCCGGAACGCCGGCTGACCGGCGCCCACGAGGTCGCCCCGCTGGTGGCGGTGGACGACTCCGCGGTCGTGATCACGGCGGTGAAGCTCGCCGACGACGGCAGCGGCGACGTGGTGGTGCGCCTGCACGAGGCCCACGGAGGACGGGCCAGGGCGACGCTGACGGCGGGCTTCGAGGTCGCGGACGTCACGGCCACGGACCTGTTGGAGCGCGCGTGGGACGAGGGGGAGCCGCCGCAACGGGACGGCGACCGCATCACCGTACGGCTGCGCCCGTTCGAACTGCTGACGTTGAGGCTGCGCAGGGGATGAACGCGCGGTACGCACGGCCGGCGCCCGGTGTGTCCGGCCGTGCGTCCGCCCGGGGTTTCCCTGGCGCGGGCCCGGCCACGATGATGTGCCGATGAGACGAAGAAGGGTCCCCGACAACTCCTGGTCCGCGGAGCCGGATCCCCTGCTGGCCCTCGCCCGACGGGAGTTGACGTTCTACGCACGGACCTGTGACCGGGCCAGGAGGCTGCACCACGTCACCGAACTCGGCGCTCTCCTCACCACATCGGTGACGGTCGTGGCCGCCGGTCTGCATGCTCCCGCCTGGCTGACCGCGCTGATCGCGGGCGGCGCCGTCTTCTTCACCGGCATGCGTCAGCTGTACGGCGCCGGCTCCCGCTGGGTGCTGGCCGCGCAGGCACGCGAGACCCTGCGCCGGGCGATCGACCGCTACCTCCTGCTGCCCGAGCCCGAACGAGACACCGCGGCCCGGCAGGCGTTGCAGGCGGTGGTCGAGGAGGTCGGGGCCAATGAGCTACGGGCCTGGTCCGAGGCGCGGGGAGGGCGCCCGGAGCCACCGGTGCCTGTGGTGGGTGGATGACTGGGTGCGGGTGGGCGGGGCCCTGGCTGGGTCTTGGGCTGCTCCTCGATCTTGCCTGCGTGCGAGTCGGTGCCGGTGGTGGAGCGTGTCCGGATGTGGGTGGGTCAGGGCCCTGGCTGGGTCTTGGGCCGTTCCTCCGCCTCGCCCGGGTGCGGGTCGGTGCCGGTGGTGGAGCGTGTCCGGATGTGGGTGGGTCAGGGCCCTGGCTGGGTCTTGGGCCGTTCCTCCGCCTCGCC